>JADFYJ010000026.1 GCA_015233115.1 Candidatus Omnitrophota bacterium | reverse complement strand
TAATTGTATAATGTCATTTCTGAGTGAGTGAATCATGAACTCTGTTATAATCAAACATAAATAGTTTTTTTGTTTATTAACAGACAATTTTTTAATTCTTATCTTTCTTGCATTTTTTAACGGCATGCTTTCGTTGACAAAATTCTTTAATCAGAGTATTTTATACTGTTAAATTTTTGTTCTACATTTTGTAATGGCTTTTATTTTTTACTACATACCACATACGATTAAAATCTAAATATTATGATTAAAACTTACGATTGCATAATTATCGGCGGGGGGCACGCTGGAACAGAGGCCTGCGTCGCGTCAGCGCGCATGGGATTAAAGACGCTGTTGGTGACTATGTCTTTTGATACCGTGGGTGAGATGAGCTGTAACCCGGCGATCGGCGGAGTCGGCAAGGGCCAATTGGTCAAAGAGATCGATGCCTTGGGCGGGGTCATGGGCTTGGCCGCGGATTATGCCGGCATCCAATTCCGTCAACTGAATATGTCGAAAGGCCCGGCTGTGCGTTCCTCACGGGTTCAGGCAGACCGGAAATTATATAAAGATTACATCCAGAGGAGTATCCGAGAACAAAAAAATTTAGATGTATTGGAAGGGCAGGCTACAGAATTTTTAGCCAAAGATCAGCGTATTTACGGGATAAAGGTCGACGCCGATATGGAGGTTCATGCTAAGTCTGTGGTGGTGACTGCCGGTACTTTTCTCGACGGCCGGATGCATATGGGTAAGACCATTGTTCCGGGCGGCCGGATTGGGGAACCAAATTCTGTTAAATTGGCGGACAGTTTCCGGGCTTTGGGTTTTGAAGTTTGGCATTTTAAAACCGGCACACCAGCGCGTTTGGACGGCCGCACGATAAATTATGCGGAATTAGAAGTGCAATTTTCGGATGATAAAGCCGTGCCTTTTTCATTCCGTTCCTCTGCGATTCCCCAAGATAAAAAATTATTGCCGTGTTATATCACTCATACAAATGAGCAGACGCATGCTATTATTCAGGCGAACATGCATTTGTCGCCGATGTATTCTGGTCAGATTCAGGCTACAGGGGTGCGATATTGCCCTTCTATCGAGGATAAGTTGAAAAAATTTTCTGATAAAACTATGCACCACGTTTTTTTAGAGCCAGAGGGTTTGGATACGTATTTGGTTTATCCTAACGGAATTTCAACCGGTTTGCCCGCTGATGTGCAGGAGCAATTTATCCGTACAATTAAGGGGTTGGAAAAAGTGGTGATCGCTCAGTACGGCTATTCCATTGAGCACGGAGTTATTCCTCCGACAGAACTTAAGCCGAACCTGGAGACCAAAAAAATCGCCGGATTATTTTTAGCTGGACAGATTAATGGAACAACCGGGTACGAGGAAGCCGGAGTGCAGGGCATGATCGCGGGAATCAACGCGGGCCTGAATGCCCTGGAGAAAGACCCTTTTGTGTTAGGCAGGGATGAGGCCTACGCGGGTGTGTTGATTGATGATCTGGTCACTAAGGGAACAGAAGAGCCTTACCGGATGTTTACTTCCCGCGTGGAATACCGTTTGCTGGTCAGAGAAGATAATGCGGATAAGCGTTTAGCTCATTATGGCTGTCAATTTGGCATTCTGCCGGCGCAAGATTTGGTCCGTGTTAATGCCAAATATCAAACAATTGATGAAGAAGTGGAACGTTTGCGTGTGACAAAAATGTATCCTAAAAGCGCGTTTGACCTGGCCTTGGAACAGCTGGGGTCTTCCGGACTGCGCCAGCCTGCCATGTTAAGTGAAGTTTTGAGACGGCCGGAAATGACATATGATAAATTAATGCAATGCTGTCAGGAAGGGGTTGAGTTTCCGGAAGAGCTGGTTGAGCAGATTGAATATGAAATCAAGTATGAAGGGTTTATTGCCCGTCAAAAAAAGGAAATTGAAAAATTCCGGCATATTGAAAATATTAAAATACCGCCTGATTTGCGATATGATGAGGTGGCAAGTTTATCTCATGAAATTAAACAGAAACTCAAATATTTTGCTCCGGTAACACTGGGTCAAGCTAACCGCATCTCCGGAATTACTCCTGCTTCGATCTCCATTTTAATGATATATCTCAAAAAACTTTCAAATCAGAGAAGCCAAAACAGAAGATAGCTGCCTGCCTTGTTTTTTGTGGTTTGTGTGGTATATTTGTAACACTATTCCCCTAATATAATTTAACTTTGTGAGAATGTATAGGTTTTATATGCGTAAAAATTTATTTAAAATTATTCATTATGTCATGCTCTTCGTCATTACTTTGACTTTTTCTCTGCCCCCGCAATTGGCCCAAGCGCAGGTTGTTGCTCCAAGTGTAATAGGAGCAATGAGTTATAATCCTGTTATAATTAAGGGAGTCAATTTAGATCCGCAGAATCCTTTGAAATTTGATTTTATAATCGACCGTGGTAGTGGTTCGACTACACCCCTCGTGGGACCTCAGGGTGTGCTCACCACAACTGGCGAAACTGGTAACAGTTTCGCCGTTGAATCGCAGAAACTCATCCGCTATTTTTTAGCGTCTCTCACCATTCCGCAAAAAGACATGTGGGTCAACTTGTCTCCCAATGAGCCAGACAGAATTGTGCCGAAAACTTTTGGTAACACGGAAATGGGCCGCGATCTATTAGCTCAGGATTTTATGCTGAAACAATTAACCGCCAGTTTAATGAGTCCGGATGGAGAAGTTGGGCGTAAATTTTGGGATAAAATATATTCATCATTATCACGTGATCCCCGCCTTCGCGGGGATTTATTAGATATCCCCACGGACATCTTCAACAAAGTCTGGATTGTTCCGTCTAAAGCCAAAATCTACGAGCATACCAAAGGCGCGTTTATTACAGAAACTGAATTTAAGGTCATGACAGAAATGGATTATAATGCGGCGATTAAACAAACTGTCATTCCCGCGAAAGCGGGTCCCCGACTCAAACACTCGGGGGTGACAACGCAGAATTTTAAAGCTGATAACCGCGGGGACTTAATGTCTCCAGTAGTTAAAGAAATTATCATTCCGGCCATTGAACAAGAAGTCAATCACGGCAAAACGTTTGCTAATTTGCGGCAGATTTATAATTCATTGATTTTAGCCATGTGGTACAAAGAAAAAGTTAAAAAAAGCGTACTTGGCCAAGCATACAATAATAAAGAGAAGACATCTGGGCTAGAGGTTGCTTCATCTGAAAAACAAAAAATTTACGAACAATATTTAGAAGCGTTTCGCAAGGGCGCAACCAATGCTATCAAAGAAGAATATGATCCTGCCACCCAGCAAATTGTGGCTAAAAAATATTTTTCGGGCGGTATTCGGGGGGATAAGGCACAAATTTCTTTCGCTACAAGATCTGATGTGGATGAAGCCATGAAAACTGCTGGCGAAACTGTTGATTATGCCATGCAAATTGAGCCTGTAGGCGTTCAGGCGGTTGACTCAGCCATGAAAACAACTGTATTAGAAGTAGCGGCTAAAAATCCTTTATCCGCCAAGCCGGAATACGCGGCTCAAATTTTGGGGCAAGGTGGTAAATCCACCATATCTCTTCTCCCAGGAAAATATTTTATTCAAGCGGGTCATCGGGAACCACTCTGGTTTGAAATTAAAAAAATTTTTTATATTCTGGGTCATTTTAAAGTGTGGATTCCCCAGGGATATGACAATGCGGATGTTATGGGGGAAAAGCTGTTAAAGGACATGCGTTTTCCAAGTTTTGTGAAAAATCCGTTGGCGTATGTGGTTAATAAACGGGAAAATGTTGAAATGCAATGGATAGAAGGCAATGGCGTTTCATCTTCAGCCGTAGCCGTGAGAAGGGATATTTATAACGGCGGTAAACTTTTAAATGAAGAAGCGGTAGAATGTTCTATTATTTCTCCGGAGATCAGGATCCCCTTAGCTAGCCTAAAGGGCCGCGAAATTCATTTTGATCTGGGCAAAATCTCTCTTGGTAAACACGGGGAACTTAATGTCGCCGAAAAAGCTTCAGAGCAATTTGGCCGCACTATTTGGGATCCGAAAACCGGAAATATTTCTAGCGGGGGCCAAAACTATGTATCTGTCCAAATAGAAGACGACGAGCTGGTCATTACAGCCTTGGCCAGAACACCGATATTATTTTATATGCTCGAACCACAAGTGGATTTAAATAAAGGCGGGGCAGTGCCAGTGATTTATTCTCCGGAAATATATTCTGATGAGGAGATTGCCATAGCTATCCGCAAATGGGCGAAAGAAACATATCTCTTAGGCGGGGCACAGGATAGAACTTTGAAATGTTTAGGCATCATTACTGATTTCCGTTATGGCTCCGCGTCCAGAATCGCGGCTTTGGAAACAATACAAATGGACGATTATAGTAAAAGTGATTTTGCCGCCCGGCAATTAAGATGGCTAAAAATTCAAATAGCTATTAATTCAGCCTGGCAAGATGACGATATAAAGGTCAAGATAGCGGCTAAAGCGGCTGCCAATCGTTTTAGGAATTTTATTCACGCCAATGAATGGGGTTTATATAGCCGGACATTACAGGAAACTTTGCATAATATTTATCAGGGGAATGATGAAGGCCAAGGAAAAATTAAGAATTTGAGGATAACGAAAAACGGTTATGATCAGACATCGATTGATCGCAAAATATTGTTCATGGACATATCCCAGAAAAAAATTGCGCTCGAGATTCCTTCTGAAGAAGGAAAATTATTTTTAACCATAGAAGGCGGGATAATAACTTATTGGCAAGGCGCGGACATCGTTGAAAAGCCAAGGAATACTTTTGAATTTAAATTGGGAAAATTAAGGTCAAATGGAATAATGAATGACAGCGTGAAAATAAAACTTTCACCCAACAGAGATACTGCGGATGTTGAAGTGGGATATTACGGAGGGATGGATCCAAGAACCAGTATATCCTTTGATGTTACGGATTATGAAAAAAGCCCGGCATTAGATCAATTTAAAAGAGATATTGCCATCGGAAAAATTCAATGGGACAAAGTTATCCAAATCGATATTATTTATAACCAAAAACTCGAAGGAAAAGTTTTAACATTTGTGAGGAAATCTTCGCCTTTTTTTCCGGAAACGCCGGATGCGTTTTTAGGGATGGTGGAAAACGGGCAAAGGAACATTCAAACTATTAAAATTTCGCAGGGAATTTTTAAAGGCGCGACAACCAAGCACAGTTATCCGATAGACGCGGCGATGATATCCGCGAAACATTTGTCTCCCCAGTATTGGATGGGAAAATACCAAAGCTTTAAGGCCGGGTGGATTGCCGCAAAAATTCAAACGTTATACGGTATTGACGTTTCACCTGTTGAAGGTCTCGATGATGGGTGGACGAACATCATGTATTTAAAAAAAGTGATTTTGAGAAATGGGCACGATATTGTGGCCTCTTATAGGGGAGGTTTTTTGGGGAAAGAAAAAGGGGAGCGGTCCTTATTTTTAGTGCCTAATGCTATGGTTTTTAAAAATGCTAAAATATCTGACATAGATCTTTTGCATTTGTCCAAGCCGGATGATTATCCAGGAATAGAAGAATTTGTCCGCCAAATAGTTGAAAATTCTCAAAGGGATATTGTCAATGCCCGCAGCGAATGGGGTTTAGACGCGAAATTGGCTTTAGTAGAAAAAAACCGGAATACTTATGCGATTATTCTGGTAAAAACCGATACTGAATATCGGATTCACGTTATTCCAGCTCCGCGCAAGTCAGTCATAAATAAGATTCGAACAATCAAGGATTTGTGGGATATGCTGGTCGAAACAGAACAAAAAGGGCCGGGGACAAATCAAGGAGTAATTTTTCTTAATAAAAATATATGGGATTTCCAAAAAAGTAATTTTTGGGATTATGTTACAAGCGAGCAAATTCAAGATACAATTCAATTCAATAATCCCCAGGAATTTGCCTGGCTTAAAAGCACTATCAGTCAAATGTTGAAACCGGATTCTGCAAGGACAGTTGCGACAGGTGATAATACGCAGGCTATGGCCCGGAAAATCATAGACAGTAATACTGCCAACGAATCTAACGAAAAAGTAAAAGATGGGGGTATTGATTTGAATGCCGCCCGGCTTAATGTGGACCAGGCGGGTAGAGGATTTGAATATCATGTTGATCCGTTCATGCTTCAGCGTTTTATTGATGCTCCGGGCGTATTGCCCGTGATTTTAAATATTAAGCCGATTGTGAATTTGTCGTTGTTTTTGGGACTTTAGTCCGTCCCCCTTGTTTTTTCGCGTTTTATATGGCACACTTTAAATGTTGATGGTTAGGAAAAGCCAACCCCATCGTAAGGTGGGGCCCGTGAACCAAAAAGGTTCAGGGCGGTGAACCCGGCGTGGTTCACCGACGGAAAGCCGACAGTCCCTAGGAATAGGGAGGCTGGGTTGCCCAAAAAGCAATGTTTACTTGCCTCCGATTCTTTCTAGAGTCGGAGGCTTTCCTGTTTAAAAGAGGTAAAAAGGCGATAGGCAATAGGCTATAGGGAAAGAGGAGGGGGCTATGAAACGATTAATGATCATGATGGTGTTATGTATGTTTGCGGCAGGTTGTTGTTCTGTTCCGATCAAAAAAGGTATGACCAAAGCCGAAGTGCAGGCCATTTGGGGTAGACCGGATTCAGTAAAAACCGCCATGAATAGTTGTGACAAACGACCCAATGAAGAAGCTTGGCATTATTATGGAATGCCATATCGGTCGTTAAGCTTGGATAAAAGTGTTCTATTTAGAGATGATAAAGTTGAGTATGTATTTAGACATTTATAAAAATAGGAAAATAGGGGACAGCGCCCTATTTCAAAAGCGAAATAGGGCGCTGTCCCCTATTTTCAGGCAAGAGTAAGCTCTAAAACTATTTCAGCCATTTTGGCTGAACAGCCTATAACAGACGGCGCAAGCGGGGGAGTTCCATCCAATACATTGCTTGTGCCGTCTCCTATTATATAAATATTTCCGTGTTTTTTGATCGTCAATTTGTGTTCCAATCCAATTCCTGCCACACCATTGCCGCTGATTAAAAATTGGGTTTTATCATGATAAAAATTAACGAGCGCGTGTTTATTTTCAGCCCGGTCAAAACATTCCATAATAAAATCGCAACTGTGAAAAAATTGATCTCCATTTTCTTTTGTCCAGCGGACATGATGAATAGTGATATTTAAATCCTGGTTAATAGACAAAAGGCGTTTCTTTAAGGTTTCCGCTTTAGGCAGACCAACTTCATCAGAGAAAAATAATTGTCGATTTAAATTTGAAGCGTCAATAATGTCTGAATCCAGAATTTCAAAATTCTTAAATCCACAGCGCACTAAAACGTGAGCAGAATTCGAACCCAATCCTCCGGCGCCCGCAATCCCGATTTTTTGCGCGCGGATTTTTGAAAGTTGTTCGTCCGAAAAGTATTTTTTGAGGCCGATTTCAAATGGATTCATTTTTTATTGACCGCCAATCCGTAAATACCGGATCAAAGTTTTTTGATTTTAACATATTGATGATTTCGTCTACTGAACGGTCGTCATTGACATCAAACTGCGGAGATGCTTCTTCTTCAGTGCAAACTGTGTATCCGCCTACCGCGGTATTTGAACCGGCGGAGATACGGGTAATGCCGGTCCCGACCAAGTGGTCGCGTAAAAACGCGGTTTCTCTGGTTGATAAATTAATTCCAACTCGCGGAAAAAGTGTGCGGGTTAAACAAATAATTTTTACGAAAGTAAGATCATTGATGTCGCACACAGAAAAATTTTCGCCTTTGATTGGCCGGAGCCGGGGGAAGGACACGCTGTATTCGACACCTGGAAAATTTTTTTCCATGTGCTGTAAATATTCGTATAAGGCCAAAAGATCAGGGGCTAATTCACTGAGTCCCAGAAGAGCACCAATCGAAATCTGCCGGAATCCAGCTTGGGCCGCGCGTTCAGGGGCGTGAAAACGGAAATCATAATCTTTTTTTCGGCCGGCTAAATGAACCTGTTGATAGCGGATGCGGTCAAAGGTTTCTTGATAAATCGTTAACCCGTCAGCTCCGGCTAAAAATAATTCCAGGTATTCTGCCTCATTAAGCGGATGAATTTCTAGGCTGATTCCGGAAAAATATTTTTGGGCGATCAGGACGGCTTCTTTAATATAAGATACAGGGGCGGCTTCATACGATTCGCCTGTAAGAATTAAAATGTTTCTAATTTTTTTCGAAGCGATAAATTGCATTTCCTGTTTGATCTGGTCGAGGGAGAGTTTGAACCGTTTTATTTTATGATGGTTGTGAAATCCGCAATACGTACAATGGCTGGAACAATAATTGGAAATATAAATAGGCGCGTAAAGTGTGACAGTTCGGCCGAAATATTGCTCTGTAAGACTGCGGGCATTTTGAGCCAGCATTTCTAAAAATGCGGGATCATCATTGGATAAAATATCTTTGATTTCGTTTAAGGATATCATTTTTCGTAAAGGAAGCCAGTTAAAGGAGAAGAGGCTTGGGCTTGATTTTTTTGTTCCGGTAATTTGGCCAAAAAAGCCAGCCTTCCGGCTTCAACGGCCAAGGCAAAGGCTTTTGAAATGACAGCCGGCTGATCCGCAGTGGCTATGGCTGTATTGACGAGCACAGCGTGAGCGCCCATTTCCATGGCTTCGGCGGCTTGCGACGGACGTCCGATTCCTGCGTCTACCACAATGGGAATATCAATTTCATTGAGAAGAATTTGGATGAATTCTTTGGTTTTTAATCCTTGATTACTGCCGATAAGTGAGCCTAGCGGCATAACAGTTGCAGCGCCGGCTTTAACTAAAGCACGGGCGGTATTTAAGTCAGGATACATATACGGCATGACCACAAAACCTTCAGCCGCGAGAATCTCTGTGGCTTTGACAGTTTCCTGATTGTCCGGAAGAAGATATTTGCTGTCATTAATGACTTCAATTTTGATCCAGTTGCCGTAGCCGGCTTCCCGGGCTAGACGGGCGATACGCACTGCTTCCTCTGCATTGCGGGCGCCGGAGGTGTTAGTCATCAGCGTGATATGTTTAGGAATATATTCCAGAATATTTTCTTCATGCCGGTTCAGATCTATTCTCCGCAGCGCCACAGTCACAATTTCAGTTCCGGACAAAGTAATACATTCAGTCAGTTCATTTTTATTTTTGAACTTCCCCGTTCCGAGCATAAATCTGCTTTTAAAACTTTTCCCAGCAATTATTAAGTCGTCCATATTAGGTCGTTTCTTTAAAAGTATGTGGCATGTCGTATGTCGTATGTAGCAAAAGTGAATTTTTTGAAATAATATAACGGGTTTCGGTCATTAAATTTTTATCGTAGATTTTTTGTTTTTTGATTTATTTTAATGTCTAGTTTCTATATTTTATCAATCGTTTATTTACTACATACTACATGCCACGAACCACATACTGCTTTTATTAGCCGCCTCCCACGAATGTGACGAGTTCTATTTTATCTTCGTCTTTAAGCGAAGCGTTGTTCCAGTTTTGGCATTTGATAATCTGCCCATTAAGTTCGGCGATAACTAATTTTGGATTGGGACAGAGTTGATTCACCAAAGAGGTTAGATCTGGCTGGCCAGAAATGATTTTTATTTCGCCGTTGATAATTAGTTTCATGGGTTTTATTTAATTATAGAGAAAATAGATAATAGTAGAAAGCAAGCTGTGCTTTTTTATGTCGATAAAAGCAAATATAAATCATTGATTTTTTATCTATCTTCTATCGTCTATTTTCTATTTTCTGGTATTATATTTTGTAATATATTAAATCAATCATTCTTAAAAAGCAACTAGTCTAAATTTTGGCGTCAAATGGAAAAAATAAATATTTTTGAGCGTAAGCCATTTCTAATCAGCCTGGTGTCTCAATTGATTTTAGGTGTGGGTATTTTTTTAAGGCTTGCGCATTATTTTGAAAACCGTTCATTTTGGTTGGATGAAACGTATCAGACGATCAGGATTACGTCGCGGTCATATGACGATATTTTGCGCAATGTGGAAATTTTTCCCGAACTTGTCCGGGTCCCTCTCGGTTTTGATCTTGTTGAAAAATTTTTCGTTAATCTCGGTGGAAACAATGAATTTGCTTTCCGATTTTTTCCTTTAATATCTTCGATTGCCGCGTTGATTTTGTTTTCATTCCTGGTTAAAAAATATTTAAATCCAGGTTTGCAGTTAATCACTGTGGGACTGTTCGCGATTGCTGAGCCTTTGGTGTATTATGCCGCTGAAGTGAAGCAGTATTCTACGGATTTGCTGATTGCAATTGTTTTTATACTTGGTATGAATGTGTTTTTAAAGAAAAAAAGTGCTGGGGGATGGATTATTTTAACTTTAGCCGGCGCAGCGGGATTATGGGTGTCGCATTCCGTCATTTTTGTTTTAGCCGGAATTGGAGTTTTTTTATTGATAGATACTTTGATTAATAAAAAATGGGGCGATTTAATAAAATTATCCGTTTTGGGCCTGGCTTGGCTGACCAGTTTTTATTTTGTTTTTAAAATGGCCCTGGAACCAATGGTTAAGAGCACAACATTATTAGGCGAATGGGAGAGTGCTTTTTTTAAAGGGCCTGTTTTGTCAGTTGAGAGTCTTCAATGGCTGGGGGGATCCATGTTGGCAAGCTTTAATAATCCAGTGGGATTGGGGTGGCCATATTTGATCGCGGTTTTTTTTGTGCTGGGCATCAAAGAAATTTTCCGCCAACAGAAATTAAAGTCTTTGTTGATTATTCTCCCGATCGTGTTTGTTTTAACGGCGGGATTTTTAGGGAAATATCCATTTCGGGGGCGGTTGCTTTTATTTTTGATACCTTTTTATTATATTGTGATCGGATATGGCGTTCAATGGGTTTTGGGATTCATGCAAACGAAGAAGTGGATTGGGTGGTTTATTGTGTGTGGTTTATTGTTTTATTATCCGGTACGCGAAGCAAGTGCGCATCTTCTCAAAGGACGGGAACTTACGCAGAATCGGCAAGCGATGAATTTTTTGAGCCAAAATTATCAAGCAGGAGATTTTATTTTTCTCAACACATCTGGAAAATTTCCGTTCTGGTATTACGTGGGACAATTAGGAATTTCGAAAAAATTTTTAGTTAAACCGTGTGCCATATACAATGGAGTTGTACATAGTGCTGTGAAAGTAGGCACATTTGCCCGGAGCTTGATTCAAGCACCTAGCGGATTGAGAACCATGATCTATCAATTTGAATATAACGAATACAATGATAATGGCATGTTTCGGGATAGTTTTTGTGAAAATGCCCAACGCAACAAAGTATTTACAGTGGTTGAGGGATTTTACCGCCCCTATCCAGCGTTGGGGCGAACATGGGTGTTTTTATCCAGTGGGGATGATTATGACGAGAAAGCCAATAAAATTATTAAGGATTCTTTTGACAGTACCAGCAAATTATTGCAAAGTTTCACAGGAAAAAATGTAGGCGTTTATCTTTACTATCTTTAAAAGCAGGTTATAGGCCCGGGGCCCTAGGCTATAGGAATAAAGCAAATAAAAAGCGATTGATTAATAACGTCATAATATTCCTTGATATTTGAACCGATTTGATTGAAAATTGGTGCAGATTATTAATTGAAAGGAGCTTCATAATGGGATTAGTTCTTAATCGAAGTAACCTTAAAGGGTTTATTGATCCTAAGGATATGGAAAATATTGTGCCATTGGTTCAAAAGGCGCATAAAGATCTTCATAATAAGACGGGAAAAGGCAGTGATTATGTGGGGTGGGTGAATTTGCCTTCTTCGATCAAGCCGGCGTTTATTGATGAGCTGGAAGACCTCGGAAAAAAAGTGCAGGAAAATTCTGATTGCGTGATTTCCATAGGAATTGGGGGTTCTTATTTAGGCATTCGGGCATCTATTGAATTTTTGCGGGATGCGGCCAAGATTCCGGTTTATTATGTGGGGCAAAACATATGTCCGGACTATTTGGCCAGTATATTAGACCAGGTCAAAGATAAGCGCGTGACTGTGGTCGTGATTTCCAAATCCGGGACAACGACTGAGCCAGCTGTGGCCTTTAGGATTGTCAAAAAATTCATGCTGGAGAAATACGGGAACGAACAATTAAAAGACCGGATTATTTGTGTCACCGACGAAAAAAAAGGCGCTTTGCGCAAAATCGCGGACAAGAGTGGTTACCGCGCGTTTGTTATCCCTGATGATGTGGGCGGCCGTTTTTCGATTTTGACGCCGGTGGGGCTGGTTCCGCTGGCAGTAGCGGGCGTAGATGTCCGCAAGTTTGTGGCTGGTGCGCAAGCCGGAGAAAAAGAATATTCCGTCAAGGATTTTGAAAAGAACGCGGCGTATCAATACGCGGCAGCGCGGTTTATTTTAAGTCAGCAGGGAAAAGTGATTGAAGTTTTATCGTCCTTTTATGACAACATGGCTTTTGTGTGCGAATGGTGGAAACAGCTTTTCGGCGAGAGTGAAGGCAAGGACGGCAAGGGTATTTTTCCGGCGTCGATGATTTTTTCAACAGATCTGCATTCCATGGGCCAGCTGATGCAGGACGGGATGCGGAATATATTTGAAACCTTTGTGATGATTGAAAAATCCAAGCGCTCTATATTAATTCCGGAAGACGCGGAAAATCTGGATGATTTTAATTTTGTGGCAGGAAAAGAATTGGATTTTGTGAATAAAAAAGCTTATCAGGCCACATCCGCCGCGCATTTTGAAGGCGGGGTTCCGAATATGACGATCACCATTGATACGGCAGATGCTTATCATTTAGGTTTGTTATATTATTTCTTTGAAAAAGCTGTGGGCATATCCGGATATTTATCCGGGGTTAACCCGTTTGACCAGCCCGGTGTGGAAGCGTATAAGAAAAAAATGTTTACGTTACTGGGTAGAAAATAAATGGGTCACAAGGACACAAAGTCACAAGGTCACAAAGGGATATTTATTATAAAAGAAAATATTTTGAAGAGAAAAATGATATATTTGTTATTTTTGTGAAATTTGCTATCAAACGTGCTTAAATTTTATATTTGTTTCAGCTTGTTTTAATTTTTTTAATGTTTTGTGTTTTTTATCTTTATTTTCCTTTGTGACCTTGTGTCATTGTGACTTTGTGACCTTTTAAATTATGCCTTTACAAACGAAAAAATTGATTCTCGAAATCTACGGTTTAGTCCGGATGACTTTAGGAATTGCCCAGCTGACAGGGTTGACAGCTGGGTATTTTTTTTGGGAATGGGCCGCCCGCAATCCCCCGTCGGGTTTTTATGTCATACCGCAAGATACTGTGCTTTTGGTGTGTTTGGCTGTGTTCGTACGCAGTATCTGGCATATTGGTGTGGGGATAGGTTTAGCGCGGGTACAAGGTTGGACAAAATATTGGTTAATGATCGGCTGGCCGCTTATGTTGTTGGTGACCTATGGCATAGTTTACGCGCTATGGGCAGATCAAACTGAATTGGGACGTCAGGGGGGACTCGCGGCCATGCTGGTCGGGTGGAAAGTAGCGGTTTTAATGGCGTGGGCGTTAGGGGATATTTTTTTCGTTCGTCCGCTGATCTTACAGGTTGATCAATTGATTATCGGTCAAAAAGATGCCAAGCGGATGGAAGGGTCAAAAATCACAGCGGCATTTTTCGGCGCGCTGGTTTTTATTATTATCCTGCTGTTCGCGGCACGGCCGTTACGAAGCGGTTTTCATCAGGGATTTTATAAAGTTTCTGGTCAAAAAAATATCGCGCGTTCCAGCGTTGTTTCTGAGCCGTCGGAAAGTCCGGCGGAAGAAAAAAATTCAGACGGGCCAATGACTTTGCCCCAGCCTAAAACAACGGCTGTAGAAAAAACAGAGCAGGCTGGCGCGCTTAAAACCGCGGTAATACCAAAGGTGTTATCAGAAAAAACTACGTCGGTAAGCGCTCTTTTGGGCTATGCGGCCGGAATATGTGTTATTGTTGGAATTTTGTTGTGGTTATATTTAACGGCTGGATTGGCTGAGTTAGGCTCCGGGGTTATTTGGCCGTTGGCGATGATGGCGATCGGGTTTTTCTTATGGGCGGTCTATGGTTTTGGACAAAAATTGTTTATTGTTGGTATAATGAATTTCATAGCGTGTATTGTTTGTTTGATTGTGATCATAAAAGTAAAAAATAAAAATTGAAGGAGATGAAGATATGGGACGTATTGGCTTTGGTGAATTAGTGGTTATATTATTAGTTGTTCTGCTTTTTTTTGGACCGCAAAAGCTTCCGGAATTGGCGCGCGCGTTAGGTAAGGCGATTCAGGAATTTAAGAGCGCCATGAATGAACCCAAGAACGTCAACGACGATAAAAAAGAATCCGAAAAAAAAGTTTAACCATGGAACTTGTTTCTTTATCTGTTCATTTGGCTGAACTTCGGCGGCGTTTGTGGATCGTTTTAATCGTTTGGATCGGGTTTTCATTTGGATTTTATCCATGGAGCCTTCTTTTGCTGGATAAAATTACTGCGCCTTTTGATTATGTGATCTTTACTGACCCGATGGAAGTTTTTTCCGCGCGTATGGGGATATCATTTTTAGGCGGCGTTATTTTTGGCGGGCCGGTGATCGCGTGGCAGATTTGGGCGTTTATTCGTCCGGCAATGGGGAAAGAATACGGGCGGATATTATTGCTTTTATCATTATTGTCGACTTTCTTTTTTGTGGCCGGGGTATTATTCGGTCATTTTGTGGCTGTGCCGCTTTCTTTAAAATTTTTGTTAAGCTCTGCGTCTGAAAAATTTCTTCCTATGATTTCCGTCAGTAACTATTTGAATTTTTGGAGATCAATTGTGGTGGCCATGGGGGTCACTTTTCTTTTGCCTTTAGTTATGGCGTTTTTAGCTATGATGCGTCTAGTTAAATATAAGCAGATTGCGTCTTTGCGCAGATATTTATATGTGTTGATATTTATTGTTAGCGCGGTGTTGGGTCCGCCGGAAGTTGTTTCGCAAATCAGTTTGGCTATTCCGATGATCATTTTGTTTGAAATCGGCGTGTTATCAGTTAGAGTGATAAATAACCGGGAATAAATTAGCGAGGGACATAACTCTTAATTTTTTTGTTAAATTAAGTTTTGTGTCCCAAATATTAGTAAATAAATTAGTTATGGAAAGTTAGTCTAAAAAAATGTTTGTATTTAAAATAAAGTTTTGTATAATGTGAGCGCTGTTGAACGTGAGATATATTTTAGTCAAATCCTCAACAAGGGGGAAACATGAAATTAAATGAGTTACGTGAATTATTGCAAAATAAGGCAGTGATCGAAGAGATCAATAAACATTTGTGGATTGAAAGTCAAAAAGCCGGCGTTAGCATTGGCATTGAACGCGCCACAGATGAATGGCTTCGTTTATACGCGATGGATTGGGTCAAGTATCATATGCCGCAAAAACATAGTCAAATGATGAAGAGTAGTAAAAAAGAAGCTGTGAAAACCGTGGCAGCCAAAAAAGCTGTGGCTGTAAAAAAGAGTGCAAAACCCGCCGCGAAAAAGGTTGTTTCAAAGAAAAAATAATTTAGGATTTTTTGAGGTAAGGATTTTTTAGACGTTAGAATTTAGGCATAAAAAAAGACCCTCCATATTTTGCGAGGGTCTTTTTATTGAAAAAAAACTACTTTTTCTTTTTTTTTGCAACTTTTTTTGCAGGTTTTTTTGCTGCTTTTTTTGCTGTGGCCATTTCAATTCCTCCTTTTGAGTTTTATTGAATTGCAACATCATCATATCGCTATTAGGATAAGTTTCAATTACAAACAAAAATTTTTTTGATTTTTAAAAATGATTTTTTAGCGCGATTTTCCGTCGATGATGTGCTAACATGAAAAATATATTAAATTGTAATTTATTAACAGATGCGTAATTCATATGAAATCACTTTATATTCACGTTCCTTTTTGTTCCGCTAAATGTTTTTACTGTTCTTTCGCGGTAGTGGTGGGCAGAGAAACAGAGGCGGACGAATATATACAATGTTTGGAAAAAGAAATGTTTCCGTATCGCGGCATGATTTTCAGCACGGTTTACGTCGGGGGAGGGACTCCGGGAATTTTATCCGGCAGCCAGATTGCGCGGTTATTTGACATGATCCGTCGGGAATTTAATATTGCAAAAGACGCGGAGATTACGTTCGAAGTGAATCCGGAAAATGTGAATGCCGAAAAAATGGATATTTTACGGCGCTGCGGAGTTAATCGTTTAAGCGTGGGATTGCAGTCATTGGATCCCCGTCGGCTGTTTTATTTGGGGAGAAAACATACTGTTGAACAATCACGCGCCGCGATTTTTACAGCGAGAAAAGCGGGGCTTAAAAATATTAGTGTGGATTGGATGTTTGGGTTTAAAGACCAGACAATATCGGAATTGAAGCTCGATGCCCGTCGGATAATTGACCTGGGAGCGGAACATATTTCCAGTTATGCTTTGTCGGTTGAACCAAACAGTTTGTTTAGCGCCCGGCGCGAATCAAGTATCTCCGCTGATAATTTCGCGGAATATTATCAAGCGGTGACGGAACATCTTGAGCAAGGCGGATACCAGCAATATGAAATCAGCAATTATAGCCGGCCAGGATTTCAATCCCGTCATAACATTCAGTACTGGCAATGTAGCGATTATATCGGTCTGGGAATGGCCGCTCATTCGCATATCCAGGGGCATCGCTATTGGAATCACGCCCGCCTAGGAAATTATATGGCGGCCGTCAGAAAAACAGGCTCAGGGATGGAAGGTGAAGAACATCTGGAAAACCGGTTGCGTTTTAAAGAAGCCTTTTTGGTCGGTTTGCGGATGAATGGCGGCATCGGCATTGCGGATTATGAAAAACGTTTTAATGAACGGCTATCCACTGAAGAAAAAGAAAAAATTGATGGTTTGGTCAGAGACGGTTTTTTAAAATATTCAAATAATTCTTTGAGCGCGACAGATAAAGGCCGGATTGTGTTGGACGAAATATGCGCGAGACTGTTTTAAAAGTACAGAGTACAGAGTAGAAAGTACAGAGAAACAAAAAAGCGTTAGCTGTTAAAATTTTAAATTATATTGTTCAGCAATTTGTGCACTTGCTTTGAACGGCGCGGAAATGACTTCTTGGATTTGAGCGCGGATGGCGGGTTTCATTTTTGATTTTTGTAACAGGGCGACTGCCTGGTCCACGCGTTTGCGGGTTTCTTTGAGACAATATTGTAGGGAGCCGGTTTTTAAAAATAACGCTTTAATGATTTCCAAATCAGCCAGGGTTTTAGTTTTTTTAGTAAATACTGACAGGAATTGTTTTTTATCCGTTCCTTTTAAATGATGAAACGCGTGACACACCAGCAAAGTTTTTTTGGATTCTTCCAGGTCGCTCAGAATGGATTTGCCAATCGCTTCTTCCGTCCCAAAAATTCCAATGACGTCATCCTGTATTTGAAAAGCCTGGCCTGCCAGAATGCTTAACTTGGAACAATTTTTTATTTCTGTCTGATTTGCTCCGGCCAGAGTTGCGCCAATAATCAGCGGCCCTTCAAAAGTATACCGGGATGTTTTTAACGTGTAGTTAAGATACACGCCTTTTTCCGTGATGGCATCAAGCGGCTCAAAACCATAAACTGTATCCACAAATTCCCCAATGGCTGTATATGCTGTCGTTTGAGTAAAATATTGTAATGCCGTTTGCTTATGCTTGGGTTTTTCATTGACAGACAAAAGTGCTTCTATCGCAAGAGTATAGAGCAGATCACCCGCGATAATGCCTAAGCTGATCCCCAGTTTTTCCGGTTCTGAGCAGGGGGTGGTTTTTTCTAATAACTTATGAAGTGTGGGCTTTCCGCGGCGCAAGTCCGAGCAATCAATAATATCATCATGAATCAGCATGAAGTTATGTAATAGTTCAATACTGGACGCGGCATTGTATAAACTGGGAGGCAAAGTGTTTTTGGTTTTCCGGTAACCATCATATGCCAGCACTAAAAGCATGGGACGTATCCGCTTGCCTTTGCGTAGGGTGTATTCCAACAATTGCTCATAGAAAAAGGGATGAATAGCTTGAACTTGGTAAAATTTCAGCCGTTTAACGACAAATTGCTTAATGCTGTGCTCAATTTTGTTTCGGATAGGGTCTAACATAGGGGATATAATAACATAGACGATGAAATGGTTCAACCAGGAATATTTATATGAACAAAAAATGATAATATCTTTGCTCACGGCTGACGCGTAGGATATAATCAATAAATTTTATTATTCCTTTATGATCATGGCGAAAGGTCATCTATGAACAAACTTGCAGGCAAGAGTCACTTTATTGTAATTTTTTTAGCATCCCTTTTTTGTATTTCGCTCGAGTTATTTTTTACCCGTATCTTAAATCTTAAGGCCTGGAACCATGTGGTTTATACTGTCATTCCTTTTGCCATGCTGGGTTTTGGCATAGGCGCAAATGTGGTTTTGGTTTTTAATGATTTTTTTAAACAGTTTAAAACCAAAGATGTGTCAGCTGTGACTTTATTTTTGATTTCCCTATTAGGTTTAGTGACTGCGTTTTTATTGAAAGATATTCCGATCCGGGTTGAGTACATTTTATCTATTTTCGCGAGCGCAAAAGCTGTCTCCATGCTGCTTTTGGCCTATACGGTTTTTATGATACCATTTATGCTGATTGGGTTTTTAATCGTTTATTTGTTTTCAAATTTTTCCGAAGAAAGCCACACCTTGTATTTTTTTGATTTGTTAGGCGCAGGGTTGGGCGCGTATCTTTTCTTTCCGCTTATCAGTCATTTTGACGTATTTCATTCTTTATCCATCATTTCATTAGCCTGTTTCATCACGGCGATATGGCAGATTTCTGAGCGGTGGAAATGGGGATTAACGATATTAACTATTATTGTTTTTGTCGGATTATTCAAAATCGCGCCGGAACCAAAGATTTATTCGGTCGATCCGCGTAAAGGATGGGAATGGATACCCGGTTATTTTGACAAGAAAGAGTATGACCAGACTTCTTCACAATGGCATCCATTGGGGCGCACGGAGCTTTTCCGGATTAAAGGCGCGGCTACTAAAAATGCTATATATAACGTCAGCCCTGGAACTTTCGAAATAAATTTGGACCCGCTTCCGGAGTATTCTTATTTCTCGACCAACTATCTCGCCGGAACACCGGTTTATAATTTTTCCCCTGAAGGAATGGCCAAAAACCATTCACAGGTAAAATTATTTAGCCAACGGATGGAAGTACCATACACTCTTTTAAAGAACCCCAAGGTTTTGATTATCGGAGCTGGCGGGGGGCGCGATATTTTTATGGCGCATACCCATGATGCCCAGGAGGTTATTGGCGCGGAAATCAATCCGGGCATTGTCAAAGCCATGTCTCCCGGAGGGTCTGCGTATGAATATTCCGGAAAAATTTATACCAGCCCGAATACGAAAATTTATAATATCGATGGAAGATATTTGGTTAAAAAACTTCCGCCTAAGAGCCAGGATTTGATCATTTTAAATGGTGTGGATACCTTTTCCGGACTTTCTTCCGGCGCGTATGCTTACGCGGAAAGCTATCTTTACACGAAAAACGCCATGGAAGATTATCTGCGAGTCTTAAAGGATAATGGCATGATTAATATTTACCGTTGGGCGTTTCCGGATATGCCGAGGGAAGAATTGAGGCTGCACGCGATTGCTTTAGCCGCGTTGAAAACCATGGGCGCCAAGAATCCGGAAGATCATATCATTGTCGGCCTGCACGCGTGGTCGTTATTTTTAATTAAGAAAACGCCTTTTACCGCTGAGGAAAGGCAAATTATTGCCGATTATTTTAAAACTCATGACGTCTTGCAGCTCTATCCAGCTCAAGACTGGCTGTTGAAATCTAATTATGCCATCAAAGCTTTTGATATTTATACCCAGTTTTTCCGAAAGAATGCTCAGCTTAGTTTTGAAAAATACTATCCATATGATATTTCTGTGATCACAGATGACAATCCTTTCTTTTATAAATATTATAAATTGAGCTCTTTTAACCCCTTTCATACTTTTGCCGTGCATCACACCGGGCCGGTTATCTTTTTAACTCAGACGTTGATTTTGATCCAAGCCATCATTTTTATTTTGTTATTTATTCTTTTTCCGCTTTACATCCGGAAGAAGCAGGATTTGAAAAGTTTGCCCGCGCAGTCAATAAAACCTTTTATCACTTTTTTTGCTTGTTTAGGTGTGGGATTTATGTTTATTGAGATTCCGATGATGCAGAGGTTTGTCCTCTTATTGGGTAGCCCGATCTATTCATTGAGTGTGGTATTAGCCGTTTTACTGGGAGCGACAGGGATAGGCAGTTTATTCGTTCCGGCTTTAGAAAAACTGAAGAAATCCAATGAGACTCCTTTGACTTATGTTACTTTATGCTTGATTGCTTATCTAGCTATTCTTATTGTCACGGGTACATCGTTATATAATTTTTTCATGAATTTTTCATTTTTAATCCGCGTTTTACTGGTAGGAGGAATTCTTTTTCCAATCGGATTTTTGTTAGGACTGTATTTCCCGTTAGGCTTGCGTCTTATCAGCAAAAAGTACAGCAGTGCTATTGCTTGGGCCTGGGGCATTAATTGCGGTTTTAGTGTGTTGGGTTCAATTCTTTCTATTATCATAGCTCAGTTTCAAGGATTTAATACCGTGCTTTTAATGGCATGTATTGTTTATCTCATAAGTTTAGTAGCCTTTAAAAAAATGGAGCAAAACTTATAGCTCGTGTTATAATAACCCCAAAAATACTTATGTCTGCTGATTTAAAACATACTATTGATGATTTAACCCAAAGGCTGGACCAGCTTCGGGGGTTTCTTTGACCTTTCGGCCAAACAAACAGCTATTGAAGATATTCAAAGGCAAATGAATGAGCCTGATTTTTGGGATAATTCAGTCCAAGCTAACAAAGCCATGAAAGAAATGAAGTATCTGAAAAGCTGCGTTGAGCCGTATCTGGACAATATTAAAAAATTGAGCGATTTGAAAGAATTGCTGGAAATGGCTGAAGGCGAAGTGGAGATGGTTGCCCAGATCCAGACGGAACTGAGCCAGCTGGACAGCACGATTGAAAAAATTGAGATTCAGAATATTTTATCCGGGCCGTTTGATAAGAGTAACGCGATTTTAAGCATTAACGCTGGCGCTGGAGGAACTGAATCCTGTGATTGGGCGAACATGCTTCTGCGCATGTATACGCGCTGGGCCGATGAACATAAATATCAGGTGAAAGTCATTGATATTTTGGCGGGAGAAGAAGCCGGCATCAAGAATGTGACGATCAGTATTGAAGGCGATATGGTTTACGGGTATTTGAAAGCGGAAAAAGGCGTGCACCGTTTGGTGCGGATATCTCCTTTTGACGCGAATAAACGCCGGCATACTTCATTTGCGAGCGTGGACGTTATTCCTGAAATTGAGGATGATGTTGAGGTTGAGATAAAATTCGAGGATTTGCGAATTGATATTTTTCGTTCGTCCGGACCAGGCGGGCAAAGCGTGAATACCACGGACTCAGCGGTGCGTATCACGCATATTCCGACGAACATTGTGGTGCAGAGCCAGAATGAGCGATCCCAGCTGCAGAATAAAAATACGGCGATGAAAGTTTTAAAAGCGCGGCTGTATGAGTTAAGGCTGAAAGAGCAGGAAGACAAATTGGCTAAAGAATATCAAGCCAAACAGAAAATTGAGTGGGGCAGTCAGATTCGTTCGTATGTGATGCAGCCGTACACTCTGGTGAAAGATCACCGGACAGACGCGGAAGTCGGCAACGCGCAAAAAGTGCTGGATGGAGATATTGATGTATTTATGGAAGCATACTTAAAGGATCAACTTAAAAAGTAACAGAGTAACCGAGTGACCGAGTAACAGAGAAAAGGCGATTGATGGTGAAGCGATTGGCGCGATGAAAAAAACGATTGGTATAAAATGATTAATTATGATGATTTAGATGACAAATAATAGTTAATAAATTTTGATTTTTCAGTTTTGGTTGTTTTTTGTATATGAGCTAAAATTTTTGCCAATTATTTTTATTTGTTACTTAATAAAATAATCTTTTTGTTTAAAATTTTTTATTGTTTTTACTCGGTTACTCTGTTACTTGGTTACTCGGTTACTTAACAAAATTAATAAAGGATACGTATGTTTGATTTTTTTATTCGTAAGTCTATGGTGAGAAGCGCGCAGAAATTTATTGACGCGCTGGAGCCTAAAGTGAATGTTCATGTTCCGCCGGAAAGTCCGATACCGTCGATCGGTGAGTTGAAGCAGTTTTCAAAAATTGTTTCGGTGATCAATGGTTTGGAACCCAAGATCGCGGCATTAAGCGACGCGGAATTAAAAGCGAAAACCGGGGAATTCCGGCAAAATTACGCGCAGGCTATCTCCAAAGAAAAAAGCGCCTTAGCCGGGTTTCAGAAACAATACCGCGAAGCCAAGAATCAGACGGAACGGGATGAAATTTCTTTAAATATTGACGCGGCCAAATTGGAGTTGAAAAAAGCTAAACAGAAATATTTGCTAGGTATCCTTCCAGAAGCCTTTGCCATTGCGCGTGAAGCGGGAAAACGTGTGCTCAAGATGCGCCATTTTGACGTTCAGCTGGTGGGCGGGATGGTTTTAAACGGCGGAAATATCGCGGAAATGACAACCGGGGAAGGTAAAACGCTCGTCGCGACTTTGCCCGCGTATTTAAATGGGTTGACCGGCGAAGGTGTGCATGTCGTGACTGTTAATGATTATTTGGCGCGCCGCGACCGTGACTGGATGGGGCCGCTGCATGAATTTTTAGGTTTGACGGTGGGGGTTATTCAGCATGATATGGATCCGGCTCAGCGCCAGAAAGAATATGGCTGTGATATTACTTATGGAACGAACAATGAATTCGGGATG
>JADFYJ010000025.1 GCA_015233115.1 Candidatus Omnitrophota bacterium | reverse complement strand
TTTTTAGTAAAGTCAAACCGCTCGGTCTTTAATCGAAACAAAACTAAAAGATATACGGTCAAAAAAGCCGCCAAATACATAAGGCCATACCAACGAATCTCAACCGAAAATAGTGAGAGAGCGACAGCCGCAAAAAATGCTGATAAAAATACAACGATGACTTTTTTCATAAATCTCCTGTTTGTTGATAACCCCTGTTGATAAAGATAATAAATGCCTGAAAAATATAATATAATAAGTATGCTTTGTCAATACGACACTCTCCCCCAAACCAGGACAATAAAAAAGGGGCGGGATCTTCCCGCCCCACAATTACCTTTACAACCTTTACCACGTTTATCACTTACCAGATTCACCTATGATTCTCATGTCAGTAAATGATTTAATGACAAAGAATACGGAAATCGAAAAGAAAATAACAGTTAAAGTAATATTTAAGGTGTGACTTAATTTCAAAGCAATCTCGATGGCTAACAAGCCGAACAAGGTGCTGAATTTAATAATCGGATTGATGGCAACCGAAGATGTGTCTTTAAACGGATCGCCGACAGTATCGCCCACGACTGATGCCGCGTGCAACTCTGTGCCTTTTTCGCGTAAATCCACTTCCACGACCTTTTTCGCATTATCCCAAGCACCGCCTGCATTGGCCATAAAAATCGCTTGGTATAAACCAGAGATCGCGATAGAAATCAAATATCCGATAAAGAAATACGGATTCAAACACGCGAAAGCCAGCGTTCCAAAAAGTACAGCCATAAACAGATTGACCATACCTTTTTGCGCGAACACAGTACAAATCTCCACCACTTTTTTGCTGTCTTCTGTGGACGCCTTGTCTGAACCTTCTAACTTAATGTTTTTCTTGATGAATTCAACCGTATGATACGCCCCTGCTGTAACAGCCTGAGTTGACGCGCCGGTGAACCAATAAATCATAGCCCCGCCGGTAATCAAACCAAGCAAGAACGGAGGATACAAAATAGACAACTGGTTGATGTGCGAGGTTAACCCTTGCGTCAAGATCATGATGATGGAGAAAATCATGGTCGTGGCGCCCACAACAGCCGTACCAATCAACACCGGCTTGGACGTGGCTTTAAACGTGTTCCCTGCCCCGTCATTCTGCTCTAAATAATGCTTCGCTTGAGCGAAATCCGGTTCGAAACCGAATTCTTTTTTAATCTCTTCTTTGACATTCGGTACAGATTCGATTAAAGATAACTCATAGATCGACTGCGCGTTATCCGCGACCGGACCATAAGAATCGACCGCGATGGTAATCGGACCCATGGCTAAGAAACCAAATGCCACTAAACCAAAAGCAAAAATAGCCGGAGCTAACATTAATTGATCTAAGCCCATGCGGCTAATGATAAAAGCGATAGCCATTAAAAACACAATGGTCATACCCATAAAATAAGCGCTGAAATTACCCGTGGTAAAACCAGCCAGAATATTTAAGGAAGCGCCGCCTTTTCTCGACGATTCTACGATATTCTTAACAAACATAGACTCCGTAGAGGTAAATATTTTTACCAATTCAGGAATGACCGCGCCGGCAATAGTTCCGCACGTAATAATCCCGGCCAATTTCCACCACAATGTCCCATCGCCCATTTTAGCGATTAATAAATAGGACGATACAAAAGTCAAAGCAATCGAAACAAATGAAGTAATCCACACTAATGATGAAAGCGGATCTTCAAAATTCATCTTCTTCACGTTGGAATATTTCGCTTTAGAGATAGCTCCGTTAATCCAATAAGACACGGCGCTGGCAATAAGCATGATGAGACGCATCACAAAAATCCAAACTAAAAGTTGAACCTGAATAATTGGATCTTTAACGGCCAATAAAATAAAAGAGATCAACGCGACGCCGGTTACGCCATAGGTTTCAAAACCATCTGCCGTAGGACCAACAGAATCGCCCGCGTTATCACCCGTACAATCCGCGATAACCCCAGGATTGCGTGCATCGTCTTCCTTAATATTGAAAACGATTTTCATAAGGTCAGAACCGATATCCGCGATCTTAGTAAAAATACCGCCCGCGATACGAAGCACGGACGCGCCCAATGATTCACCGATAGCAAAACCGATAAAACAAGGACCCGCATAAGAAGGATCAATAAATAATAAAATGCAAAGCATAACCAAAAGTTCAGTGCTGATCAACAACATACCAATTGACATCCCGGCTTGAGCAGGAATAGCATAAACCGGATAAGGTGAGCCGCCCAAAGAAGCAAAAGCAGAACGGGAATTCGCCATGGTATTAATTCTCATACCAAACCAGGCCACGCCATAGCTTCCGGCAATACCAATCATGGAACAAATTAAAATCATAATAACTTTAACTGGTCCCATCTGACGAAGCCAGCCGAAATAAGCGACCATAACTAAACCAATCAAAACCTCAAGAATAAGAAGAAATTTTCCCTGAGTGATCAAATAGGTTTTGCAAGTCGCGTAAATCAGTTCAGAAATGTCTTTCATGGATTTGTGTACAGGCATTTTCATAATACTGACAAATTGAATCAACCCAAACACAAAACCAAAAATACACAGCAAAATACCATAGGTTAACAGCGATTTACCGTCAACACCCATGAATGATACTGAAGCTAAATTTGGTATCACCAAATCCGCTTCCCCTGCCCACGCTGGTTGCAAAGCCCCCAGCCCGATCATTGACAAAAAAGTCATGACCAGCATTTTACCCGCATTCTTTAATCTCATTTTTCCCCCCCTTTAAATGAGTGTCTGACTTATGGAGCGACTATCGCGACATCAAGTCAGCCACACGAATTTATCCCGCGAAGCTGAACAACGTGAAGCTTATAAATTACAATTTATTTTACTTGAAAAGTTACCCAAATCAAGGACATTTTTAAAAGTTATGGATGATATAAATTATTAGAATTAAAAGAGAAGCGAAAAAAGGCAGAAAATTAACAGGAAAAACTATAAAACGCCGCGTCGGTGAGCCTTGGTCCACCGACGCGGTGGTCCATCGGTTAGTCTAAAATTTTAATTGCTTCCGCAATATTAAGACCCTCTTTATTCGTTGTATATTTAACGACAATTTTTTCGCCTTTTTTGATTTTATCAACAGAAACGCTGGCTTTGGTTTCTTTATCCATAATCGGAGTCTCAGCGGATACCACACATTTCACGCTTTTGCCTTTTTCTTCTACAACCGTGATTTCAGCTTTTGTGCCTTTGGCAGCATCTGCAACGACAACGGCTTCAACTGTTCCTTTGATTTTTAAAGATTCAACCTTTTGTACTGCAGCAGCGACCTGCGATACCGGAGCGACAGGAGCAACAGGAGCAACAGGTTGTTGTGCAAAACAAACACCGCTGACTAATGCTACTGTACCCACTGCTAATAAAAGTTTTTTCATGTGTTCTTCCCCTTTTGAAATGATTGGTTGTTAGGTAAGCTTAAAGTTGACAACAATTATGCCATACACATATTAAAATAAGATTAAAGAATTATTAACTTTTATTAATCAAATTTATCGTGTTTGACCGGCAAAACAATTTCAAAAGTGGAGCCTTCCTGAGGCGAGCTTTGAACATGTATCGTTCCCTTATGCGCGGACACGATGGACTGCGCAATGCTAAGGCCCAATCCATATCCAAAACTACTGCGTGATTGATCCACGCGGTAAAAACGGTCAAATATTTTAGGCAAATCTTTCGAATCAATGCCCACGCCAGTATCCCGGATTTGAATTTTTACGCTGTCTTCATTTTTGAATAATGAAATCGACACTTGACCCGGCTCCGGGGTATATTTAATCGCGTTATCCACAATGTTGGAAATGACCCGGTTGATCTGCTGTTCATCCCCATCAACAATAACGTCTTCGTCACAAATAAACCGTAAAGATATCTGTTTTTGATCCGCCAAAATTTTCATGTTACTTAATATTTGCCGGATCATCTGGCCCAAATTGACAGGATGCATTTTAAGTACCGCTTCTTTATTTTCCAACCGGGCTAATACTAATAAATTTTCAACTAACTGACTCATCCGGTTAATTTCCTCTAAATTAACATTTAAAACCTCTTCATATTCCAGAACGGAGCGCTTTTTATTCAGGGCCACTTCCTGCGTGCCTCTTAGTACAGTCAAGGGTGTGCGCAATTCATGCGCCACATCCTGAATCAGCCGTTGTTGAACAGCAAACGCGCTATCCAGATGGGAAAGCATATCATTAAACGTTTCAGCCAGCCGGGATATTTCATCATCGGCCCCTTCTAAATCCACGCGCTGTTTTAGATTGGAAGAGGTGATCTGCCTAATCGCCTTCGTCATGTTGTCGACAGGGCTCAAGGCCATTTTCGTCAAAAACAAACTTAAAATAATGATAAGGATAATGGCTAAAGGAAAAACTAAAATCAATACAGTCCGGAGTTTGGCAAGTTTTAAGTGCAACGATTCTAGAGAACAGCTGACTTGAATAATATATAAAATTTCCCCATCCCCAATGATCGGCATGGTATAACTCCGCAAATACAAATATTTATGCGGAGATAAAGCAATTTTGTTCGTGGTCAGAATGTCTTCTTTTTGCGAGTGAAGATCAACGGATTTTTTGATCAAGTTCACACCAAAAGGCATATTAGCGGAGCGAAGAATTTCTTTTCCATCGGGATGAAAAACCTGCAGAAACATCTCTTCATCCTGGTTATCTTCTACCGCGTAACGAACCGCGTTTAAAAAATCACGGCCGTTGATATTAAACACAGTCTTTTCCTTTTTCTGCAGGCGTTCTAATAAATTTTCTTCTTCATAACTGTCAATGACTTGCTCAACGTCTTCCGCCTTTTGCTCGAGCAGAATATTAAGGTCTCGGGTCAAATTCCGGTTGAAATAGGTGTACATACAAATGCCCGCGACAGCCACCACACAACCCAATATCGCGATATACCACAGCGTCATTTTAAAATGGATTGACCTAACAAATAATTTCAAAATTTCCCCTTTATAGAATATCCCCGCCCTCGGACTGTTTGTATCAATTTATTCTCACGACCCTGATCAATTTTTTTCCTCAAAGCATTGATATGAACATCAATCACATTCGTGTCTGTGTCAAAATTAATATCCCACACATGCTCGGCAATCATGGTCCGGCTCAACACATGATCGACATTTCTGATCAAATATTCCAATAACACAAACTCTTTGGTCGTTAACACAATTTCTTCTCCTGCACGGGTCACTTTATGGCTTAACAGATCCATAACCAAATCATCGATGCAAAGCTGGGTCGGCGACTGGTCAGACCCTTTTCTCAATAAAACCCTGATCCGCGCCAGTAATTCTTTAAACGCGAACGGCTTAGTCAGATAATCCTCTGCTCCGCAATCCAGGCCCGCGACTTTATCATTCACACTGTCTTTAGCTGTTAAAATAATGATCGGAGTATTAATTCGTTCGTGCCTTAACTTTTTGCATAAACTGATCCCGTCAAGCTTAGGAATCATTAAGTCCAATACAATCGCGTCATATTCTTCCGTTCCCGCCAAAAAATACCCTTTTTCTCCGTCATAAGCTACATCGACAGAATAGCCTTCTTCTTTTAATCCCTTTTTAATAAAATCCGCGATATGTTTTTCGTCTTCAACAATAAGAATTCTCATATATTCTCCTTTTAGCCGATGGACCACCGCGTCGGTGGACCAAAGTCCTCCTACGCGGTGATTTTTCCTAACAAACGTAACAGACCATCTAAAATAGTCAAAGGGTGCGGCGGGCATCCTGGAACGTAAAGATTTACCGGAATAATCGCATCTAACCCATGGGATGATTCCGGACTTTCCGCGAATATTCCGCCGGAAACAGCACACGCCCCGACGGCTATAACTATCTTTGGCTCCGGAATCGCCTCATACGTTTTAATTAATGCTTCTCTCATATTGCGCGTGATCGGGCCAGTCACGACCATACCGTCCGCGTGCCTGGGAGACGCCACAAATTGTATCCCAAAACGGCTGAGATCAAACACAACAGTATTAAGCACATTCAAATCCAATTCACAAGCATTACATCCGCCGGCAGACACTTGCCGCAATTTAAGCGACCGCCCAAAAATCCGCAACATTTCTTTGTTTAAAGCCTGGGCCAATTTTTTTTCTTGCCCCTGAAGAATTAAATCTTCCCGCTTTGATACAGCCATCCGAAAATCATTCGAATATGATACCTTGTTATCAGGAGAACAAGTCGTCTTTCCCAAGTCTACAGCAAGAGACGAATCCGCGACAACAGGCCGCCCACGGTAACGCAGCGACAAAACCGGAGCCTTTCCCTTAGGATAGGCAATCGTCTTCATTCCCTGCTTAAATCGATTAAGAATAATTTTTAACATAGTGTCGTTCCATTTAAACGTATGTCGTATGTAGTATGTGGCATGTCGTAAAAACCGATTTAAACATTTTTAAAAAATAAAATATAAAAATAAAACACGTGATAAAATCTATCAATTTTACCCCATTCTTTTTTAACCACATACGACATACCACATACTACATACCATTTTTATAAATCATGCCCGCAATACGACAGATTAAAACTTTTATTGCACAACGGGAAATCGGAAATTTCCTGATTGCGCATGCATTGCGCCAAACCAAACCAGTTGTGAAAAGACGGGTCTTTAATTTTATATCGGCGCAGCTGACCCTGGTGATCTGTGATGCCAACGTGCATAATTTCTCCGCGCCAGCCTTCTACTAACACGATCGCTAAACCATCCGCTTTCAATGGGGCCAGCGGTGTAAAAATATTTCCGTGCGGTAACGTTGGTAAAATTTTCAACAAAAATTCCAATGACCGCATCACTTCCTGACGTCTGACCCACGCCCGGGCAAAAACATCGCCAGTCGCTCCCAATGAAATCGGGATATGATTAAACTGCCACAATCCCGTCGCATAATCAATCCGCACATCGCGCTCCAACTGACTCGCCCGTCCTGCCGGGCCTACCAGCCCATATTTTTTTGCTTCATCACTCGTGATAACTCCTAAACCTTCAAAACGGGCTAACACAGAAGGCCTGGTAAATAACAAATCGCTCACGCTTTCAAATTCTTTTTTATAGATTGTTAATTTACGGCAAAAATCTTTGATCATGTCCTCATCCATATCAAACAAAACCCCTCCGGGCCGGCACAAGCCTTTACCAAAACGATTGCCTGTTAATGCCAGCAATAAATTCAAATAATCTCCGCGCATCCGTCCACAATAAGCACTCGCTGGTAAAAATCCCGCGTCCAAACTTAATGCGCCCAGATCTCCCACATGATTAGCTAAACGTTCCAGCTCCAGAGCAACACCCCTGATCGCCTGGCTGCGCGGCGGGATAGCAGTCCCGGACAGCGCCTCCATGACTTCACAATAGGCCATCGAATGTCCGATTGAAGTATCTCCGGCTATCGCTTCGCTTAAAAGGGAACATTGATCCAGATTATTTTTTGTCATCATCGGCTCTATACCGCGATGCTGATATCCCAATTGGATTTCCAAATGTAAAATTTCTTCGCCGTGACAAACAAACCGGAAATGCCCCGGCTCAATAATCCCAGCGTGGACCGGCCCCACTCCCACTTCATGGACTTCTTCACCTGCGACAGAAAAAAACGGATATGTCCCAGGAATAGGCCGGGATCCTATGTCCTGCCAAAGATCAGCTACACCTCGGTAATTGGCATGATACCTGAGCGGCTTAAGCCACGGATGCCCACATGGAACAATAGCAAATTGCTCCGCGATCTCTCTTTCAAAATTATGCGCCTGCAATAACTCCGGCGTTAAAGATGGAAATTCTGGATGGACAGCAGTAACGATCATAGAAAATATTTCGAAAATGGCATCTTCATCAAAACCGATAATGGCCATTAACCGAACGTTTCCCTCGCCTTCCAGCAAACCAAAAAAATTAACCAGCCTGCCGTCATTTTGACACAGATCCATAACTGTTCTCCGAAACTCTTCTTCCGGCAAAACAGGAACATTTATAAAATCTATGTGTCCGCCATTAAAAATACGCATAATTTTTTCTCAATTTATCGCTTTTCCATCAATCGTTTTTTCTCTGTTACTCTGTTACTCGGTTACTTTGTTACTTTATTAACCCCGCCGCTCCTTGAATAACCTTTGTCAACGCCGCGGGCATCCACACCCCAATGCCAATCAAAATTAGCGCGCCTGCGGCAATCGCTGAATTCATGAATAAATTTTCTTTCTTCGCTAAAACCGGTTCTGTGGTCTGGCCATAAACCATTTCTAAAATAATTCTCCCAATTCCGATAAACATAACGCCCAAACACAGACAGCCTAAAGCGGCTAAAGCAAAATGCTGCGTCGAAACTGCCGCGTTTAAAATCATCAATTCACTATGAAATGTGGCAAACGGAAACATCCCGGTTCCGGCAAGCAAAGCCAGAATCAAAAACACGCCCGTAACTGGATACACACGGATCACGCCCCTCACGTCTTCCAGCCGGGCTGAGCCGTATTTCTGCGCGATCGATCCGGCGGTTAAAAACATGACAATTTTGGCCAGCGCATTATTGATCATGTGAAACAATGCGCCGAAAATCCCTGCTCCTCCCAAGCCCAACCCCAAAACTAAAATTCCCATATGTTCAATCGACGAATACGCGAACGCGCGTTTGATATTCCGCTCGCCTAAAATAAATATGGCCGGAACAATTAACGATAGCACCCCGCTGAAAATTAATATCGATGAATAAAAATCAGCCAACCCGCTTTTGGCGCAGATCTGAGCGACCCTGAACAATGCTAAAAAAGAACATTGAGTCAGCCCGCCAGCCATTAATACGACAGCCATGCCCGGAGCCTGGCCATACGCTTCCGGTTTCCAACTATGCGTCGGGGCAAGGCCCATTTTACAGCCATAGCCGACCAATAAAAATATCACACTCAATTTCAACCAATTCACGGACAAGGTCGAGGCATTGCTTAACAAAGTCGGCAAAAGTAAGGTTTGAGTATCATGAGCCGCGATGGCCATAAAAAAAGTCCCCATTAGAGCCAAGGCAATCCCCACTGAACACACCAGCAAATATTTCCACGTTGCTTCCAAAGTCTGTTGATTACGATAAAAGCTGATTAATGGCGCGCTGAATAATGTCGTGGTCTCAATCGCGACCCACAAAAGTCCCATGTGATAACTGGCAGACACCAAAGTCACCGTAGATAATAAAAAAAACAGACAGACCGTAAAAATCCGGTTGCGCCGAGGCTCGTGTTCAAAATAACCCAGCATGTAAAAAGACACAGCCACAAACAACACACTGTTGATCGACAACAAAATCAATCCTAAATAATCCAAAACTAAATATCCGTTAAATTCCGGTGCAGGAAGTTGTTTCCAAAAAAAAGCCGTGACTACGGCGTGAATCAAAGACACCCCGCACAGCAATTCAATCCGGAACCGTTTGCGGACCGGCAAACATACAGATACTCCGGCCAACAAGGGCATGATAATTAAAAGGAATAGCATATTTTTTTTACTCTGTTACTCTGTTACTCGGTTACTTTGTTACTTTTTAAATGCTTTCTCCCATTTTAGACCAGCGCTTGACTGCCGCCGGAGAGCGCTCAAATTCTTCATTGATGTGATTCACGACAATGGCCATAATAAAAACCGCGGCAAAAATATCCAGTAAAATTCCCATTTCAATTAAAATCGGCATAGCGTCAAATAATGATAAAGCAAAAAGAAAAATTCCATTCTCCATGACCAGATACCCGACCACTTGAGTGACAGCCCGGGTGCGGGTCACCATGATCATAAACCCTAATAACACTGTTGCCAATGAACAGGGTATCACCAAATCCGAAGCGATTTTTCCCGGGAACGTGACGGACGACGAAACCCAAAAAGATCCGGCAATTAAAAGCGCGCCGCAAACGATGGACGATCCAATTCCTATAATAGGCTTAACTTCCGAGCGCATAGAAACATGCCGGATCGCCCAAAATAAAATGTAGGGAACTAAAACAGCCTTTAACACCATGGTTCCCAAAGACAATAAGATATCACGCAGGGACAAAGCATGGCTGTGCATGAGCACCGGCATAAAACTCAACACCAAAGACTGCACGGCAAACATCTGAATCATTCCGCCAATCCGATATGCGGCCAATATGCTCAAGGAAAAAAACACCACCAAAATACAAGCAGCATCAATCCATATCGTCATACAATTTATCCTTTTGAAAAGTCACAAGGTCACACACAAGGCTGAAAAAAGGTCACAAAGTCACAAAGGGAAAATTTTTATAAAAACCAAACAAAAAACAAAACATGCTCTTAAAAATATGTTTTTAGAATAAAAGTTATTACCTGTCTATTTACTTAAAATGAATAAAATATATGATTTTATTTTTTAATCTTTTAATCTTTTCGTCCCTTTGTGTCCTTGTGACTTTGTGACTTTGTGACCTTTAACTTTTCTTATCTCATATTCTCCATAAAGCGACAATAAAACCGAAAAAGGCTAAGGCAAAAGATATCAACAAAAAATGTTTAACGCGGTTCAACCTAAAACGCGCCATGGTGGATTCGACCACTCCGACTAAAAGAGCCAGGCCCATCATTCCTCCGCAAAAAATCGCCCAATTTTGTAACACATTTCCGGTTTGCCAAGGCAGCAAAATTGGCACCAAAATAGCGGCAAAAATAAACATCTTAATTCCTGCCGCGTAATGCATATACGCTAAATCTACGCCGCCATGCTCCAGAATCATCACCTCATGAATCATGGTGAGCTCCAAATGCGTATCAGGATCATCAACGGGTAACCGACAATTTTCCGCCAGTAAAACGACAAATAAACTTCCTGCCGCCATCAACAATGCCGGCCCTGCCATTTGCCATGAAACAGGAATATCCGCACCTATCATCCGCGATAAAGAAATATTATGAGCTAAAAGCGCGAGAGTAATAAAATTCATGAACAAGGTTAATTCAGACAAGCAGGAAAAAAATGCTTCCCGACTCGCGCCCATCCCTTCCATGCTATACCCCGTATCTAGCGCGGCAATAATCATAAAAAATCTGGCTAAAGCCAAAAGATAAGCCACTAATAAAATATCCCCCGTGAACTGAATCGGGGCTTTAAATACACAAAAAGGGACAACCAAAGAAACCATCAAAACAGAAGCTAAAGCGACAATCGGCGCGGCCCGAAATAACCAAGTCGTAGTCCGGCTATAAACAGTTTTTTTCTGAAAAAGCCGAGCCAAATCATAATAAGGCTGAAACACCGACGGCCCGCGCCGCCCGGAGATGACAGCTTTCACCCGCGGAATCACGCCCAAAAATAAAGGCGCGCCCGCCAGCACGATCAACCAGTGTAATAAAATATAAAAAGTTAGTGATATCATAAAATTTATTGTGTCACAAAGTCACAAGGTCACAAGGTCACAAAGGAAAATTTGTATAAAAATAAAAACCGAATGATGCACATAAAAATACAATTTTAAAATAAAAAATTTTACGAATCTTTGTTGTCTTTAGTAACTTTGTGATCTTGTGCCTTTGTATCCTATTCGTTTCCATTCGCTTTTTTAATCTTTTCATCCCTTTGTGACTTTGTGACCTTGTGTCTTTGTGACCTGTTTTACTTATCGTAACTTCCAAATTAACAAAAAGATTAGAAATAAAAAAATATACATCAAATACATCTGTGTGTATTTATTCCGGCGCTCGTCTAATTTCCGCGATAAACGGATAAACCGGATATACAGAGGACGAAACATCCCTTCTTCTGACGCGTCCTTAACGGCTGAAATCATATGCGCTTGAACCGGGAATTCTCCTACCACCTTTCCTCCCTGGCGACTGAACATCAAAATCTTTTTCATCAATTCCACAATCGGCCGGGCGAATGACGAAGAGGTATACTGAAATTTGGGCGAAACCTGCGCGAATCCGCATGCCCACGTGTCTTGGATAGGCATGGATCCTTTTCCTAATAATACCTTTCGCACCAAAACCAACACGGCAATGACAGCCATAAAAATAAAAACTGTGCCTATAATCATCGAAAGCGGAGCCATGAGTTTTTCAAAATCCTCCTTCATAAGCACTCCACGCGACAGATATTCACCTCCGGCAAATGTTAAACGAACAGCGTTTCTCGGCGCCAACCCGATCCAGGCGCACAGCCCTGCCAATACTGCCATGGCTACGATCATCCATTTTGAGGTCGCCTCTCGAAGAACAGGGGACAGCGCCCTATTTCGCTCTTTTTCTTGAAATAGGGCGCTGTCCCCTGTTCTTCGAGGTTTCCCCAAAAATATAGTGCCATACACTTTCGCGAAACACGCTAATGCCAGCGCACCCATTAAAGCGAGAGAAACTATTCCCACGCCGCAGGAAAAAACACCTTGCAACGGTAAAGTAAGCAAGCCTTGAAACAAGCCATAAAAAATAACAAACTCACTAATAAAACCATTAAACAAGGGCAAGCCGCAAATGGATAATGCTCCAACCAAAAATAACACACTGGTGTAAGGCATAATTTTAGCCAAGCCGCCCAGCCGGTCAAGATCCCCAGTATGCGTTTTTTGTATTACACTGCCGGCTCCTAAAAACAATAGTCCTTTAAAAAGTGCATGATTCAACACATGCAATAACGCTCCAGCAAATCCTAATGCCGACACAAACGCCAAATGATACGTCCGTCCCAGCATACCAATGCCCAACCCTATGGCGATAATTCCGATATTTTCAATGCTGTGATACGCTAACAGCTTTTTGAGTTCGTGCTGTCCCAACGCGTATAAAACGCCCATAAGTCCTGACACGACTCCGATCAATAAAAGAGCATATCCGCACCATTCCGGAAGAACGCCCATAATCCACAAAACCCGGCAGATTCCATAAATTCCGGTCTTAATCGCCACACCTGACAATACAGCTGAAATATGCGATGGAGCAGCCGGATGCGCGTGAGGAAGCCAAATGTGAAACGGCAAAAAACCCGCTTTAACGCCAAACCCAATCAAAGCCAAAGAAAATATTGTTCCTGCTACGACGGGAGAAAAACTGGCATGGGCCATGACATCAAAATTCATGGACCCAGCCGTGTGAGCCATCAAAAAAAACATTAAAAATAAACAAAAGGTGCCGCAATGCGTAGCCATGAGATAAAGAAAACCTGCCCGCCGCACTGACGGAGTTTCATCATGAAAAATAATTAAAAAATAAGTCGCGATAGACATGAGCTCCCAAGCGCTCAAAAACAGAATCACATTATTTGCTGTTACGACGACACCGAACATCATAGCTAAAAACAAATAACAAAACACGTGCCAGACTAATGGCTTCTTCCCTTGATACGGCCGTAAATACCCCATGCTGTAAATTCCCGCGCAAAAAAATAAAATAGTGATGGCCGTCAAAAACAACACACTTAAAGGATCAAGCCTTAGACTCAACGCGCCGAAAGGAACCTGCCAAATTTTAGAAAAAATTATTTCCATTAAGTCTGCCCTTATCCCCTAATTCCCAATTAATAATAAGAATTAGGGGAGTATGTCGTTCGTAGTATGTAGTATGTGGTTAATGAAATTTTCGCCTTTAAGTTAAAATTTTATTTTTTATAACAACGCTTTTAAAGAACATTTGTGCTACATACTACATGCGACATACTACGCACTCCCAATTTCGAATTTTAATTCGGAATTGAGGCTGTCTCAGCAATCTGAAACGCGGCTAAAATATCTTCCGGGTTATTGCGTTGATTCAATACGGATTGGACGATTGGATCTTGTAGACAAAATGCTAATCTTGATAATAAAGTCAAATGTCCTTTAAAAGAAACCGACAATATAACAAATAGGGTATGAATGGCCTGCCCGTCTAATGCGGAAAAATTAACTGGATGGTCTAGAAAAAATAAACCTAGCATGGGCTCCATTCCGGCTAAAACCACCGGATGCTTGACGTGGGGAATAGCTATACCATTGCCGATGCTGGTCGTGCCAGCTTGTTCCCGCGATAATAACATGTCTTTTAAAATTGGACGCTGAAGGTGTCCGGGTAAGGGCAAGAGGTCTAAAACTTTAGAAAAAATATCTTCTTTGCTTGTTTCTTGAATCCCAAAATAAATGCCGCCCGATTGCAAGGCAGGCATGACCACATCTTTTCCCTGTCTGCCTTTTTCGCACAGCTTAAGCGCGCCGGGTGTTAAAGGGATCCGGTTTTTCAACGCCCATTCCAGCACTTCCACAGAATTAAAATAATATTGATCATTCGCTTTAACCGCGGGCATGCCCTTGGAATTCAGCCACTGATACAATATTTTTTCTTCGATCCCGAACGCTGATTCTATTTCCCGAAATGTGATTTGCATGTTGATCCTCCGGATCTGATCACATATCTTAAAGCAATTGTTCTGCCCGCGCAATAGCTTCCTTCATGCTCGAAAAAACATTTTGTTCACCGATCAGATCATATAAATTGGCTTTCACCATTTCATTCAAAGGCTGAACATGCAAGCCAGTCACAATAAGTTGGACTTTGCTATTCTTACATTTATTACAAAAACCCTTTAACGCGTGCATGCCGGTCGAATCAATTAAAGGCACATCCCGAAACCGCAAAATCCGAACTTTTGGCTTAACACTCACCTGCCGGTCTATTTCATCGAACGAATTTGCCGCGCCAAAAAATAACGGGCCATTAACTTCGTAAATCTCCACTCCGGATGGAATGACAAACGATGATAACGGTCGATCTTCGCCCTTATCGTCATCGTCAAATTCTTTAGCCACCATTTTGACATTCGTCACATCTGCCATACGTTTCATAAAAATAAAAGCGGATAACACCACGCCCACTTCAATCGCTACATTCAAGTCTACAAACACTGTTAACAAAAATGTAAACAAAAGCACCATACTGGTAGCCCGTGACCATTTAACCAATTCCCGAAACGACCGCCACTCGCTCATGTGATACGCGATCACGACCAAAATGCCGGCTAAACACGCCAAAGGGACATATTTAATCCATGCCCCTAAAAACAGCATGACTAACAATAACGTCAAAGCATGAACAATGCCGGCGACCGGAGTGCGCCCGCCGTTTTTAATATTCGTCACCGTCCGCGCGATCGCGCCTGTTGCTGGGATACCACCGAAAAACGCGGAACCAATATTCGCCACACCCTGACCAATCAACTCGGTATTCGAGCGATGCCTTCCGCCGATCATACCGTCAGCGACAATGGCTGACAGTAAAGATTCAATGGCGCCTAACAAAGCAATGGTTACGGCAGGTTGAATTAATTCACGGATAATCTTAAGATCAATATGCGGAAAATGCGGCATAGGCAAAGTGTGCGGTAATTCGCCAAAACGAGTTCCAATGGTCTCAACCGGTAAATGCAAAAACGCGGACAAGGCAGATACAGAAAGCAGGGCAATCAACGCTCCCGGAATCCGTTTAAAAATCTTGGGCGATATCATAATAATCAAAATCGTTAGTACGCCTAAAATTAGCGCCGTTTGATTCAGCGTATGCATGTTCGCGAAATAAAGCCGCCATTTTTCCACAAACTCTGCCGGAACTTTACCGATTTGTAAACCAAAAAAATCTTTGATCTGCGACGAAAAAATAATAACCGCGATGCCGCTGGTAAACCCGACAATAACCGGATGCGGAATAAACTTCACCGCTGTCCCGAGTTTCGCTAAGCCCATCAAAATCAAAATAATTCCCGCCATAAACGTCGCGATGATCAAACCATCCACGCCAAATTTCTGCACAATCCCGTAAACAATAACCACAAATGCGCCCGTCGGCCCTCCGATTTGCACCCGGCTTCCACCCAGTACAGACACAATAAAGCCCGCGATGATCGCGGTAAATAAACCTTTATCCGGAGAAACGCCGGACGCGATTGCAAAAGCAATCGCTAATGGAATAGCAACCACACCGACGATCATGCCGGCAATGCTATCGGCTATAAATTGTTCTTTAGAATAATTTTTTAAACAGGTGAACAGCTTGGGTGAAAACATAACGCCTCTTCTATTTTTAATTTTTATGATTATTTTCGCGAACCACGGGGAGGGGAAAATATAATTATTTTATTATATGCCTGCTTAAAAAAATGTAAACAGTTTCTAATAAAAAGTCACAACGGCACACATTCAAAATTTATTCATGTCTATGTCCAAAATGCTGATGCGGATGAGAGTGAACTTGGTGGTGATGCTGGTGATTGTGGGCGTGTATAAGATTGTGCTCTTGCAAAAAAGTCATGTCATATAAAATTTCTTCCATGGCCCCTGATCTGACAATTTTTTTCTCCTGGCTAAACACATAAACCTTATCAGCCACCGCTTCAACCAAATGCAAATCATGAGTCGCCATAATAATGGTTTTCCCCCGCTGATTAGCTTCGAGAATTAAATCAATCACCTGGCGGATAGTTGCCGGATCTAACCCAGCCGTCGGCTCATCTAAAATGATGACCTCCGGTTCAATCGCTAAAACAGACGCAATCGCGACTTTTCTTTTTTCTCCCACACTTAATTGATACGGAACCCTGTCCAGCAAATGTTCCACGCCCAAACTGGCAGAAGCCCGTTTCAAGCGTTGCTGAACTTCGTCCTGCTCAAAACCTAAATGCAATGGCCCAAACGCGATGTCTTCGCGAACCGTAGGACAAAACAACTGAATATCCGCGTTCTGTAACACCAAACCAACTTTCCGCCGAAAAGCGCGGGAATTTTCTTCATCGCGCAAAAATTCTTCATTCAGCACTTGTCCAAACGCTTTAACCTGCCCTTGATGCGGAAAAACTAAACCATCCAAAAGATGCAATAAAGTCGACTTACCCGTGCCATTGGCGCCAATAATAGCAATTTTTTCTCCAGAACCAATCGTCATATCCACCCCGCAAAGCGCCGGATGCCTCCCCAAATACGAAAGGTGAACATTGTTTAATTCAAAAATATTATTATTCATTTTTCTTTATTCTTTGCAGTGATCGCGGCTCGCCGGTATATCCTCGGGAAAGCATCGCGCGATAGACCTCTTCGCTCATTTGATTAGTCCGGCTCCAAATATTCGCTATATTCCAGGCTACAAATTTTTGACCGCGCTTGTGCGGAATAACTATCCCCACCCGACTTTTAATCGCGCCACAAATATTTTCAACCATAACCGCGAATAAATAAAGATACCGATAACACATAGAAACGGTCATCACAAAAATTTGCGGAACCCCAAAATGCCGCAAAGACTTTAACAATTCAGCGTGTTTTGTCGTCAAAGATACTAACACGGCCAATGAAACAGTGGTGGTTATCCGCGCAACCAAAAGCGCGGCACTCTGACACCCTTGACTGGTAATCATTCCGGTTATGCCGAAAATATGTATTTGCCTCAACACCTGACCAGGAGAGACTGAACTAAAAATCGCGGGGATGGCAATAAACAGCGAAAACAGGGGAATAAAAATTAATGTCCTTAACAAAAAAAATGTTATGGGGATTTCTGAAAATAACGCCAAGGCCAAACACAGCCCATACAAAAGCCCGATTAAGGCAAGGTCCTTCAAAATCACGGCCGTTAAAATGAGCAAAAAAATGGTGAGAATTTTTATTCCCGGAGCCAATCCTTGCATAAAACCTTGGCGGGACGCGTATTCCTCGAAGAGCGTTGCTTCCTTAATAAAAGATACCGCGGCAAGTAAAGATCTCTCAATAAAACTGCCGTTTCTTAATGATGACGTTCTAATCATTTTTTTTATCAACCATCTTCTTTCCCAATAAGAATAAAGAGCTATCCTTTATTTTTTGCAAATATTTAAAGACCAACACAGTCACCAAGACTTCTATCCATCCGAAAACCAATAAATTCCCTCCTGCCATAACGGAGATGGACGTTTTAATTCCATAAGGGCAATACAAAGCCTGACCATTCGCCGTATGAAACAATATCGGCTGAAGGCCCAATTCTATACCCGCAACAGTGGCGGCTGTACAAATACCAACATACGCGCCAACACCAGAGGCAAAGACTCTCCTCTTTGAGCCGATCGGACTGCCTACGCCCATTAATTTATAAACCCCATACCCCACAAAAGGAAGCACAAATGCCATATTAAAACAATTCGCGCCGATAGCCGTTATTCCTCCGTCTCCGAATAACAAAGCCTGAACCACCAAAGCCACGGTCATCGCAATACACGCCGCCCACGGCCCCAAAAGAATCGCGATCAAAACCCCTCCGACCGCGTGCCCCGTAGACCCTCCGGGAATTGGCACATTAAACATCATAATCACAAAACTAAAAGCCGCCCCAATGGCTAAATACGGAACCTGCCGCGCCCGCAAAGTTTTCTTCACGATCTTAGACGCCACCGTCCATATCGGCAGCATGACCGCCCCCAAAACCCCGCAAGTAGCAGGACTTAAATACCCATCTGGAATATGCATGTTTAAATCCTGTTCTATAAAAAACGGCGAGCTAAATAAATTCAGGTGCAGCGCCATTGGTGGTAGGCACTATTTATTTAAAAATTTTCGAATTTGATCATGATTTCCAGCCAAAACCAAAATACAATCTGCTTTATCCCGTTCAATAATAACCCTCAACTTGCCTTCAATCCCTGCCTCATAATAAGGCTTCCGTAATTTTTTATAAAAAAATCTTGTTTCGAATTTTCGAGCGGCTGACAAATCGCAATTTGAATTATAATATGTTTCTAAAGCGAGGAGTATACGTTGGACAATTTTTTTCTGTTCATAATCTAACCCATTTAAACTTCGATCAAAAGAGGTGTAATAATAAAGAGAAAGGGGCATAGTTGTTATTATTTAACGATGCAATTAATATAATCTTTCGTAACCCGTTTAACCGCTTTTCTTTTTTCATTTTTGACCAAATCATCTATGTGCTTAAAATCTTCACCACTAAATGTTTTTTTTGTTTCGTCGATAGGCGTTAGCTCAATTTTATTGCGAGCGATCCTCACATCGAATAAAGATCCTCCTCGCAGGCTTAAAATATCAATGATTTTTTTAGGTAAAGTAATCTGATTTTTTGTTGTCAACGTAATAGTCATTTAGATCCCTTTCTTCCTCTTTCTTACACATTAAAAATACCATACTTTAAGAATTTCAGCAAAATAAAAGTTCTTCATCGTTCGCTTTTTCCAAACACCCAGTGCGGGACAGCTTCGGCCGTGTCATTGGTGCCTCCGTTTACTGAATTGGTGGCTACGATATTCTTTCCGTGACCGTTTAACGTCAACAAGCCCGATATGTTAGGCAAGACACTAAACACTATGCCATTGCGTTTAAGGCTGAAAAATGTGCTTTAAGTGGGATATTCTGGGGTTTGTGGGTAGCAAAATGTTCGGTAAAATCAACAATAGTAAAACCAACCACTTGTTTCGTCTTTAAATCTCTACGAACGATAACGCCATCATCCATCATTTCACCTATGGCCTCTCGTGGCTTCCCTTCCGTAATATAAAGAACATCCGCATCTTTATCATACGATACCGTTAACTGATCAATTTTTTGTTTAGCCATATAATCTTCCCTAACGGTTCTAAAAGTGTGTCCTTGATAAATTCCACAGGATCTTTAATGCAATGTTCACGACTGATATGTTCATATCCTATAGGAGACAATAAAAATATCCGCCCATCTTTATCTTTGAACTGCATCGCCTTCGCCATAAAATCTCCCACGAATATAAATCTAAGACATTTAAAGTATACAATCAAACCCCAAAAAAGTCGAATGACATTTAAAACACCGTCCCCAAATCCAAACTTCCTCCGCTTCCAAACACCCAGTGCGGGACAGCTTCGGCCGTGTCATTGGTGCCTCCGTTTACTGAATTGGTGGCTACGATATTCTTTCCGCTGGCTTCGGAATGATTGACGTTGACATAGCTCACGTTCTGCGGAGAACTGACGTTAAATATAAATTTGGGAGCAGACCCGTTTGTGGTGTCTAAATTGATGCGCGTATTTTTTCCATGACCGTTTAACGTCAACAAGCCTGTTATGTTATATTGGCCGCTGTTTGGGAAACGCAGGACGCTGGACGGAACAGAATCGCTAAAGTTCGCAGTAGTAAAACCATCGGCAAAAGTAATGGCATTAGTGGTGGCGTTGGTAATAGTTAAATTGTTATAAGTCTGCCCAGCAGATGTAACGCTCTGCGTGGATGTTCCGTTAAGATTAACTGTGGATGTGCCCGGAGTAACTGAAATTCCGGTGAAATTAATATTGCCAGAAACTGAAGTGGTCGAGGAACCGAGGTCGAGAACATTACCGGTTATAGTATTAGTCCAACTAGCAATACTTGCTACGGAATGTGAAGCGCTTGAGCCTAATTTTATGTAACCAGTTTGATTAGAACCATTACCCAAAGTTAAATTTCCAGCTGTAAGAGCCGAAGACCCCATATTAAAATAATGTGTCGGTGTGCTCGTACCTTCGTTATTAATATTAAAGGGATTATTTCCCAGATTCCAATTGCCGGATGCAGAATACTGGGTTTCCCAGACAGTATCAATACGCACAAATGTGGAGACAAAATTATTCGGTAAAGTGATTGCTTTCTGAGTAAGGTTATTTACAGCGGGCAAAATATATAATTCATTTATTAGAGACCCGGCAGTCAAATTATTTACCGTAATGGCATCATTGACGGAAGGCGTTACAGCCAAAGAATAATTTCCGGTAAGAGTTCCCGGGCCTAAAGTAATGTATCCACCGCTTGTCCCTCGACCAACGTTAACATGTCCGGTTAAGGTAGACGTTACTCCTGCCCCAGCCATAGTCAAAGAATAAAAAGAGTTCGTATTAGTTGGATTGCTGATATTCCCACTAGCCCCCTGAATCCACGAGCCAGTCGACGTTAATAAATTGGCAGTACCCCCAATCGAAATATTTCCATTAACAGTTACAGTTTTCCCATTATCAATCAAGTTGCCGGCGGTGAGGGTGCTGTTAGTAGCCGTCAGATTATCTTGCAAAGTCCACGCGCCGCCCGTACCGTTAAACTGGATGTTATAAAATGGGGAATTGGTCGTTCCTGAGGTAACGGTCTTACCAACAGCCGTTGAGTTTAATATTACGTTTGAGTTGTCAGCAATGAACTGCGACGGAGCAGTGCCTGTGCCGTAATTGAGCCAATTGCCGCCGACAGAAATGGTTGAAGTACGAGCGCCAGGGACATTTCTTGTGGCGTCGAACTGCTTTAAACCCGAATCAGCGCCAGCGCCGATTTGGAGGTTTCCTCCGACAACCGTAAAGTTATAACCATCAGTTTTCCAGGTTTGAATTTTAGCAGCGGCAACTCCTGCGCCTCCACCTGTTCCTAACACAAAAGTGCCCGTTCCGTTGAGCGTGACATTACCCGTTTGAGTAATGATAGAATTGGAGCCCATGTCTGCAATAGCTGGACTATCATAACCATTGGTCAGCTCTGGGATGGTTTGTGAACCATTTCCCTTGCAGAAATTCAGACTAACCGAAATTCTTGAATTAGCTGAATCGACACTAAGAGGCGTAGCCCCATAAAGATAAAAAGCGTTCGACCCGGTTGTTCGAGCGATCGACCCTGTTCCGACGGTCAAGGTGTTCAATATCGCAAAACCGATTGTACTCGCCAAGGTCGTGGCATTACCACTTTGGCCGCCAGTCAGATTAAAAAACCCATTCGAACTATTGTTAGCTTGATTTACATATGTCAACAAGTTAGCACCATTTAAAACGATCGAGGCACCATTGTATTGTGTCTGGTCTACTGTCCCATCAGCCGTAAATGTCCCGTTCCCATTAACCGTAATAGTTGCTGACGATGCGGCAAATTTTGAACTGGTCGACGATTGGTCATAATTGCCTGCGATAGTTACTTTAGCCGCACCGGTTGCAGTCACAGTTCCGTTTGCTCCAATCGTCAAATTCGCCGTGGTCCATCCTGTTCCGGATGATGCTCCGATTGTTAAGGTGCCGCCAGTCACAGTTGAATCACCGGTGACAGCCAAGTTGTAAGTGCCAACTGCTAATGTACCCGCCGTAACTGAAAGCGAGCTTGCCGCTGCGTCAGCTGTCACGGTCACAGTATATGCCGCGTTAATCGTCACGGTATCACCAGAGCCAGGAATAGCTCCGCACGTCCAGGTGTTGGTATCGTTCCAGTTTCCGGTTGCCTGGGCGGTGCAGGAAGCAGCGTGGGCGTTTATGGTAAAGGTTAGAGAAAATAGAAGATAGACGATAGTAAGGAGACAAAAGCGAATGATGGACGAAGAAAGGTCACAAAGACACAAGGTCACAAAGGGTTAAAATTTTTAAAATAACAAAACGAACGATAGAAAAGCGATTGATGGAAAAACGCTTTTTTCGTAGGGCCCCGGCGCATGCCGTGGCCGCGTCAAAATTATCGCTGTTTGTTTTGTTGGTTATCATATTCAAAGTCATTAAAATTTTATTTTCTATGGATTCCCGATTTCTCGGGAATGACACGTTTTTAAAAAATACAAGTTCTGCGCTTAAAATGGAACACACATCTAGCTTTGCAAAAAAGTCTTGACTATTATGCAAATTCGTGCAAAATAGTCGTATGAACCGTTATCTGCATTCCCACATACTAAAAGACCTCAATAAAAAAATGGTCTTTGTAACCGGGCCACGTCAAGTTGGAAAAACCTATTTAGCCAAAACTTTAGCTAAAGAATTTAAAAATCCCATTTACCTCAACTTTGATTCGATCGATGACGCGAACATCATCCAAAAACGTCTCTGGCCAATTCATAGCGATCTGGTCATTTTTGACGAAATTCATAAAATGAAAAACTGGAAACAATTTCTTAAAGGAATTTTCGACACCCGGCCCAATCATCAATCCATGTTAGTCACTGGTTCTGCCCGCATGGAAACTTTCCGTCAAACCGGAGATTCTTTAGCTGGCCGATATTTCCATTACCATTTAAATCCTTTATCCGTCAAAGAACTAGCACATGCAAAAAATTTATTTGAAATCATCCCTAAGCTA
>JADFYJ010000024.1:30623-31107 GCA_015233115.1 Candidatus Omnitrophota bacterium | reverse complement strand
TCGCAACCCAAACCGTTCCGCACATTTTCAACGATCTCTTCCAACAATCTAATCCCTTTTAAAGAAAAGAATTCCGGGCAAATAGGAACCACCAATTCATCACAAGCTGTAAGAGCGTTAACCGTCAATAAACCCAGCGACGGCGGCGCATCTACAATCATATAATCATATTTTAGTTTACGGGTATAATGATATAAAACTTTTTCGCGACCGATCTGCTCATTGATCCGCAAAGACGCTCCGGATAACTCAATATCACTCGGCACTACGTCTATACCAAAAGCATCAGAATGCTGAATAACCGAATGAATATCCATCTTATCCACGATCACGTTATAAATATTGAATTCAAAACGCTGATTACCAAAGACCGCTGCCGTGGATGAAAACTGAGGATCCATATCTATCAAAATAACTTTTTTACCAGCCCGCGCCAATTCAGCAGCCAAATTCAAAGACATAGTAGTTTTAGCAACACCGCCTT
>JADFYJ010000024.1:0-30600 GCA_015233115.1 Candidatus Omnitrophota bacterium | reverse complement strand
ATTATTTTACCTTTAGGTTTTAAAACACGCTGTGGTGTCGCTGAACAAAGAACCCGCCCAGAAACATACTGTATTCAAATATCCTTTACGTGAACTACCCGCTTTTTTTTCTTTACGTTTAATTACCGCTGGAGCTTTAATATCCAAAATTTTCACTTCAATCGGAGCGGCTTTTTGAACCTTTACTAATTTCGCTTTACCCGGAGCAGAATGCGCGGCGCGAACTTTTTTTATTTTAGACACAACTTTTTTGACATTAGGAACAGATGCTTTTTTAGGATGTTTATCCTGTTTCTTGCTCTTAACCGTCTTTTTAGTAGGCGTCATAGTTCTTTCCCTTTATAAATTAGCCTTGGGCATAACCTTCATAAAATGATTCTTTAGCTTCTTCGATCATAGACGACATGCCTTTTCCAGCATCCGCTACTGAACTCTTGATTTTTTTAATAAGCGCAGGATTTTTTTTCTGAATGATCTTATACCCTACAAAACCGGCAAAAACCACTCCAACTGCAATTAATAAACCTTTCATACTTCCTCCTTGGTAATCCCCATTTATAATTCATTAACAAATTTATTTTTTAACCCGTGCAAATTGGGTTTGGTTTTCCCTCCACCAAAATCTCCAACCTTCAATCGCATCATCTTTTTCTCTTTTAGTACCATTAACTTTAAACTCAAAATCTTCTTTAGTTATTTTCTTTAACGCTGATGCCGCACTAGCCTGAACCTCTTCACTAACATCACTTAACAAAGTTATAAGTCCCGAGATCGCCTGCTTTGCCTTAAGAACTCCAGCGATCTGACTGGCTGCTTTCCGCACGCTGGCATCTGAATCATGCAACGCTACAATAATCGAAGGTAAACATTTTTCACCGAAAGACCAGCACAAACAATTTACCATCTGCCGTCTAACTTCCGGATCTTTATCTTTTATATACGTCGTTAAAACATTAAAACTTTCTTCATCTTTATATTTAGATATTGCCCGCAACGCGGCTAAACGTATACCAGCATCAGAATGTGAAATATATTTTCTAAATAAAGTTTTAGGGATAGACGTGTCTTCGCTGACAGCAGCTAAAGCGTTAACCAGTTCAATTATCTGCAAAGTGTCAGTCTCAACCGCAAGCAATTGTTCCAATATCGCAATCACAGTCGGACGTGAAAGTTTTCTGATCTCACGCAGAGCATCCACCCGTAAAGCCCTACTGGACGATTGCAAATCACGAAAATAAATTTCTGCTTTAACCTGTTCCGCCTTATTCACAAAATTAATACCTTTTAAACCTTGCTCTTTGCTAACTACTAATTTTTCAGGTGAAGAAACTTGCGCAGGTACTGGTACAGTCGATATTTTTTCCGCAACTACAGGCAAAGGTTCAACACGAGGCGTAAATCTTGGTTTTTCTAAACTTACTGGAGCAATAATTGTTTTAACCATTTGTGATAATGGCGTGATTGGTTTAACTGCTGCCTGAGTTACAGGAACTTCTTTTTTAACCATAACCACCGGCGGTTTAGGCGCAACTTGATTCGGAGCACGCTTTGGATAAAAAAGCGAAAAACCTTTAAAATCATTTTCAACCCTTTTAATAGCTGAACCTAAAAAATGAGCTAAATCATTACGACCGGCTACAGAATTTTTTGTTTGCATAAATTCCTCGTCGAAAACTGTTGCTTAGTTTAGAAAATTAATTAAATTATCTAAAAACTATGTTTATTATAGAGACAAACAAAAACAAAATCAAGAAGTTATAAGTAATCTTTTTTATTCTATTTTTTTCCTACTAAAGCTGCTTTTTTCTTCTCCACATAATCTATAAGCCCTGCAATACGTTCAACTTCTAACTCAAGGTCTTTACTTTTACCGCCATATTCAAACCGTATTTTATTATCCCGGTACCAGCCATAAAATTGTTTACCAAGATCATTAAAAAATTTATTATTCATAATATATCATCCCTTAATCTATCAATTTATCAACAAACCGACTCAGCGCGCGCTTGGTCGCTCCAGATATTCTTCCAGCTCCATACGCTAAATCGCCCATAAAATCTTGCGGACGAACATCTTTCATGTTTTCTTTAACCTGCTCTGCAACTTCCTTAAACATAGCCATGGTTTCATCCGTTATCTTTTTAGTCTTAGGATTACTGCCATTTTGATTATCCTCAAGAATAATATCAGCCACCCGTTCCGCGCTTTTTGAAAGTTTCGCGCCAACTCCAGTCATGGATTTTTTAACTGCCGCAGTTTTACGTGGAGATTTTTTATTCATTTTTTTATTGGGCACGATGTATCGTGCCCCTACGCCATAAATATTTTCTAACGTTTAACTTTTGGCTTCGCACTTTTAACAACTGGCTTCTTAGCAATTTTTTTAGCAACTGGAACAACACCTTTAGCTTTAGCCTTAGCTTTGCTATCCGCTGCAGCTTGTATTTTTTTATCAGCCAGCGTTTGCGGCATATGTTTCAAACGCAAATCGCGTAATAAACGCGGATGCATATAACTTTCTTTCGCCAGCGTCTTCCAAGGCTGGACTTGACGTTTCAACTCACCATCAATAGCCGCGTAATTATACCCCAAATCCGTGCCAGTGATAGCTTTAAGCGCAGTAATAACTTCTTTGCGTACTTTAATATTTGCAGATTCAAGTTTTGGAACTAAAGAAACAAAAGCAAAATGATTAGCCATAAGCCCTAGTTTACGGATCGCGATACGCGCAACATTCTCATCACTGTCCCCGGCTAAACGCCCGAGCGCTGTAGCTTCAGGATCACCTCCCCTATGGTCGAGATGGTTCACAATAAATCTGCGGATATTAGAATCCCGATCGTGAATCGCAGTAGCAATTACTTGTTTCGCTTCAATCGATCCAAGCTTAACTAGCCCCATGACCCCTTGCAAACGTAAAGATGAATTTTCATCAGTTATAAACCTGCGATAAAGTCCAACCATTGACGGATAATCCAGCATATTTAAAAGAAAGAAAAGCTGTCTTTTAGGAAATATATCCGCGTCACGGACAAATTCATAAAGAAATGGCACAACTTTTTTAGGAGAATTGCGGAAAAGCGCGTGCAGAACTTGAAGCTTCTCGTCTTTATCCACAACTTCGCTGCTCAATTTGCGTACCGCAGTTTCAAAAAGCCCATAATCTTCTACTTCTTCAAGTATATCTTGGGTAGCCCGTATTGGTTCTTGTTCAATTATTTGTTCGATCTGATTTTCAGCCTGCTGTTCTACCGCAATAACTTCATCCGACGATTCGGGTTCTGGTTCAACAGAAACCTCTCCAACAGTTTCCTGAACTTGTTCATCAACCATCTCTGGAACAATTGCGTCTTCTGCAACTTCTAAAACTGCCGGCTCCGTAACAAGTTCTGAATTTTCCGCCGCATTCGAGGACGCAGGTAAAGACGCAACTAATTCTTCCCTGAGTTTTTCCTGCTCCTGCACCAGCCTATGCTGTTCCAGATCATTTTCATACAGATCTTTAATATTTTTGAAAAGATCTACGACTTCTCCGATCAATCCATCAATCCGTTTGGTGGTATCGACCGCGTCGCGTTCAACCTGCTTAAGAAAGTCTTCTTCGGGTTTCCACATTTTAGCTCCAGGATTTTCCGTGAAAAATTGTTTTTTCTTTTCCATAATTTGTTTTATAACCTCCTGCTTCTTCCCCATCAATACAATGATCGCCCGGATTTTATCGTCCACCGCAATTTGATAATCAGCCATTTGTTCGCCGGGAGTGCGCAATAAATCAGTAATAATACACTGATTAAAATCTTTCTGAACTTCAGACAGCTTCTTAGCAAAAACATGCAGATCTACAACCAAATTCGTATATGATGCCAGCTGTCCCCGACGTTCAATACCTAAAGAAACTGGTTTTTTTTCTTTTCGCGCCGACATCAGCACGTTTTTTGCGCCGTTTAAAATCGCAGCTACTTGATTCTTTTTAGCCTTAGGAATAACTTTAGAAGTTTCTTTAGGAATTGCTTTGGGAGCTGGTTTAGCCTGAGCCTTTTGAACAACTTTAGGGACCACTTTAGAAACAGTTTTTGCAATAACTTTAGGAATGACTTTAGAAATAACTTTTGAAGCGGGTTTCGATTTTTTCTCAGAAATTTTCTGGACTACAATATCTCGAATAAATCTTTTAGCTTTAGCAGTTAATGAAGCATCCGGCGGTTCAAAATAAAAAGAAATTGAACCTGCCTGAATATTCTCATACAGCAATTTACCAAAAGAGGTAAACAGAGAATCAAACTGTTTGTCGCACTCTTGAATACTTTCTTGTTTATTTTTTGTCGCCACGTACTATTCTTTCACGTTTTTAGTAATGCTTTCTATTTCTTTTTCCAGGTCAGCATTAACTGGGACTTTTTTCTCAACCCCTGCTTTATTTTTAGCTTTTTTAGCTGAAGTTTTGTTTTTACCAGTAGCCTTGCCAGTTGTTTTTTTCTTAGCTAAAGTCGCAGTCCGTTTAATCGGCACTGCAGAGCTGATAGGTTTTATATCAATCACTGCTTCGTCAGAATCTTCCATTCCTGCCTTAAAAGATTTAGTGATATCTTTAGTATTTTTCGATACACTCTTTTTAACTTTTTCGAAAACCGTCTTGGTTTTTGTTCCAACTGTATCACATAATTTATGCGTGCTCGACACCACATTTTTCCAAGGCTTGGTTTGCGCGACCTTACCAATCCCAGCCACCTTCCGGCAAATAATGCCAGTACCAAATGAAACGGTTTTTATAAAATTTTCTTTACCGACTTGTTTACTTTTTTCGCTTGTCATGATTACTTTCCTTTTTTCTTTCCGGCATGATTTTCTTTAAAGCTTTTTCAGCTTGTTTTTTAACATCTTCATCTGTATCTGATAATAAATTTTTTATCGTCGTAAGCGCGCCTTCAGGCTTAACTATCGACAACATCTCAATCAAACTCGTGCGAACATAAGGACTTTGGTCCAGCCAAGACGTGACTGCTTTACGAACGCCTTCCTTGCCATAATACATCCCCAAATAAGTGACTGCCAGACCACGCACATGCGGCTCACTGTCTTTTAAAAGCACTTCCAGCGTCGTACGATGAGCTTCAGTTACATGCGTTCCTATACCTTTAATCGCTGTGGTCCGAACTTTGAGATCAGGATCATTTAACCCTAATTCCCAAAAACCTTCCATTTCATTATCCTTCATCCGCGAAATATTCTTCATCACAGCCTGCCGAACCATAAGACTGGAATCTTTCATCACAAACTCATATACCTTCTTAAGGTCTTCATTCCCGAGGGTATGAGCAATCTGACCAACACTGATTTCGCGTTCGCGTTCAGTTCCTTTTTTTAATTGTTTTATATTTTTTTCAAAAAGCCTTTTATCCACGTCAGAAACAAACTCTGCAGTCTTAAGAATATGCTCCAGCACATCTTTAGGCTCAACTGGCTTAACTGCTTCAACTTCTACCGGTTTAATTTCTTCAACAGCAACAGCCACAGTTTCTTTAATCGGCTCAGGCTCTTGCTCTATAATTTCCGCTACATTCGGCGCAACCCAATTTAGTTGTTCTTCTTTATCAGGGACCAGAAGCTGTTCAGCGAGAGATACAACATCATCAGATTTTTCAGGTTCAGCGTTTTGCGTTTTTTCAGTTTCAATTTCAGCAGCTTCAGATTCAACAGTTTCAGCCTCACTCAGCTCTTCTTCATCCCCAACAACCTCTTCTTCAGTTTCTTCTTCGTCTGAGTCTTCCTCTTCATCCTCTTCTTCAGCCGCATAAAGCTCCTCAAGCTTCGCAATTCTATCCTCGATATAATCCAAGAGCCTTACTAATTTAGTAACTTCTTTTTCTTGTTCTTCACCTGCAGAAGTATAAAGAAACCTTACGCTTTGCGATTTATATAAATGATACATTGTTTCACCAAATAAAAAAATCAGTTTTTTCTCTTTTGCCCGTAATTCGTCTAATTGCTGCTCCATGAATCTCTCCTCACTTTTTAAATAAATGAAAAAATTTGCTTAAACCTTTAACATTATTTTTTTTGTCTGAAATTTTTGAATTAGCGCCTTCAACCGCAGGCATCGAATTCTTCCATACACAAATATTCGCAATAACTTCCTTATCCAAAGCAATACTCGCACCCTCGCATTCAATAACATAAGTCGGATAATTCTGATGAAGTTTTACTAAAACCCCAGGACGGATACACAGCCCCTCGAGTTTATGAATCTGCTGATCGTTCCGGCAATTAATATAAGCGATACGGGCAGATTCACCAAGTTTTAGATCAGCCAAAGGCACAATCAAACTCAACTCGGTTTTTAAGGCGAGCTTGCAGCACTCTCCCTCAGGTATCGGCATACCATGAGGACATTCTTTAGGGTGACCCAACAAGGTGCATATACTATTAACTAATTCCCCGGAAACCGTATGTTCAAATTCACAAGCGATCTTTTCCAGATCATCCCCGCCCCCGCCTAAAACATCAGCAATCAAACGTTCAGCCAAACGGTGCGCCCTGATCAACTGCCGAGCCTGAGCTTCGCCTGACTCAGTTAATTTAATGATCAAAGCATTTTGGCTTAAGTCGATTAATCCGAAATTGAAAAGTTCTTCAATCACCTTTTCATCAAAAGATTCAGGCATGGCGCTTTTTAAAAAATCTATGGAGATTTCGCCTTGCTCTTTCATATACCACAATTGTTCAATATATTCGTCGTGTATTACTTTTTGGGTTACGCCCATACTTTTTCAACTACCTTTCCTGTACCAAAAATCAAAAATGTAAACAGCACAATCGCTACGGTCGACGCGGATGAAGTCATCCGGGTTATAACTGCTGATAACTGGGTTAATGAGGTTTGTATTAAAGATCCTTTGTTTTGCGCAAAGTTCGAGTAAGAACCATTATTAACAACTGTGCTCTGCGGTAAAGCATTAATTTCATTCAACCAGGTCTGCCACGCATCATGTTCAGATGCAGTCATGCGTTCAACTCTTGATGGTTTTTCAAACTGCGCGACCTGAACTTTCCAGCCGTCATTTAAAAGCAGTTCATCTTTCATCTCGACAAAATCTTCAGTCAAGCCTTTAACAAATATCCGGCTTTCATAATCAGTGATCAATAATTCTTTTCCCATAAACTTCACGCCAAACGCTGTACCTCTGACGCCTGCGATAGCAACTGGTGTACGCACCTTAAATGTCGAACCTTTTTCAAGCCGGTCTAATTTTAATTTAATTTCGCCTTTATCCATAAAAAGCGTGGTCTGTTTTTGTATTTTCGCGCTTTCTAAAACCACTTTAGAATCAGCTTCGATCCGCACCACATTTTTTAAATTTTCATCATATGCAACTTCAACATAAGACCCGGTTCCAGTCAAAACTTTATCTTGCCCGTTTAAAAGCATACCAACGCTAGGTGTAATTTTTTCACCTTGTCTTTCAATTACTACCGGTCCAGATATACGCAAAATACGCGCGCTTTCCGACGAGTCATATCCGAAAAAATTGAAAGCTAAAAGGATTACTAAAAGCGCTCCCCCGACCATAAAAATAAGGGATTGCTTGTCAGCAAACCAATCAGAATTTGTTGTGGAATATTTCATATTTTATCTAATATAGTTAAGATTCTTAAAAAAGTGAAACACAAAACAATAAATTTAATGTACTACCAAAACCAAAATCCAATTCAAAGCGCCTACTAAAAGAAACGACGCTGCAAAAATAAGCGTAGTCATAGCAACCGCGGTTTTCCAGCCCATTTCTTTTCCGATTGCGATAATATTCGCCACACACGGGAACGAAATTGTAGTAACCACAACCGCAACGATGGACTGAATATAATTCAGCGCGCCGGAATCTACCATTTTTAAAATTAAACCTGCAGCAGCTTCACGTCTTGCCAACGCCAACAAAAAAACATCAATAATATCTTTAGGCAAACCCATCCAGCCCACGACCATAGGCGTAAGCGCCTGCTTAGTCATATTTAAAAGCCCAACTTTATCAAAAATAAAAAGACCCGCAGCTGAAAGAATGAAAATAGGCAAAGCTTCTTTCAAAAAAGAAACTATACGGTAATAAGTTTTAATAAATACCGCACGCATACTCGGAAAACGCATCTGAGGAATTACTTGAATATAACTGCTCTCTGATTTTCCTTTGATGATCTTATTCAAAATCAATCCAGCCCCCATTTCGCTTATAATCAATACTCCTAAGACGATCAAAAATGCGCTTAAACCCACCCTTGCTAAAATCGCCATAGAAATACTCAACTGAGCTGAACACGGAATTGCAAAAGCAATTAAAAAAACTGCTATAAATTTTTCCTTATAAATCGTCAACTGGCGAGTACTAAGCGTAGCCATGGTTTTGCATCCAAACCCCAAAACCAAAGACGTGATAGCGTTACCAGGAATGCCAATCTTCTCAAATATTCTCTTCGATAAAACCGTAAAATTTGTTATATAGCCGCTATCTTCAAAACAGCCAAAAATAAAAAAGAATACTGAAAGAATCGGCAGCACAGTTCCAATCGCATTAAAAAGTCCAAGAGTTAAAATCCCATGCGGTCCGATCAAAAGATCATTCCAAAACACTGGCAGCGACCAGGAATTTATAAAACCAGTTACCGGTTTTACTGCGGCAAAAGTAATAAATTTATCAATCGCGCCTGATACATACACTACTGATAAATATACGATCGCCATAAAAAATAAAAATATCGGAATCCCTAAAATCGGATGACGGGTAGCATTAGTAAAATGATGCGAAAAACCCTTATAAACCACCCTGTTTTTTTTGACTACCGCTGCAGTAACATTATTTACCCACTGGCTGCGTTTATCATTAATCCCTTGACGGATATTTCCTTTAATCTGCCTGCGGATTTTATTAAACACTGTCCGCACATGAAGAACTTTTTCCGCGTCATATTTTTTCTGCAGAAATTTTTCCACAAAAGGATCGTTCAACAAATAAAGCGAAGCAATCTTATGTTTAAAATCCAGATCAAACGGCAAAGCAGACGTCAATTCATTTATCGCGCTTTCAATTTGAAAACCGTATTTCACATCCAGCGTACTTTGCCGCGCCCGGGAGATAGCGTCTTTTAATTCTTCTTTACCAAGACCACGCAAAGCAATCGACTCTACTACAGGAATACCCAACATCCTCTCCAATTCCACAGAATCAATCCATATACCTTTACGCGCAGTTTCGTCTATAGCATTTAAGACCAGCACCATCGGAGTTTCTAATTCCAAAAGTTCAGCAGTTAATAAAAATGACTGTTTATATTGACTGGAATCAATACACTGCACAATAATATCCGGTCGCTCTGATAAAATCATATCGCGGACAGCCATCTCCTCTTCAGAGTGGATATAAAGACAATGTAAACCCGGAGTATCAATGATCTGGTAATACTGATCTTCGATACGGGTAACAGTACGTTTCATTTCAATCGTAGTGCCTGGATAATTCGCGACAATATTATATTCACCGGTAAGATTATTGAAAATCTGGGTTTTCCCAGTATTAGGCAAGCCGATTATGGCTACTTTTTTGAGATTATTCATGTCTGGTAAACAAGACGGGCTGACGATTTTATCGTTCATTACGTTGGCATTCTTTTTCGGGGGTTGGATTCCAACAAAACCAATTGACATTATTTTTTCAATTCCAAATTAAAATATTTTTCATAATCAAGTACTCTATAATCCCACTTCCCCCGAAAATAGGATTATTTTCCCCATAACATCTTTGAAAGCAAAGAACTATCTTTAGACTTATCCCTTTTTATAGCTTTGCGTCTTAAGACAGGCTCTTCCTCTTCTGGAACAAGAACTTCATTTTCCTCGTCTTCAGAGACTTCACTGATATCTTCATCATCAACTTTTCTAAACAGATCTACTTGTTTGGCAGGCTTAACATCAGCCTCTTCACCTTTATTATCAACTACCGCCTCAGTTGGTTCTGCTGTAGGCTGTACTTCAGGTTCAGGAGCAGCAAAATATTTTTTACGAGGATCTCCGGCAACGCCGCGTAATAGAAAAACAAATTTAAAATCTTTCAAATCAAAAACCCTTACTAATTCAGCTTTAACCACATCCTCGATCTTATTCAATTCCTCATATATTGATGAAACCCCATTAAGCCCGGTCGAGATCACAATATCCATATCCTGATCTTTGCTTTTGCGCTCAAACGCGACACTAAAATCAGTCGTATAAGGATTCTGCTCTAAGATCTGCATGATAAAATCTTTAACTGCTAATTGCGGTATATTTAAAGTCCTACCGTCTTTTTCAACCTGTATTGTTAGAGGCGCAGGCTTGGTTCTGGACGATAAAATAAGCAGAATAAATCCAAGCATGACAAAAAATAAACCCACCCATAACATGATTGAAAGTGCTTTAGGCGCAGCTAATAAAGCAGCGTAAAGCTGTTGCAATTTTTCTGGAGAAAGCCTGCCTAATCCGACCGCGACTAAAATAAGCCCTTCAGCCAGACAAAAAGCAGACGCAATAACCATAAAAATTTTAATAAAAAACGATTTCATCCTATTTCCTTCCTAAAGATTAAAAAGCATATCCCGACACGACATCGGAGTTTTTAATTTTACCTGTTTCTTCTCTACTCTATCCAATAAATTTTTACCAATTTTTTTCAGATCATCTTTAACGCGCGCCGTATCACCACCTAATTTAAACGCTGTACCCAAAGCCATGATCTTAACGATCTCCGGAAAAGTCACAACTTCGCAGAATTGCTGAACATCCTCTTTTAAAACAACATCAACATCTATCTTACTTAAATCCTTAGCAGCCAAAGAGTTTTTATCCAGCTTTTTAATTCCCTCAAGCGCGTGTTCCGTCAAAAATGAGGCAAGTTGTTGCTTCATAGATGCAATCATTATATATAAAAACCCTTTTTCGTCTAATATTTTTTTTGAAGTTTTACTTCTGAGAAATAATCAAAATTTAGGATAATTGGGAATAGTATACTATATAATTATAAATAATAAACAGAAAATTTTAAGTTATTGTTCCCAGCATGTACGAAAAGCTGTGAGAAATTCCCCTGGTGTGACAATTGGAGTTGATAAATAATTCCGCACCTGATTTGTCTTAAAATGTTTTGTATTTAGAGTAACCAGATAATCGACCTTTTGCGATTTAACAGCCGCTAAAATGGGCGCATCATCTATATCAATAATTTTACTTGCCTCGCGAACAGCTGACGGTTTCGGATCATCAATCAAAATAGGCGCCAAATTTTTGATAAACATCCGAAATTGATCAATGAGATGCGGGAATTTTTTGGAAAAGACGCGATCCGCTTCTATAAGGACATGCTGGCTAATCAGAATACGAATTTCTTCTGCTTCTCCAAGGTCTAAAATAGCTGCTGAAGCGCCTGTAGATGAAGCGAGCCCAGAAATAATAATATTTGTGTCAAGAAAAACCCGCCATTGATTATCCAGCATACTTCTCCTGAACCTGACGTTTCCGCTCGACCTTTAAATCATTCAACAGGCTTTCCAAACTGATCTTATTTTTTTTCATATCTTTTTCAACATTTTTAACCAATGCTGCCCTGGTTAATCTTTTAGGAGTCAACATCAGACATTGCCCAACAACAAACACACTCAATTGAGTTTCATCATCCATTTTTAAAAGTTCCCGTTCTGCTTTAGGAATAGTCAGCTGTCCCCGCCTCCAAAGTTTAACAGATCTGGGTAATGTATTTATCATAAAAACCTCTTTCTAATAATCAGCCTAATTCAGTAAATCTGAATTGGTCTGAAATAAATATAACACTGATCTTATGAATGGTCAAGAACAGTTTGAAGTGTTACTCCAAGCCAGTTGGCTTCTTTACCAAAACGGGAATCAAATTTTTAGACTTTCATAAATAGCTTATTTTTTTATTCGACCAATATATTCCGCGGCTTTTTCAACACACCCTAAACAGGATAACTTTTTAAACGCGCGAATATCTTTGCATTTAAGCGATCCCGCCTGAGCTAAAAATACACTTTCACATTCTTTTATCATTTCCGGATATGAATTTTCAAGTATGACTTTAGCCGCATATAAAGAACCGCATTGTCCCTCAGGCGCACGACCTCCACCGCAGGATTCAAAACGCACCATAACCTCGTCTGATAAATTAAACTTATCCTTAAATGCGTTAGCAACTGCCGCAGCACAATTTGACTTTTTATGACCATCTTTACCCATATAATGCGCTTTAGCTTTTTCAACTAACATAACCTCTTCTCCTTATGTAACGATTCTCATATAACATCGATAAATATTTACTTGACGAATATATATTGAAACTAAATTATCGCAAAATCTTTTCCCGTATGTAAACCATACATTTTTTACACTTACCCTTCTTCTCAGACGCAATGCCCTGCATCTGCCCATCACACCAGGTATAATTCACTTCCCAGCATTTGGCTCCATGGTTAGGAAAAGCAGGACATTGTATTTGACGCTCTGCTGGACAATTTAAAATATCCCAACATGATGATTTCAAAAAATTACGACTATAATTTTGCAGATCTTTAGTTTGCTTTTTTACATCATTAATAACATGCGCCCAATACTCGTTACTCTTTAATTCTTTTAAAAATGGGTGTTGTTCTATTTTATCAAAAAATCCCTCCATATTTCGATAATAATCTTTCAGCATCCCTAAAAAATGATTCATGCGTAAAGTCACTTCTTCATCCGCCATAGCGTCACGCCATACTTCAAAACCACCTAACACTTTACCTTTTTTATCAATAAGCGGACCTGCTGATACAATGATAGTATGATCTCTTCCTAATTTATCCTGCACCTCTACTCTTTTTCCAATCACTGACTTTTTCGTAGCCATAGCCTGTTTAATGGCACAACTTTTCCCGCATAAATTACTATTAAACACACTCATGCAATTAATTTTCCCGATCACATCATTTAATTTTAAACCAGTAAAATCCAGACAAGCCGGATTCATATATTGAATCTTCATATGTTTATCGACTACAAAAAATGGATAGCTTGAAGCCCGCAAAATACTGGCAGCAAAAGAAGCCATGTCTTCAAATTCACTAAACACTTTAACTTTTGACGATAAAAAATCTAAAAAACTACTCTTGGGCTTAGTCTTTTTAGAATCAGTTTCTTCTTGATAAATTATTTCATCATTAGCCTCATCATCTTCAGGCTCTTTAATATGTTTTAACTCATGCAGCATTTTTGCTTTTCTTCCAAAATCCATATCTACCTCTTTTTTTCTAAACTATTTCAATAAAAAATTCGACTTCGTTAATTTCTGGGATAGCCTTGATCAATTCCTTGCGAGTGTCATCCATTAATACTTCATTCTCTTTTACTGTCCCAGAAAACGGATAAAGCAAACTAATCCCTACCCAAAAATTTTTACCAATTCTTTTAAATTTAACTTTACCGATTTTATATTTTGGCGCAGCTGTAAACACAACTTTTTTTATTTGCGCTTGAAAACCTTGGTTAGGTACATGATCAAGAATAATCTGTAAATTACTCGTCCAATGCGATAAGGAATCACGGATAATAATAAGACCCACGATTAAAGCTGCTATCTTATCGCATACAGCCCAAGCTGAACCAAACTGGGCGAGAATAATCGCCAATATAACAGCACCTGAAGAAATTAAATCCGCGCCAGCATGAGCCCCATTTGCTACCATACCTGGACTTTCCAGTTTTGTACCAGCGCATAAATTGTAACGATACATCATATAAGTTAAAAACGCAGATACCATAGCAATAGGAAGCGCCATAATATCAGCTTGAACAAAATCCTGCCTAAAAATCCCCAACATACTTAAAAAAACTATATATAACCCAATACCTATTAAAATGCTGAAGGCTGCCAGCGACGCAATGAATTCGATCTTAGCGTATCCAAAAGGAAAAAGAGCATCTGACCGGCGTTTAGAAAGAAACAAACTAACCATAATTAAAATACTGGTAGCTACACACGAAATCGATTGAAATCCGTCGGCAATAAGACCAGAACTATTAGTTAAAATCCCGCCGGCTAATTTAATGGACGCTAAAAATGCATTCCCAAAAATCGTCCAACCCAGAATTTTTTTAGAACATTCTTTACAATTTTCTAAATCAGTTGAAGAACACATTGAACTATTAATCATTACTGCTCCCCGTATTATCCGCAACCACTCCCACAAAAACTTCATGCGGTTTTAGAAACTTTTTCTTAAACACTTCTTTTATTTTCTTTATAATTACAGCAGCCTCTTTCATTGAAATATCACCAACCACTTTTAACGTCAGCATAATCTCAAAAACATGTCCAACTTTATTTACCCGTAAATTTTTTAAGTTACCTTCAAATTTTATTTTTCGCATCAACCCTTCAATCGCAGCAACAGTTTTCTTATCGCATGATGCATCCATCAAACCTTTAAAAGATGCAGCAAGAAATTTAACACTATAAAAGACCATAAACATTGCCGCTAAAATCGCTCCGGCATAATCCGCCAAAACCAATCCCCATCGAGAAACCACCACCGTAAAAATCGTTACAAGAGAAAGTATAAAATCCGTATTCAATGCAAACACAACTTCTTGTTCATCCATTTCAGGCAAATCAGAAAATTTTTGTTTTATCCAAACCATCAGACAAAGATTTACTGAAGCTACTATTATCGACAACCATGCAGCCAGAATTTCTGGCGGATAAAGTGTATGGAAAAACACCATGTGACCAACTGAAAAAAACAAAACGCTCGTACTGATCGCGATAATAATTGATATTCCCAAGACAATAATAAACTCTAATTTATCAGGGTTAAAATATATCCGACCGCTGCGCCCCGGATGCGTTTTATTTATTCTGATTAAAGTCACGATCGCAATAAAAACCCCAAAAAGCGCGAAGATCCCGGAAACCAAAAGACATTTTGATCCAGACATAATCCCGACTACGGTTTTAAGTAAGAATGCTGTTATAAAAAAATAAAATAGAACATAGGTCGTCTGCTCTTTATTTTCTTTAATGTAATCACGTGGTTTTTTAGACATAAATTATTTCTTTAAAATAACATGACAGTTTGAACATACTCCCCGATAATCATGCGGCGCTTTGGTCGTCGACATCGGTATCGCAATATCCGGACTAACTATATGACAATTCTCACAAACCCCTCGGAATCTATGCCCCATAACTGAGTCACGAAATATGGGTGGCGCAGATGTGGGTTGTGTAAAAGCCACTTGCTGCCCGCCAGTTGTTGCTTGAGGAAAACATTGGGTAACGGTTGGACATGTAGCGCAACCAGGCGGAATGTAAGCAGCCTGCTGAGCCGCGTTTGTACCTTGGGGAAAACATTGTGTAACTGTCGGACATGTTGCGCAGCCTGGAGGAATATATGCTGCCTGCTGCCCGCCGGGTAAGACCACTACATTTTGAGCATTAGGATCCTGAAATGGTAACGGACTCTCCTTGACTTTAAACATTGCAGCACAAAATAATGTAGCCAACAAGACAATACTAAAACCTATTATCCACATATTTTTTACACCAGTACTGGAACATGAGCCATTTTTACACGAAGCACCATTTTTTACATGCTTTTCCATATTAATAACCTTTCTTTATAAATTTATACCAGGACGAACCCCAACCTCTACGTTTACCAGTTCTATTTTTCCTTCCCGATCTATCGTCAAAGTAATCCTCTCATTTTCCGCGGATGTCTGAATAAGATATTGAAATTGGTCCTGATTTGTAATACTTATTCCATTCCAGCGACGGATCACATCTCCGATTTTTATACCAGCGATCTCAGCCGGTGAACCATTAAAAGTCCGTGAGACTAAAATTCCATTCAAAAATGAAATGCCATATTGTTTTTTAATATCTGCGGTAAGCTCGATTGATTCAATTCCCATCCATAGACGAGGATCCACAGTCTTAGTCCGCAAATTAAAATTATGACCAAAAATTATAAACAAAAATACAGCCGCTATAACCAACAACAAAAGCGTCATATAACTTATCGGTTCAGTAGTTTGTTTTTTATTACTTTTTGCTTTCGCCATTATTTTTTCCTAACCTGACTTTTACATTCTCACATTTCAAACAAGAAAAACAGCGCACGCAAGTCGACGCTCCAGTATCATCACTGATATTTATGTCCACTGGGCAACACTCCCTGCATTTATTACAATCTTTACAGTCCTGAGTATTAACATCTAATTGTAAAAAACTATGTTTATTAAAAAATCCAAATATCGCGCCTAACGGACACCCCAGACGACAAAAGGGACGTTTTATAAACACAGCAAAACCAATAAATAATAGCGCGATAATAATTTTAACTACAAATAACAGCCCCAAAGTTTGAATCGAAACTGCCGGCTCACCATATACCGGTATAATCGGATTCCAAATAACCCACGGCACTGCAGCCTCGATAGTACCCATCGGACAAAATTTTGAAAACACGGTTTGCTGAGTCATTAAGGGAAAAAGAATCACCAAAAAAATTAATACCAGATACCTTAAAGAAGTTAATTTTTCCGGTAAGCGGATTTTTATACTTTTAATTTTATGTAAAAGATCTTGGATCAAACCAAACGGACACAGCCAACCGCAGGCTAATGATCCGACGGTAATACCGATCGCAGCTAAATAGCCTATCAATAAATATGGAATTTTCTGTATAGTCATAAAGTGTTGTATTGTTCCAATCGGGCATGAAAATAACGCGGACGGACAGCTATGACAATTTAAAAAAGGCACGCACGCGCTTTTCAGATCTCCCTGATACACTTGCTTGGTCTTAAAAAAACCAAGATACATATTTGATAATAATAATGAGATCCACTGGATCATTGTCCGCAAACTTTGCAGGTCCATATTTACTCCAATCCAATGCAAGCCATACACATGCTTGCGCCATTGTTCTGTATTTCTAACGCGTCATTGTTGTTATCGCCGATCAAGAAAAAAATTAGGGCGATGAAAAGAATGATTAATAATTTTTTAGACATAAATTTTGTTATCCTGATGAATTTTTAAAACACTATAACTTTATTTTTTTACTCTCTACTCTATACTTTTTCACTGCGCCTCTATCCAACTCATATATTCTTTACATCGCGGACAGCGAGGAAAGCCGCTCTGACCACAAGCTGGACATACAAAATTGCCGCTGTACCCATTCCAATACATTGCCACATTGCACGTCGGGCAAAGCGGTCGACCTTTTGATCCGCAGCGGGGACAAACACTATACACATTATGTTGGATCACTTTCATGACCACACTGCTTTGAACAATTGAACGATTACTCAGGGTCTTAAATTTACCAATGGAATACGTCAGATAAACTGACATAAAAACAACTGAGACCGCAGCCACGATCAGCAATTTATATCGATCACTCTCACTTATAATAATTTTTTCGTCCATAATCTATAAAACCCTCACCTTCGGCTTAACTACCCCAGTCTCGACCGGTGATGTTACAGCAATCACCTCATGCATAGCACCACCGCATTTAGGACAAGTAGTTGGCACAGTACCTCCGGCTTTTGCCTCAGATATACGATAATTGCAATCAAAACACATATAAAATTTTCCTTGAACAATGCGTCCCAAATTTGCCTGCACATCAAAAGAAGCGCAAGCTATTGGTTTTTTACTGCCAGTAATCCCAAAATGCGACGGAACATTTTGTTCAGTCAACTTAGTCAGACCGTCTGGAAAATCCTGCAAAGCCTGCCAAACTGTCCCTTGAAGATCAGTATAAACTTCAACTCGCGCCTGACTTAAAACTCTAAAAGGCTCAAACCCGACATTATTCCCCAAAACCGCGTCCACATTCAATTTAGCTAACATCTGTGCGGAACGTAGACCTGCTGCATGCTGGCTATCCATATATTTGTTTGGCACAGCTTTATACGTTTTTTTAGCCCGGTCACAAATAATATAGAAAGGCGCGCGTCCGAATAAATATGAAACCGGGCTGTTTATATCTCGTCCAGTAGAAGCAATAGCTATAATAACCGCGCTTTTTCCATTTAAAACCACAGGATTGTTGTATTCATAAATCGACTGACCAATGACCAGAAGCGAAGCTGCGATCAGAATAATCAAAAATATAATTTCTTTATTTGTTTTCATATCTACTCTACTTATTATACAAATTCAACTTATTCAACATTTGTAAGTAAAAAAAATTAACAATTGTAAATTTATTTATTTTGAAATAATTGACAAATTTTTATTAAAAGTCTTCGGTATTTCGCGTAACGCTTGTTTAATCCAGCGTATTAAACTTCACTCGAAGATAATTCTCGCTCTCGTCCGCTTCGCGTACGAACCATGCCCGCTCGAATTATCAACGTCCGCTCAATACCTACGCCATTTAATTTAAAAAATTTGTTTTTTCCTCTGTAATCTGCACTCTCTACTCTCTAATCTATATGTATCTTCTTATAATACCCACACTCAACGCACGACGTTTTACAAAATATTTTTTGGTGGCTGACATGCGTACGCAAGGTGTAACATTTTTTTGTATCAGATAAAAACACCACGCAAAGCTTACAATTATGCACACCAGTCTTTTTAGACGATTGATGAAATTCCCAACAGCGTATAAAATCAGACTGTAAACCAACCAGCTCTTCAGACTTAAAAGCATTAAGCCCGATTTTGTAAGTTTTAATAAAAGCGACCAAATCCGCCCGGTGAATACGGCGATGCCCACCCGGAGTTGCCGTACTTTTTAAAATTCCTTTTTTGGTCCAATTTATGACTGAAAATCTGGTGACACTGCAGATTTTCGCTGCTTCAACTGTTGAAAAATATTCTTTCATTTACAAAAACCTTTTTATCTACTTATTACACAACTTCAACTTATTCAACATTTTACTGCAAAAAAAATTAATTATATTCGGGCACGATATATCGTGCCCCTACGCCGCATGACGCAATGTCCAACAAAGTGCCGAGAACTCCTGCGAGTACTGTTTTTTGTTTTTACTCTATACCCTATACTCTCTACTATTTCGCCACTGGTATCGGCGTAAAGCCTTCCATCTCGCCCTCACCAATAAAAATAATACCCTTCTTTTTTCTCGCGCCGCGCATATAAGTTATCTTCGCGTCTTTTTCAGGAGGAGCTTTGGATAACAAAGTTTGAAACTGTTCTAAACTAGTAATCTCTCTTGTATTAAAAGTCAAAAGAATATCGCCAGCTTGGAGCTTAGCTTTTTCCGCCCATGAATTTCCCATTACACCCGTTATTTTTACTTTACCACCGCCAACTTGTATAGCTTCAACACCCATGATCTTTATAAGTACCGGTGCATCTTGACCAGCTGTAATCGCAGGAGCTCCGGTCATGGCAATTTGCTGACCAGCGCCCTGATTCGCGTAATACCCTTGACTACCTATAGGACAATTCTGACCAGGAGTATAAGCACTTTGCTTAAACATATCCGCAGTCGTAACCTCATGCAATACTTCATTACCAGCGTCTTGAACTGTCCGATTATTAAATAAAGCAACCAAGAGCATAATTAAAAATGCTACGCCGCATATGCTTATAATAACTTCTTTCTTCATTGCTGCTCCTTAATTCGTAGATTGCTGCTCTGGACGACCTAATAAGAAATAAAGGATAGCACCGACCACAGGAACAATCACAATTAAAACGATCCAAAGAATTTTTTTAGCGCCTGATAAATAACCACGTAACACGTCCACAATAGCAATGATGTCTAAAATAATTGGTAATGCGAATAAAATTGCTTCCATGCTCTTTCCTCCTTGTGGTTGTTTAAACTAAAAATAGCTTTATTGCCAGCACCACCAAAATGAGCACGAATAAATATAAGGTTATTTTCGTGTTCAACTTAGGTGCGATGCGCGCTCCGGCTTGAGCGCCGACTATAACACCAATACCCATCCATATTGCTTCCGTATAACATACATTACCTAAAAACACATGCGGTAAAAGCGCGATTGCACATGTCAAAAGTGTAACAAAATGGCTCGTCGCTGTAGCGATATGCGAAGGATATTTTAACAAAAATATAAGGATCGGAACTTGAAAAACACCGCCGCCAATACCTAAAAATCCGCAAAAGAAACCCAGCAAAAGATTCATCGCGATACCTAATCCATCATTCGCGTAAAAATCATACTTCACCCCAAAATTATCAATAAACTTAACCCGACGAAATCCTGATGCCTTAGCTTCCTTTATATATTCCGGGTCTTGAATTTCATCTTTCTTTAATTTGCCAATACTAAAAATAGTGTAAACAGCGAGGAATATTAAAAATATCCCAAAAATAACATTAAAAAATGTGAGATTAACTAAATGATGCGTGAAGCTGGATATCAAAGCGCCGGGCATTGCTGCAAGAGTGAATTGGATACCTCCTCTATAATCAATCCGTTTTTGCGACGCGTAACCCGCGCATCCTGAGCCAGCATTCAATAAAACTATAAACAATGAAGTCGCGACTAAAAGTTCATTTTCCCATCCATAAAAAAATACTAACAAAGGCAGAATAATTGGTCCACCACCGATCCCGACGATAGTTCCATAACATCCGATCGCAAAGCCTGAAAAAAGCAAAATCCACCAAGCCGGCTGATCAGCCAAAGCTACCGGAGTATTCATACCTGTACCTGTAGTCCCTACTGCAGCAACTTGCATAGTCTGTGCTGCCACTGGTCCCTGCGGCGTAGATGAACTGAACATCGCTACCAAACCGATAATAATAAATATGATAACAGCGCCGATTTTTACGTACGCCATCCAATCATCTTTTAATTCATTTTCACTACTCATTCAAACCCTCCTCACGGGATCATGCTTAACAAAGCTAAATAAAGACTCGAAATAATTAAAATAATAATTGCTACTGGAATTCCTCGACGGCTATAACTGGTAAACGTCAAGCCTTCCTTTTGTTTTATATCAGTAACCTGTTCTTCGACTAAAGTCTGCGCGACAATACCAGCGCTGGCTCCGGAAATACAAGCACAAGCTCCAGCAATAGACCCTAAATTCACCGCCCACCACACCACATCTGAAAAATCCGCAAAACCAGAAGCCAAAACTATAGGCACTAAAAACGCGGTAGCTGGTCCAGCATTTAAAAGCGCGGTAAATAGCGCAGTAGCCAACATTAAAAGAATCGGATACAACAATTTATTCCCCATCGACATAGAAATCAACATGTCAGATATAACTTTTAAAAGCCCGGCATACAAAGCTCCTCCGACGATCAAAAATAACGCTACAAAAAATAAAATGTCAGTCAGGCTGATTTTTTTCAACACATCTTTAGCTTTGTGATTTTCAATAGCTAATAAAAGGAAACCGCCGCCTAAAGCGATCGGCGCCAAATGGACTTTAAAGAAAGGCAGAACAATAAACGCCACCAAAACTCCGCCCAATATCAAAAGAACTTTTTTAATATTAACCCAATCCATATTCATAGCTTTAAGATCTTTTTCAAATTTAGCCAAAAAAGCTTTTTCAGTTTGGACTGATTTAACCCGCTTCATCTGCCGCAACTCAAAATACCAAAGATACCAGAGAAACACTGCTAAAAATATGATACAGATCGGACCCATAACCACCAAAAAATTCAAAAAGGTCAACCCTGCGCTCGACGCCATCAGCATATTTGAAAAATCCCCTATCGGCGTCATGTTACCACCAATAACCGAAGACATAACTTCCGCTATAACTACTGGAACCGGATCAAAGACCATACCCCGCGCGATATATATCGTGATCGGCACTACAACTAAAATTACTGAAATATTATTCACGAATGCTGAAGCTAAAAAAGTAAAAATACATAAAGCAAAAATAACCCTGATCGGATTAGCTTTTGAAGCGACGACAATCCGTTTTGATATATACTCAAAAAACCGCAGATCCTCGAGGAAAATAGCAAAAATACTCATACCCATAAAAATAAAGATCGGGCTCATGCGGATAGAATCAAAGGCTTCACTCTGATTATAAAAACCAAAAAGCGAACCAGCGACCAGCATTAAAACCGCGCCCAGAGTCACGCAAACTGTACGATTAAATAAATTTAAAAAGAGCATAGTAAAAGTTATGATAACAATCACCAGCACTATCAAAATATTCCTGCCGCTCTCTCCGAAAAGATCAATACCAGCATTAACCGGAATTTTATATGACATATTTAATACCCGTCCGTTACGCGAAACTACAAAACTAATAGTGTCACCCGGTTTATTCTGAGACATCAGATATGCCATGTGATTTGCAGACTGAACATCCACATTATTATATTTTAGAATTACATCTCCGCGGCGGATATCGATAAGACGACGAGCAGAACCAGTCGGCACATTATTGACTAAAACCCCACCTACAGTCGAAAGATTAAAATCTTTAGCAATGATCGTGTTAACAGTTATGATATCGAATTCAATGGCATTAGTTCCCCCAGCTTGCGCAAAACGCGGCGCTCCAGGTTGAGGTGCGTTACGGGTATCAATAAAAAGCGCGGCAAGTATAACAATGACAATGAGCGTAATAGCAGTTTCCAAAAAAGGAAAACTTTTCACCCGATGCAATTTATCTTCTTGCAAAGATTTTCGAATATTTATCGCCATTGTTTTCTCCTGAATTACTTTAACTCATTTGGTGTTTTAGGAATTTGATAATCCACAATAACTGGCTTATCTAAATCATTATCAACCTGCGCGTAATGGAACATTTTCTCATGATATCCGAATATAAACGCGTAAAAACACGCCGGAACTTCACGAACTGCAGCGTGAAAAATACTGGCTGCTTTGTTATATTCCATGCGGCTGTCTGCAATACGGTTTTCACTAATAACAAGAGCGCCCATCAAATCCTGAAAATTCGTACTTAATTTAAGATCCGGATATGCTTCTGCCAATGCCATAAATTTTGCTAAAGCACCTTCCATATCGCCGGCCTTCATTTTAGACAAATCTCCTAAACCATTCTTTTTAATCTCGTTAATAAGCGCATCTGTTTTTTGTAAAGTAGCGGCACGTTTATCCGCCATATATTCATACATAGTACGTTCATGCTCCGCGTAAGCTAAAACCATTTTGGCTAAATTGGTTGCAAGGTTTCTTTTACGCTGCAGCTGGACTTCGATCTGGTGCTGTTCCATTTCTGTAAAACGGGAAAGCCCGATGAATTTATTATAGTAATAAATTCCGGGGAGAATAATTATTAGCGCCGCAACAATCAGCCAGACGCCTTCTTTTTGTTTCAAATTACTGAAATCAATTTTATTCCACCAATGTATTTTTACCGGCTTCAATTCTTCCAAATCTTTTGGAAAAAGCCGTTTCAAATTTGCAGACATCCGATTAACCATATATATACCTCATTCTAATTTATCTCGACGGGTTCAGGCAATTGCACTTGCTTTCGCTTTTTTAGTGCCCCCCCCCCCGCACGTTGTTGATTCTTTTCAATATCCATCGCCTTTTTAAAACAAGCAATCGCATCCTTATGATTGCCGGAATTTTCATACAAAAATCCGAGGGCTTGATAATATACAACTTCCCGCGGCTCGAGGTCAATGGCTTTTTTATATGACTTCTTAGCGTCTTCGATCTTTTCAGTTTTTTCGTAACAAGTTCCTAAATTATAGTAAAGAATACTTTCTTCAGGATGGATATCAACTGCTTTATTCAAATAAGCAATCGCCTCAGCATAATTTTCAAGCTGCAGCATACAATCGCCTAATTCAGCAATAATATCCGCGTCATCTTTACTGACTTTATCCGCTTTTTTCAAATATACCATTGCGTCTTTATATTCCTGGAGATTTTTAAAACACACACCTACCATAAAAAGAATTTCAGCGTCTTGTTCATTGCCGTCTTCAAGATACAAAATAAAATACTCTTTGGCTTTTTCGTAATCGCCTTTATCAAAAAATTTATTGCCTTGAATCTTATTAAAATCCGCTTCAGTTTCTTTAGGCGGCACAAACACATTTTGATAAGCATTGGTCAGACCATTTATAATACGTTCTGCTATGGAAAGCGAAACATGCGCGGTCTTTTGTAATGAATTCTTGATAGAATCATTAACACTTCCCTTTTTACCTTTTTTAGATTTGCCGGATTTTTTTATTTTTTTAACTTCTACAATTTCTTCCTCATCATCTTCATCAACTTCTTCAGCCTCATCTAATTCTTCGTCTGTTTCTTCAACTTCGTCCGCCTTTTCAAAAATATCGTCTTGTTTTTCTTCAATTTTTTTATGCTTTTTAAACTCTTCCATATGTCCTCCGTTGATTAATTAATAAATTTTTCTAATTATCTCGCGATACTTAGTTCTCTTTTTATACCTTTGACACCCGGCACTTCTTTACAGGTGAATGAAATTGTTACATCTTTTATTTGACCATACCGCCGCATAAGTGCTTGACGTATTTCGCGGCATATAGCATGTCCCTCTTTAACTGTCCTTTTAGGATCAATTATTATTTCCATATCGATCCACGCTTTTTGTCCAACCCGACGCACATGAATAAAATTCACAGCTTTAACTTCCCGATACTGAAGTACAGCTTTTTCAATAACTTTTTCTTTTTCACCTGGCAAAGATTCATCAATTAAATTTTTGTACGCCTGTAAACCTAAAGTCACAGCGGATTTACCAATCATTAAACCTACTAAAACCGCGGCTAACGCGTCGAGTATCGGAAAACCAATATTAGCAGCAAAAACCCCGATCAAAACCGCGATACTGGACAACATATCTGAACGGTTTTCCTGAGCATTCGCTATCAAAGCTGGAGAATTCATTTTTTTTCCAGCACAAAAACCATAAGACGATAAAATATAATTCGCGATGATAGCAACCATAGCCGCAAAAAAAGCAGCCATATGCGGAGGATGAATAACTCCGCTAAGTATAACTTTTATCGCGTCAAACAAAATCATGATCGAGATGCCTAAAAGCAAAATATAAGCAAATACCGCGCCTAAAAATTCAGATTTACCCAAGCCCCATGGATATTTTTTATCGTCTTTATGACTCGAAAGCGCGACTGTAATAATGACCATGACTGTTGTGACTACGTCTGTACCAGAATGGATACCGTCAGCTACCAGCCCTTTTGATTTAGCCATGTATCCGATATAAATCTGAAAAAGCGAAAGAGTCAAATTCCCCATCAAAACCATCCAGGGAACTGTCTTAGCGCACTTTACACATTTCTCTTCCATTACATTTCCTCTACTCTGCCGGTGTAACTTGTATCGAAATATTTCCTATATGTTTGTCTTCACCGCGCAAATATGCTTTAACCGACGCATTAATTTTTTTAGCTTCCAAAACCGTTATATCCGGATTCAATTGCATAATAATATTTAAAACAATTTGCCGTCCAGATTGACGTCCCCTTACCTGAGTAACTTTGTTAACCCCTTTAACCCGAAGCACAGTAGTCTTCACATTTTCCAGATATCCCCCTGGAAGATTGGTATCCATGATACCTCTTAACCCTTCTTTTAAAATCCCCAAACTTCCATGCAGAACGTGGGCGCACTCGAAGATCGCGATAGCTGGATCAACCCAATGCATCCCCTTACGGGTAACAATAACACCAACCGCAACCAGCAACGAAGAAATAACGTCGATCTTATTATGTTCAGCATGCGCTTTTAACGAAGGGCTGTTTAATTCTTTTCCTCCGCAATGTGAAAATTTAAAAATCAACGCGTTAATGATAGCACTCAAAATCGCCACAAAAAATACCACCATATGCTGAATAACTAAGGTGCGTTTAGCAATGACAATGAACGAACTTAAAATCAGCGCAACCGTACCCAAGATCATAGTAACGCTCATGACTACCTGAGCGATAAACTCGATTTTTCCGTAACCATAAGGATAGCGGTTATCCGCTTGTTTTTTTGAAAACTTAATTCCAATAATTACCACAAAAGACGAGCCAACATCACTTAAATTACAAAGACCGCTTCCAATCAAAGCCCGGCTGCGTCCTAAAAATCCTACAAAAAGTTTAAAGATCGCGAGAAAAAAATTAGCCAATATACCAGCTAAAATAGTATTACGCGCGCATGCCTCGCATTTCTCAGAACTCTTTGGAGTCTTATGCTTCATCTTCGAACAACTCCTCATCTTCTTCTGACAATTCGCGCAACTTCATTTTCTTTTTCATATTCGCGCCGATGCGACTCATAACCCAAACCGCGCTCAATGCACCTAAAATATAAAAAAGCACAATAATAAAAATCAAACCAAAACGACGTCCTTTAAAAAACGGAATCCATATTGGAACTGGATCAATGTTTTCAAAAATAAACATACCTAACAACATCAGAAGAAAAAATACCAAAATTATTTTTAATACCTGTGACGCTTTCATAAGGCTCTCCTCATGCGAAAAATCTTTTTAACCGCTTTTGCGGTTTGTTCAATCACTGCTTCATTATGCGTTTGCGAAACAAAACACGCCTCAAATGCTGAAGGCGGAAATAAAATTCCTTCCTGACAAAGCTGGGCAAAAAAACTTGCATACATATTTTCGTCCGTAAAAAAAATTGAAAAAACCGACCCTACAGTATTTACTGCAAGATTAATCCCATTAGTCTTTGCTTCTTTTCGAATAACCGAAACTAAATGCTCAGTTTTTTTATCGAGAGTCTGATAAAGTTTTTTATTTTGTTCCAAACATTCAAGAGTTTTTATTCCTGCAGATATTGAAACCGGATTACCAGAAAAAGTACCAGCTTGATAAACCCCGCCTACTGGTGCTAAAAGATCCATAATATCTTTTCGTCCTCCAACTGCGCCGATCGGAAAACCGCCGCCTATAATTTTTCCAAAACACGTCAAATCAGGCGTGATACCAAATAAACCTTGACCACCCTTAAGAGATAAACGAAAACCAGTAACTACTTCATCAAATATCAAAACGATTTTATTTTCTTTAGCGACCTTTGCCAATGCTTTTAAAAACCCATGTTGAGGCAGGATCACACCCGTATTACACGGAACTGGCTCCACAATAATACACGCCAAATCTTTTTTATTAAGCGCAACTGCTTGTTTTAAAATGTTGATTTCGTTGAAAGGAATAGATAATGTGTCGCGGCTATAAGCAGGCAATATCCCTTCACCAGAAGGAATCCCAAAAGTTAAATTTCCAGATCCGCTTTTGATCAAAAGACTGTCAAAATGACCATGATAGCAACCATCAAATTTTATGATTTTAGTTTTTCCAGTAAAAGCGCGGGCTAACCTTACTGCAGTCATACATGCTTCTGTACCAGACGCTGTAAAACGCACTTTATCAACACTGGGATAATGCCGTTTGATAATATTCGCGAGTTTTATTTCCTGCTCTGTTGCTAGACCAAAACTTGAACCGTTTTTAACCGCAGAAATAGCCTCATCCACAACTGGTTTATACGCATGACCGAGTATTGCAGCCCCCCAGCTCATGATATAATCAACATATTTATTTCCATCCACATCCCACAAATACGGACCACTAGCTTTTTGTGCAAATAGAACATCTGAATTAACGGATTTAAAACTGCGTACCGGAGAATCCACTCCTCCGACCAAGCTTTGTGCGGCGCTTTTAAATAGCCTATTGGATTGCTTTAATGTCAACATAGCATTTCCCCCAGGCGAAGTTTTTCTTTTTTAAGTTCTTTTTCAGTAAACAATATTTCATAATTAAGATTGCATTCGCTGGCTACTTTTTCAGCAAAATCTTTAATCTCTTTTTTAGTTTTAGCATGCATCATTGTATATATATTATAATTAAAATGGATATTTGGTGCACGTTGGTAAAAATGAGAGATTCTATTATCCCCCATAAAAATATCAATAATCTTATTTATTTTAGTACTTCCCGACGCCAGATTGATATTCCAAGCTATCAAAGCGTTAGCTTTATAACCAGTCTTTTTATGGTCAATAACCCCGCTAAAATTCTTGATAATTCCTTTTTTTTGCAGGTTCGTAAGTATATCAATAAGTGCAACTTCGGTCAAGTCTAAAGTCTTAGCTGGCTTAATGAACGGATGCGACGAAAGTCCTACATCATTAACCGAAAAATAAGCTATAACTTCCTTTTCTTTTTTACTCAACATTTAATGCAAACCTCAGCTTTAATATTTTTTCTGTAGGTAAACTGACCATTTCATCAGTTTTCAGATCTTTTTTGAGTTTAATTAAGCCATTCTTAAGTTTTTTGGGAGAAGATGCAGTAAAAGTAAACCACATATTAAGTCTATGTTTACGTAGATAATTATGAGTAATATTCGCACAGCCCATTATGACTTTTTGGGCGTGATTTATATTGTTTTTTGGTATTTTACAAGCCACTAATGTGCTAACTAACCCCAATTTATGCGTATTAAAACTGAAACCTATGCGTCGTAAAAATGCTTTTTTACGTAACCAGTCAATCCGTGTAATAACTTCCTTTTCAGGTAACCCAAGGTCATCTGAAAATTGTTGAAATGGTTGAATTGTAATTGGCAAACCTTTTTGCAGACCAGCCAATATTTGTTTATTTTTTTTATCCATTATCTATCTTATCCTAATATAGTTAACAAATTTTTTATAAAAGCCTCTCGGTATTACTCGGAACGCTTGTTTAACCCAGCGTGTTAAACCACGCTCGAAGATAATTCTCGCTCTCGTTCGCTTCGCGCACGAACCATGCCCGCTCGAATTATCTACGTCCGATTAAATACCTCAGGCTTTTAACTTAAAAAATTTGTACTCTGTACTCTGGTACTCTCTGCTAAACAAGTTATATCTCCTGCCATATAATTCCCGGTTACTCCATACGCGCGGGCGCGGCATCCTCTGCACTTTTCTTTAACTCCGCAAACCGCGCAACCACCTTTAAAATCATTGGTCCGCAAATTTTGAAACACTTCTGAATTTTCCCAAATTTTTTTTATTGAATTTTCACGTAACGAACCTGCTTTAACTGGTAAATATCCGCAAGGATAAATGTCACCATAAGATGAAATAAAAAATGTTCCAGTGCCTGCCAGACAACCACTCGAGACTGCAAGCCTTGCATATTGAGGCGCGCAAGTCGGACGTATTTCAATCGGCAATTCTTTAGCCAAATTCTTTATAACCCCCAACACTTGCTCATTATCTTCAGCGTCGAGCATCGCCTCTTTTTCAATTTCTTTACCGCATCCTACTGGAACTAAAATAAAATAATGAACTGCGCAAGCACCAATTGACATTGCCATTTCCGCAACATTGCGGATGTCATTTTTATTCATCTTGGTAACTGTGTAATTAATCTGAAACGGGATTTGATATTTTTTCAAAAACTCTGCTGCTAGTTTGGTCTTTTTAAAAGCGCCTAAACAACCCCGAGCATCATCATGGATTTTTTCATTAACTGAATCAAGGCTTAAGCTGACGCGGTCAATGCCCAATTCTTTTAACTTAACTACTTGTTCTTCGCCTAAAAGAACTCCGTTGGTAGCCAAAGCTGTGATCAATCCCATTTTTTTGGCATAAGCAATAATTTCAAAAATATCTTTACGCAATAATGGTTCGCCACCGCTTAAAACTAATATCACTGACCCAAAATTTTCTTTAATATCTTTTATCGTTGTAAACGCTTCTGCCGTAGTAAGTTCTGTTCCTGCATTATTCTTCGCCATGCGGCAATGAGAACATTTTAGATTACATTTATTTGTAGTTTCCCAAAAAATTATTCTGGGGGTTAACACCACTTAGCAGCCTCCTTAGCCCAATACGTGATGATCATATCTGCGCCTGCTCGTTTGATAGAAGTTAATATTTCCAGAGCTGCAGCTTTTTCATCTAACCAGCCTTTTAGACCAGCAGCTTTGATCATGGAATATTCACCGCTTACATTATAGGCAGCAACCGGAACATGTACTTTTTCACGAACTGCACTTATGATATCCAAATAAGTCAATGCAGGTTTGACCATGATGATATCAGCGCCTTCTTTAATATCTAACAAAGCTTCGCGTAATGCTTCACGTTTATTCCCAGGGTCCATTTGATAAGTTTTACGGTCGCCAAATTCAGGAGATGAATCATAAATATCCCGGAATGGTCCATAAAAACTCGAAGCATATTTAACCGCATAACTCATGATCCCAGTTTGTGAAAAATTATTTTTATCTAAAGCTCCTCGAATTGCTTTCACTTGACCGTCTGCCATGCCTGAAGGCGCGACCATATCTACGCCAGCGTCTGCATACGATACTGCAATTTTAGCAAATGTTTCTACGGTCTTTTTATTATCAATCGTACGCTTTGCTGGTTCCTGAGTAAGCACTCCGCAATGTCCATGGTCTGTATAAGCACATAAACACACGTCCGCGATAATGACCATATCACTGGCTTTTTTTATAGCGCGCAAAGCTGAATGAAAAGGACTTTTCTCGTCGTAACTGTGCGTACCAAGAGCATCTTTATGTGAGGTTGAACTAAAAAGCA
>JADFYJ010000023.1:524-33041 GCA_015233115.1 Candidatus Omnitrophota bacterium | reverse complement strand
ATAATAACAATAAAATTATTGAAACTGATCCGACCGGATTTCGTACGGATAAATTAAGTCCGGAACAAAGTCAGCAATTCCGTAAAGTCTTTGCTCCCGGAGTGGAAACAAAAGATTTTGATTTGCGCTGGGATTTAGGAGGCATGAGCAGGGGTTATGCTGGTCAAGTGTATAACGCGGATTCTGGAAAAAATTTATTTGGGGTAGGAAACGGACAAGAAAGCCGTTATGCCGCCGGAGTTCGTCCTGATGGAAAAATTGTGACCATGGCGCCTTTAGATAAAGCTGTTTTTGGAGTGGTTGGTAATAATGGTTTGGCTGAATCTGTTGGTTTGGATTTTAATCATCAAGGCAAGCAGATGTCCGGTAATTTTAATTATAAACGTTACGACGCTAACGGCAAATTTGAGCCGGATTCAGAAGCTAGAACATTGGATACTAACAAGCTTTCTAATGATCAAATAGCAAAATTAACCAATGCTCCTTTTGCAAATGATAGTCGAGAAAAAATAACGTCGCGAATTAAAGTAACAGGTTCCGGGATGGCTTTAGATGGATATTTGGATTTGAGTACAGCTAAAAGAGGCTATGTGAGAGAAGATAGTTCCGTTTTTGCCAGAAATATCCAGCCCGATCGTTTGGCTCCGGAAAGAGCAGACGCAAAACTTTCCCCGGAGCAAAGAGCACAAAAAGTACAGCTTCAACTGTGGCTTGCGCTAAACTTCCGGCCATCTCTCCTACTGCGCTGGCTAACCAATCATTTCCGCCGGGTTCGCCGTTTTTCTTTGGCTTAGAAAGAGCGCCGGTCACTTCAACTTGAACTATACCTTTGGCTAAGCCGCTGACAAACGCTTTAGCCACCACAAAACATCCGCCGGTCCAGCCCGTTAATGGCTTACCAGTCAATGAAATATATTTATCTGCGCCAGGAGAACCAACAGTATATTTCCCCAACATTCTAAACAAGCGTGGAGCAGGAGCTGCTTGGCCAGGGACCGCTCCGGAGGGTGCAGCTTGAGTTCCTTCAGTCGGCACAGAACCCATTTCTCCTCCGGGATCCAGCGTACTGTCCACACTATTCGCCAATTCTGTACCTGTTCCTGCCGCGTTTTGAGCCGGAGCCGCCGGAGCATCACCAGCAATAAAATTTATAACATCTTTAATTAATTCCCATATTTTCATAACCAAATTTTGCAACACCTGAATCATCTGGGTCAGGCCGGTTATATCCGCGAGAAAAGTCACTAATTTTGTTAATATATTCACAAACCCCTGAAAAACCGTTGTTATTACCGATGTAGTCGTCGCTGTTGCTGCGGCAGTACCAGCACCCACCAGCGCTCCTGTAGTTGCCGTCTGCGCAGTTTGTGAAGTCGTTTGACTCAACTCACCCGCTGGATCAAGAGTCGATGGCGAAGTAAGCGCCGCAGCAGGCGCAGTCGCATAAGCAATTCCCGCCGTAATAGCCGCGGAAATCGCGATAGACAGAATCATGGCTGTCTTCGCATTACAAGCTCCTTCGGCAACGCAGATTTGAAACAAGGTCGAAACGATTTGGCTGACGATGTAGCCTACGATTGCAGCCCATCCTATAGCCGGAATAAAAAACAAAATAACAGTAATAATCACCTGCACCAAGCCCATTAACCAATCTTTAAAAAGACTGGAATTGCTTAAAAACCCGGGTAATTCTTTGGATTTATCCCGCCACTTCGAACCCCAAACATACGACGATAAGGATTCGGAAATCTTGGTCGCGTGAATACCGCTGATCGCTGTAGACTTCGTGTAAAGAAAACCGCTTAATTCGCCGATAAAATTGACAGTATCCGCCGAGGTTTTGCGGCCGATATCCAAATATTCCACCTTATCTTTATTGATTGATGTTACCGTCACAAAATGCTCATTGGAAAAGTGCGCGATAAAAGGTGTCTGGACATTAATAACATCTTCTTTTTTGTCCAGTTTAACCGGCACATAATCCAGGCCATAGCCACGGGCGATTTTGTCGATCGCGAATAAAGAAGTTTTTAATCTAGGATCCGCAGGCTTAATGATGTGATACAGAATATCCACGCTGAGCGACGATACAGAAAGCTCTTCCGGATTCAAATTAACGCCTGAATCTTTCAAAATATCCTGCAAAGCGTAAACCCCGCAGTTTAAGGCATGAATTTCAGGCTTTTTCAACCAATTCACAAAGTTATCCACAGCGGGACGGGTCACAGGTTCAACCAAATCAATCTGGACAAAGGATTCTTTTTTAGCGGTTTTGTGTGAAGCCGGAAGCTGTAATCTGACGCGGGTATCTTTTTTATCGACGAGCTGGTTTAAAAGATAACCCATTCCAGTCGACACATATTGAGCCACTTGTTTGCCATATTCGCTCTTCTGCAATTCGTCGGAAGCCAATGCCTGATTTTTGGTTGTACCCGGCAAAGTTTCGTCCATCAAGGGCATAGACATCGGCGCAGTCACCGGCGCCATGTTGTGCCAAATAATAGCCGGATTATAATTAAACGCCCAGCTGATTTGCTGAGGTAAAAAAGCGAGTAAAACAGAAACAGCCGTCACTTTCATAAAACGGTTGAAACGGCTTATAATGGGAGTTGATTCAGATGCTAAGAAGGCGGTATGGTCAAAATTTTCTGCGGAAAGGTCGTTATCAAGATTAAGCCTGGAAACGTCGGCTTCCGTAAACTCTGGAAGCTCCAACTCATCAGGAGTAAAAGAAACGTCTTTCAGTTCTTCTGTCGGAAGAAGCCGAGAATCGTCCCTCTCAGGTAATCCGAATTGTTCCGTGTCTTTATTCATCTTTTTATTTCCTCTGTCAATAGTAGACCAATGTCCACCATGAAAAATCCCAAACCCGAGGTCCGATTTGAGTAAACTTCGTCAACCGCATAGAAAGTATAACATATATATTCCGCCTGACAAGGGCAGGCGAAAAATTAATTAATTCCGTAACATCCTGCACTGCAGATATTTATATTTTTAATAAAAAAATTTTTTAAATAAATAAATAATTGATTACAATAGGTATTTAGTCGCATATAGCCTCTTTATTTTTGCTTGCCTTTTTGTCGACGACAAAATCCTAAATTTCCAAAATTTAAAAAATAAGACTTTAATATCATTGGCAGATTAAATCAATTTTTTTTATTTTTTTTGCTTGACAAAATAAAATTGTCCATTCTAAGGCTTTGTCCAAACTGGAATGTCCAAACTATCAGAAGCGTGACAATGTGACAGTGTAACAATGTAACAATGAAAAAACGATGGATGAAAATACGACAATTTATTAACGGGCGATCAGGAGACCGCCCCTACACCGCAACCATTAAATCTTGTGTCTATTATGTTTTTCTGATACAATCTGTAGTATGAAAATCCCATCGGTTAAAAATCTCTTGCTATCACTATTGTTTTTGCTGTTAACATTTTTTCCAGTTATGGTCTATTTGTCTTGCGTCTCTTTGGACATATTTATTTTGGCTTTTATTTTTTCCTTAATTTTTATTTTGTCTGTTGGAAAAAATTGCGTTTTTTCACCTTGGTTTATGGTATTTATTATTATTTTCGCGATTTACAGAATATTCGGATTTGGAGTTTCGGGAAATGAACAGCAGGTGTTTGGGATTACGGCTTACCCTTTAAAAGGTTCCGCGGTTTTTATTTTCGCAGGGATATTGATCGCTTTTGCCGGAAGCAGGCCGGTTTACTATATAGCTGGATGCCTTTTTCTATTGTTTTATTACAAAGATTTAGCTTTATTAGGTTTACCTATATTTTCCGCAAGCATTCTTATTCATAAAATCTTTTCTGACCGGACAGATGAAAAAATACCTCATACCACGTGGATTTTTCCGCTTTTAGTTACTGGAATAGCTTTTCCATTTATGTATAAATCAGCTTTTCAGATGCCTGGCAATTTCGGCGTTTTAACGCCGTATTGGATTATAGCGGTTAAAGGTTTAGTTTTTTTAGGTATAGCATGCCTATTGATCAGAAAAATTCGTTTAGCCAGCAATATCAAGCGGTTAAGGGAAGCCCGACTTTTTGAAATTTGCTCCATTTTTTTACTTTTGTCATATACTTTTGGATGCCTAATTTCCACAAATTTTGTCCAAATTAATCTTTTTACTCCACTTCATCTCAATTTAATCGATAAAACAGCCTATATTTTGGTAGGAGTTCAATATTTCCTGCAGGTTTTACTTTTCGGATTTGTTATTAAAGACTACGTTGAGGAATATTTGTCCAAACAGAAAAAGATGAATAATATAATCCTTTAAAATCCATAAATGTCCAGTTCGGACATTAAATGATATTTTTACCTATCACCTATGGCCTATTGCCTCTTTGCCTATTTTATATTACATCGCCTTAAACGGACTATTTTCTATAAAATCCAACAGGATGGGGCCGGCTACCAGGATACCTACAACTGGGAAAATAAAAAGTAGGAGGGGAATGAGCATTTTCATGGGAGCTTTTAAGGCCATTTGTTCGCCGCGGCGGAAACGGGACAAACGCATATCTTCTGAAAGAATATTTAAGGCTTCGGTCACAGACGTACCCATTTTGTCTGCCTGAACCAGGGTTCGCGCGAAGGTTGACAAATCTGGCAGTTGATATCTGGCCGCTAAATCACGAATCGCGTCTCGCCGGGTTTTACCAATATTGATTTCCTGAAGCAAATTATTAAGCTCCGTCATCATCAAAGACGGGGGCGACTTTTCCACCACCCAGCGCAAAGCCAGCATAAAATCCAAACCCGCGTTCACGCACAAAGCCAACAGGTCAATCGCGTCCGGCAGTTCTTTCACGAGGGTATTTTTAATCGCCCTAATGCGGCCATTGAGCCATATACTCGGTAAAAGATATCCGCACGCCAAAGACACACAAATATAAAACAAAAACGTATCCGGTTTAACCATCGGATTAAAAATAAACAGCAAAAAAGCAATCGCGGCTTCTCTCAAAACAAAAAATTCTTCCGGAGTATAATCCACCCGGGCTATCGCGAGATCCCGGATAAGTTGTTTTTTCGAAGACCCTAAAAGCGCTACGACTGGCTTATTAATCACACCCAACAGCGTCAAGATACTAAAACCTTTGCGCGTTTTTTTCTGGTAAATTTCTTCCCCAAACGCGTTTAACGTTGGCCGCGCTTCCCATTCAGGCACCAACAGTCCCAAAATGAAACTAAACACGCTGAAATAAACCATCAAAAGCAAAATGGATATCATGGTTGTTCCTTGTTAAAAATCGTCAAATTTACTAATTTTCCATATCATAAACGCGCCGACCACCCATAAGATAAAAGCCGCGATCAACAGCTTTTGACCCAGCGGAGATTTTAACATATGGTCAAAAACCCGGCGGTCCGTCGAATAAACGATAAACGCGAACCCGACCGGCAAAGCCGTCATAACCACACCCTGAATTTTTCCCTGAATCGTCAATGTGTCCAGATTTTGTCTTACCTTTTTGCGTTCGCGAATATTATTTACGATCCGTCCGAAAATAATCGGCAAGTTGCCTCCGGTTTCCCGGGCCAATAAAATCGCGGTGATCATCTGTTGCAACGGTATCGAAGGCATACGGCGGAACAAATGCTGCATCGCGTCTTCCAAAGACACGCCCATTTTATTCTCCGCCAAAACCAGCCCGAATTCCGACTGAATCGGATCCGGCATTTCTTCAACCACCGCCTCCAAGGCCTGAACCAAACTCAAGCCTCCGCGAAACGAGCTGGACATAATCAAAAGCGCGTCGATCAGCTGGTCCTGAAATTTATCCTGATTGCGCTTGATAATGGACTTCACAATAAAATAGGGACAGATAATCCCAAAACCAATTCCGATCGGAACAGCATACATAGCCAAATCCGGAAAAAAATAATACCCGGCTCCACCCAAAACGAGCGGACACATAATAAATAGATACCCCATTTTTTTGGCTTTTTGTTTAGCCATCAATGGTTCCATCTGTTCCATCAGCTGTTGTTCCTGCGTCGCGCTGGCCACTGCCAGCCATTTTTCAACAATAGGAATAACAGTCAAAGCAATAAAGCCGACCGAGACAAACGCCAATAATAAAACACCCGTGAGCATATGAAAGACCTTTGGAGGTTATTGAACAAAGTTTTATTTGTTTATATTATTACATTTTTTATAATCCACAGTCAGGTGCCCGTGCTTGTTGTTCGTGCAATTATCCGCGCATTCTGGGCAACTAAAGGCTGTTCCCCCGTGTTCCCGGGCGCAATCTTCAGGATACCATTTTCCTTCACTATTAACATACAAACACGCCAAAGTATTATCCGCCTGATATTGATGCCCAAAGCCGATTTGTTCCGCGGCCATTTTGGTCCGGCCCATGAGCGTCCTTAAAACGTACTTTTGCATAATGATCATAACACCAGCTATAATGGCGAGCAATAACATAATCTCCGAAAGTGACTGAGCTTTTATTCTATTCATGGTTATTTTTTACAACCCGTTTTCAAAGATAATTTATACCCGCCGCTCGACAACTTATAAGCCGAACAGGTGTTTTCTTCTGTGCCCAAGTCCAACAAATCTTTGGCTAGCGCCACACAATCCTTTTTATCCTTCCCGTCATTATTTAAGAAAAAGGCGCCATCTAAAGTATCTTTCAATTGATCCGTCGTATAATAAGATCCGGCTTTTCCTTTATAAATTTGATATAACGGATTATCTTCCCCATCCGTATTACAAACATTTTCAATATCGTCGGCTTTTTTCTTCGATCCTCCCCCATACCGAAAATCCCAAAGTCTCACCCCATTAGGAAAAGTGAGTCCACCAGGACTGCTTTCATCCCACCGGCTAACCCGTGAATAAACTGTGCTGCTATGATCCCACATCGCGAAACACCGGGTGGTATTAAAAAGCTTAGTCCAGGTTTTAACCCATGGCCATTTTTGACTCATCCCTTTTTGCGGCATCCACACTTGAGCGCGTACAATGTGCCAGCGTCCGTCTTTCTGATCTTTTCCATTTTTTTTCGTGCCCTCGCTGCGCCACCCATAAATAATATCCGTCGTGTATTTAGGGTTAGACGTTTTAGTGCCGCTCTTAGAATCCCCCAAGCCGCCGCTCCCATTAGCCGCGGACAAGGGCTTCCCGATGTAATCAAACTGGTGCCGGGCCTTGATTAAATTACACGCCGGACCCACATATTCGCCCGACAGCGGATCTTTATCACAGCTTAAAAATTTACCCACATGCCATAATATTCCTTTGGCTTGATCCGTCTTGGCGGTCTGACTGGTGTAATCTTGACCAATAATATTGTCCCGGATATATTCCGCTTCATGTTTTCTTTTATTTAGAAAATCTAATCGCCGGCGCATTTTTACCACTTGATTTTCCGCTTCGACCGCGCTTTGCCGGGTCTTACCTAACCAGCCCGACGGACTTGGATCGCACATATCTCCGCCCGCTAATTTCATGCTGTTGACTATGGCGTTATACCAAGAGCTTGTTGGTGAAAGGCCTGCACCGGTTAATATCACATTCTCGCCGGAAATATCCGGGTTAGGCGCGCGCAGACATTCGGAACCGTCGGTTTTCCAGGAAACTAAACGAGGGAAAAGCACCCCTTTAACAGTATTTTCAACCACATTTCCACTGGCAGACCACAATGAAAAATACGGATTATTTCTTATGTTATTGGCCATGGCTTGTAACTTCAAAACATCATTAGGCAACAAGTCAAGACGGCCACTCTCGATCATTTGAGAATATCCCGACCAATTAGGGTCCAATTGATTGGCCGCGGCATTACATGCCGTGCTGTCACATGAATCCCAGCAATTTAATAAAATAGATAAATATGGATCCTGACTCTTCCCCGGATTTCGGACATACTCTCCCGGATCATAATCCGGAACAATAGACCTGGGCAAAGGCGAGGAGGCGTTGCCGCAATATTCCGCACTGCACGTTTGTCCGCAGGTATAAAATTTAACCGCGTCGCCCTTGGTATCAAAAAGACCTTTTTCATCCCGAGGCCAAGACGCTTCTTTTCTTTCTGAGGAAATAGGGAACGTATCTTCACGCCAACTCACGGCGTCATTCGCGTTCCAGTTTAAACATTCCAACGTTTGATCCAAGCCCGTGTTGGAATTTAAAATTTGTTTTTCAGCGTCATTAATGTAAAAGCCAGCCTTATCCATACAGGTCTGACTCGGCGCGCAAAACGCCTGATAGCAATTGTCATCCGGAGTTACAGACTTATGATCAATAAATTTTTGGATTCTGTCCCGCGTCATCCTAAACGCGTTGAGCCAATAATGCATGCCTCCTCCCGGAGACAAATTCGTGTTCGCGTAACACAAATAATGCTGGTCCTGAACTTTCTTATTCGCGAGAATATCCGCGTCGGATATTTTGGTATCGCAAGGCGAACAATACGGATTGCCTTTCTCGCAAGAAGCCGCTGCTTCGAAAAGATACGCTGCCGCCGGATAATACCATTCTCCAAAAGTATCCGCCAGCTCCGTCGGATTCGTGTTGACAATCCCTTGGGCCCAGACAATAAATTCGTGAACCTGATCCTGAACCCGATCCAAAACATCATCCGGAAAATCTTCTTTATCCACTTCCTTTGCCGCGCAGCTGCAGTCTTGCGACGCATTAACCTGCGGACCTTGCGCCGAAGTATTATCATTGGCCGCGTTGCCGGGGACCCCTGTAAGATCTAAAGGATTTGACACGTCAATAACCGGATCTTCCGCTGATGCCGTGTCTTGCGTGTACGCGCAACTATTGAGCGGATCCTCTTTCAGCAAAGACATGGCCCAAGGCTGCGGCTTATTTTTGTCACAGTGTTGATCGTAAGGATACTCGACGGAACAATATTGATCCCAGCCTTTACGCCACATCCCAATATCCGCGTTATCATAAATAGCCCCTTCCGCGCACTCTGCTTCTTGAGTCGGAGCCCGCAAATTCAGAATGTCTTCCTTCGCCACCAGGTTGACCGGATTACCCTGCACAGTCACCAAATCCAGCGCTGCCGGCGATCCAGGAAGATTCTTATCTATCCCGTCAATCACGTTGCTTCCGTATTTTAAATTCACATACAGGGCCGTGGTTTTGCTCATGGTTGTTCCATCGTATCCATAAATCACCCGGCGGGCGGTATCGCTGTTAATTTTCCGATTCGGCAGAACCCAGCGGCCTTCTAACTCCGGAGGGAACAAATTATCCCATTTATATTTAGCCTCTTCCTGAGCGTATGGATTGTTCTGCGTATATGGCCCGTTGGCATCCGTAGACACACCATCATTAAGTTTATAATCATAATTATTCCCGTAACAATCTTCTCTGTCATCCCACGAAACATTTGTTCCGGCCGCGGTTAAACACAAATCCTCGTCGCAAACCCGGTTATTTTTCCGCTGGCACGGATCATTATTCATGAGGCCCGGCGCTACCGGCAAGTCATTATCGTTCTGGTCTTTAATCACCATTCCCGCTCCGGAACAAGTGAACCTATTCACCTGATAATCCGCGCACTGCGCGCTAATATACCGGCTGAAATTATTTTCAATAATCCGTCTGGAGTCCTGATCGAGCACGTTCCGGGAATCCAGCCACTGGTCTAAGGCCAAGATATACTCTTTTCCTTCTGGCGCGTTGATATAATTCTGATGAAAAGCGGCATTGGTCACGTCCACATTCGTCACGTCTCTTGGTACGTTCGGACTGATTTGATCTTCTGCCCCCTCCCAATATTTATGGTAATAATTATACAATGGATCGGCCTTTAAACTGCTGGCTGAAGACGGAAAATTGATCGGATCTTTATTCGCCGCTTCTGGATGGAGATTGGATAAATCCAGACCCCAGTCCGAAATTTTGTACAGAAAAGGAAATATAAAGCCCGGCTTTTGATCTTTCGCCGGAAATAAACGGACATCCGTCTGATATCCGGTTGTATCTTCGATTCGGAATCCTTGGAATCCGCACGTATGCGGCACTTCTTGCGGATGAGCGAAATAATCGCTCACCAACCGAGGATCCCTAAAATAATTTTTATTCCGGTCATCCGCGCCGAACAATTTAGTAAAAACAAACGTCCGCTTGTCCTGCTCATTAGGCAAGGAGTCATTCCCAACCCAATCATAATTCGCCCAATCAAATTGCGTCCAGTTCACACCATCACTGTATTTTTTCCAGTCATCTAAAGCCGCGTTATAAACAAACGGGTAGTTTGCCTGGGAAAAGGGATTAAAGGAAGCATACGGCGAATTAAAATCACACGTCGATGTTGACCCGCATTGCAAAGCCGATCCACCGCTCGAGCCAAACGTTCCATCACAAGACTGCGGATCCTTAGGACAATTTTCCGGCTTTCCCCCCGCGCTGACATAAGCTTGACACAACTCGCCATCCAACAGATATTCCGGACGGGGCGCGGTAGCCGCGCAATTACAACAATCCGGCAAAAGATTCGCTGTTTTGCCATTGGCCAATGGCTGAAGATCGGGCGGCACACAACACGGATTACATTCAGCGGGAATATTTTTATCAGCATCTTTGTCGCCCTGACTATGGCAAACATGGCTCAAGTCCGTAACCGGATAAGAATAAGGAACCTCAGCATCAGCATAATTCAAGTTTTCACTATTCACATTCTCGTCCACCGGCACCACTGTACTTTTATCACTATAAACGCATGGCCTAACCGGAACCGGATCAAACAGCGCCCAGTGGTCTTTTTGCCGCTGAGGACATTTTTTCCGGTAATCTTCATCATAAGCCGGATTAGCCGCGGTATTTTTTTTCTGATCTTCAACCGCGGATTCTGTAATACCATAATCATTCCCGCAAATATCTTTTTTGGATGAGTCCACATAAACAAATGGTTGAGCGCGGCACAAAGGATCGTCTTGAAGCTGGTCTGTTAAGCCATTGGGATTATCATATAAAAAATCTGCCAATTCGTTTTGAAATTTTTTCATCACAAACGGCACGTTCATCGTCACCACATCTGTATTATCCGCGAGTGTGTCCGTATTCCCGCTTGACTTGTCTTTCTTCGTCGGACGCACCCGTTGAGTGTAATAATATGTATAACGGCTTATTTTATCTTTTGGATTACCTTTATCATCAAAGCCATAAAAACCATCATCATTTAAATCCAACAAATCCGGAACTTCTTTAGTGTCATTCACCAGACCTTGCATGGCGACCTGAAGCCCTGCCTCAGAAAATTGGTCCACCTGAGAACTTTTTTTCGACATCATTTTGTTCCACGAGCTGGTAATTTTAGGTTGAGTGATTTGAAGATTGATAAGGAAGCCCGGCGTAGGAGGACCAATAAAAAGTTCAAAAAGGGCAAACCAGGAACCTTTGCATATTTGCATTTTCCCGCCCATTTGCTCCTTAAACAACTGCTGACCATAACTCCCTAATTCAGAAGACATAGTGGTCGCGGACAAAGCCCCGGCCGTAGATAATCCCATTTTATTTTCCCCGGCTTTTTGAATATTCAAAACCGCCGCGTAAAAAATCAAAGCCATGGCGCAAACCAGCAGTAAAACAATGGCTATTTGTCCCTTTTTATTACGCGTCATATCATTCCTTCTGACCAGGATTTTTTCCCGTATAAACACTGTTCATATCTTTTGCCATCTGTGCGTCTTGTCCAAATTCTGAATCCAGCTTATCAATATATTTTCCACCCTTCAGATCATCATGGTGAGCCTGAAAAATTCCCACAAATCCTTTGCCTGACCAAGCCATCACCTTGGTCAAACTATAGATGATCAAAAATACCACGATCATACAAAAAATGAATTCTAAGGTCATCTGTGCCCGGTTGTTTTTTTTCATGCTTACGGCCCAAATACTTTATCCGCGTTTTTATTAGATATATCCGTGATCCATTTGCGTCCCCGGGTATCTGAGATCGCCGAGCGGATATACATAACCGGCAGATACCGGCCTTGTCTGGCTTTCCCTCCCGGCATAATAACTGTTTCATATTTACCGGCACCCGTCCCGGTATAAACACAATTTCCGTCGATATTTTCACAACACGCTGGACCGGATGAACATTTCGTTATGCCGCGGTTTCTCTTCAATATCTCTGGATTGTATTTAGCTAACCGGATCTGCCGTTCAATCAAATCCACCTGATTTTTTCCGCGGACTGAACGGGAAAACTGCTGGGTAGAATATACTGAGCTCTTCGGATCTTTGGCATACAACTGACCTTCCTCGATCCATAAATAAGTCCCGTCAGCCTGCTGAGAACGAAACTTCGCGTTATTGACCATTCCTGAACGCCAGCGGGTCGTCCCACAAGCGCCGGAAGGAAGATCCGCCGGAGTTTCACTTTTCACAAACTCATAACCATCTACGTCAATACCATAACATTCACTATAAACATATCCATCCCACTTATCATACGTCATATCGATATCACCGTCCTGATCATCCTGAACCCACCAGGATCCGCCAGTATTACCAATGACTGTTTCTTCTTTGAGATCATTATCAATATCAACCGACGTGTGTTTCCCTTTTTTGGTACTCACTGACCCCGCGGAAAGCTTTAACCACTGCCATTCAAAATTTTTCCATAATTGGGGAGGAATCTGTTTCTGTCCGTCGCGGTAAGGATAAAATCTTTCTCCTTTACTGGCATCCCAATAATCTTTATCCCCGTTCATAATCCGTTCCCATACGGACACGGGACTCTTTTTTTCCATTTTTCCCGTAGATAAAACAAAATGCTGGTCATTTATATAAAAATCCTGAACCGGATCATTGAACGTTTCTCCGTTATCCGTCGGCAAAAACAAATTTATACTCGCGGTACCAGCGGCCTGGGACATCCGCGGAGCGCGGTCTTTGCTGTCCATTTTTCCTGAAGCCGCGTCCAACCGGTCTTCGACCAGTGTCACCGTCGCGTTATTGCGCGATTTATTTCCGTCTTTGCCTCCCCCGTTCGTTCCTTTCCCTTTTGATTCCAGATAAGACAGTCTTAAGGTTGTCCTTAACGCCTGCAATCCCCCGCTCAACGCGTATTTAGCATCCATGGATTGCTTAATAATCATCCCCATCACAAACAGCACCACCGCCGCGAAAACAGCCAATTCCAACATGACTTGCCCCAGAGAAGGACGTTTTTTGGTTTTTGGTTTTCGGTTTAACAAATTTTTATTCATCTCATACCAATCGCTTTTTCTTTTACCACCCTTACCACTTTTACCGCACCACAGTATTTCCGGTTTTCGTTTCTATCATATTACTTAAATCCGTGCGTTCTGTATATTGTCCGTTTTTAGTCTCGATCACTTTTAATATGGTCGCTGATTCACCTTTTACCGTATATAGCACGTTCGATTCCGCGGTCCGCGGATCATATTGATCGCCCACATCATCCGCCGCCGCTTTCCACCGTCCAGCCACTCCCCGTTTAAAATAGGTAGACACGGTTACAAACACCGCGATGATAACCGTCATATAAACCAAATATTCCAAAGTCGACTGCCCTCGTTTATTTATCATAAAGTTTTATTTTACTCCCATATTCGTCACCATTTCCGTATTGGTTATCGTGCTTTCGTTATATTCATAACCATACGTCCCTCGGCGTTCTTTTTTAAATTTTTGTGAAAAAGCATTGCCTCGTGAAATTTGTTTTTTCATATATCCCTGACTAAAATCTTGTTCTGCCGCTTGTTGATTTCCCACCTGATCGGTCATCACTTTCACCATGCTCTGCCCGCCGCGAATCAGCATGGGTCGCATCGCTATCAAAGTCAGCATAATCACACCGATAACCATGGAATATTCCACAAAGGTTTGCGCTCTTTGTTCGTTATTATGACTATTCCGTTTTAACATATCCGGCTACTTTGCCTCCGCGGGAGGAAGATAGATTACATTTTTGCTTTCTGAATATTGCTGGGAAAAAGACTTAATAAAAACTCCGTTTTGACTGCCGGGCAAAATCTGCGATTGTTCATTTTGACTCGATCCTGACAACCTGACCTGTTTTATATAATACGGCTCATACTCCGCCTGAATATTCCCGGCCAGATTAACGCCCCGGGTTTGAGTTTTTACTGTCCTAATCATGTAATCCCGCGAATCAATCAGCCGCGCCTGAAACGACCTCTTCACAAAAACCGTCATGGCCACAATCATCCCTACGACGACAGAAAAAACCACCACATATTCAGACGCCAGAATTTGCCCGTTCAAATTTTTTTTTATTTTTAACATATGTCTCATATAAAGGGGCGGTTCGTTAATGGTTCGACTACTCTCACCACACTTTACCGCCCCTTAGTTCAAAAATGATGGTCATCCCAGATGACTATTTCGTGCTATTCGTCGCTTTATTTAAACCACTTCCCCAATCTTCTTTGGTTGTGTCCAGAATAGTCGTCGTATCTGTGGTATTCGTTTTTTCATTGCCCGTATCCGTAGTCGCCTGACCATTGATAAACGTTTCGTGAACAGTGGAACTTTTTGTAACCACTTTATTAACTTTAGTATTTCCCGGTGAAAACTGTCCGCCAATATCGTCAGCCGACTGTTTCATTCTTCCCGAAATGCCCCGTTTAATATAAGCCTGCATGGAAAGCAAAGCCGCGGCAATAATAATGATTAAAATCGCGTATTCCAGCGTACTTTGTCCCTTGCCTCTCTTGAAGTTCATTTTTTTTAACATATCTGCTCCTCCCCCTTTTTAAAATTAAATTTTTATTTATCAGAAACCGTTTGTATCAATTCTTTTATCTGTCGTTGCTGTATCATACTTTGTGACTTCATTCGTATAGCCGGTTTCGCCTGATTTTGTCGAACGGGTATCTTTTGTGCCATTAATATTCGTACTTTTGGTTTCGCTGGTATTCTTATTGGAATCCGATTTTTTATAATACGGTTCATACTGGACAGTGTTGCCGATCCCGTTAGTTGATTTGGCTAAAAAAACACTGGCGTCTCTTTCCCTGGCCTGAAGGGCGCGCTGAGCAAACTGCTGCATAGCCATTACCCCCGCGACAACCAACGAAATCAAAATCGCGTACTCCGCGGTATTTTGAGCTCTTTTATTTTGGCAAATTCTTTTTAACATATTTCCTCCTTGAAATTTTATATATTCCCGATTAATTATGGTCTGGAATTTTTAAGTTTCGTCGACATCGAATTCATACTGCTTTTGGCATCCGTTAACGTCTGGTTGACCGTTTTCTGAAAGGGGCCTCCCTTACTCAAAAACACAATGATGACCGCAATAACCGCTGTGACCAAGACGATATACTCGACCGTGCTTTGGCCTTTATTTTGATTTATCCTGCTGAATAACCCTGGTCCCATATTCCCTCCCCGTTATAATTTATTTTTGTGCCTGATTTGAAATTTGCTGTTTAGCCGCCTGAACCGAACGAAAAACATATGTACTCATGGTCACCAACACCATTGACGCGAGCGCGGCGACAACAGAATATTCCAATAAACTTTGCCCTTTTTTTTTCATTTTCCAAGCCTTCCAGCCTATTTCGTCGAGAATAATTTCACGCGGCTATTTCAAGTATATCACGCATAAAATCTCGCCGCAATCGAATATGTGGATATTGTGAAACCGCTTACAAATTATTATTAGGACAACCAAACTGTCTTAAAACAATCTGTGGCTTTTAAATAATAATTGGCTTTGTGGGACGCCTCTTGTAAAACAAAGCGCAGAGCCGGCTCAGGCGGCATGGCAAATTTGATCCGGATGAGAGACCCCTTCTCTTCCCAAGAACCGTTCAAAGAAAATATTTGTTTAAACTGGCTTTTATCTATCGGAAGACTTTCAAAAAAGAATTTTTGTTTTACTCTTTCCATTATTAAATCTCCGCAGCTATCTTCTAAATTTTTTTGAGAATCAAAATCAAAACCCCGCCAGTTTGAAATTTTCATTTTTGACTCGTTAAATTCAAAATATGTAATAGCGGAAAAAACAATCTGTTCATTGAACGGCTGATGCCCAGACAAAATAATCGAGCCGGCAGAATAATCATTATCTTTCGATATACAGACCGTCTGGCTTCCCTGGTCTTGATGGACCGTAAAATAATATTCATTTTTAAAAAAAGCCGGAGAAATTTTTTGACGAACGCCCTCGGGGTTAGTTTTTTCACCCCCGCCTTTTACAAATACTCCGCCCTGGCGTCTAATCTTGGGCACAACCTTAATATCAAAAAAAACGTTTTTCTGTTCATCCAAAAAACATATTTTCTCAACCGTGACCTGGTTCCATTTCAATATCATGTCAACGACCAGATTTTTTGTTTCCGCTGATATGTCCTCCGCGATTTTTAAAAACACCGGGAGGGTATTTAATAAAATCTTTTCAGATATTTCTTTGATGCATTTTTGATATGGAATTGCGGGGATCTTTTGGATATCTTCTTGCACAGAAAAATCGTCCACATTAACAAAAAATGACTGACCATTGTTTAAAAATATTTTAACGGCCTTTATCGGAACAGCTCCTACTTCAACATGCTGTCTTAAATCGGGAGACGATTCTAGCCAATGACGCCTCAAAGGAGCTCCGCCAAAAAGACTTTGCGCGGTCTTTAATGTGCGATTTATTTTCTGAGGATCTAACGCATACTGTTCCACGCACCATTGCCGGATGATCCGCTCTTCCTGTTCTTCATCTAATTCAAAATCGGCAGACAAAACATCCTGCGCCGCCATTTTTAGTAAGACGATCGCCGCATAGTCAAGGTCTTTAACCACCGGGCCCTTGACGATAACCTCTTTATCAAGATTCGCGCCCACCCCTAATAATTTTAAATTTCTATTCTCTAATGCTTTGTCAACGGTTTTAACCAGCGCTGGCCCTGCGGATGATGCTTCTGAATCTTGCGCTTTGTGCTCTAAAGCTTTTAAATTCCCTTTTTCATCCAACTGCATGGTTTGAAAAACCTCTGTAATTTCACTCTTTTTTTCTTCAGGAATTTCAAATTTTTTAGGAAATTTGGCGTAAAGATTGCGCCGGCCCACGGAACAACTTAATGAAGCACGGTGAATAATGCTATTAACAGATGATTTAGAAATTTCGATTTTGAATTTATCAGCAGTAAGAGAGGATATTTGTCGGCAGCTAATATCTGGAGAGTCGCGTTTGACATCCAGAATAAAATTAACCACTTCTTCTTTTAATTTATAGGTTACACCCATAATTTTCGTATATACATTAATAACTCATTTTTTATTGTCCAAACTGGTGTTTGGACATTTATTACTATAACACAAAATATTTCCAAGTATGATTTTTTTTATGGAAATACTTCCTGCGGACAATTCAATGACTTTGTCAGCTTTCCAAAAAACCGGGCTTACTTGAAAGGGCCCTATGTTTTCCACCAAACCAACCACTTGATTTTTTTTGTCCAAAAAGACCGCATCAATGGAAAATTTCATAAAAAACATATGGATGGAATTACAGCGGGTAATTAATAGCCCTTCATCCGAGGATATTTGATTCCGGCCCAACAAGCCATTAGCTCGGGAAAAAAAAGTATCGGCAATTTCTAAACGGGAAACAATCAGGGAGTTTTGGGATTGGTTAAATAACATGAAAAATTGGTTTTTAGTTGTTGGTTATTGGTTGTTGGTTTTAAACCCATTCGTTTTTTCCAAAAACCAAAAACTACCAACCATCAACCGACAATATCTATTTTTACGTTTTATCTTTAAATATCTCATTACTGATCTTCAATCCGCTTTTGACGAATTTATCAAAACAATCAGGAATATAACCGGTCGGATGATAATTGCCTAATATCGAGCCATCCTCTCCCACGCCTTCTTGACGAAACACAAAAATATCTTTGAGTTCAAGCTGATAATCGCTCGTTAAACCAGCGACTTCTGAGATCCCGGTGACTTTTCTGGTTCCATCTGAAAACCGATTAACGTGGACCATAATATCAATAGCGGAAGCCACCATTTCATTAATAGCCCGAATCGGCAGTTCAATGCCGGTTAAAAGAATGAGAGAATGTAAGCGGGTCAAGGCATCCTTGGTCGAGTTCGCGTGAACAGTTGTCATAGAACCATCGTGACCAGTATTCATGGCCTGGAGCATATCCAGAACTTCAGGACCGCGGCACTCCCCAATGATGATTCGGTCCGGCCGCATACGCAAGCTGTTGCGAAATAGGTCCCGGATGGTAATCTCCCCCCGGCCTTCCACGTTAGCCGACCTGGATTCCAGTCTAACCCAATGGCTTTTTTTGATACGCAATTCTGCCGCGTCTTCGATCGTGATGATCCGTTCGCGGGAAGGAACAAATTCGGAAATCAAATTTAAAAAAGTCGTTTTACCGGCACCCGTTCCGCCTGAAACAATAATATTTTGTCTCGATTCAACGGCTGCCTTCAAAAAGGTAGCCATGTCTGTTGTCAAACTATGATAACGGTTCAATAATTCATCCAAGCCCAGCCGTTCTTCCCCAAATTTACGAATCGTAATCATCGGCCCATTTAAAGATAGCGGCGGGATGATCGCGTTAACACGGGAACCGTCTGGGAGACGAGCGTCCACCATAGGCACAGATTCATCAATGCGCCGGCCGAGCGGGGCAATAATCCGGTCAATGATGGATCTCATTTTTTCTTCGGACGCGAAACTTTTGCCGGTTAAAATCAATTTTCCTTTTTTCTCAATATAAATATCATTCACACTATTGGCTAAAATATCTGTCACGTCTTCATCCTGCAAAAATTCTTCCAGCGGCCCCAGCCCTAGAGCTTCATCCACAACCTCTTTCACCAAACGCATCCGGGCCTCATGAGACGGAATATGCCCGCCCACTTCTTCCAGTAACAAATTTCCCACCACATCTTCTGCCAATTTCCGAATTCTTTTAAACGCGTCCACATCTTCAGACCCGTCTAAAGCGATCCCTTCCATATGCAAGCGTTCGACCAGCTTTTCATGAATCTTTTTCTTAAGAGTATTTAATCCCTGGTTGGCAACCACCTTTTCATCTTTTAAATCTTTTTTTGAAACCTGAGAAATACCAAACTGCGCCCAAAATTGACCAGGCTGTCCCAACGAGGCCTCCGCGGCCCGCACCTTTTCCAGATCCATGTCCGACACATATAAATCCGGCCGGCGCAGACTATTAGCCATGGTCATAAACGCTTCAGAAATTTTACTATGCGGATTATCAATAACACACGGTAATCCTTTATTCAAGGAGATGCCCACCTGCTTACCGTCGGACGGAATATGCCCAAAAATTTCGCAGGGCAAAGCAGCTTTAACTTCTTGCCAGGCTACACCCCCGCGGCTCTCCGAACGGTTTAATATGACTTGCACCATTTTGGAAGGGAACTGCAAATTTTTTAAAACATCCATACACCATTTAACCTGATGAACCGCCAGAATATCCGGGGTAGCAATCAACAAAATCAAATGAGAATAATCTAAGACCAAAACTAAAAGATCATTAAAGCCTTTTCCACCGTCGACAACAATAAAATCATACGCTTCTTTGGCTTTAATAAAAAATGCTTTCAAATTATCAGAAGTGACTTTTTCATTCTGAGAGGTAGTCCGGATGACTGGCAAAAAAGATAATCCGCACGCGTGTTTCGTGGCAAATTGATAAATAACATCGGGGCTTGCTTCCGGGCTTAGCTGAGGAAAAATATCCGCAATAGAAAAACGGGGAGCCAAATTCAACATCCGGGAAGCGTCTTGACCGGCCTGAAAATCTAATTCAACTAAAAGCGTCTTATGTCCACGCAACGCCATAGCTGTCGCTAAATTGACAGCCACAAACGTTTTACCGACTCCGCCTTTATTATTAAAAACTGTTATGATTCGCGCAGACATAATAATTGGTCCTTAAAAGTATGTGGTATGTAGTGAGTCGTATGTGGAAAAAACGAAATTTTTATTTGGGTACTACAAACCGATTTATTTCAATTTATAGGTTATCGGTATTATCAAATTTAAATCTGACTGTTCTGTCCCTTCGGGGAATTTGGGAAACGGAGCGCTTTTAGTCACCACGCTCAGCGCGTGTTGATCGAAGAGATCTAAACCGGAAGAATCATTTATGACTGTCATGGCCAATGATCCGTCCTTCATGATCAGGGCCTCGACTTTAACCGTTCCTTCCCAATTATATAAATTCGCGCCTTCAGGATAACTCATGTTTTTAGAAATTTTTTCCATAACCCCCCGGGCATACTCATTCATGTTCGCGGGAAGATTTTTGGTCTGCGCCAAATCAATACTCGTTCGCCGAGTCGCGGCCATGAGCGGCTGATAAATATAAATTTGTTTAGGCGCCGCGGTTTCTTCTTTTTTTGCTTCTTCCCCCTGATCTTTTAATATCGTCGGAGTTAAAACGATAACGAGTTCGTCATCTTTCTGATCAGCCGGATTATATTTATGTCTAAACAAGGCGCCCAAAATAGGAACACGCCCTAAAAACGGAACTTGATTAATATTTTCGCTTCTTCGCTTAGAGATCAATCCAGCTAAAACAATGGTTTGATTATCATCTAAATACAGCTTCGTTTGTGCTTGACGCTGTGTAAAAGGAGGCGCGTTCCCGGCTGAAAGGGCTGCTATATTTGTCGTATCAATATCTGTTATATTCACATTCAAATCAATATCAATTTTATCATTTTTAATTACTGGAGTGATGTCTAGCGTGATCCCATATGAGGTGTAACTCACCGAGGTTGTTTGATTTAATCCTGCCGCGTTTTGGGTCGTGGACGCGATGGGTATTTCTCCCCCTACATTAAAATGCGCTTTTTCTCCGTTTTTTACCACTATTTTAGGACGAGAAATTGTTTTCGCTTTGCCCGATTGTTCCAAAGCATTTAAAGTCACATTTAATGCTGTTCCTCGCCGGAAACCTCCTAATTTAAATTTATCTCCGATAGAATTATCCAGAGTCGGCAACTGTTCGGGATACTGTAGAACTATCCCTTTATTTTGAACACCCGTATTCCAATCCAATCCTAAATCTTTTTTAGCAGAAGTATCTACTTCTGTAATCTGCATATTCAGCAAAATCTGCTTTTGAGCATTTTCCGATTTAATCAAATTGATCAGTTGTTTTTGCTCATCAAAGGGCTTAATGATCTGGTCAAACAATGTTTTCTGATCTGTCGTCACTGCTCCGGTAATAACCACTTTACGTTCTTTTTCATTGGTGGATACGGTTACCCCTTTAACCCCGCCGGAGTCTAATAATCTCTGCAACCGGAGTCTGACTTCATTCATCCCTTCTAAAGGATAAACATTGACTGTAACCACATTTTTTCCGCTTTGATCCCATATAAAAATCGCCGTAGAGCCTTCTTGTTTACCGATCATTTCTATTTTTTTATCATCGGTCGAAACAATATCCGCGATTTTTGGTTCGACCACAGATACCCGGGTCAAACCCTTAACATTGATCACTTCACTTTCCCCAATCAATAAATTAAGTTCATTTTGAAATTGGACATCGATGGGTTCAGCATGGGCTAAAACGCAAAAGAAAGGTATTAAAAGGCAAGACAAAAGCGATAACTGTATTCCCCCGAAAACGTATCTTTTCATAAGATATTTTTTGCCTTTCAGAATTATTTAGTTTCGTCTTGTCCGCTTTTAAATACCTGAATCACTGACTTAACTTGTTCCGGCCCTACCGCTTTGATAGCGGCTTTGCCTCTGGGAATAGAAAACTCTGTGCCTTGCTTTTGCAGTAGATAATCCGACAATGTGTCCCAGGACGCTACTTGCAAATTAGGCGTTTCGTCCGAAGATGGAGCCCTTAAAGCAAACTTTAGCGTTCCATGCGTTTGAGCGAAGGTAATTAATCCTGCCTCTTCAGGAGATAAGGCCAGTGTCACATACAATTGTTTCGCGTTCTGCTGAGCGCCATACTCCACGCTCGCTCCGACAGCTTTAAAATTTGTTCCCACGGCTAAAACCTGCACATTTTGGAATAACACCGTAGTCACATAAGTCATATCATTTTTATCTTTAGGCGCTTGGGGATTAGGTATTTCCAAACGGGAAATAACATCCACAAAATCTCCCGGACTGACCAAGCCGCCTACGGCAGACAAAGGATCAATCATTATGGTCACAGCCCGTTTTCCAGGCGGTGTTTGTAGCGCGAAGGCCTGCATGGGCACAACTTTCGCCGATTTTTCAGATCCGCCAGCTCCTTGATTGCGCATATTTTTTGCGGTTTCTTCAGCCAAACGTTTCATTTGGGAAGCCATTTGCGCCTTCATTTCCTGTTTGGCTTTTTCAAGCTGGCTAGCTAAGGCTTCATCTTGTTCATTTAACTGTTTTTGAAGCTTATTCTCAAAATCTTTTTTAAGCAGGCTGGTTTGTTTCTGAACACTTTCTTTGACAACTTGCCCCGTCCATAAAACAGCAACTAAACCCAATCCGGCGGCAAAAGCTATCGTCAAAATTTGTTTCTTGTTTTCAATATTCAGCATTCAGTTTTCCTTTTAAAGAAGATTGTCGTTCACCACCACTTTATTTTTAGTCTTTAAATCTTCTATGTATTTCAAAACAGCTTCTTGTTGTTTTTGCATCGTCGCGGGCTGAACTAAATCACTTTTAACTTTTTCAAAAGCCGGGGCTTCCGCGATTTTCTTTTCCGTAAGTTTCACAATATAAAATCCTTCTGGACCTTTAAAAACCTCACTGACCCCTCCCTCTTTCAAACTCGCCACAGCCGGTCCCATTTCAGGAAATACCGGTTGCGATAAAAAGCCCAGATCTCCGCCGTTTGCTGCGGATTTTCCAGTTGAAACCGCTTTTGCCACCACCGCAAAATCTTCACCTTTTTGCACGCGGGCTAAGGCCTCTTTAGTTTTAGTTTCATCAGCCGTAACAATTTCTGCTAAATGAAATTGCGGCGGCGTAGCCATACTCGCGATCACTTCTTTTTTAGCATCATAAAATTTTTTAATTTCTTCATCTGTGGCCGTAATATTTTTCACCACTTCCGCGGCCGCAGCTTGGGCGATCATCGTGTTCCGGAAATCTTCGACAGCGTCTTCGACTTCTTTTTTATTGGCGAGACCTTTTTGTTTGGCGTCAGCCACTAACAATTGTTGACGGACAATTTCTTCAGCTAACATTTTTTTAGCATCTTTGCTCTGCCCATCAAATTGCGGAACCGAGGCCTTGACCACATTGACCCGCGCTTCAAATTGCTCTTTGGTCATTTTCCAGTCACCCACTTGAATGGCAATACCGGAAGCCGCAGAGACCGCAGGTGCCGCGGTTTTTTGTTCCCCTTGGGCGGATAATTTTTTGCAAGAAGTTAATGCGACGGAAAGAACCAAAATTGATAATAATGTGATGTGTTTAAACTGACGTGTTTTCACTGCTTCCCCCTCTCGTTTTATAAAAGTAAATTATTACTTTTTTAGTATAGTCCGGCTAGTTCAAAACACAAGCCCTTTTTGATATATTTATACTAAAAACAAACTATTTTCCACTAATTTTTTTTCTTCCAACAGCTCGGCCTCAGATGCTTTAATTTTTTCAGCGGAAAAATCGCCATGATTCAAACCCGTCACAATGGACCATTTTTTTCCATCTGAAATAACTGGAAAACTAAACATTAACCCTTTTTCAACCCCATAACTGCCGTCAGAACTCACCGCGACGGAAAACCATTCTCCTTCCTTCGTAGGAGCGGTTAAATGCCGCACAGTATCAATCACAGCATTGGCGGCTGAGGCGGCTGAGGACGCTCCCCGAGCTTCAATAATAACCGCTCCCCGCTTCTGAACTGTTTCGATAAATTCTTTTTTCAGCCACCCTTCGTCCTTAATCCTCTCCGTTAACTTTTCACCATTTATTTTAGCGTGAAAAAAATCAGGATATTGGGTCAAAGAATGGTTTCCCCAAATCGCTAAATTTTTGATTTGTTCAACCGGAGTTCCCGCCTTTTTAGCGAGTTGAGCAACCGCCCGGTTTTGATCTAACATCGTTAAAGCAAAAAAGTTTTGTGCTGGAATATTTTGACATACTTTTTTCGCGATAAACGCATTCGTGTTGCAAGGGTTTCCTACTACCAAAATTTTGCATGTCGGCTTAGCGTTCCGGTCAAGGGCTTGTCCCTGATCAATAAAAATTTTTCCATTAATTTCCAAAAGATCTTTTCTTTCCATCCCTTTTTTCCGCGGAACACTTCCCACCAAAATGGCCCAATCTACATCTTTAAATGCGTCCGCAGGATCCGAAGCGGTTGTTACCGACCTCAATAAGGGGAAAGCGCAATCTTCCAGCTCCATGACCACGCCTTGCAGTGCGCCTAAGGCCGCAGGCAATTCTAGTAAACTCAAATCTATCTCTGTATCAGGCCCGAACATCTGCCCTGAAGCAATCCTAAAAACTAAAGCATAACCAATCTGCCCGGATGCGCCTGTAACCGCGACTTTAATTGTTTTTTTAGACATGCCCCTGACCTTTCTTTTAAAGTAACCTAGTAACAGAGTAACAAAGTGAAAAAGCAAAATTATAAGCAAACCAAACAACAAAAGAACATACTTTAAAAAATAAAACGTAAACGTCTACTTAAGCCATTACGCTCTTTGCCAAGCTTTTGTGTGTTTTATTAATAAAAAATTCTCCAGGGCTTTTTCTCTGTCACTCTGTTACTTGGTTACTTTGTTACTTAATATCTTTCTACATCGTACCAGATTTTTTTTATTCATGTGGGCGAAAATAATTTCTTCTTTAGTTCCGGAGGCTTCCGCCAAAATTTCTCCCCACGGGGAAACAATCATACTGTGTCCAAACGTTTCTATGCCCCGTTCATCTATTCCGCATTGATTGGGCGCTAATACATAACACAGGTTTTCCACAGCCCGGCAGCGTAATAAAATTTCCCAGTGCGCCTGCCCGGTTTGTTTCAAAAAAGCCGATGGCACGCACAACACCTCTGCGCCTTTTCGACAGTATTCCTGGAACATCTCCGCAAACCGAACATCAAAACAAACGGAAAGACCTACATTAAATTTTTCCACCCGTGCTAACGCTAACCGCTTGCCCGGCAAAAAGATTTGACTCTCTTCTATTATTTTATTCTTCCGCCCTGAAGACCAAGAAAACAAATGCTTTTTCCGGTAAACAGCGGAAACCCCCGAGGGAGAAATCAGAACGGAAGTATTATAGACTTTAGTATTACCGCGAACCTTCTCGTATACCGACCCTGCCAAAATATAAACTTTTTTATTCCGAGCGATTTTTAACAGCGCCTCCAGTGAATATCCCGGCACCTCTTCCGCGACATTTTTTATTTTATCGGTCGATAAAAACCCTCTATAATTAAAAACCTCGGGAAGAAGAATGAATTTGGCTTTTTGAGCGACAGCGTTATTCACAAAATCCACAGACTTTTCCACATTCTTCGTCTTATCCTTCCCGGCAGACATTTGAATCAACGCGACTTTCATTTTAACGGAACCTCCCATAAAAACTTTCCCTGCTCTTTCAAATGAGCAAAAGACTTTATGGTCAATTGACATTTTCTTTCCAAAGCTTCCTCAGTATTAAACGCATTGTGCGGCGTACAGATCACGTTGCTGCGGGAACAAAACTCTAAAACACCGCGTCGGTGATCCGTGATTGGATCACCGACGCGGTGGTCCATCGGTTGACGCAACAGATCGCCGAGCTTATTTTCATCTTCATAAACATCCAGACCGACTCCCCCTAAAATTCCTTCATCCAATAACCTGACCAAATCCTTAATAGGGGTAACTTCTCCGCGCGCGATGTTGATTATAATTGCGCCCTTGTTCATTCCCTTCAAATTTTCATAATTCATAATATGCCGCGTTTTATCTGTCAAGGGAACGCAGATGAACATAACATTGGCCCACGCTAACGCGTTTTCAAAAGAAACATAGTCTAAGTCCGGATGCCGTTGAATAATATCCACAGCTTTAACCTTCATCCCCATTCCCTTAATTAAACGAGCCAGTTCTGCGCCAATCTTTCCTGCTCCCAACACAGCCGCGCTCTTGCTCAAACATTCTTTTCCGGTTAAACCATCCCGGTTAAAAGTTGCAAAATGCTTTATCTGTTCTTGGGCTTTTCTTAACAACGCCAGCATCATCCAAACTGCCTGCTCGGCAACAGCCCTGGAACAATATTCTTCTAAAAAGCCCATCCTTCCTTTAAATCCTGTTTCTTTCTGATACTTAACTAAATGATCGAACCCCTGGCTCCGCGTTAAAAGACCAGAAATTTTTTCAGACCAATCTAACGGGATTTGAGATTGCGTTCGGAGGCTGATATATGGAGCCGGCGGGATCATATCTCCTGACACTTGAAGTGTTTGATCCGTAAAAATCCCTTCCCAGTCAGCAGGCAAAAAATGTTTGATCATCCGTGCTTCTTCTTCAAACGCTTCATAAAATTTTATTTTCATATGCATTCCGATTACCCTCCGCGCCGGTGGACTTTAGGCCTCCGGGGCGGTGGTCCCTGGGTTTATAAAGTAAAAACGCCTCTGTCGCGCGAGCGCAACAGAGGCGTATATAAAAGTGACCCCAGCGGGATTTGAACCCGCGCTGCAAGCTTGAAAAGCTTGTGTCCTGACCAGGCTAGACGATGGGGTCATGATTTTTTTCTTATACAAAAGATGGTGTCATGATCAAAAATAGTGCGCTTATTATATGAACTTCTGCTTTTTGGTCAAGTATTATTTTAACAAGGGGTTGTCTTCCCCGAAAGCTTTTGTCGGGAACCCATTAAAAAATATTTATTAACCATTATCCTCTATGCTTTTTTCACCCTCCGCCTCTTCTGCTCCAGCCTCTTCAACATCCTCGGCTTCTGTTCCATTTTCGTTTTCTCTATTGACCACGATCGCCACAGACACGACTTCATCTCCCTGATCCAAATTGATCAAACGAACGCCCTGCGCGCTTCTTCCGGTTTGCCGTACTTCTTTAGGCGGGCACCGGACAATCATTCCCTGCTTGGTAACCGTCATAATTTCACTATCCGGTAAAACGGCCAAACAATCAATCACCCGCCCATTTTTTTCTGTCACTTTAACATTGATGATACCTTTTCCTCCGCGGGATTGTGTCCGATATTCCTCAAAGTCAGACCGCTTGGCATAACCATTGGCCGTCACAGACAACAAACTGCTTCCGGTCCTGCTCACGTCTGGCGAGAACACCAACATACTCACCACATAATCCCCTTTGCCCAGAGTGATTCCTCTGACCCCGCGGGTCGCGCGTCCCATGTCCCGAATCTGTTTTTCATTAAATCTTAAAGACTTGCCGTCTTTAGTCGCCAAAAGAACATCACATTTTCCTGAGCTTAAAGATGTTCCAATCAGCGCGTCATCTTTATCCAGGACGATTCCTATGATCCCGCCTTTACGAGGATTGCTGAATTGGGACAATTTGGTCTTTTTGACTGTTCCAAAAGCCGTTGCCATAACAATCGATTGTTCATCAGAAAATTCCCGAACAGCAACGATCGCCGCGATTTTCTCATCATTGCCGACCGACAATAAATTCACAATATTTTTGCCTTTGGCCGCGCGGGAGGCAATGGGGATCTCGTACACTTTAAGCCAGCGCACCACCCCTTTGTTTGAAAATATTAATAAATAATCTTTAGAAGACGCGACGAATACTTGCGTCACAAAATCTTCTTCTTTGGTCGCCATGGCTGAAACGCCTTTTCCTCCGCGCTTTTGTTTGCGGTAAGCCGTCACCGCCAAACGTTTAATATACCCGTCATTCGTGATCGTGATCGCCATATCTTCTTCAGCAATCAAATCTTCGACTTCAATTTCTTCCGCACGGCCGGCAATCTCGGTCCGGCGAGGATCTGCATATTTATTTTTGATGTCAGTTAATTCTGTCTTTATAATACCGTCAACCTTTTTAGCGGAAGCTAATATGGCGCGGAATTCGTCAATGGCCTTTAATAATTCATTATATTCGTTTTCAATTTTATCCCGCTCTAAAGCCACTAACCGCTGCAATTGCATTTCCAAAATCGCCTGGGCCTGCAGCTCTGATAAATCAAAACCTTTCATTAAATTTTCTTTAGCCAAAGCCGTGCTCTTGGACTCCCGAATAGTTTTAATGATCTGGGTAATATGATCAATGGCGATCCTCAAGCCTTCCAAAATATGCGCGCGTTTGAGCGCCCGATCCAGATCAAATTCCGTCCTTCTGCGAATGATTTCCCGACGATGATCTATAAAATACGCGATCAATTGTTTAAGATTCAAAACTTTCGGGCTATTATTCACCAAGGCCAAATTGATGACCCCAAAGGATACTTCCATCTGAGTGTGCTTATATAAATAATTCAATACGATCTGCGGCTGAACATCGCGGCGCAATTCAATCACCACGCGGATGCCGTCTTTGTCTGATTCATCACGGATATCGGTGATTCCGTCAATTTTTTTATTCTGAACCATGTCCGCGATCGCAATAATCAAATTTGCTTTATTGACCTGATACGGTAACTCCGTAATAATAATGCTATCCCGGTTGGCTTTTTGCCTCTCGATAATTGCTTTAGCTCTTAATAATATTTTTCCCCGCCCCGTTAAATAAGCATCCTTGATTCCGTCGCGCCCACAAATGATCCCGGCCGTCGGAAAATCCGGCCCTTTAACAATTTTAAACAGGTCTTTAATTTCCACCTCAGGATTATCAATCACATGAATGGTCGCGTCCACAATTTCACCTAAATTATGCGGCGGCATATTGGTTGCCATTCCGACGGCAATTCCACTGGAACCGTTGATCAACAAATTGGGAAGCGCGGCCGGCAAAACAGTCGGTTCTTTTAAGGTCGAATCAAAATTCGGCGCGTAATTCACGGTTTCTTTATCAATATCTTTTAAAAGCTCATTGCTGATCGCGGCCATCCGGGCTTCTGTATAACGCATGGCTGCCGCGGAATCACCGTCGATAGAACCGAAATTTCCCTGCCCATCCACCAAAGGATAGCGTAAAGAAAAATCCTGAACCATACGCACCAGCGTTTCATAAATCGCGGAGTCGCCATGTGGATGGTATTTACCCATGACTTCACCGACGATACGCGCGCATTTTTTATAAGGCTTGTTATGTTCTGAGCCCAGCTCTTTCATGGCATATAATACCCGGCGATGAACCGGTTTTAAACCATCGCGGACATCTGGCAAAGCGCGTCCCACAATAACGCTCATCGAATACGCCAAATAAGATTGTTTCATTTCGTCCTCAATATAAACCGGGACGATTTTCTCCTGTTGCGTTAAATCTCTCATCTATCTATCCTTGTTTTAATAGTAACAGAGTGACAAAGTAACCGAGTAACAAAGTTAAAAACCAAACAAAAAAACCCACAGTCCCATCTTAAAATTTTTTCTTTTTGTCACCCGTCGTTTTGTCTCTGTTACTCTGTTACTCGGTTACTTTGTCACTTTATAATTTTTTATATATCTAGGTCTTTTACATCATGAGCGTTTGACTCGATAAATTCACGACGAGGAGCAACCTCATCTCCCATCAGCATGGAAAAGGTCGTTTCCGCGGCTACACTGTCCTCCAATGATACTTTTAATATCGTGCGGCGAGCCGGATCCATGGTGGTTTCCCACAACTGCTGAGGATTCATTTCCCCCAAACCTTTATATCTTTGCACATGAATATTTTTTTGCGCTTGTTCTTTGACAAAATCCAAAACCTCATGCAAAGAATAAAATTCTTTTGTGTCTTTTTCTGTTTCTACAGAAAAAAGCGATTTAGCCGTTTTTGTTTTATCTTTTTCGCTATCTTTCCCTTTTTTCCCACCCACATGTTCGTACGTTTTACTTAATACCGGTTTCAGAAAATCTTGACAGCATAAATCGAATTTTTCCAAAGTTTTTTGAATGATCTCAATATCCTCTCTTTCAAAAACTTCGACGTACTGTGCTTCCTCATCCTGAGCCGTGACCTTGCCTAATTCTTCTTCTGAAAACACAAACTCTTGTTTTTGTCCTATCTTAACCATATAAAACGGCATGATTTTTTTCTTCTCATCATACTGTTCCAGATACGCTTTAAAATCCACACCCCGCCGCCTCATGACCTCGCTGATATGCGCTAAATCAACAGCCGCGTAAAGCACATCTTTAAATTGCGCGGCATTATAAACAGTTTTATCTTTTAGATTTTTTAATTTAATCCCTTCCATTCCCATTTCCAAAACTAAATCACTCATTTCCTCTTCTGTCTCAATATATTCTTCTCTTTTACCGCGCTTCACTTTATACAAAGGCGGCTGAGCAATATACACATATCCTCCCTCGATCAAAGGTTTCATCTGACGGAAAAATAACGTGAGCAGCAGCGTTCGGATGTGCGAACCGTCAACGTCCGCGTCGCACATGATGATAATTTTATGATATCTTAATTTTTCGACATTAAATTCTGTACTCACCCCAGACCCCAGCGCCGTGATGATCGTACGGATCTCTTCATTGGATAATATTTTATCCATCCGTGCTTTTTCCACATTCAGAATTTTTCCTTTAAGAGGCAAGATCGCCTGAAAAGTCCGGTCACGCCCTTGTTTAGCAGAACCGCCGGCAGAATCCCCTTCGACTAAATATAATTCACATAAACCCGGATCACGTTCTGAACAGTCCGCTAATTTTCCGGGAAGTCCGGAGCTTTCTAATGCTCCTTTTCTCCGCGTTAACTCCCGAGCTTTCCGCGCGGCTTCTCTGGCCCGCGCCGCCGTAATAACTTTTTCAATAATCTTTTTTGCGACCGCCGGATTTTCTTCAAAAAATGTGGCGAGAGAATCAAAGGTCGCTGACGCCACTAAACCTTCCACTTCCGAATTACCCAATTTCGTCTTCGTCTGTCCTTCGAATTGTGGATCAGGAATCTTTACACTAATGACCGCCGTCAACCCTTCCCGCGTATCATCCCCCGTAATCGGCACATCGTTCTTTAATAAATTTTTGGCTTTAGCAAAATTATTAACCGCTCGAGTTAACGCGGAACGAAAACCACTTAAATGGGTTCCTCCCTCGCTGGTATTAATATTATTCGCGTACGTATAAACATTCTCCGCGTATCCTTCGTCATACTGAATCGCCGCCTCGACAATCACATTATCTTTTTCTTTAACAAAATAAACTGGTTTCGCGTGGACCCGCTCTTTATTTTTGGTCAAACTATCCACAAACGAAACAATCCCGCCTTCGAATTGAAAGACCGCCTCTTTATCCTTGTCCCCGCGCATATCTTTCAAGGTTATGATAAGACCCTTATTCAAAAAAGCTAATTCACGCAGCCTTTTCGCTAAAGTGTCATACGCGTAAATAATCGTTTGTTGAAAAATCGTTGGATCTGGCTTAAACGTGACTTTCGTCCCATTTGTTTTCGTCTTACCGATCACGCTCACCGGGGACACGGCTTTACCCTTTTCATATCTTTGATGTGAAATTTTGCCGTCCCTCTTTACTTCCACTTCCAACCAGGTCGACAACGCATTCACGCAGCTGACACCTACCCCATGCAGACCGCCAGAAACTTTATACGAATCATGATCGAATTTCCCGCCCGCGTGAAGTTTCGTCATAACTACTTCTAGCGCCGATTTCTTTTCCGTCGGCATAATGTCCGTTGGAATCCCGCGGCCATTATCCACAACCGTAACAGAATTATTTTCATTAACAATGACATCAATTTGCGTACAATGACCTGCTAATGCTTCGTCGACAGAATTATCTACAACCTCATAGACTAAATGATGCAAGCCCTTGGCAAACGTATCGCCAATATACATGGCCGGGCGTTTCCGTACCGCATCCATTCCTTCTAATACCTGAATATTAGATGAATCGTATTTTTGATTTGATTTTTTGGGTTCTTCCTCTTTACTCATGTCGCCTTCCCTACTTTAAAATAGATCGTTTTAATTCCATTTATTTTTTGCTGTAACTGTTTTAACAAAGATATACGTTTTAAATTAAACTGATAAAGCCAATGCGGCGAATCAATCACCACCAACAATTTTCCTTCTTTAAATCCCACCAACCGGCTGTGCTTTTGTTCATCATGGCTGGTAATTTCCTCCCAAGCAATCTGGATCTGCGCGTTGGTCTGCCCAGCCCCGCTTGAAAGATCCCCAATCACCTGCCCAATAATGTCCTTTATATTATCCATAAAATTAGAAAACGGTAAAAAATTTTTTATTTTTTTAATTATATTCGCATCGGTAAAGCTAAATACAGATATTCCTTCAAGCGAATCACCGCCGGTTTATCGGCTCCGTTGACTTCCATTTCAATAAACTCGGCATTAATATTCTTAAGGAAATCAATCAAGAAATGCGGATTAAATCCAATCACCATTTCTTCGCCATTATATTCCGCTTCTATTTCTTCCCGGGACTCCCCAATTTCCGGAGTATTTTTGGAAATGACCA
>JADFYJ010000023.1:0-502 GCA_015233115.1 Candidatus Omnitrophota bacterium | reverse complement strand
TCAAATTTAATAGCTTGAAAATCCGGGGTCGCCAGTAAATTCGCTCGGCGGATAGCAGCTAAAAATTCCCCAGAATTTACTTTAACTTTTATGTCACTCTCTTTCGGAACCACCTGATTATAATTTGGGAAATCTCCATCAATAACTCTAGTCGCGATCAAAGTTCCGGCAATATCAAACAATACCTGGTTGTTTCCAACCACAAAAGAAACAAGCCCTTCTTCTTTTAAATTCCTCATCAACTCTATAACAGCTTTAGTCGGCAAAATAACTGATATCTCTTGTGACCCGGTTGTTTCTATGATTTTTTCAATTTTTGCTAATCTTCTCCCATCTGTCGCCACTAGCCGTACTTGTTTTTGTTTGATCTCTAATAAAACCCCATTTAACACATACCGTGATTCTTCATGAGACACCGCAAAAACTGTTAACCGGAACATTTCTCTAAAATCATTCTGATTGAGAGTGATGACTTCTTTGTCTTTAAATTCTGGAAATTTTG
>JADFYJ010000022.1:1795-34448 GCA_015233115.1 Candidatus Omnitrophota bacterium | reverse complement strand
ATTAATACTCTTTCAGAAACGGGAATCAATTGGAGTGACATTGGTGAAATGTCGCTAAATAGTGTTAATTGGTCTGATATTGGGATGATGACCAAGGCTGGTGTTAACTGGGATGATATTCAAGTGCTTTCAGCAAGTGGTGTTAATTGGGAAGATTTGACCGTGTTAACAGAGAGCAGCGTTAATTGGGATAACTTTAGTTTAATGGTTGGTTCTGGTGTTAATTGGAATGATTTTAAGCGTATGTCTATGTCAAGTATTAATTGGGATGATATCCAGTCAATGACCACGCTTTCAATTAATTGGAGTAATTTCAGCCAATTATCCAATGCAACAATAAATTGGGGTGATATTGGGGTTATGACCCGCACCAGTATTAATTGGTTTGATATCAGTCGTTTGTCCAATACCTCAATTAATTGGGAAGATTTTTCGAGATTATTTAGAGCTAGCGTGAATTGGGAAAATTTTAGCAGTATGACTAATACCCAAGTTAATTGGAGTGATTTACAAGTCATGACGGATGCTTCCATTAATTGGAGTGATTTTTCCAAAATGTCTAATCAATCTATTAATTGGGTAAGTATGATGGATATGACTCGGGCGAGTGTCAATTGGAACAATATTCAAGTAATGTCTGATAGTAGTATTAATTGGCTTGATTTTGCCCGCATGAGCGCTTCTAGTGTAAACTGGGAAGATTTCTCCCGGATGACCAGCACAAGTATTAATTGGGATATGTTGCAGGTGATGGTTGGCGCGAGCATCAATTGGCATGATTTCTCATCCATGACAAATATGTCAATCAATTGGGCTAGTATGTCACAGATGACGAATAATAGTATTAATTGGAATGATTTACACAACATGGCAATGGCCAGTATTAACTGGGAAGGATTGCAAGCATTATCAATTGGCAGTGTAAATTGGCAGGGAATCCAAGCGATGGCTTCTTCAGGCGTGAATTGGCTAAGTGTTCGGCAATTGTCAGATGCGGGAATTAATTGGGATCTTTTAGAAGGAATAGGATCTGCTAATGTGAATTGGGATGATATTAGTGTGATGTCGAGCAAGAACGTGAATTGGCAGGATTTATCGACGATGAGTCATGTATCGATTAACTGGTCTGATTGGAAAGTCTTGTCTGATGCGAGTATCAATTGGATGGATATGCATAACATGAGTGTCGCTGGGGTTAATTGGAATGATTTAGATATTATGAGTAGAGCGAGTGTGAACTGGGATGATTTGAAAGTCATGACGCGTGCCACAATTAATTGGAATGATTTTAATTTTATGAGCACAGCGAGTATCAATTGGGATGATTTCCAAGTGATGAGTAGAAATTCTATCAATTGGAATGCGTTCCAATCATTATCTGTTGCGTCCATTAATTGGGATGGTATTCAAGCCATGTCGGTAGGTGGCGTTAATTGGGAAAGTATTGGTGCATTATCCGTGGCTAGCGTCAATTGGGATGACATTCGGTCTATGTCAGATAAAGGAATAAATTGGGATGATTTTGCTCATTTAAGTGTTCAGGGCGCAAACTGGGAAAATATCGGCCAATTAGCTAAAGCAGGAATTAATTGGGATGAAATTAAAAACATGTCTGAGAAATCAATTAATTGGGATGATATTTCGAATATGAGCTCCCGTGGAATTAATTGGGATAGCATAGGACAAATGGCCCGAGCATCAATTAATTGGAATGATATGAAAGTCATGTCACTCACCTCGATCAATTGGGATGATATTGGATCTTTGACTAAAGCTGGAGCAAATTGGGCTAATATTGGGCAGATGGCTAATGCAAGTATTAATTGGGACAAAATTAAAACGATTACAGAAACAGGGATTAATTGGAATGATGTAGGCGCTATGACTAAGGTAGGGATTAATTGGCAAAGCATCGCGTTTATGACTGGTAGCAGTATTAACTGGGGCGATATGAGTAACATGAGCAACAAGAATATCAATTGGAGCGATCTAGCGCATATGTCTCATGCGGGCATTAATTGGGAAGGTTTGGAAGTATTGGCAAAGAATGCTGATTCTTTAGTAAATAGTGTTGCAACAATTTTAAGTACTGTAACCACCATCAATACTCTGGTGGGAACTCCTGCCGATACCTCTTCTTCAGCAACTTTATATGGGAAGATTGCTGAATTAAAGACAGCTTTGGGAGGAACAGGAGCTGGAAGCGTCGCGCAAAATGTGACAGATATTAAGACAACCTTAACGACGTTAAGTTCAACAGTCGGCGCAGCGGCAGATTCAACGTCCAATACAACAGTGTTCGGGCGGTTAAATAATATCAAAAATAGTTCTTCCGCCGGTCTAGGCGTTATTACAGAATTAAGTGCGAATTTAAATTTAGAGGGCGACACATTAAAAGACAGATTTGATACCATTGATACTGCTGTAAAAGCATTAACTGAGGTGGCAAATAATATTCAATCCTTATCATCAGAAACTCGTGATCAGGGCATAGAAAATTTAAATATATTGACGGATTTAGTGAACAAGAGTGCGGATCAGCTGGGCTTAGACCTCAAAGTTGAAAAATTGGCAGAAGAAAATGTGGGGAACATGAAGAAAGTTCAAGATAAGCTCGATGAAGTACAAGCCAAATTAACAGCTATCAAAGAATCAATGGGCAAAGATGAAGTCGTTGTTAAAACATGGTTTGAAAGTGAATAATGAGGATGATATTGAAGCCTTTAATTAGATATCTGAAAATCACTTTTTTGGCCAGCTTAATGATCATGACCTTTTCAGCTGGCCGTGTTTTTGCGCAGCTCACTATCAATATTTTGACTGTCAATGGAACGGATAAACAAAAAGATAAAGACGTCAATTATATTTTACCTAAACAATTAAAAGCTCAGGATATTATTGAAACGGATGGGCTAAAATTAGATTATGATGCTGAAGCAGGTGCTTTTTATGTCCATGGCAGCGTCAGTTTAGCTCCTAAAGCATCTAAGACTTATAAAGTCCGGATCAAAGATGTTTGGAAGATGGAGCCGAAAGACGTTCAAGATGTGCGTGCGCAGATCGAAGAAGGTTACAAACGCATGCAGTCAACGGAATTCAAGGACAAATCAGACCCTAAAAAAGATAATTTATTAAAACGCCTTGATTATATAACGGAACAGAATAAAAAATTTGATGATCAACCGGAACGGCGTATTGAGCAGTATAATTTATATGTGGATGAATTAAATAAGATTAGAAGTGAAGCATTGTCTGTTAAATTTTGGCGGGCTAAAGATGTTACCGCTGACCAGCAGGGGGTTATCCGGTTATTAGCTGAAGTAGAAAATCCATCTAAAACTCTGCCGCGAAAAACGACGCATAAGCATTATTTACCGGCTGAAGTTAAACCGGAACATATGATTGATATGGGAGATTTTGCTTTTCGTTATGATGGCGCGAGACAACAACCGTATTTGGAAAAGGAAGAAGAGTTAAAGCCTGGTGAAAAAAAACGGTACGAGTTTACAATTTTAGATGTTTGGAAAATTCCGCAAATCCAGATCGAGAATTTAAAAGATCGGACGAGGAATACATATAAGTTACTGGAAAAAACTCAGTATAAAGCAACAGCTGATTTTCTGGTTCAAAGCATCAAAGGCAATCTGGAGTTATTAGAATTATCGCAGAGTAAAGAAAAAGGCATTGAAGAGCACATCAGTGATTTTACTTTTAATAAAAAATTGTATGAAAAAGCGGAAAATGATGTTACGGCATTAGAAGACCTGTTAGAGGATTTACGTAAAGATCTCGAACGCAGTCCGATGAAAAATGTTTTGCAGAAGATTTCATCGTTGAAAAGCATGGCAGATATTTCAAGCGCGTTGTTTGGGGTTAAGCCGGAGAAAAAGGATATTTGGAAAGTGCTGATTGGAATCATAATTTTTGTGGGATTTTTAACCGCTATTTATTTTCTGGTATGGGGACAGCGTTCCCGGGCGGCAAAATTGAAAGCTTTATCTGAACAACAGGAAAAATCAGAAGCAAAAAAAGAGTAGGGTTCAGGAGGTTGGAAGGTGTCAGAATTAAAATATACCGAAGTAGGTTATGTCAAAAGTATCCGTGGCTGTATTGTGGTGGTCATTGGATTAAAGCGATCTATTAACGGCCAGGTTGTGCATTTTGGTTTCGGCACGATCGGGATGGTGATTGGTTTTACGGAAGAAGAAACACATGTTTTGATTATCAAAGAGACCTCAAAAGTTACCACGGGTGGTGAAGTCCGTACCTCCCTGGAACCTTTTAATGTGCCAGTCGGAAAAAAATTTATTGGACGGATTGTCACGTCCTTGTGCGAACCGTTTGACGGTTTAGGGCCTATCGAAGCGGATGAACATGTGTCTATATTCCCGCCCGCGCCTTCTATCTTACAACGCCAACCTTTGTGTCGCACTCTGGAAACTGGAGCTAAAGTATTGGATTCTATGATCCCGGTCGGTTTAGGGCAACGGGAATTGATTCTGGGAAATAAAGGGACAGGGAAAACGACAATTATTACAGATACAATTTTAAATCAAAAACACACAGGTTTAGTTTGCATATATTGCGCGATAGGAAAATCGCGTTCTCAATTGGCGCGGGTGGTTCAGCTTTTTCTCGATTATGGGGCTTTTGATTATACAATTATCGTCGCTGCGCCATCATCATCTCCACCAGGACAACAATATTTGGCGCCTTATGTGGCTTGCTCTTTGGGCGAATATTTCATGAAAAAGGGCGGGCATGTATTTGTCGGATTTGATGATTTCACGAAACATGCTTGGTGTTACCGCGAAATATCTCTGTTGCTGGGACGCGCTCCGGGCCGTGATTCGTATCCAGGCGATATTTTTTATCTCCATTCGAAAATGATTGAGCGTGCTTGCCATTATGACGAAGAACGCGGCGGCGGTTCTATGACTTTTTTGCCGATTGTAGAAATTTTGGAAGGTGATTTGACCGCGTATATTCCATCCAACTTGGTATCAATGACTGACGGGCAAATCATGTTGGATTCGGCATTGTTCGGGCAGGGGCAAAAACCAGCTTTGGATTTGGGGTTGTCAGTTTCCCGCGTTGGAACAAAAGTTCAGTGGCCGATTGTTAAAAATTTAAGCGGTCCGTTACGTTTGGAGTATTTACAATTTAGGGAATTACAACGCATGTCTAAACTGCGCGCGGGTAATCAGTCTGAAGAAATGAAAGAGCGTTTGCGCAGCGGCGAAATTTTAACTCGAATTTTGAAGCAAGACAAGAATGCGCCGGTTATTATGGAGGGCATTGTCATGTTGTTTTTTGCTTTTCACCGCAAATTTTTACATAAATTGCGCATTGAAGAAGTTGATGATTTTCAAAATGGTATTTTGGAATATACTCGGCTAAAAAATCCTGATTTTTTGAAAACTTTGCGGGAACGCAGGAAAATGGATCCGGAGATTGAAAATGCGCTCACTCAGCTGTGTGAGGGATTTGTGGATGAGATTATTAAAAAACGTCCGGATTATAAACCTGAAGTTTCCTCTGATGAGCCGCTTATTTCTAATATTGGCCGGGATGTTTTGGATGAAGCAACGAATCGCAAGAAATAGTTTTGGCTATGATAAAATATACAGGAAATTTCAGATGTATTATTTTAAGCCCTAACCGGATTATATATGAAAATGAAGTGAATAGTTTGTTTTTGAAAGGTGACCGGGGCGAATTTGAGATATTGGCTTATCACTATCCGATTTTAGGTGTTTTAGTCGAAGGGGATATCGTGATCAATGGGAATAGTTATATACCGATTAAAGGCGGGGTGCTCAGGTTTTACGCGAATGAATGCACGATTATGGTAGAAGAAGAAATGCAAAAGGCAAAATTGTCAAAAGGATAGACGATATATGTTAGCAGAAACCTTTATTATTTTGATGATCATGTTTATCGCGGTTATGGGTCCGTCGATGGTGATTGGAATTTTGGGCCACGCGGTGATTAAAGCCTTGGCTCGGAATCCGTCAGCGGCTTCTAAAATTTTCATGGGTATGGTGATTTTATTGATTTTTGTTGAAGCCATATCGATCACCGCGTTATTGATCATATTTCAACTTTTTGCCAAATAGAAAGTTTGTGACATGGTCGATTTTAATTTATGGCATGAAAGTTTTTTATTCGGGATTTTTTATTTTTTTATTGTTTTGATACCTTGTGTTTTAATTACTTTACTGGGCCGGAAATTGATTTATAAATTAGGCCATTATCCCAGCCGTGCACCGGAATTTTTAGTCGGAATATTTTGGCCGTTTGTTTCGATTATGGTTTTTACTTTTGTATTGTTAGTTGGTTTTTACCGTATTTTTGAAGTATAAATAATTTAATGTAATCCCGCTAGGGTTGCTAGGACGCAACCATGTTTGATCAGAAAGCCTCACGTTGTTCGGCTGGCTTCGCGGGATAAACTCGTGTGGTTGACTTGATGTCGCGATAAATAGCTTCATAAGTCAGGCACACATTATAAGGAGTTATTTTATGTCATTCCCTTGGCTGCAATTTATAATTATTTTGGTTATATTTGTTGGAGTTTCTGTTTTTCTGGTAAAAATGTTTATGTTTGCGGATACGGAAAACGCGGTCAAGCGGCTGAATGACGAGATTGCACAAGCTAATGCAAAGCAGGTGGAGTTAGGACGTAAGATCAAAGAGGCGGATGCTGACCTGGAAAAACGCAGAGCTGAAGCCCGCGATATGGTTGAAAAACTACGCACCAAAGCTGATTTGGAGACTAAACAAGAACGGGATAAAATTGTGGCAGACGCGCGTAAAGAAGGCGAAGATATTATTCAGAAAGCGAAAATTTCATCGGAACGGATGAAAAAAGAACTGGAAAAGGAATTTGAATTGAAAACCGTCCGGGCAAGCATGATTTTATTGAATAAAGTTTTAAGTGAAAAAGCACGGGAAGCATTTAATATTATTTTGGTTGAAGAGTTCATGGAGAAGTTGGGTACTATTGATATGGCCCAAATTGCTTCGGATATTAAAGCGGCAGAAATCGCTACTGTTCTGCCTATTTCCAAGGATTATGAAACAAAAATTGCCCAGCTGCTTAAAGATAAATCAGGGCGTGAAATAAAATTAACCAGCGTGGTGGATAAAAATTTGGGCGGGGGAATTATGCTGCGTTTTGGAAGTATGGCTTTAGACGGCAGTGTACAAAATGTCATCCGGGAAGTCGGAACAAAAATGCAGGATGAAATCGCATCGCGAATTAATTAGGTAATTTGTTATATGGGTAAAGCCAATAAAGTTAAAAGAGAGTTCCGTGACGCGCGCGAAATGGTTGAGCTGATACAGACGCTTAAAGATATCGCGGATAATAAATTTTTTACTTTAATGGGGCAAAAAGCGAAGTTCCGGCGTTTTGGTGAGACGTTTGTTGATTTTTTTAGGTTGATTAGTTTTACCAAGGCTAAGCATCCTTTGATCGGCAATGATAACCCTAAGACGGCCATGGTCGTTATTACGGCGGAAGGAAGTTTTTTGGGCGAATTTAATACCAAGGTTATTCGCCGAGCGGTTGAAGAAGCGGAAAATCTTGGCGGTGTTGAGTATATATCTGTTGGGGAGAAAGGGATTGACCGTTTAAAACAATATACTCCCAACTTAAAAGCTTTTCCGGGATATGAAAATATTGGGCTTTACGAATCAGCGGTAGAGATTAAGAATTATTTGGTTGATGGGGTGATGAAAGGGCAGTTTGGGAAAGTTATGGTTTGTTATTCTTTCCCAAAAAGCTTCGACATCCAGAAAGCGCGGATTGTGAAATTACTCCCTGCGGATGAATTGATCACTAAGCAGGCTCAATTCGCGGATTTGGCTGACAAACGGGTGATAGAAGAGTCAGATCCCGGGCAATTGATTGGATTTTTGGTGAATTTGTGGGTGACGACCCGTTTATATGAAATATTAGTTGATACGATCATCGCGGCATCTGCGGCCCAAGCGAAATTTTTGGATGATAGCGTCGATAAAATGAAGAAGGAACGCGACAAGGTTAAGGTGAAATTCCGTAAAGCGCGTAAAGGGGATATTGATAAAAGTTTGCGTGAAACTTTTTCTGCCCGTATGATGGTGCATTCATAGGAAATTGTTTTTATTTAGCATGAGTTCCGTAAAAAGGAGCAGTTCTGTGGAAGAAAAACGAGGAGCAGGTCGAATTGTGTCCGTTCAAGGGCCGGTCGCTGATTGTTTTTTTGATAAAACGGAAAATATTCCCGGGTTGTATGATGTGGTAGAGGCTTTTACTGTCGACGGAAAGCGCGTGGTTCTGCAAACCATGGAACATCTCTCGAAAAATTTAGTCCGTACTGTGGCGTTAATGGATACGTTAAACCTACAATTGAATTCAACCTGTTATAATACGTTTCAGTCAATCACCATTCCTTTAGGCGATGAATGTTTCGGACGGGTTATGGATGCTACAGGCCGTTCTTTGGATAATAATGGTGAGATCGTAACAGCTCAACGTTTTCCTATTAAAGGTTTGAAAAAATCCATACCGTTTAATCTGAATAATAAAAAAGGCGAACGGCCGGAAATTCTGGAAACGGGGATTAAATATTTTGATTTATTATTTCCGCTGGTTAAAGGAAGTAAAACCGGAATCCTCGGAGGGGCAGGCTGCGGGAAGACCGTCGTTATCCTTGAATTAATTAATAATATTGTTAAGCGGCATGGCGGCGCCTGCGTTTTCGCGGGGATTGGCGAACGCATCCGCGAAGGAAATGAACTTTATTATGAATTGAAAGACAGTAAATTACTGCAGAATGTCATGTTGGCGTTCGGGCAGATGGATCAGCCGCCCGGCGCGCGCGCGGAAGTTGTATATGTCGGTTTGTGTTTGGCGGAATATTTGCAGGCGAAAAATAAAGACGTGTTGTTGTTTATGGATAATGTTTACCGTTATATTCAGGGTGGTCAGGAAATTTCAACTTTGTTGGGGCGCGTTCCTGCGGAAACCGGTTATCAGCCAACGTTAGCCTCGGAAGTCAGCGCTGTTCAGGAACGGATCCGTTCAGTGGAAGGCGGGGGTTCTATTACCGCGTTTCAAGCGGTTTATGTTCCGGCGGATGATATGACTGACCCTGCGGTTGTGGCGATTTTCAGTTACCTGGATGGTTGTATTGTTCTTTCACGTGATCTGGTTCAGCGCGGTATGTATCCGGCTATTGATCCTTTGCAAAGCTCTTGTACGAATTTGGATCCGGATGTTGTCGGCAAAAAACATTTTGATGTCGCGCAGCAAGTGTTGGTTCATTTTAATAAGCATGAAGCTTTAAAAAGAATCGTCGCTGTTATCGGTGTGGAAGAGTTAAGCCGCGAAGATCAAAAGATATTTACCCGGGCAGAAAAATTATATAATTTTATGACTCAGCCGTTCCACGTCAGCGAGGTTTTTACGGGGAAAAAAGGGGAATATGTGACTATTCCGGAAAATATTGAAGATTGCATGAGAATTATCAATGGGGACTTTGATCAGCTGGCTAAAGAAGAATTTTATATGATCGGTAAAGCCCCGAGGATTTAACCATGAAGCATTTGGATAAGATCCTCAAAAGCGCGTTAGCCGCGAATCATATCTTAACTGAACATGATGCTAACCGTTATTTAACTGAAGCCCACCTGCAGCATGTTCCTTATAAAAATTACCTTCTGAACAACGATATTGTTAATGAACGGCAGATTGCTATTGCCTTGTCTCAAAATTTAGATTTGCCTTTGGTGGATTTCCGGAAAATTAATGTAGAGCAGTCTTTGATCGATAAAATTCCAGTCAAATTTGTCTGGTATTATAAATTTATGCCGGTGGAGATGATGGGGAATGTGCTATTAATCGCGGCGGCAGAACCATTGGGCGTTAAAATCATCGACGAAATACGGTTGAATTTAGGTTTTCCGGTTAAGCTGGGTATAGTGACTGAGACGGAGTTGCTGGACGCTCTTAAAAAATATTATGGTTTAGCGTCAGATACGATTGATCGGATTATATCCAGCCAAAAGGGCCAGGCTGAGGCTAAGCCGGATGTGGCGGCATCTTCAAGCTGGGTGGAAGATTTGGAACAAAAGACTGACGACCCGACTGTCGCCCAATTGGTTAATGAGATTATTCTGGAGGCGTATATTAAACGGGCGACCGATATCCATATCGAACCTTACCGGGATAAAGTCCGCTTCCGGTATCGTATCGACGGAGTTTTAGTAGACGCGAATTTGCCGGATAAAGTCAAACATTTTCTGCCCCAGATATTATCCCGGATTAAAATTCTGGCGAATTTGAGTATCACTGAAAAACGGCTTCCCCAAGACGGAAGCGCGGTCGTGAAAACAAAAGATCAACAGCTGGATCTGCGTATTTCTACCATGCCCACTCCACGGGGTGAAAGCATGGTGGTTCGGATATTACCGTCTAAGGTGATGCTGTTTAGTTTGGAAAAATTAGGATTTTTGGATGAAGGCGTTATTAAATTCCGGGAGCTGGTCAAGCGTCCGCATGGGATTATTTTTATCACTGGCCCGACGGGAAGCGGAAAAACCACCACGTTGTATGCCTGTTTAAATGAGATCAATACGGATCAACGCAAAATTATTACTATCGAAGATCCGGTAGAATATGAAATGGAAGGATTAACGCAGATTCAAGTTAATAACAAAATTAATTTTGATTTCTCGACTGGTTTGAGAAGCATTCTGCGGCATGATCCGGACATTATTATGGTGGGCGAGGTGCGTGATCTTGAAACCGCGGAGATCGCGGTCAGGACGGCTTTGACCGGACATTTGGTTTTTTCTACCTTACACACCAATGACGCGGCCAGCGGTGTTTCCCGTTTGATTGATATGGGGATCGAGCCTTATTTGGTGATATCCAGCGTCGAAGCTTTTGTGGCGCAACGGCTGGTGCGCGTGATATGTCCTAAATGTAAGATTGAAGCCGAAGAGGTCCCAGCGGAAGTGCGTTCGGAAATGGTTCATGCTTTAAGATTAAATCCGTCGGGTCATTGGCCGATCTATACGGGTAAAGGATGTGAATTTTGTCATAACACCGGATATTACGGGCGGACGGTGATTCATGAAATTTTACCTATCAAAGATGCAATCCGTTCTGCTATTTTAAATAAAGCCCGCGCTGATCAAATTAAAATTTTGGCGATGCAGCAAGGCATGGTCACATTGCGGCAGAACGGCTGGCAAGCGGTTTTAAAAGGGATCACCACTTTTAATGAAGTGTTGAATGTGTCTGTCAAAGATGACGAATCCGGCAGTTAAAAAAATACAAAATGACCAGCATGGCCGTAACCTATGCCAATATATATTTATAAAGCCAAAAAAACTCCCACCGAAAATGTAACTGGTCAAATTGTGGCCCATACTCAAGATGAGGCGGTTGATTTAATTACCCAGTTAGGATTTGTGCCAATTTCCGTCGATATTCAGGCAGACGAGAAGGATAAAGATTGGAGCAAGCGGGCCGGCAGTGTATCCATAAAAGAAATTAATATTTTTAGCCAGCAATTAGCGGCCTTGCTTAAATCCGGGATTGCCATATTAACCGCTTTGGAAATTATCCGGATACAGACCAGCAGCCCATATTTTAAGCATGTTATTGGCCAAGTGGCAAAAGGAGTCAAGAATGGACGGGCTTTTTCAGATTGTCTGGGGGAATTTCCGCGTATTTTTTCACAATTGTATGTCATGATGGTTTATGCTGGCGAGAATAGTTCTAACCTCAAAGAAATGCTTTTGAGTATGTCGAATTATCAGAAACGACAAGCAGCTTTTATGAGCCGGGTCAGGATGGCGATGATCTATCCGCTTTTTATGGCCGTGGTGGGAGCCGGTACGATCACTTTTATTTTAACCGTCGTGTTACCGAAAATGATGGGTTTGTTTAAAAATTTGCGGGGAGGATTACCTTTACCGACCAAGATTGTGCTGAGTGTGAGTTGGTTTTTTACGCATTATTGGTATGTTCTGATTCTCGGATTTTTAGCTGGTTATTGGATGGTCCGTAAAATGATGAGCTCGGCAGAAGGACAAATGATATTTGGCCGTTTTGTGTTGAATATTCCTGTATGGGGTGATTTGTATCGCAAGGCAGAATTAGCGCGTTTTTGTCGGACGGTCAATTTACTTTTAAAAAATGGGATTGCTTTAATTCAAGCTATAAAAATTTCTGCGCCGGTTTTAAACAGCGCGCCATTGAAAAAACAGCTTCAGGCCACGGAAGAGGTCTTGACGGCCGGAGGGACTTGGGGCACTGCGCTTAAAAAAATGGAACATTTGCCGGTCATGATGGGATATATGATTTCTGTCGGAGAAGAGACGGGCAATTTAAGTGATGTCTTGGCGGATGTGGCGGATTATTATGAGCAAGAAGTGGATGAAAAAGTTAAAATGACGACCACAGTTTTAGAGCCGCTCATGATCCTGATCGTGGGGCTGGTCGTGGGAACTATTGTTTTTGCAATTCTTTTACCTATATTTCAAGTCGATGTTTTTGCAGCCTAAATATATTAAAATATTTTTGGTTTTATTTTTTTTGCCCTCTTTAGTTTTTGCTTCAGAAATAAAAGAGTGGCAACAAAAGAAAAGTGAGCATTTTGTCGTATATTACACTCTGCCGGATCAAGACAGTTTAGCCGGGGAAGTGTCCCGTATGGCAGAGCACTATTACAAAGTTCTTGGCGAATTGATAGGGTATATACGATATGAGAATTTTTGGACGTGGGATCAGCGGGCATTGATTTATATCTATGCTGATCAAAAAAATTTTATGCAAAAAACCGGACAACCGGCGTGGTCGTCTGGCGGATCTGCGGATCATTCTTATTTATTAAAAAACCGCGTCATTGTCACTTATGTTCAGGCCGACGGTTTTATAGACGGAGTTTTGCCGCATGAGATCACTCATTTAGTCATGAGGGATTTTTGGGGAACTGGAAAAGATTTTCCTCAGTGGTTTGACGAAGGAATGGCTCAATTAAATGAGACGCATAAACGTGATGATGTGAATCGGATTTTTCCTAAAATAATTAAAATTCAGGGATATATCCCGATTCAGGTGCTGCAGAAGATGGATGTCTATCGTGAAACAGATAAAAATGCGGTCGCGATTTTTTATGGGCAATCTTTATCCATGGTGGATTTTATGATTAAAATTTATGGAGCGGATCAATTCGCGTATTTTTGCCGTCAATTGCGGGACGGCGGTTCATTTGAAGAATCTTTACGTCGGGCGTACCCGGCATTCAGTTCGTTGGAAGAGTTTGAAAAAAAATGGTTAAGATATATGAAAAATAAATGATTTATTGTATGATATACCCATCGATGAATTAAAGGAGGAATAATATGAAGAGAGACCAAAAAGGTTTTACCTTGATTGAAATTATGTTAGTCGTCATTATTATCGCGGCACTTTCTGCCATGGTGGTGCCGCGTTTGGTGGGCCGTTCCGAACAAGCCAAAATATCTGTCGCTAAGTCCGATATTACCGCTAATATTCCGACGGCATTGAAGCTTTATGAATTGGATAATGGTTCCTTTCCTTCGGATGAACAAGGATTAAAAGCTTTGCGTGAAAAACCTGCTGTTCCGCCGGTTCCAACAGGCTGGAACGGGCCGTATATTGAAAAAGAACCGGTTGATCCATGGGGCAATCCGTATGTTTATGTTTCGCCTGGCAAACACCGTCCTGATTATGACCTTTCGTCTTTAGGAAAAGATCCGAATTCGGATAAAGATGACATCACTAATTGGCAGTAAATATATCCTGCCCCTTATAAAAAGGGCCGCAAATCGTCGGGGATTATCGTTTATCGAAGTTATGGTGGCGGTAGTCATTATTGCCGGTGGGTTGGTGGTCGTCATCAAATCTTTTTTGGTTTCATTGGACCGCATGTCATACCTTACCAATCGTATTTATGCATTTGAAAATTTAGAAAACCGTTTAGCTTCGTATGAAAAAATTTTAAGAATTTATAATGCGTTGCCTTTTGAGCTGGAACAGGCCGAGACCTTGCAAACCGGAGCTAAACATATTGATTTTAAACAGCATTGTGATTTGCACGCGGTCGATGATTTTCCTGACTTGTTTCAAATTGGTTTAACTGAGTCTTGGCTCGAGGGGGGCGTGTCTAAAAATATATCCCAAACCCGATACATTGCCAATTTTGGAAACAATACCCCATGATGATGAAAAAAAGACATTGTAAAGGGATGACACTCGTCGAGATATTGATCACGGTCGGTTTATTCGCGGCTGTTTCTTTGGCGATTTACCGTTCCTTGGACGGAGGGATCCGGGTTTGGAAAAAAAGCCAAGAATTAGTGTGCGAGGAAGGGATTGCGTTGTTTTTTGAGCGATTAACGGCGGATATTCGTAATGCCCGTGAATATTCTTTGATCATGCCGGAAGGCGGTGAAACTAAATTTGCTTTTTCGACCACGGTTGTGACCGCACAAGATCAGATTTTGGCCTCCAGAGAAAATATCCGCCAAATCGGAAAAGTTGAATATTATTTTGATATCACGGCGCATACTATTTATCGACGGCAAGCTAATTATGGTCAGGCAGTCAATAAAAAATTTCAAGATCCGATGAGTATTGTGAATGGACTGGACAGCTTGCATTTCAAATATTTTTATTTATCCGAGGGCAAAGAGACACAGACGCAGCAAGTGTCCAGTGTTTTGCCGTATGCGTTAGAAGCGGAAGTTAAGTTTACGGATCGGTATGGTCCACGGTCATTAAAAAAATTGATATTAATCCCGGTGAAAATGTAATATGGCCCGACTGAAATCACCCAACGGCTCAGTATTAATTTTTGCGATTTGGACATTATCTTTACTGGTGGTATTCGCCTCATATATTGGGCTCAGAATACGGCAGCGGGCAGAAGTCATTTCCCGTATCGAAGACCGTTCTATTTTGCGGCACTTAAGTGAGGCTGGCGTCAAAAAAGCTGTAGCTACCATACGCCGTGATATGGCACAAAATGGATTTGATCCTAATGTCGAGCGCAAACAAGCTTTGCATGCGAACCCCGCTCGTTTTGGCCGCACCGTATTGGGAACAGGAACTTTTGAAATCGGCTATGACGATCATAATATCGTTTCTGGGAAAAGCCGATTCGTGAATGGCGTGGAAGATGAAGATGCGAAAATTAATTTAAATTTGTGTGATTGGGCGGTGATACGCCGGCTATTTCAAATTGTGCTGGCCGTGAAGGATGAAGAAGCCACGGCTTTAGCGGATGCAGTCGTTGGGTGGCGCGAATTTGGGGATACACAAGCTAAAGGTTTTTACAGCGAGGATTATTACCAGCAGTTGGAGTATCCCTATAAAGTGAAACATGCGGAATTTGAGACGCTCGACGAGCTGCGTTTATTGGAAGGCGTGACGGAAGAAGTTTACGAGAAAATTCTTCCTTTTGTGACGATTTATGGCAGCGGGCAAATAAATATTAATACAGCGCCGAAAGAAATTTTAATGGCGTTGGGGTTAGACAATTCCATGGCTGATAAAATACTCCAAGTCCGCAGAGGCGTCGATGACGAAGAATATACGGCGGATGATGTGGTATTCCAGAAGCCGTTTGATTTGGCGAGCGACGTAAAAAAAATAGTTGAATTAACGAAAGAAGAAATTAAACAGATCGATGATTTAAATGCTACGCAACTTATTTCGGTTAATTCTTCGGTTTTTAAGATCACGTCAAAGGCAATCTTGCCTCAACGGAACCTGGCATTTAATTCAGTCGTTATTTATAACGCGCTAGAGGGAAAGATAGAATACTGGCAGGAAAAATAATCATTTTTGTTATTGAAGCGTATAAAAACAATAGGGTATAATAGATCATGGTTAAGAAATTGGATTATTAAATCGAGGGGATTAAAATGCTTAATAAAAGCAAAAGCGTTATTAGTGTTTTGTTGAGTGAGGATTCTTTTCAAGCCATACATCTTCAAAAGATGGGAACGACTTTTCGGGTTGTCAATTTAGTGAATCATTCAGTTAAAGGATTTGCGGAAGCTGAAATGATTAAGACGATCCAGGCTAGTTTATCCGGATTTCCATTGAGGGGATCGGATGTGGCGTGCGTGCTTCCATCAAATTTGGTGACGACGAAAAATATCGAAATCCCGGCAGTGAATGAAGAAGAAATTCGTTCCATCGTGAATTTGCAAGCTGGACGGCATACTCCTTTCTCGAGAGAAGAAATTCAAATTGGTTATGTGAATGTCGGAGTAGTGAAGGCGAACTATACGCGGGTATTACTGGTTATTGCCAATAAAAGCATTTTGAAAAATCAATTGTCGGTATTTGATAAAGCCGGCTTAAAAGTCAAACATGTTTTATTCGCTTCGGAAGGGATCGCTCAGATGTATCGTGCTGCCGCTGATTCCAAAAGCGCAGGCGGAGCTGTCGGGTTGATCGATTTGGGAGAAAATGCGACGGAGTTTTCGGTTATTCAAAATGGCAAAATCGTCACCACCCGAAATATTCCCATTGGGCGTTCTCAGATAGAATCTGGAGGGAATAACTCCCGTGATTATATTCTTGATGAGCTTCATAAAACATTAGAATCGTATCAAGCGGAAGACATTGGGCAATTGCCTAAAAAATATTTAATGACCTCTGATGATGAGGCCGCTAAAGCTGTCCAAGATGCCGTTACTAACCGGCTGGGATGGGACATTGAATGCGCGCCTTATGTGGATTTGATTAAGGCTGCTCCTGCGGTATTAAAAAAAATCGCCACAAAATACCCGGGCGTTTCTTTCCTGAGCGTTGCGGCACCAGCGTATAATACCTCAACGTCGCCCATTGATTTATTTCCTGAAGAATTACAATTACAGAAATCATTGGAAGCCCAAGGCAAAGAGTTTATCAAGACCGGGATTTTGATTGTGGTGATACTGCCGCTCGTGGCGTGTTTTTTGGTGGTTCGGCAGTCATTTATGGATCTTGCGAAAACTACGTTGAAAAAGAATTATGAATCAAAGCATGAGCAGGCCAAAGTACTGAAAGATCAAACCTTGCGAGCGAAGGTGGTGGAGAATTTTGCGGATAACCGTATGGGAAGTTTGGATGCGATAAATGAGTTATACCGATTTATTCCGGATACGGTTTATCTGAGTTCGATTACCATGGACCAAGATGGTAAATTAGATATTCAAGGTGTGGCGGATACTTCATCCATTGTGTTTAATTTAGGTTCTGCGTTAAAAGAATCTTCGATGTTTGAGAGTGTAGAAATTAAATCAACCGCGTCAAAAAAAGACCGCGGTAAAGATGCGTCCTCGTTCGAGATCACACTTAAGTTGAAGACAGCAGCAAGTCCAACGAAAAAAACCAAGGATTCGGAGGGATAAGATCCGTGTTAAAATTAATTTCTAAATTTTCGGAAAATGAGCGAAAACTTTTTTATGGGGCTATCATCTCGGTGGTATTGGCTTTGTTTTTTTGTCTTTTTGTGTGGCCTATGCAGGGCAATGTTGATAAGTTGCAAAGCGATATTGAAGCCCAAAAAACGGAGATTAAGAGTGACCTCAAATATTTAGCGTATAAAGACCGGATTGCGGCAGAAAATGAAAAATACGCGAAATTTTACGTCGAAAATCTTAAGGATGATGATGTGATTAATGCTGATTTTCTCCGTACGATCGAGAAGATCGCGTCTGAAGCTGGAGTGGCTTTATCAAAAAATAATGTCAGTACGTCAAAAAAATCGAAATATTATGTTGAATATTTTGACAATGCGGATTGTGCCGGGAAATTAGATGATATTATTAAATTTATTCACATGATTAATTCTAGTGATGCTCTTATGAAAGTCTCCAAATTAAGTATAGTCCCTAAACGTGGAGGAACCGATAATGCCGTGTCCGCGTCTATGGAAATCGTTAAAATGGTGACCAATTCAAAAATGATTAATGATGTGACATCCCAGGATAAAAGTGAAAAATAGGAGCCTGGCACTCTTCATTTTTATGCTATTTATTTCTGGCCTTGCCTTTGCTTCTTCTCCCGAAGATTTAAAACAAAAATTTGCTGATGCTTTAAACGCCTCCAGCCAACAAAATTATGACAAAGCTAAAACTCTTTTGGAAGAGATTATAGCGGCGGCTCCTAATTTCGCTGAAGCTTATTATTATTTGGGATTGGTTTATAAAGAGCAAGGGAACATGGAGAAATCAGCGGAGGTATTTAATCAAGCTGTAGATAAAAATCCTCAGTGTGCGGAATGTTATGATAATTTGTCAAAGTATTATTATATGCTAAAGGATTTTGATAAAGCCGCAGAATTTGGAAATAAAGCTGTTTTGTTGAAGCCAGGTTTGACGAGCTCGCATTTAACGCTCGGCTGGGTTTATTTGTTAGGTAAGGAAGATCCGGATAGCGCTATTGATCATTTTAAAATTGTGACGGATCAGGGCAATATCAAATACGCTTTGCTGGGATTGGGCATGGCATATTATATGACAAATCAGAATTTTAAAACTTTAGAAATGATCACGAGGTTGCGGAATATTCAAGAAGACAAATTAGCGCAACAATTGGAAGAGGCTATCAGGAAAGGCCCTTATCAAAAACCTCCTAAACAGGAAGATGCCGCGCCTGCGGTAGATAAAGAGCCGGTACCGGTACCAGAATCTCCTAATGATCAAACAGGGGCTTCTCAGCCAAAACCGCTAGGAAAAAGTTATAAAGTCCGTTTAAGAGCACCGTATCAAACAGGGGCACATACAACCATAACGGATGATTTAAGTAATCAAGATACTGTGACCGGTGAAGACCGCGTTAAAATGCTACAGCAACAAGGCAAAGACTTAAAAATTAGTTATTAATTTTTTTCCTTATCCGCGTAAAATTTATCCCAATCGACTTTGTAGGTAATGATGCGGTTTCTTCCTGTCAGATCCGAAATATCAGAAAAAGGTTCAAAATATTTCAAACCTTTATCTTTAAAATAATATAGTCGGACCAGCATAGAGCGGGCTAGCGCGCGGTCCATGAGAATACATTCCCAGTTTGGGCCAGCTTTTAACAGTGCAATGGAATAAGATAAATTAGACTGCGATTGGATATTTTCAACCATCATGCCGCTATCATTGATATAAAAAATACTAAATGGTTTTCCTCTGCCATATTTGGGTGAGGAAATGGTCGCTGACAGATTTTTGATATCGATCTGAATGCCATCCTGGAATAATATCAAGTTATCTTTCGCGTTAAGCTCTGAAAGCGTTCCGCTGAATTTATAAGCTCCGCCAACGAGCTGCCATAAAAAGTCAATGTAAGCGGGAGACTTCCGGTCCGGTATTTTACCCAAGAGCTGTGGATGCTGGTTGATGGTTTCCATTTTTTGAAAATCCCACTTTCCAAACATGCTCAGCTGAATATTATTATCCGCGAATTCTTTGTAAATTAAGCAATACGACGGCGCAGGGCGGCCATGAGTGAGTTGGAGCAAAATATCAACAACTTGAGGGTCTTTAATATATTGGCTCAAGAATTGTTGTGCGGCCGGCTTGGGCATTTTAACAATTTGTTTAATAATTTGGACCGCGGTTGAGGTTTTGATGCCAAAATTATTTAGAAAAACAACAGCGTCATTACCGCTGGAATTGATCATGCGTAACGTGCCTAATGCTTCGTTTTCCGATTGGCTAAGGAAAAAAGCAGCTAACCAATACGCTTGCGGCACGCCAATGCTTGCGCCGTCGAAAGTGACCCGTCGGTCAGCCATAGCTTTGATAAAATGACCTGGCGGCCACCAGGTATTGATAATGCTGTCAGTCGGAGTTTTTTCTTTTATTTCTTTCATGGCCAGGTCCCAGGTGTCGTTATAAATTGGATCTAGGAGCCCAGGTATCGCGCGCTTCATATGGATGATCGGAAACAAAATCAATAAAATTAATCCAATATTAATGTAAAGGGACAATTTTTTAATAGGAGAATGATTGTTGAAATAATCATGGAGTATGTCATTGATGGCTTGCAGACCGTACGCTAATAATAAAATTAATGGGGTGATGCATAAAAAAGTGAAGCGTTGCGCGCCCAGAGCCAGATAAAGCCCACAACCCGCAAACAATACCAGGGAGCCGATTTTATACACATCCTCATAATTTTTCAGTTGTGATTTTTGGAAAGATTGAAATCTTTTAATAGCTAAGATAATGATGCCGGAAACAATGATTACGAATCCAATCCAGCCAATGGTATAGTCGATTATAAATGAAGAGGATGCTTTCTCCAGTTCTCCGACGGTCATAAAAATGTCTGGCCAGACATTGATCTGGGTTGATGAAAATTTTTTAAGTGCGTCCCAGGCTTCGGCAATGAGCGCAAAAAATTGGTTAGGACCGAATAAGACGCTGATGCCGCAAAAAGCACCGCCTACGAGCATGGCTCCTAAAATACCGGAATGGCTGACAGTGGTCCGGTCTTTTTCCAAAAAAAGTGAGCTGAGCCCTATGGCGATGATGCAGAGCGTAAGGACGCCGAGCAAAAAAATCCATCCTTGCCAAAACAAGGTATATATAGGGAAAATCAAACAAAGAAGCAGTCCGGCTAACAGAACTTTGGGTTTGTTACGGATATTCTTTATCGCGTAGAATAAAATCGAAAAAAGTAATAATGGAAATATGACGTTATACGCGTCGTCGTCGTACCATCCTAACGCACTGCGTTTAACGAAAATAGGGGTTAAGATTAAAAAAACCGCACTGATAAAGCTAACCACTGGTTTGAATTCAAAAATAAAATAACTGGCGAACAAAAAAATGAGAAGCGCAAACGCGGTTAAAAATAGGGGAGTGAAACTGACGGCTTCCATCAGCGTAATTTGAGAATTGAAACATTTTAAAAATTTATAAGTGAAGGCACCAATATAAGGGTGCAAATTAAAAGGTTCCCATTGGCCTTTAGGCGCGAGCATCTTGGGATTGAGGTATTTACTTCCTTTTTTCTCTCCCATGCTTCCGGTTTTGAGAAGTTTATCCGTTAGATCGTAATAGTAGAAAGGATCAGATTCCAAGAGATAAGGGAAATGCTGCACGGTTGGATTTTGCGCGTTGATTTGTCTGGTAAAGTCTTCGATCTTGCTATTGATTTCATTGCGATGGCGAGGGAGATATTCATCAAAGGTTTTTTTTACCAGAATTTCTTTTTCTGCGTCGGGTAATTCGGCCGACGCTAAAAGGACTTTTTCGCGGATGCTGTTATGGATTTGGTTCATAACCAGGAGGGAGGCTTTTTCACTCGCGTCACCTGTGCCAAAATGCGTGAGAGGATAGAGGCGAAAGTAAAAACCGGCACTTAATACCGTCAAAAAAATGAGCGTATATAAAAATAATTTTTTCTTCATGTGATCCGTGCTCCAAATATTTTAGGTTAAAGGCATTATCTATTTAAACTATTCAATGGATTATACTGCATTTTGAAAAATCACACTAATTTTTTTATAAAAAATTTTTGTTTTTTCCGTCTCATAAATTTATTTTTTTGTTAGAATATATTAGCATTTCGAATACAGAAAGGATAGTCACATGACAAATTTTTCAATATGGGTTTTTATTTTACTGGGAGTGGCAGGTTGCGCTCAAGTTAAAGCGGGAGGGAATGATTATCTCAAGGCGGATCAATGGCGTCAAGGAACCATGAAAGATGCCTATGAATCCGTACGTGATGATTACTTAAAGTCTGGGATTGGTGATAAAAAGGCTCAGCAAGAAGCAGAGCTGGCCGCATCAGAGCATTTGAAGGCGTCTCTTTATAAGGACCAGTTTGATTTTTTAAAACCGTTTACGGATAAGGACGCTGGCATGCCGGAAACTGCGCCGTTTTATTTTATCCATTTCCCTTCCAGAGATATTTCTGATGCCAATCGTGATGTTTCATTTTTAGTGATAGTGCGAAGAGGGGCGTGTCAGATAGTTTTCGCTGATATTTTTAAAAAGCCGCAAGGGGACTTGTTTTACCGGTATAAAGAAATTTTGAAAACGATAAAATAAGTTTAATTTAGTTTTCAAGGGGGGATATGAAAGACGCCAGAAAAATACTTATTATTGATGATGACGCCGGCATGGTTCGCCTCGCGGAAAAATGGTTTCGGGGTGATGGCTATGCAGTCATTGGAGCTTTAACCGGAGAAAACGGGATTAAACGCGCTAAATTAGAACAGCCGGATTTAATTTTGTTAGATGTGATGATTCCGGATCTGAGCGGGGTAGAAGTAGCTAAGAGGCTTCAAGTTGATTCGTTGACTCAAAATATTCCGATTATTTTCATGACAGTTTGCATTGGTGTAGAAAATGATAAAGGGGATGAAAATATTGAAGTGGACGGTCGCAAGTATCGCGCCTTTGCCAAGCCTTTGCATACGCGCAAATTGTTAAGTGTGTCCAGAAAGCTGATTAATTTTTCTAAAAATAATCTGGTGTGATCAGGTTGCTTTTCTTCATTATACCGCATATACTTTAATTAGAAAATTAAGCCAAATATACCAGCCACGGTTTTGAGGGATACGGAGAGATCCCTCATCCGTGGCGCGGTTTTTTTATTTAATTCCCAAGGTGAACAGGTGGGAAATTTTTATATGAGCATTTGCTCATAAACAGACAGGCTTTAAGCGGGGATTTTAAATGAGCCAATGCTCACAATGTTTTATCTATATACCCCGTATTAATAGACGCTGTTTTTGTTTTTCCGGCAAAATATAATTACCGAAACATTGTTTTAAAAGGAGAGCATAGTGAATAATTTTCGGATTAAATGTGTGATGATATGGATATTTCTCGTTCTTATTTGTTCAGGAGATATATTTAATGAAGCAGAAGCAAAGCCTTCTTTATCATATCAAGATGTTAAATCTGTGACTTTTTATGATTTTGGGACTACTCCCGCTCAACAATTTATTAATTTACAAAATGAATTGCCGGATATCAAGGCAGCAGGATTTAATACTGTATGGTTAGTAAACCCTTGGGCTGACTATAATCCTGATCCTCTTTCCAATCCATCGGTATATTCTGAAAAGGCCTTTGCGGATCTTAGAAAAACTTTGGCATTAATCAAAAGTAATGGCATGTATGCTATCATCGGGCTAAATTATTTAGGAAAAGGTTGGTCGCCAAAGGGGATTGACAGTTCAATTTGGCTAGAAGATCCAATAATGTATCATGCTTTTGAGACCTATGTTACCGAGTTTTTGAACAGGATTAAAGATTATAACGAAACAGTATTTATTTTATTTTTTACAGAAAATTCAGAACCTGATCACTTGGCTCCATATTATTTTAACCGAAATAATAATGCGACAAAATTATGCGGCTTATTACGCCAAACACTGGGGAGCTTGCCTACCCGCTTGCCTGCTCAATTAAGAAGTTTATATAGCATTGGGTACCATGATTATACGTTGATCAATTTTAACTGGGCATTAGGCGATACTCCCATATCATCGCCAAATCCTTTTGATTTTTTAAGTATGGTGGCGTATGGATTTGAAAATATGACTGAGCATCAGATTGCAGACGAAATAAATTTACGGTCTTCACGATTCAAAAATCTTTATCCGGGCACACCTTTGATTATTGGTGAAGTAGGATCTAACAACTGCGAGGGTGAAATTAATCAGGCCCGCGTAGAGGGCGCTATTGTGTCGCAAGCTTTAAAGCATCGGTTTGGGTTTAATGTATGGGGATGGAAAGCTGGGCCAGACCTTCAAGTTTGCAGTAATGGATCTATGGGAGGATTTAACCTTACGAATCAGGAAAGTTCTTCTAATTTTGCGCTGGTAACATTAAAATCTGTTTTAAAGCATCAGGCAACGAGGAAGGCTAGCGCCAGTATAACGATGGTTAATGCATATATAAATAGCGGAAAAGTTGATAAAGATAATTTAATCCAAGTTTTTGAAGTGACGAATGAAAGCAATTTTGCTTGGACACTTGACGGCGATAATTCAGCTCGTTTACGGTATCATCTCTATAACGAAAAAGGAAAATTAATACATTGGGACGCGGCATTTTTAGTTACCCAAAAAATTATGGGGGGAAGAGTGGTCAATAATCAGATACTTGATGCTAAGGGTAAGCTGATCAACGAGGATATGTCTCAACCCGCTATGGTTTATCCAGGACAAAAAATTCTAATTCGTATGAGTATTGCTTTGAAGTCTGCGCCGAACGGCAAATATAAGATCGGTTCGAATATCGGTTCGGATATTGTTTCTTCCGGTACTTATATTTTGGGTTTTGATATGGTGGGAAGCGATCGATGGTTTGATAATGAAGTTCAAATGAAACTTAAACTTCAAGGATCGTCCTGGAAAAAATAAAGCTATCAGAAAATTTTAAGTGATAGATACCAGTAAAATTTAAACTTAAGTGTTTCAGAAGTTTCTTTACATTCATGAATTTAGATGTTATATATATTCACGATTTTTTCCGCTGTTTTTATCTCCGTTAAAATTTTATCCGCGCATTACGGATAAATTTATTTCCGGGCCATTAGCTCATCCGGTAGAGCATCTGACTCTTAATCAGAGGGTGGCAGGTTCGAGTCCTGCATGGCCCATTTTTAAAAGCCAATTTTAAACTTAACGTAGGACGAGAATAGTCAAACCTGCGACGCCATGAGCGAAGCGAACGGCTAGTCCTGCGATGGGCGAAAGCTGAGAAGCAGGGCATGGCCCATTTTTAAAAGCCAATTTTAAACTTAACGTAGGACGAGAATAGTCAAACCTGCGACGCCATGAGCGAAGCGAACGGCTAGTCCTGCGACAAGCAAAAGCTAAGAAGCAGGGCATGGCCCATTTTTAATATCATGTCCTGTGTCAAGTTAAGGGGTAGCAGGAATTTGTAATCATCACATAGTCATATAATAAATAACCTATCGAGCATTAAATGATTACATTAAGCAACCTTAAAATATATTTTGAATGGAATGGGGATATTGATACATATGCACGTTGTCATAGTAATCAATCAAATTTTATTGAGGATTCCGACTGGCATGAAATCGAAATAATTTTGCAACGAATTTTATTAATGAAAAAGGGGCTGGCGTCAAAGGAAATGGCAGATATGACACTTCAAATGCTTCATGAAAAAACCGATGGATCTGCAACTATTGAGGCTATCTTAAATTACGTGAACAAAGAATAAAAGCTGGGTAATAAACGTGGTAATGACTAAATTAGTCCGGCAATGATTTTCATGGAGCGAGGAATATATTGCTTTTTAAGAAATTTAAAAAATTCAGGATAATCTTATGAAACAAAGCGGTCTTTCATTTTTGGTTACTCATGACGAATTTAGGTTATTGGAGGGAGTTGTTTATCTTGAGCCGCACGCTAAAGCTCTCAAAAAAATGTTTTAATTTTTGAAAATCATCATTTATTTGCTATACTTCCTCCATGAATAAGCACCTTGGACTTATTAAAAGTTTTACAATTATTCCGTTGATATTTTTGATTGCAAGCTGTAAACCTTCTATTACCAGTCAGAATTCTCCACGGGCCGCTATCGTTTGTTTCGGCGCAAGTATTACTCAGGGAGTTGGGGCGGACAAAGGGCATGATTATCCTGCGGTGTTGAGCCATATGGTGAAAGTACCGGTTATTAATGCTGGTATCAAGGCTAATACGACCAGAGATGAACTGAAAAGACTAGAACGGGATGTCCTTCAAGAAAATCCGCAGATGGTTATTATAACTCATAGGATCAATGATCTAAATCATAATATACTCAGAGAAGAAACATTGAAAAATTTAGAAATGATGATTGATCAAGTCCAAAGCTGTGGCGCGACAGCGGTATTGGTGACTATTGAACCCCGGGAATTGCAAGGGACGACATATTTTAAGGATTTTGGTGAATTGGCACGTCGAAAACATGTATTGTATATTGGAGATATTTTAAAGGATATTCAGACCAATCCACAATATATGAAAGATGATATTCATCCGAATAATGAAGGATATAAATTAATGGCGGAAAGAGTGTATACGAACATTAAACCATTGTTAAAATAATATTCATTGTTGTTGAAGCGGGTGATTTAAAAAAATGGCGCGGATAAATGAAATTATGTTAATATACGGTTAATTATATTGGAAAAAGGTAAGATTTGGGAGTGATATATATGAATTGTCCTAATAAACAAAAAAATTTACCAGGCTGTACTTGCACGTATACGAGTTGTGAAAAACAAGGGGTTTGCTGTGAATGCGTCAGGTATCACCGGGCAAAGGGAGCGATTCCTGGATGTTTTTTTCCTGCGGACGCGGAAAAAACTTATGATCGATCGGTACAAAATTTTGTTCAGGCGTATCAAAAGAAATAGAAAATAGTTATGAAAAAATATAACCTTGCTCAAAGTACTGTGGAATATTTATTGGTTTTTGCTATCGCAGTGGCTGTTATCATAATTTTTTTAAATCCTCATAAATCTGTTATGAAAAAAAGTGTTAATGAAACTTTAACCTCCGGTTTAAATCGGATGGGAACGGTTTCGGACAAAATTTTTGAAAAATAAAACTTTGAAAATTATTTACTATTTATTCATCATTTATTTTTTGGTAATCCCGCAGGCGCAGGCAGATTCCATATTGGGCCCTTCACTTAAATACAAGGATGTGGTCGTTGAACGGGTCATAAATATGAGTGTGTTAAAACTTGCTGACGGAGAAAAAATCCGTTTGATTGGAATTAAATCTCAAGGCGTATTACGAAGACGGGCCAATGAAATTAAAACAGACTCTAATGGTTTTATTGTCGATGAACCTGCCAGTCCGACTATTTCTGTTGAGACCCAAGGTTTTGAATATTTAAAACAGTTGGTCGAAGGTCAGCATGTGAGAATTGAATTGGACGCGTTAAAAACGGATGATGATTTTATAACATTAGGTTATGTTTTTCTTTTGAAAAATAACATTTTTGTTAATGTGGAACTACTTAGAAACGGGTATGCCGAAATGCAAATCCGTGTCCCCAATACAAAATACGAGCTAAAATTACGTCAAGCTTTTCAAGAAGCCAGACGCGAACAGCGCGGCTTGCAAGGCGAATAGCCTATGTCGTTCGACATCCATGTAAAAAATTTTATTCAAGCTCACCGTTTAATTAAAAAAGGTGATGTGGTTTTAATCGGCATATCCGGCGGCGCCGATTCTGTGGCTTTGACCCTGGTCTTGCACAAATTCCAATATCTGTTGGGTTTTCAACTTCATTTAATGTATTTTAATCATCATATGGCCGGCGAAAGTAAGCGGGATGAAAAATTTATCCGAAAGCTGGCGCAAACGTTAAATCTTTCTTTGACTGTGGGAGAATGGACGCGAAAAACGATTAGCAGGAATATAAGTGAAGAATCAGCGAGAGAAGCCAGGTTTAAATTTTTCAGGCAGGTTTATAAACAAAAGAAAGCTGACTCAATCGCCCTCGGGCATCATCAGGATGATTTAGCTGAAACAGTTTTAATGCGGATCATTCGCGGTAGCGGTTCTGCCGGGGTCCGAGGGATACTTCCCAAGAGAGAAATTTATGGTTGTCAGTTCATCCGTCCGCTTTTGAATGTTTCACGTAGGGAAATTGAACAATATCTGAAGGATAATAAAACCCCTTTTTGCACAGATATTACGAATTTTAAAACTGATTTTTTTCGAAATAAGATCAGGCTTGAATTATTGCCGTTGTTGCGGAAAACGTATAATCCGGATATTGCATCAGTATTAATAAATTTTTCTCAAGTTTTGACCACTGATTATGACTATATTGCGCAACAAGCTCAAAAGCAATTTGCCCGTTTGGCAAAAATATCAGATTCCAGGGTTTCCTTTAATATACGCTCTTTTTTTCGCCTTCACCCGGCTTTGCAGCGCATGATGGTCCGGTTGGCCTATGATAAGTTGAAAGGAGACACCCGTTCTCTGGAATTTAAACATCTTGAAGCGGTGATTCAATGGGCACAGCATGGTCAGGCTGATGAATCTTTAATAAAACTTCCGCATAATATTGTTGCGCAAAGATTTGCACAACAGCTAATTATTAAAATGATGGCCGCGGACGTGAAAATTGTATTGCATCAAAAATCTCTTAAGTTATAATGCAACACAGGAAAGGCCTAGTCTTGTGGTTATTTATTACCTAGGTTTTTAGTCTTTTGCCTTTTACTTTTTACTTATTAAAATGAGGGGAGAATATGGCAGAACAAGATTTGAATAAAAAGGTACCACCTAATCCAAAATTAAACAACAAAAACGGACGAAAGAACCGGAATGACAATTCAGGCTCTTGGCTTTTTTGGGTTTTGCTAGGGTTTATTTTTCTAATTCTGATTAACCAAAACGGCGGGGTCTCTAAACTGAGTGCTCCCCCGAAAGATTTGACCTATTCAGAGTTTTATACCTATGTGAAAGATAATAAGACGACCGGAAAAATCGCTAAACTTGAATTATCCGAAGGCGCAGAACGAAGGTTAGATGGTAAATTTAAAGACGGGAATGAATTTCATTTATACATTCCTCAAGATGACAAAGATATCATTAATGTGATCCGGGAAAATGTGGCGAATTTTGAAGTGGTTCCGCCGCAGACATTTTGGCATCAGGCATTTTTTTCTTTTGTTCCGTTACTCTTGATCATTGGATTTTTTTGGTTTTTATCCCGCCGCGGTTCACAGATGGGGAATAAGATTTGGAATTTTGGGAAGTCCCGGGCCAAAGTGGGGAAAGGCGACGGCAGTATTACATTTGCGGATGTGGCAGGTGTCGACGAGGCCAAGGAAGAATTGCAGGAAGTCATTGAATTCTTAAAAGATCCTAAAAAATTTCAAACTTTGGGTGGAAAAATACCTAAAGGTGTTTTACTGGTTGGGCATCCGGGTACAGGAAAAACGTTGTTAGCCAAAGCTGTAGCGGGTGAGGCTGGCGTACCGTTTTTTTCATTAAGCGGCTCGGATTTTGTGGAAATGTTCGTCGGAGTTGGGGCGTCCCGCGTTCGGGATTTGTTCGAACAAGCCCGTAAAGCGGCAAAGGTGTCTGGTAAAGGCGCAATCATTTTCATTGATGAGATCGATGCGGTCGGCCGTTTGCGTTTTGCCGGTATCGGCGGCGGAAATGATGAACGCGAACAAACATTGAATGCTTTGCTGGTCGAGATGGATGGTTTTAATGGACAGGAAGGTGCGATTGTGATCGCGGCAACCAACCGTCCGGATACTTTGGATCCGGCCTTATTACGTCCAGGACGTTTTGACCGCCAGATTGTTGTAGGGCTTCCGGATATTAATGGACGGGAAGGTATTTTGAAAGTCCATGTTAAAAATATTAAATTGGCTGAGGGCGTGGATTTACGTAAGATCGCTCAGCAAACTGTTTATTTTTCCGGAGCTGATCTGGCCAATGTCTGTAACGAGGCGGCATTGTTAGCGGCTCGTAAAGGGAAACCAGCAGTAACGATGGAAGACCTTTTTGCCGCTGTGGAACGGGTCACCATGGGACCGGAAAAGAAAAATCGGACTATTTCTAAAAAAGAAAAAAGCATTACTGCCTATCATGAAGCGGGACACGCTCTCTTATCATATTTGACGGAAGATGTGGATACGTTTACGAAAATTTCCGTTATCCCGCGCGGTATGGCTGGCGGTTATACGCTGACACCTCCGACTGAAGACAAACATTACATGAATAAGAATGAACTTTATGGACAAATGGTGGTATTGCTTGGGGGAATGGTGGCGGAAAAATTATGCACTGGCACCACTTCAACCGGAGTGTCCAATGACCTGGAAAAGGTAACGGCTGTGGCACGCAACATGATTTGTTCTTATGGCATGAGTGAGAAACTGGGAACATTAGCTTATGGCAAACGCGGTCAGCATCATTTTTTAGGGCGAGACCTGATGGAAGAGCGTGATTATAGTGATGCCACTGCCCTTTTGATCGATGAGGAAGTCCGGCATTTAGTGCAAACAGCGCAGGATCAAGCTAAAGAGAAATTGAGTCAACATATGGACGTCTTGAAACGAATGGCGGATTATTTGATTGAAAAAGAAATCATGGATATTGATACAGCTAAAACAGTGTTAGGGCTGGGCGAGATTAAGGTGAAGAAGCATGAACACGTGGAAGAAAACTTATAAAGGAACCAAGCGCACGGGTTGGGCGGTTTGCATTTAAACTAAATCCTTCGCTCAAACAACCTTGGCGAAGCGCCAAGGAAACTCGCTCGGGGATTTAGTTTAAACGCTAACCTTTTGTATGGGGCGTGCGGTTTAAAATTAAATTTGGGATTGTTTTTTTGTTTAGTTTTTACTTTGTTACTCGGTTACTCGGTTACTTTGTCACTTAATCAAATTGGACGACAATGGTTTCAAATCTACAGCCTGGTCAATATACGATTCCAACGGGAATGCGCACATTAATCATGGGTATTGTGAATGCGACACCGGATTCGTTTAGTCAGGATGGATGTTGGATTAAAGGCGCGGGCCGGGTTGATGCGGTTGTAAAAAAAGTGTTACAGCAGGTTAGAGACGGCGCGGATATTATTGATATTGGGGGAGAATCCTCCCGTCCGGGGTCGTTGCGGTTATCTGAAAAAGAAGAAATTGAGCGGGTCATACCAGCGATAACACGGGCAGTAAAGAAAGTTTCAGTTCCTGTTTCTGTGGATACGTACAAACTTAAAGTCGCGCAAATGGCTTTGGATGCTGGCGCGGTTATTGTTAATAATATACAGGGAGTACGGTTAAGCAAAAATTTATTGCGGATGATTTCTCGTTATCAGGCGTCGATTGTTTTAATGCATATGCGGGGAACACCCCGGACTATGCAAAAAAAAATTGCGTATAACGGTGATGTTATGGCGGAGATTATTCGTGAATTGGGAAAATCAGTTCAGGAGTGTTTAGACGCAGGTTTGACTCGCGAACAAATTATAGTTGATCCGGGAATTGGATTTGGAAAAACAGTTGAAAACAATTGTGAAATTATCGCGCGGTTAAGTGAATTAAAAACATTGCAATGCCCGATTTTAATTGGTACGTCGAGAAAATCGTTCATCGGGCAGATTTTAGGTCAGGATGAGGGGAACAGGTTAAACGGGACTATCGCCTCAGTCGCTGCCAGCATTATCAATGGGGCGAATATTGTCCGGGTCCATGATGTCAAAGAAAATAAAGAAGCAGCTATGATTATTGATAAAATTTTACGTGCGTAGGATGTGGCATGTAGTATGTCGTGAAGACAAAGCGATTGGTTTGAAAAGCGCGATTTTTTATTGTATTTTGTTTTTACTACATACGACATGCCACATACTACATACTATTAAAGGATTAACTAATGACTTTTTCAATTGTGGTTTGGGCTAAACTCATTATTGAAGTTTTTATATTATGGTTTATTTATTACCGGATGCTGGTCTTTTTTGAGGGAACGCGGGCGTTTCAGGTTTTAAAGGGTTTGTTGGTAGTATTATTGCTTTTTATCATATCGCGGTATATTGGATTGGATATTCTTAATTGGCTGTTGACTAGAATTTTTGGGATATCCATTATCGGTTTCATCGTGATCTTTCAACAAGAGATCCGTCAAGGATTAGCCCGTTTGGGACAGCATCATATGTTTAATTTTGAGCTGGAAGAAGCGGAAGTGATGCAGATCATTGAAAATATCAGTACCGCAGTTTATAAATTATCGAAGCAAAAAATTGGCTGTTTAATTGCCATTGAAAGAGAATCCAAATTAAATACCTACATTGAGAGCGGGGTTCATATTGAAGCCAAGGTGGCAGCGCCATTAATTCAAAATATTTTTATGCCGAAAACGCCTTTGCATGACGGCGGCGTTATTATTCGGGGGAATCGTATTATGGCGGCTTCGTGTTTGTTCCCTTTGACGGAAAATCCAAATTTCAGCAAAATGCTGGGGACACGTCATCGGGCCGCTTTGGGGATCACGGAACAAACCGACGCGATTGTCATCATAGCATCGGAAGAAACCGGCGAGATCTCTGTTGCTTCAGATGGCCGTTTTATTCCTATTGTGAATCATGACCGCTTGGTGAATTTATTAAGAAGTTTGTTAGTCGTGGAAAATAATAAAAAGAAGAAAAAATGAAACGCATAAAATTTTTCCTTTTTCATAATTTGGGGCTTAAAGTGGTTGCCTTAATCTTGGCCATAATCACCTGGATTTATGTTTATAAAGAAATAGCAAAATGAGGATGATATATGCCCAAGCTAGGTGTTAATATCGATCATATTGCGACGTTACGTCAGGCACGCCGCGAGTTGGATCCTGATCCGGTTAAAGCGGTCGCGATCTGTGAGGCAGCTGGTGCCAATAGCATCGTGGCTCATTTGCGCGAAGATAGACGGCATATTCATGATAAGGATGTGCTGGCGATCCGAAAAGCTGTGACTACGATGTTTAATTTGGAAATGTCTTTGAATCCGGGAATTGTGGATATTGCTTGCAAAATAAAACCTGATCAAGCCACACTTGTTCCTGAACGGCGGGAAGAGATTACGACAGAAGGCGGCTTAGACGCGGTCAAATATTTTAAGCAGGTCAAACAGGCC
>JADFYJ010000022.1:0-1696 GCA_015233115.1 Candidatus Omnitrophota bacterium | reverse complement strand
CGGGAATTGTGGATATTGCTTGCAAAATAAAACCTGATCAAGCCACACTTGTTCCTGAACGGCGGGAAGAGATTACGACAGAAGGCGGCTTAGACGCGGTCAAATATTTTAAGCAGGTCAAACAGGCTACTATCCAGCTTCATAAGCGCGGCATAAAAGTCAGTTTATTTATCGCGCCGGTAAAAGAACAGATAGAGGCAGCTGCTGAGAGCGGCGCACGGATCGTCGAGTTTCACACCGGACAGTATGCTCTCACTAAAACTAAGGCGGCATGGGAAAAGGAATTGAAAAGACTGATAGACATGACGGTTTATGGTAAATCGTTAGGCTTGGAAATAAATGCCGGACATGGTTTGAAATATGCCAATACAGTTTCGGTTGCGCGTATTCCGGGCATGAATGAACTCAATATCGGCCATTCTATTATTTCTTACGCGGTGTTCGTTGGATTGGAACGCGCTGTTAAAGAAATGGTTAAACTCATCCGGGATATTTGAGTATGATTTACGGCGTCGGCACAGATATTATTGAGATTGACCGTATTGCGAGCGCTATTGAAAAATGGGGCGATAGTTTTCTCGGACATATTTTTACAGAACATGAAATCAAGTATTGCCAGCAATATAAAAAACCTGCCCAACATTACGCTGTGCGTTTTGCCGCTAAAGAGGCGGTGTTCAAGGCGATCAGCGATAATCCGCATATTACTTGGAAAGATATTGAAATCGTTAATGATAACCATGGGAAACCGGTTTGCCGTATGACGAATGGCACTTATCACGATCGGAATATCCTGATCTCTTTATCGCACTCAAAATATTATGCTGTTGCCCACGCCATTATTACGAAAGAATAAAACCGCTCACAAAAATGTTTTCGGACATGTCTTGGTGATCGCGGGTTCTCCGTCTATGTTAGGCGCCGGCGCTTTGGTATCATTGGCTGCTATGCGCTCAGGAGCTGGTCTGGTCACCTGGGCTGTGCCCAAAAGCCTGAATTTAATAGCTCAGAAAAAAGCGTCGAACACAGTTATGACTTTGCCCTGTGCCGAAAATAAGACAGGAACCTTTTCTCTTCAAGCCTTCATGGCAATCAATAAATCTTATGAGAAGTTCAACGCGATTGCGATTGGTCCGGGATTAACAGCGGGCCGTGATATCGCCCAATTCATTGAAAAAATTATCGCGACATCACCCGTGCCGCTCGTGATTGACGCGGATGCGTTAAATTGTTTAGTCGGCAAGACTGACATTTTATTAAAAACAAATACTGCGAAAATATTAACCCCGCATCCGGGCGAGATGAGTCGTTTGACTGGATTCACCAGAGCAGCTGTTGAAAAAGAACGGGTAGGTGTCGCGCAAAAATTTGCCCAACAATTTAAATGTATTTTGCTGCTTAAAGGACATAGCACAGTGGTAGCGTCGCCGGATGGACAAATATATTTTAATAAAACGGGAAATGCCGGAATGGCAAAAGCTGGCAGCGGTGATGTTTTAACTGGCATGATTGCCGCGTTTTTGGGTCAAGGCATAGAAGCTTTTGAAGCGGCCAAATGGGGCGCGTATTTACATGGTAAAGCGGGAGATATTGCGGCAAAAGACAAGGGACGAGTAGCTTTGATCGCGATGGATATAATTGAGGCAATACCAGCAGCTTTAAAAAGTGTGATAGTGTAATAAAGCGTTGATGGCAA
>JADFYJ010000021.1 GCA_015233115.1 Candidatus Omnitrophota bacterium | reverse complement strand
AAGCCGCTATTCTGACGCTTGATGGCGTCGGTGAATGGTCAACCTTAACATTTGGCATGGGTGATGGTAACAAAATCGCGCTCCTGAAAGAAATCCGTTTTCCGCACTCCTTAGGTTTATTGTATTCAGCGTTTACGTATTACACAGGATTTCGCGTGAACTCCGGAGAATATAAACTTATGGGTTTAGCGCCTTATGGCGAACCCTCCTATGTTGATTTGATTAAAAATGAATTATTGGATATCAAAGCGGATGGTTCGTTTAGGTTGAACATGAAATATTTTGATTATTGCGCCGGCCTTAAAATGATCAATTCGAAATTTTGTAAACTATTTGGCAAACGGACCCGAAAACCTGAAGAAAAAATTGAACAATTCCACATGGACGTGGCTCGGTCAATTCAGGTTGTAACTGAAGAAATCATTTTAAAAATCGCACAACATGTAAAAGATGAAACCGGTGCAGAATATTTATGTTTAGCCGGTGGAGTCGCCTTGAATTGCGTCGCGAATGGCAAAATCGCGGCCAGCGGCCTTTTTAAACGCATCTGGATACAACCTGCGGCATCTGATTCAGGAGGCGCCTTAGGCGCAGCTTTAGCTGTTTGGTATAATCATTACGAAAATCCCCGTTCCGCTGACAATATCCATGATACGCAAAAAGCGTCTTTGTTGGGACCGTCATTTTCAAATGATGAGGTTGAAAAATTTTTAAAACAAAAAAATGTCGTATATACAAAACTATCTGATGATGAATTATTCAAAAAAGCGGCTGATATCATGGCTGACGATAAAGTGTTGGGATGGGTGCAAGGAAGGATGGAATACGGGCCGCGCGCCTTAGGGAGCCGGAGCATTTTAGGAGATCCCCGTTCTGAAAAAATGCAGACCACCATGAATGTTAAAATTAAATTCCGCGAATCCTTCCGGCCGTTCGCACCGGCCGTTATGCTGGAACATTCCGGAAAATATTTTAAATATACCGGCGAAAGCCCGTACATGTTAATCGTCACTTCAATACTTGACGATAAAAGATTTCCTGTTCCTCCTGATCAAAAAAGTTTATTAGGCCTGCAAAAATTAAAAATCAAACGTTCTGAACTGCCAGCGATCACGCATGTGGATTATTCCGCGCGGATTCAAACTGTTTCCAAAGATGAAAATCCCCGATTTTATAAAGTGATTGAAGCGTTTTATAAAAAGACCGGATGCCCTGTCGTGATCAACACCTCATTCAATGTGCGCGGAGAGCCTATTGTTTGCACGCCAGAGGACGCGTACCGGTGTTTACTGCGTACGAACATGGATTACTTGATTATTGAAAATTGCGTCATCGACCGGCGGGACCAAAAACAAGATGAAATCAAAGTAGGAGACTTAAGTGGATTTGACCCAGATTAATAAAAAACAATTGCGGGAATTTGGAATCGGCGCTGCCATTTTCTTCGCCGGAATCATTCCGCTCATTCAATTTTTTAAACATCATCACCCATCGATCATCCTAATATCCGTCGGATTAGTTTTTGGTCTATTAGGTATTTTTATCCCTCAGATTCTTAAACCAATTTTTTATGTTACCATGAAATATGTGGCCGGCCCGTTGGGATGGATCAACACCCGGATTCTGTTAAGCTTAGTATTTTATTTACTCATTATGCCGATCGGTTTTCTTATGCGTTTATTCGGACAAGATATCCTTAACCGAAAATTTGAAAAAAATTTAACATCTTATTGGATTATCCGTGATGGGAAACCGTTTGATACAAAACATTATGAAAAATATTATTGAGGTGTCATATGGGTAAATCATCTATGCTCAAAGATCTCTGGGGTTTTCTTAAAAGCCGCAAACGTTTCTGGCTCGTGCCAATTATAATTATTTTAGTCTTACTTGGCGCGATTTTATTATTAACGGAAAGCTCTGCCATAGCTCCGTTTATTTACACGCTATTCTAAAAGAATGTCATATAAACGTATCGCCATAATACGGACTGACCGGATCGGTGAAGTTATATTAACAACACCTTTGGCCGCTGTTTTAAAACAACAATATCCTGATTCAAACATCACTTTTTTTACTTCTGATCTGGCGTACGAGGTTTTGCAATTCGCGCCGCAGATTGACACCACAGAAATTTTTGATACTATTCAAAAACCCACTTTTAAAAGTTTTTTAAAATTTTTAGATCAACTCCGTCATAGCGGCTATGATCTGGCCGTGGTCGCTAATCCGCATAAATATAGTCATCTGGCTGTGTCTTTAGCGGGCATTAAAACCCGGGTCGGCTTCAACCGTAAGTGGGGAAAATACCTTTTGACTCACTCGATCAATGATACCAGAGCTGAAGGCAAAATTCATGAACTGGATGCAAACCTTAAATTATTGCAGTGTCTGGGAATTTCAGCAGAACGCAATAGGCCGTCATTGGTCGTTTCAGCCGCGGAAAAAAATGCGCTAAAAAGCAAACTGTCCGGACAAGGAATTAATTTTAAATGGCCGATTATTTCCTTTCATCCCGGCAGCAGTTTTATTTACAAACGCTGGCCCAGAGAATACTTTAAAGAGCTGATTAAGAAGATTCAAGGCGAATACAATGTCGAAATATGCCTTAACGGAGATGTCTCTGAAAAATATCTTTGTAAAGAAATCGCGATCAATCCTATTTTACCGCTACACTCATTAGCCGGAACTTTAACCGTCAGAGAATTAGTTATTTTTTTAAGTTTATCTCAATTAGTCATTGCCAATGACAGTGGGCCGATGCACATTGCCGATGCACTGGGAACTAATTTAATCGCAATTTTTGGCAGAGGAAAAGAAGGGACTGGTCCCAACCGTTGGGGGCCAACTGGAAAAAATAGTTACATTTTTCATAAAATTCCTCAACAATGCACGGTATGCGTCAATGAAGCATGTGCTTATAATTTCGAGTGTTTAAAAATGATCACCCCTGAAGAAGTTTTCAACGGAATTAAAGCTACCCAACTTATCCCCGTAGAATTTAAAAAGCCGCAAGCCAAAGAATAAAACCATTCGCCAAGAACCCGGCTGCCGTTAATATATTTCCTTCCATGTTATAACCATGAAACATCACAATTTTTCCAATCAAACATAATGTGCCTCCCGTTATGGCAGCTATAATGACTCGTACTTCTGAGCCTTTATACCCATATAATCCGGCTACTGTTGGTAAAACAAAAGCCCCGGTAAAAAATGATAATCCAAGCAGTAAAGAGTCGATAATGGAATTGGTGCAGAAAGCGATACCAGCGCTGGTACATCCCAATACAACGATAATCAGACGAGTTAGATTAATCGCTGAAGCTTGATGAATATTTTTGAATAAATCCGTTAAAATTGTTGATGATGTTAAAAGTGTGGTATTTGCGGATGACATAAACGCGGATAAGAAAAAAATAATAACCAAACCCCAGCTCCAATGAGGCAAGACTGTTTTTAGCATGAGCGCGAGCCCCTCAAAAGACCGCGAATCTATATTCGGATAAAAATAATTCGCGTAAACGCCGATAAAACATAATATCCAGGCAATTGGAATCAAGCAAAGCGCGCTGATCCAAACACTTAAAATAGCTACTCGTTCATCTTTGGCGCAAAAGATCCGCGCGTAAATATCCGGACCGACCAAAAATGCAGACGAATAGGTCAGCACAAAGGTTAACAAATTCCATGGGGTAAAATGTGTCGTGAAGGGAAAAGAATGTGGCGCCAATTGGAATAGTGGAACTGTCAATTTACTAAACACCGTTGTGCCGATCATCAATAAGCCTAACAATATAAAAAAGAAATGATACTTATCAGTTCGAATCACCGACATTTGCCCGCCTAAAAATGTGTATGCGACAAATGTCACAGCAGACAAAGCAACCGCCCACCCATAAGCTAAATTTAAAAAAATATTTAAAATCAATGCTGAACCAATGATCTGAGCGGCAATCACGCTCGTCCAAGCAATTGGAATAGTCAAAGAAGCAATAAATTTAACTTTAGGTCCATAAAAATCATCCAACAATTCAGGCAAAGTAAACCGCCCCAGCCGGCTGACTTTTGCAGATACACAAGTAAGAGCAATGAGTCCAACGGAAGCACACATTAAAAACCAAGCGGCCGACCAGCCAGCTTTAAAACTTAAAGAAATCGTTCCTAAAATTGCGGAACTACCGATAATCGTAGCTAATAACGAAGCGGTAGTCGCCCAAATGCTGTTAATTTTCCCAGCAATAAAAAAATTGACCGGCAACGAGGAACGTATAAATCCTCTGACGCCTAGCATAATAAAAAAAATGGTGTACAAAACGACCCATATGATTTCCATGACGATTATGATACTTTAAAGCAAGACGAATTCCAAACTTTTATTTTCATTTCGATCTATTTTATATACAATAGGTAAAATTAGCTTAACCGGTATTGGAGTTAACTGCTATGGAAATTAAGCCACCATCAATTGAAGATATTCAAAATTTATCTATCCGCACTTTAGGCGCAGCGCATATTCCTTCGCCTTTATCTCAACGTACGGTACAATTTGTCTCTGATGAAAATAAAATTCTAGTTTATACACACAGCCTTGATCTCAAAAAAATCCGTGAACAAAATATGGAACCGCCGGAGTTTGAACTGGCAGGGCCACGGGACAAATTATTCTTTGACCCAGCCAATTTAACTTGCGGCATTGTCACATGCGGCGGATTATGCCCAGGTTTAAATGATGTGATCCGTACCATCACTTTAGGTTTATACTGGCAATATGGGGTCAAAAAAGTTTTAGGTTTTCGTTTTGGATATGAAGGATTGTCATCCCTTGCCAAAAAAGAACCATTGCTCATGACTCCGGATAATGTGGATCAGATTCAACATGCTGGAGGATCAATTTTGGGGACGAGCCGCGGGCCACAAAATTTGGAGGATATGGTCGATGTTCTAGTCAAAAATGATATCAGCATTTTATTCGTGGTTGGGGGTGATGGGACATTCAAAGGAGCACACCAAATCGCGGAGTTGATTAACAATCGTCGCCTTAAAATCTCCATTATCAGCGTTCCTAAGACTATTGATAATGATATATTTTGCTCTGAACGGACCTTTGGATTTTATACTGCGGTCGAAGAAGCCCGTAAATCGATTGTTGCGGCGCACAATGAAGCCAAAGCTGTCTGGAATGGAATTGGATTAGTCAAACTCATGGGACGTGATTCCGGCTTTATCGCCACCCACGCCACCTTAGCCAATAGTGACGTCAATTTTTGTTTTATTCCAGAAGAGCCCCTTTTTCTGGATGGTGAAACTGGAATTTTATCCCGGCTGGAAAAACGCCTAGCGCGCCGGCAGCATGCCGTTATCGTCGTGGCAGAAGGGGCAGGTCAAAACCTGATGGCAGACAATAATCCAGTCTTAAAAGACGCATCTGGAAATATTATATTTCACGATATTGGTTTGTATTTGAAAGAAAAAATAAGTGGATTTTTTAAACAAAAAAACATTCCCGTTACAATTAAATATATCGATCCTAGTTATATGATCCGCAGTTGTCCGTCTATTGCTCCCGACTCAACCTTTTGCATTATGTTAGGCCAAAACGCTGTGCACGCGGGGATGGCAGGAAAAACTGACATGTTCGTTGGCTATTGGAATGATCATTTTACACACGTGCCATTAACCATGGCGGTTGGCAAACGGAAGAAAGTCGATCTAACTGGCGAAATTTGGCAGACAGTCAAACTGATGACTGAATAAACACACCATGGACAAAATACATAAACTAAACCTTATATTTGTTGATGACGATATCAATAATTTGCGCAGTCTGAAACGCTTATTTTATGATATGCGCGATGAATGGGATTTTCATTTTGCAGAAAACGGAATCGAGGCACTCAACATTATTGATCAGAATTCAACAGCAGTTATCGTATCTGACATGCGGATGCCGAATATGGATGGCGGAGATCTTTTGAATATTATCCGCGAACGCTTCCCAGCTATGATCCGGGTTATTGTGTCGGGCTATACGGACCAATCCATGATTACAAAAACTGTTACTTCAGCTGACAATTTTATTTCCAAACCTTACGACGTAGAAAACTTTAAAAATTATCTACGCACGCTTCATTCGGCCCTAAACAATATTGGTGAACAAAATTTAAGTTCACTAGGGCCGCGCACATCGCCAATATTTATTTTTCCAGAAACTTATCACCAAATTAAAGAATTTCTTAAATATCCGCAGAAGTCTCTGGAGCCATTATACAAATTAATTGAATCTGATCCCTATCTTCTGTATAAAATTATCAATCTTGCCAATGGAGATTTTTATAATCCAGGAGTCAATTCTTTAAATCACGAACGCGCCATTTTAAACTTAGGCTATGAGGTATTTCGAGAGCTTTTTATTCATCAAAACATTTTTCAACCCATTCCCAAAGACGTCTTGGCCGCATGTCCTTTAACCGAAATCTACCAACACGCGATTTTTCATAGTAATTCAGCGCGCTTTCTGTTGAAAGAGATGGGGAAAGACTACGAAACTCAAAACACGATTTACACGATAACCTTAATGTTATATTTGCCTATTATCGTGCTGATACTTAATAATCCCTTTTTATATGACGAACTTAAACTTCACTCGGTTTTTTTATCCCCCACCGCATCGCTTAATCAATATTTTCTCAATACCAGACACATGTCACTGAATCAAATTACGGCATGCCTGTTTGACTTTGCGGGTTTTCCGGCAAATCCTATTCTTTCAAAAATAGAATTTTTGGATGCAGACTCAAATCCGACGCTCCCACTCGACCTGTATACAAAAATTGTTCATTTTACTGGTAAACTTTGCCATGAATTGTTACCATATAAAAATTGGAACCAAATTTATCATTTTTCATCTGTTCAATTTCAGCCGGATGAAATTGAGCCACAACTGTTAAAAAAAATCTGCGCTCAGATAATAAGAAATCAGAACCAATAGGAGACACATGAGGACTGTCATTTATTATTTTTCCGGTACAGGAAATTCACTAGCTGTTGCGCGTGACCTTGCCAAACAATTGAATGACTCTGAAGTTGAACTTATCAACTTGGCAACGATTACCATTCACGAATTCAAAATTCTCAGCGCTGACCGAATTGGAATCGTTTTTCCGGTCTATATGTGGCACATGCCTCACATGGTCGCAACATTCATTAACAAATTACTTATTGATAAGTCCAAATATGTATTTGCGATTGCTACGTACGACGGAATAGCTGGGAATGTCATCAACCAGGTAAAAAAACAATTCCGACTCCGTCGAATCAAATTAGCCGCAGGGTTTTTAATCAAAATGCCTACAAATTATATTCCTTTATTTAACCCAATGCCGGTTGAAGAACAACAAAAAATTTTTGCGGATAAAGACCAAAAAATACTTATTTTGGCGAGTTACATCAAAAGGAATCAGAGAGGCAGGTTCGAAAATAGTTCTATATTTACCAATTTGTTTTTTTCAGGATTTCTTGGCAAATTAGGTTACAAAAGAATCCCCGCTATGGACCGTTATTTTATACTCAACGATAAATGCAATGGATGTGAAGTCTGTTATAGAATATGTCCTGCTAAAAATATTCTAATGAAGAATAACTGTCCCCAATGGACTCATAAATGCGAACAATGCTTAGCGTGCCTGCAATGGTGCCCCGAAGGAGCTATTGAATTTATGAAACTGACCCGGAACCGGAAAAAATATCACCACCCAGATATCAAATACGGAGATCTAGTAATCCGTTAATTGTAAGGAAAGCAGCTTATGTCAGAATATCCAGTCATGACGACTAAAGATTTAGCCGAATATCTCAAACTTAATGAAAAAACCATCATTAAAATGGCCCAAAATAAGGAACTCCCCGGCGTAAAAGTCGGAAATCAGTGGCGGTTTCATTTAGGAACGATTGACCAGCATCTTAAAACCAGCAGCGCTCTTCCGGTAAAAAATGAAGATTTCAATTATGGGCAGCGCACTAGTGAAGAAATACTATCTTTATCCCGTTTAACTGATGAAAATTTAATTGAGTTGAATTTAAAAGCTAAAAATAAAGATGATTTGTTAAAAAAATTAGTCAAGATCGCCGTCGATGCCGGCATCACGGATAAAAGCAAAGATCTGCTGGAACAGCTAAAAAAACGTGAGACCATGTTGACCACAGCTATCGGCAATGGAGTGGCAGTACCGCATTTACGAAATCCCTCAAACATATATTTTTCGAAACCGTCTATTATTATTGCGCGTTGTGTCGACGGAATTGACTATAATGCGCCAGACAACAAAAAAGTGCATTTGTTTATCATGGTTTGCGCCATGAATGAATATATCCATTTACGTTTATTATCAAATGTAGCTAGACTGTTGAGATCAAAAACATTCCTGACAACAGTTTTGGAAGCGGAAACCTCTTTGGATATTTTGAAATCAATCATGCAGCATGAACGGGACGAATTATTCGCAAGCTAAGGGGAGAGAGCCATGCTGAAATGGATTTATTTAATTATCGGAGGAATTGCCGGAACAGCTTCACGTTATGGCTTAGCCGGAATTATATCTGAAAAAATGCCCACAACTTTCCCATGGGGTACAATTACGGTCAATTTAATTGGCTGTTTCATTGTTGGTTTTTTAGATGTGTTGTTTGAAAAAAAATTTTTATTAAGTATAAATTACCGCCTTCTTCTCATGACCGGTTTTTGTGGCGCGTTCACGACATTCTCGACTTTGATGTTGGAAACTTCAAACTTACTCAAAGAAAAAGAATTCATTGGCGCCTTGGGCAATGTTCTCCTAAGTTTTCTAGTTGGTTTTGCTGCCTTTAAACTCGGCGCAATTATTGCGGAACAAATCTAAAATAATTCCGGCTGACCCAGCTTATCCGTTTTCTTCCTGGCTTTATCTTTGGAAAGGTCTAACAGGCCGCGTTCAATCAAATCTATAAAGCGGCTACGTTTTAGACGATATTCCTGCCCGAACAAAAAGCGTTTCTGCGCGCTGCACAAATAAATATAATTCTTGGCCCTAGTCATACCAACGTAAAACAAACGACGTTCCTCCTCAATATCTTCATTATTTTTCTCAAAAATCGTATAAGGGAGGAGGCCGTCTTCACATCCGGCTAGAAAAACACAACGGAATTCCAAACCTTTAGCAGCATGCAGTGTCAATAAAGACACTTTTTCCAATTTAACATCCAGCAAATCAATCTTAAAATTCAAATTTACTAATTCAATAAATTTAGACGCATCATTCTGGCAATACCGTGCCATGGCCACTGCTTTGTCAATCTCATCTTTCGGTATTGGAACCGCTAAATAATTTTGACAAATAAAAGTCACTTTTTCATGAAGAGAGAGCGCCCGCATCTCAACAAAACCATGTTCGAGGTCCAAGGGTTTCAAAGAAACATTGTCCATCAGCCTTAGACGGATAAATTGATTATCCGGCTTTTGAATAAAACATAAAATATCAAGGATTGAGCGGTAAGGCTCAGTTTCACTTAAAGGATCTTCATTGCTGATTTGAAAAGGAATCCCGCGGTTGTTCAAAGCATCCATCAAGGCAGGTAACTGATGTTTGCTGCGCACCAGTATAGCAAAATCCGCTAAACTGGTAATATGCGCGGATTCCTCATTGACGGCTGTCCGGGTGTCCATAGAATAAAACCCCAATCCGCCGATCATCTGTTCAATGGTCTGCGCCACGAATTCGGCCTCACTGTGTTCAGTGCGGCTGGAATGAATTTGAATATTCACCCCATCGTGAAGCCCTTCCAGTAAAGTATCTACGCCGCCGGGATTAATAATATTATCCGAAGCTTTTAAAATTTTATTCGAACAACGGTAACTCTGCTTAAGCTGAAAAATTTTGGCGCCCGTAAAATCCCGCATATAATTTTGTATAAATTTGACATCCGAGCCCCGGAATCCGTATATGGCCTGATTCGGATCGCCAACCGCAAACACGTTCGTATTTTTCCCGCACAAAAGACGGATCATTTGATATTGGCTGAAATTAATATCCTGATATTCGTCGATCAAAATCCATTGATAACATTTTTGATACAGGGAGCGGAGCTTGGCATCCGATTTTAACATGTGGTACGGAAGATAAATCAGATCATCAAAATCTACTAACGCATTCATTTTTAAATAATTTTGATAATCGACAAAAATAGCGCGCAATTCCGGATCTTCTATATCAGGAGCAGTTAAAAGGGCTTGTTTGGTTTGCTCAAGCTTTTTGCTGATCGATTTAGTTTTGCGGTTATTGTTGATGATAGATCGAAGGATTGCCAACCTGTCATCTTGCGATAATATAACGCGAAAGGCCTTCGAACTTACGGCATTTTCATTTAATATTGACGAACCAAACCCATGAAAAGTTTTAATGGTAACCGCAGACGCCACATCCTCACCCAATTCCCTGGCAACCCGCTCACGAATTTCTGCCGCGGCTTTATTGGTAAATGTAATCGCCAATATCTTGCCAGGGTCAAGCTTTTGATCTTTTAATAGATATTGAATTTTGGCTGTTAATGTTTTAGTTTTACCTGTTCCCGGACCGGCAAGAACTAGAGCATGTCCCAGATGATGTTCAGCAGCTTCCGCTTGCAGAACATTTAACCCGTTTGGCAATTGGACACTTGCCGCAGCGGATTTTATCACCTTGGATAATTTTGGTTGTACCCGCGGGTTGCCGATATACTGCTGCTTTAATTTTTGATAGTCATCTAAGCTGAAATTAATGAGTTCCCGCTGAGGCCCTGGAGAAGCAAATTTTATATTTGTGAATAAAGAATCACTATTCCCGATGCTATGTAATTCTTTTTCGTTAAAAACTTTTATTACGCCATATTCTCCATCGTAACCTTCCTGAATATAAACCTGACGCTTACGCATGCGGTCAATGGCTTCTGCCAGAAGCGGATTATTTTTGGAGCGGATTTCTTCCACTGGAATATCCAGTAAAACATTTAATTCCGGGCCAAATTTTTTTATAAAACTAAAATATTGCTCATCCACTTTTTTACTGGCAGGGCCAACCTGTAAAATCTCACTTAAAATTTCCCGCAGCGGGATGATAGAATAAAAGGGGAGACGATTAGGTCGGTCCTGAATTTTTGTACGATCTGATAATTCAACAATACGGTTAATAACGCCAACCGTGACTGGCTTGCCGCATTTGGGGCAAATACCTTTATGCTTAAATGTCTCGACTGGATCCCAACCAATACCGCATTTTCTATGACCGTCAAAATGATATTTGCCTTCCTGGGGAAATAGATCAATCGTGCCGTGAAATTTTTTCGAATCACCTGTTTTTAAAGCCTGCAAAATAGCCGCATACGATAAATCGGTATTAAAAATATTCGCGTTGCGTCCTAATTTATCCGGAGAATGAGCGTCGGAATTGGAGAGAAGCGTAAAACGGTCAAGAAAAGAACACATCCAATTAAGCGGAGCATCTGTAGAAAGTCCGGTTTCCACCGCGTAAATATGCCGGCTCAGATCTCCAAAACATTCGTCAATCGAGTCAAATCCGGATTTAGATCCCAAAACAGAAAACCAAGGCGTCCAGATGTGGGCGGGCACAAAAAATATATCGGGCGAAGCCGTCAAAGCGATTTCTAGCAAGTTCCGGCAATCCAAGCCTATGATCGGCCTGCCGTCAGACTTAAGATTCGCGCCCAGACCATTCAAACTTGAGTTGATTTTTTCAGCAGTTTCAAAATCAGGAGCAAAAATAATGCTGTGAACTTTTCGGACTTTATCGTTCTTTTTGTATATCGTACTTATTTCTGAGGTAAGAATAAACCGCGGGTCAATCTCAGGGCGCGAAGTTAATTCTTGCATGTCACCACGCCCATTTTTAAGCAGAAATTCTTTTTTTAATTTGAACAGGCCAGGTTCTGCCGGAACAAATTTTTCCTTCATTTCCTTGATCCAGCCCGGATGAGTAAAATCTCCGGTCCCGACTACCCGGATGCCCTTAATCCGCGCCCAATAGTCAAGAAATTCAGGAGCCAACTCCCGGCTGGTCGCTAAAGAAAAATGAGAGTGAATATGAAAATCAGCAATAAAACGCATATATAACATATCACCGCGGCGGTGGATCTTTGGTCCACCGCCGCGGTGGTCCATCGGTTTTATAAAAATATACTGCGCAGTTCTTGCGGTGTTTTGATCAAGTGATCCGGTTCAAGCAATCCTAGAGCTTGCGGAGAATTATAACCCCAGCCCACAGCTACGATCGGGATACCTATCCTTCGCGCGGCTTCAATGTCGCGGATCTCATCACCGACATACCAAACATGATTTTTGTCCAATTTATACTTCTTCAAGATTTTCGCCAAAACGCGGTGCTTTCCTAACAGCCGGGGGCAGGATTGAATAAAATCAAAATAATTCAGATTATGATGGTCTAGAAATTTATGCACATTATCCAAAGAATTTGTCGTCAATATTCCTAATTTATAGTCATGTTCATGCAAATATTGCAGAATTTCTGCCAGACCATCAATCGGTTTTATCAAATGAATTTGTTTACCAATTTCCTTTTGCGCGTGCGCGATAATACCCGGTAACCGCCAGCGTGATATCTTTAAATGCTGGATGACAAAATGGACGTTCTGGTGTTTCAGATCCTCAATTTCCGCCGGGTTGATTTCTTTAAACTTAAAAATTTTGGCTAATTGATTACTGATCTGAATTAAAGCGGTGAACGTATCCGCGATGGTTCCGTCAAAATCAAAAATCACTACTTTAGAATGCATATATGCCTTTCAGTTGACGACGTATATTAACAAGCAAAGATAAACTACGCCACAAAAATTGTTTAATTTTTTATCTTTTGTTGACAAGCCATTCGTCTTAATGGATACTGTCTGTGAAAATAAGATATACGAAGGACGAGCAATGAGGGACAAAAGACGAAAAAGCGAATAATTTTATGCGGGAGATCGGGAGATCTCCCCTACAAAAGCGCAAAAACTAATAATTAGAACTGGAGTTGCTGTGGAATTAACCAAAAATTTAGTCATATTAGACATTGAAACAACCGGAACCTGGATTGAACGAGATAAGATCATTGAGATCGGTCTTATCAAAGTAACCCCTGCCGGTGAAAGAATAGAATATTGTAAAAAATTAAACCCTGGTATCCGCATACCCGAATTCATTGAACAACTGACAGGCATAACTAATGACATGGTCAAATCCGCGCCATTATTCAAAACAGTGGCGCAAGAAATTGTCGATTTTCTCAATGACGCAGATCTAGCCGGTTTTAATCTTGAACGCTTTGACCTGCCGCTTTTAGAACGGGAACTTATGGAAGCAGGCATCCGGTTTCCCTGGAGAGAACGTAATATTTTTGATACCCAAAAGGTTTACCACATGAATGAAAAACGCGATTTGTCCGCGGCGTACAAATTCTATTGCGAACAGGAATTAAAAGGCGCGCATTCCGCCTTGGTAGATGCTGACGCGACATATCAAATCCTGGTTTCTCAAGCTCAAAAATACGGCGAAGGGGATCATCCGCTCAATTCTTTGCTCAGATTTAATTATCAAGTTTCCAGCGAATTCTATGATTCCGAAAAACGGTTTCGCTGGTGGAACGGTAAATTATACATGATGTTTGGCAAATACGCGTTCAAATACAGCCTGGATGAAATGGTTAAACGCGATTCAAAATATTTGGAATGGATTTTATCCGCGAATTTTGGCCCTGAAGTCAAAGAACTGATCGCCAATGCCTTAAATGGACAATTGCCGGAATATAAGTCAACTTTGACCAAACCCTAGCCTATTTTCCCCAAGCTATTGATTATAAAAGAGTTAATTCAATTATCCCAGGATATTGTTTAATTTTCACCTTATATTTTGCTGTTGACATTAATATTTTATTATGTATTATATAATCGTTGTAAATTATGTATTATCAGTTACTAATGCATATTATCCATGATATTAAAAGGTGGGGGCATGCGTATAGCAATTTTTTCATGGGAAACTGTACATTCGGTATATGTGGGGGGTGTTTCCAACCACGTAACTGAACTAGCTTCTGCTTTAGAACGAAAAGGTCATGAAATCCACGTTTTTACCCGCATGGGCCGGCCAGATCACTTACAATACGAACGCATTTTTGGAGTTCATTACCACCGTTGTCCATTTGAATCCCATTCTGAATTTGTTGAAGAAATTAATCTGATGTGCCAGGCGTTTGTCAAAGCTTTCTTTGCTACTGAAGATTTGACTGGTAAATTCGATGTCATTCATGGCCATGACTGGTTGGTTGCTAATGCCATTATTTGGATCAAAGAAGCCCGCGGGCATAAAGCCATTTTTACCATCCATTCTACCGAATATGGCCGATGCGGTAACAATACCTTTGGCGGAAATTCAGAACGCGTTCGTCACATTGAATGGAGCGCGGGTTATCATGCCGATCATGTGATCGCGGTGTCCCGTTCTCTTCGCGATGAATATCAACGTATATACAATGTCCCCGACTGGAAAATTGATGTCATTTATAACGGCATTAATTATAACGTGATGGATGGTTATGTGGAACCGGCTTCAATCCGTTCTCGATACGGGATCGGGCCGTTAGATCCAATGGTTTTATTCGCAGGCCGCATGGTTGATCAAAAAGGGCCGGATATTCTGGTTCAGTCAATTGCCGGCATTTTAAAATTTTATGCTAATGCCAAATTTGTATTTGCCGGAAGCGGTGAGATGAAAGCTTCCGTAGAAGGGCTTGCCAACAGCCTTGGGGTTGCTCACGCATGCCGCTTTTTAGGATACCAGGGTGGGGAAAATTTAAAAAATTTGTTTAAGGCTTGCGATTGCGTTTGCGTTCCCAGCCGCAATGAACCGTTCGGAATCGTCATCCTGGAAGCCTGGAGCGCGGGTAAACCTGTTGTAGCGACGGTTAATGGCGGGCCCAACGAGATCGTTTGGCACGAAGTAAATGGATACAAAATTTATCCCAACCCTGAATCTGTGGCTTGGGGTATAGGATCAACGTTTGAAGATTTTGAACATGCCAAGTGGATGGGAAGAAACGGTCGTATCGCCGTAGAAACAGTTTTTTCGTGGGATACGATTGCGGAAGAAACTTTATCTGTATACGAATGTTAAAAAAGAGGTAAACGCGGTAAAGGTGATAAAGGTGGTAAAGGAAAAAGCGATTGATGAAAAAAAACAAAAACCGATAAACAAAAATTATTAACCAAAATGTCAAATCAACAATTTATTGAAAATTATTCTTTGCCGGAGCAATATGAAACAACGTCTTTGACGTTGATCGTTCGTGATCCGTTTTGGATTTATGTTTATTGGAATGTTTCTCAAGCTTCGTTACAGAATATTCGCTCAGCTATGGGCGACCATCAATTCTTTAACGCTAAGTATATCTTACGAATGTACGATGTTTCCCTGATTAATTTTGACGGGCATAATGCGAATAATTCCTTTGATGTTGAAGTCAATTCTGCCGCCCGGGATACTTATATCAATTTATGGGCCGACGGAGTCAGTTATTGCGCGGATTTGGGGCTGATGAACGATCAGGGTAATTTCTTTGTTTTATCCCGCTCTAATTTTGTCACCACGCAACGCGCCGGTTTATCCGGACATACTGACAGCGCGTGGATGAATGTTGAAAATGGTGATCCCGCTAACGCTTATATTTTAGAAAAAGCGGGCCGCATCCAAAAATCTGACCGAAAAATCCGTTATAAAGAACTTGATCCGGATAAACAATTATCTCCGGCATTAGCCCGCAAAGCGTATTTGCGTGAAACTTTAACGGAAGACGATATCCGTGAATATTATTCTAAAATGTTCCCGCTGTTGTGCCGGATTAAACTCCGCCGCAAAAAACGCAGGGGGAAATTGGGCTTAAGTGATTCTGAACTCGACGCCTTGTACGCGCTCGATGCCGCTGAATATCAAAGAAATCTCGACGCCCAGGCACGCCAAAAAATCTTTATTGATAAGTCCAGAGAAAAACTGTTCCTGGGTGCTTCAGCCGAATTATTATCAGAAGGAGCTGGCGCCAGTGAAAAACGTCAAGATCTTATGCCAAGTCCGACGGCCAGCCAGGAACTCATCCCGGGCGAACGCGGGCGAAAATTCTTTTTTGAAATCGGGACGGAGCTGATCGTTTACGGCCGCACCGAATCCAATGCCAAAGTAACTTTATGCGGAGAACCTGTCCAGCTTAAGGCAGATGGCACCTTCAGTTTACGTTTTGTTTTGCCGGACGGTAAAATACCGCTCGATTTTATTGCCCGCTCGTTCGACGGTATTGATAGCAGGAGCATCAAAACAAGTGTAGAACGCAACCCGACGACTTATGGCCCGAAGTAAGAAAATAACACCCAAAGCAATCGAATCACTGGAAAAATTCCAACCTAAAACCAACCCGCTGGGATATTTATCTTTAGTTTTACACGCGCATTTACCTTATGTCCGCCATCCGGAAGAAGAATATTTTCTCGAGGAGAACTGGCTTTATGAAGCTATTACTGAAACCTATATTCCCCTGATTCAGGTTTTTAACGGGTTAATCCGGGATAATGTCAATTTCCGAATCACCATGTCCTTGACCCCGCCTTTAGTGTCTATGCTCCAGGATCCGCTTCTGCAAGACCGTTATTTGCGGCATATTGACCGGCTGATCGAATTATCCGATAAAGAAATTGCCAGAACAGTGTATGAACAGCATTATCATCAATTAGCTGTTATGTATCATGAAAAATTCAAAGAATGCAAGCGGCTGTTTAAAGACATTTATAAAAAAGATATTGTCCAGGCTTTTAAAAAAATTCAGGATCTCGGATATCTGGAAATTATTACCTGCTGTGCCACGCACGGGTTTTTGCCGATTTTGGATATTCACCGGTCGTCGAGTAAAGCCCAGATTCAAATCGGCGCTGACCATTACCGCAAAGTGTTCGGGAAAGATCCCAAAGGCATATGGCTGGCTGAATGCGGATATACCCCGGGCATTGATGAAATTTTAGCCAAAGAAAAAATCCGTTATTTTTTTGTCGATACGCATGGCATTCTGAACTCTGATCCGACTCCCCAATACGGCGTTTATTCACCCATATATTGTCCCTCAGGAGTGGCGGTTTTCGGGCGGGATATTGAATCCTCTAAACAAGTTTGGAGCGCGGAAGAAGGCTATCCTGGAGACATTGATTACCGCGAATATTACAAAGACATTGGTTTTGAGTTGGATTACGATTATATCAAACCTTATATCCATCCTATGGGCCTGCGCATTAATACGGGCATGAAATACTGGCGGATCACTGGAAAGAGCGATTACAAAGAAGCTTACCGTCCAGACTGGGCGCTCGAAAAAGCAGCTGCTCACGCGGGCAATTTTATGTTTAACCGGGAAAAATTAATCCAGCATCTAAGCGCGCATATGGACCGGCGGCCCATAGTCATCGCTCCTTATGACGCTGAGCTGTACGGACATTGGTGGTACGAAGGTCCGATGTTCATTGATTTTTTAATGCGTAAAATGCATTTTGATCAACCTACGGTCAAAATGATTACTCCATCGGAATATTTAGACCAATACCCGGTTAATCAGGTCAGCGTGCCGTCGTGTTCCAGCTGGGGATATAAAGGGTATAGTGAATTCTGGCTGGACGGCTGTAATGATTGGATTTACCGTCATATTCATATGGCGCAAGAGCGCATGGTGGAACTGTCTCAAAAATTTTCAACGGTCATCGATGACAAAAATAATTCATTAAAAAAACGCGCTTTAAACCAGGCAGGTCGTGAATTGCTTTTAGCCGAATCCAGTGACTGGCCATTTATCATGAAAGCCGGCACCATGGTGCAATACGCCAATAAGCGCATCACCACGCATATCGGTCGTTTTACCAAATTATACGAAGATATTTTAAATGACCAGATCGACGAAATTTGGTTGAAAGAAGTCGAAGAGAGGGATAATATATTTAGGGATATGGATTGCGCGAAATATTATATTTCTGAAATAAAACGAGAGGCGAGGGACGAAGGACGAGAGACGAAAAAACGATTGGTTAAAAAATTGTTGGCCAAAAACCAACAACCAAAAACCAAAAACCAGTAAGCAATAATTATTAACCAAAGGGGCTATTTATGAGCGATATTATAAACGGATTACCTAACATTTGCGGGCTTGAAAAAAAGGTTGTGCCAACAAAAGCCCAGCAAGCTAAACGGTATTATTCAACGATTTCTAATCTTAATTTTTCAAAAATCGATTCTTCATTCGGCATTGCTCTCCATATGCATCAGCCGTCAATACCGGCTTCATCCGACGACATCCGCAGTTCGCAAATTATTTCTAATTTACAACACATGTTTGAACATCAAGGCATGGGCGACAACCATAACGCGTCGGTTTTCATGCAATGTTATAAACGTTTGTCCTGGATTATCCCTAATTTAATGTCGCAGGGAAAAAATCCCCGCGTCATGCTGGATTACTCAGGCAATTTATTTTGGGGCCTTCGGCAGATGGAAAACGGTTCAGCCTTAGAAGAGTTAAAACGTTTAGCCTGCGATCCTAAATTTTATATCACAACCGAATGGCTGGGAACTATGTGGTCGCATGCGGTGGCGTCATCCACGCCTGTTCCTGACCTGAAATTACAAATCATGGCTTGGCGTAATCACTTTGCTTCAATCTTTGGCGAAGAAGCGGTCATGCGCGTCAAGGGCTTTTCCGCGCCGGAAATGCATTTGCCGATTCATCCGGATGTCTGCTATGAATATATCAAAGCACTTAAAGAATGCGGTTATTCATGGCTCATGGTTCAAGAACATTCCGTTGAAAATTTGGACGGCAGCAGTTTAAGAAGACAACATTTCCCGCACCGTTTGGTGGCCCGCAATTCTGAAGGAAAAACTGAAGAAATCGTTGTACTCGTAAAAACCCAGGGTTCTGACACAAAGCTAGTGGCCCAAATGCAACCGTATTATGAAGCTAAAACAATTCAACGCCAGGATTACGCAGGAAAGAATATTCCTGGTTTTGTCGCGCAAATCGGCGACGGAGAGAACGGCGGCGTTATGATGAATGAGTTCCCTCCCGGATTTGATCAGGCTTTTCAACAAATTGGTTATGAAGGAACAGTTAGTTTAAGCGGTTCTGAATATCTTGAATTCCTTCAAGACAATGGAGTCCAAGAAAGCAATTTTATCGCGATTCAGCCAGTTTCACAAAACCGTATTTGGAAAGAAATTGACGGAAAATACGCCAAAGGCGCGGCAGACAAAGCTATAGACCAAATCAAAACAAAAGATCACGGTTACAATCTGGATAAAGGATCCTGGACCAGCGACCGCAGCTGGGTTAAAGGTTATGACAGCGTTCTCGACCCAATTAACCAGTTAAGTGCCGAATTCCACAAAAAATTTGATAGTGTCGAAATCGATCCAAATGATGGAAAATACCGTGAAGCATTGTTGTATTTATTACTGTCCCAAACCAGCTGTTTCCGTTATTGGGGAACCGGCATATGGACAGAATACGCAAAGGAAATTTGCAGACGGGGAATGGAAGCGTTAAAAAAGTAGTAAAGGTAGTCCCGTAAAATCGCTGCGCGATCACGGGATTTAAATCAAAAGACAAAGACAAAAGTGAGCGCAAATGGCGACAATTTTTAATAAAATTATCAGCGGGGATATTCCTTGTCATAAAATCCTGGAAAACGAACGATTTTTGGCTTTTTTGGATATTCATCCGATTAAACCCGGGCATACACTGGTCATTCCTAAAAAAGAAATTGATTATCTCTTTGACATGGACGACGAAGTGTTGAGCGCGATCATGATTTTTGCGAAGAAGGCAGCCAAGCTGATTAAAAAATCCGTGCCTTGCCGGAAAATCGGTGTGGTGGTCTGCGGGCTGGAAGTTCCCCACGCACATATTCATTTGATACCGATTGATAGCGTCGCAGATATTGATTTTTCTTTAGCCAAACCCATGGATGAAAAAGAACTAAAGGAAATTGCAGAAACAATACGTTTAAACGCAAAGTAAAATTTTCTTTCAACACGACATTGACAATGAAAATTTTATGGAATATACTTGTAGAAGAAAGTTACCAAACAACATTTGGACTGTTGAAAAGCAGTCCTACAAAGAACGACAAGCCACGGATCGTTAGTAGACGACTATATCCGTGGCTTTTCTGTTTTAGGGCAAAATATGAATAAAACATCAGAAAAAAAACTCAAAATCCCGTTACGCGTCCTGGTCGTAGAAGATAACAATGTTGACCGCCGCGTTCTGGAAGCCATGCTTCAAGAATCCTCAGACTCAACTTCGAATCTCGTTACCACTAATTCTTTATCTCAAGCATTAAAAGTCTTAGAAAACGCTACTTTTGATGTCGTAGTCCTGGATCTAAATCTTCCAGATTCCCACGGAGAAAATTCATTGCATATTCTTAATCAAAAGTTCCCTCAAATGGCCATTGTAATCAATACCGGCGCCTATCAAGACGATCTTGGTTTAAAAACTTTACATTTTGGCGCTCAAGATTTTTTGGTCAAAGGACGATACAACGCTTATACCTTAAATAAAGTTCTACATTACGCGGTAGAACGCAAAATACTTGAGCATGAATTAAAACTTACATACTCTCGCCTGGAAGAAACTCAAAATTATCTAATCCAGGCTGAAAAAATGAAAGTCGTCGGCGGTTTGGCAAGCGGGGTTGCTCATGAAGTAAAAAATCCTCTCGCGACTATTTTGTATGGCGTTACTTTTTTAAAGAACAATATCAGCATTGATAACCCGGATTACAAATTCGTTCTGGAAAATATTACTGAAGCCATTGACCGGGCCACTTTGATCATTAATGATTTGCTTGATTTCTCCAATTTAACCCGTATTAAAACCGAACTTACAAACATTAATACTGTAATTGACCGTACATTATTACTCATCAAACACGACATTGATAAACACCACATCAAAGTTGACAAAACTCTAGAGCAAAGCATTCCTGATTTTTCTATCGACGCTAACCGCATTATTCAGGTATTAATTAATCTTATCCTCAACTCCATCCAAGCCATGGAGCCTGACCATACATTAACAGTATCGACACGACTTAATTATGTTAAAGATCATCCGGAAGCTGAGTATTTACAATTAAATAAAAACTACCATCCCCAAGACCATATCGCGATTATCCAAATTGACGATGAAGGCTGTGGGATCCCTGAACAAGATCTTAACCGGGTATTTGACCCGTTTTTCACATCCAAACGCGCCAAAGGCGGGATAGGATTAGGTTTATCCGTTTCTAAAAATATTGTTGAGACTCATGGCGGCCAATTGCTTATCCGTAACCGCGAAGGCAAAGGGACCAGCGTGAATTTGATATTAAAAATCAATAATCAATAACAACGGAAGGGGCCAGCGATTATGAAAAGGACCATTTTACTCATCGACGATGAAAAAGGGTTCACAAACATGCTCAGCATGAATCTACGCGCGACTGGTGATTATGATGTGGTAGTGGAAAATAATTCTCTGCATGCCTTACAAACAGCGCTAGAAGCCCACCCAGATCTAATCTTATTGGATGTTATCATGCCCAACAAAGAAGGCCCTGATGTATTTACAGAAATCAAAGAAAATCTGGCACTCAGAAATACACCCGTTATATTTCTAACCGCAACTGTTACGGAAGATGAAGTCAATACTTACGGCGGCAGAATCGGCGGGAACACTTTTATCGCCAAACCAACCCGTATGGAAGACTTATTGGATTCCATTGAAAGGAATTTGATCGCGTCCTATTAATGTTTCGTGCCGCACAAAATCTTGCCTGACCACCAAAGGATTTTGTCTATCTCCTTACTTTTTTCATCTAAAATTTGCATATTCTAAAATTTCGCCTATAATACACAAATTAAAAAAATAATTTATGAAAAATACCACCAGCGCATACATTGTTGTTAAAACATCATCCATCCACAATAAAGGGGTTTTTGCCAAAAAAGATATCCCGGCAGGAACTGATATTATTGAATATGTCGGAGAGAAGATTACCAAAAAAGAAGCTGAACGCCGGTTCCAGGAAACCTTCCAAAAAGCCCAGAATAATGAGGAGCATGGCGCTGTTTATTTATTCCACTTAAACAACCGCTATGATATTGACGGCAATGTTCCCTATAATACTGCCCGTTACATCAATCATTCCTGTAAACCCAACTGCGAAGTCGACATCAAAAAAGGACATATTTGGGTCACAGCCAAATCCAATATCAAAAAAGGTGACGAACTTTCTTATAATTACAGCTATGATTACGAAGTCCACGAAGACCATCCTTGCTTGTGCGGAACAGATGCCTGTGTCGGATACATCGTCGCTGAAGAATTCTGGCCGAAGCTCAAACGCAAACTGGCAAGAAAAAAAACCAAAAAATAACTTCGAAACAAATAGACGTTTTTTGCCCAAAAATTCTCCCTTGCCGACCGATTATTTATATGCTATACATTTAGCACAATAATACGAATTTTTCCTAAACATTGAACGTTTGTATTTAATTCCGTAAGAAAGAAGCCACGGCTTTCGAAAGAATTAAAAGTTCAATGCACTAATTTTAAATTTCAATTTGGAGGCCAACATGGGTAAATCAAGATTTTCTGTTTGGACGAAATCCATCTGCACGATCATTGCCGTGGTGTTTGGGATGCAATGTTTGATGCCAGCGCAGATTGCGCGGGCGGATATACTTGGTTCGACTAGTTCGACAAGCTCACTACCGGGAGGCTCACCATTGATATTACCGGTTCCTGGAGCCATGGTCAATATAAGCCCGGCGTTTGTGCCAATTTTACTGCGCGGAGTGACTGTACATCCGAATAATCCATTTGCCTTTGATTTTATTGTTGATTCAGGAATGTCAGATGTCAAAAGTCAGACGTCAGAAGAATATAAGGCTGTGTCACAAAAATTAGTCAATTATTTTCTCGCCTCAATGACTGTCCCTGAGAAAGACCTATGGGTCAACCTTTCGCCCAATGAACCAGACCGCATTGTACCGAATAATTTAGGTAAAACTGAATTGGGCAGGGATTTATTAGCTGAAGATTATATTTTAAAACAATTAACTGCCTCACTCATGCAGCCAGATGGAGAAGCAGGACGAGAATTGTGGGAAAAAATTTATTCATCACTATCACGAGATCCCCGCTTTCGCGGGGATGACAAATCCCTTGATATCCCCACAGACATTATTAACAAAGTCTGGATTCTTCCTGAATCAGCTACCATTTACGAACACAACAACACTGTCTATATCACAGACGCAAAATTAAAAGTAATGACGGACCGCGATTATAATTCGTCTTTGAAACAAACTGTCATTCCTGCGAAAACGGGAATCCAATTAACTTCATTAATAAAACAAATCATCATCCCCGAAATCGAAAAAGAAGTCAACACCGGCAAAAACTTTGCTCAACTGCGCCAAATCTATTATTCACTGATTTTAGCTAAATGGTACAAAGACGTTGTCAGAAATAGTATTTTGCAAAAAGTCTATGTTGGGAAAAATAAGGTTAATAGTCTTGACACAACAAAAACCTTATCGCCTATAGCCTATGGCCTTAAGCCTGCCGACATCTACAAACAATACATGTCGGCGTTTAAACAAGGCGTTTACTCAAAAATCAAAGAAGAATACGATCCCAATACTCAACAAATCGTGGCGCGAAAATATTTTTCTGGTGGGTTTAAAGATTCGGCCATGACAATTAAGAAAGCAAAGGCTGATAAAATCTCACCAACAGGTAATCAGCAAGAACTAAAAGTAAATTTGATTCCAGATTTACATAAAGATAAAACCTTAACACTGAGTGATACTAAATTTAGGGCAAGTATAAAATATAATGGCATTTTTAATCTTCATGTACCAGTAGATCCAGCGATTCGTCAACTCCTAATAGAAACTATTGCAAACTCAGCTAAATCAACAAACAAGCTTCGAGATTTGGTGATAGATACTGAAAACATTTTAAAAATATTAGAAGGTCAAAATTCTACAGTGCATGAACAAGCCATACATGCACTTTACATTGCTACAAGTTTAGGCAGCATAACTGCACAAAAAGCCTTGGAAGAAATATATTTCAAGAATGACTGGGATCAGTATAGCCTAATATCAAATTTTGGAAACATAATTGAAGAGTCCCGATCTGAAATGATGGTTAAATTTATTTTTGAAATAGTTAAATCTTATTCAGAACGGCAAGGATATTTACCTCCTTCGTTAGGTTTAGAAACAATAGAAAAAGCCGCAGTAAAGTATAACAGTCAAGTTGCGATGGCAATTCTAGAGTTTATAGCCAGACCTGAAAATAATGATTGGCAAAACAGAGTTTATGCTGAAACAACGCTTAAACGAATTAACAGTAAAATTAAAAGGGCAGCGAATAAAGTGAAAAAAAATCAATTAATAGTTAATCCTATTAAAGATAAAGCCATGTTAATCGTAACGAAAGAAGAGGCACTTGATTATCAGCAAGAAGTAAAAAAACGCTTTGAAAGTTTTGTCGAAGCTACGCGTCAAAGTTTAGAAGTTGAATCAACGGATGCCAAAAGTATTGTTCAAAAAATAGTTAAGACTAATGACTCGCTGGAATCAATGTTTTATAATATTTTGGTTAACGATAGTATAGAAATTAGGAAAATTTATGATGAAGTTCAACAAATTGTACGTGAAGAACTAGGTAAAGAAACAGATATTATTAATATGAATCTGGATGAAATACATGTCACCATCAGCAATGAGGATATTGATCCGGCAGGATCTTTAACGTTAACTCTTAAAGATTTAGCTGATGATATTAGGCAAGATATACAAGGTATCCATCCTTTTAATATCAAATTAATTGGGCCGCTTTTAATGAGTAATGGGGCAATCATTATGGAATACACGACCGATGCTCCGGAATTTTTATATTTGCGTAAAAAAGCAGAACAACGTATTAAATATCGAAAAACACAAAAAATTTTATCTGATGGTAATAAAGCCTTTGTTCCAAATATTTTCCATAGTACCGTAGCGGTCATTCGTGACCCTAAAGTTAGTAAGGAAAAACTAAAAAAAATATTTAATCGACTTAATCTGTATCGTAGGGAAATCAATAAACCCAATTTTCAAGTAACTAAAATCACCGCTACGCGTCTTCGTGATTCCGATAAACGCTTTGTTGAGTCTGTAAATATCGACCTGCCCAATATTGGCATTAGTCATGATGCAGAAACGCATAGTAAAAAATTGCCAGATTCTGCCGCACTAGCCGTTAAAACAAACACGAATTTAACACAATCATCAAACGTCGGGGGTATCGACATGTCTAACGTCGGTTTTAATCGTGTCGATGGAGCTGGCCCGAAAATCGAATTTAATTTCATTCCAACGATGTTGGATCAATTGCAATCCGGCGAATTCAATGGATTTCAGGCGATTATTACCAATGTGACGGCATTGCCGAGTGTTTTGCCGCTTTTGGGGTTGGCGCCTAATAGCACGGATAAGAAACAAAATGTAAGCAAATTGAGGCCGATGGATTGGAAAACATTCGTCTCTTGCCAAAACGCATGAAAATATGGCATACTTTGACATATTCATAGGGCTGAACTAATGGATTATTTAAAAATATGTAAAGGTGTGGTAGTTTTTTATTATGAATAAATTATATTCAAAAAATCTTATATTGATGTCGGCTTTCTTTTTTGTAGGCATGACTTCTTTGGCTTTTCCTATGGTTGACAGTCCATATGATGGAGAAAGCCGCATTACCCAATCTCTTTTAAATCATGGCGCCCAACAAATAAAAAATGGTTCGATTGAAACGGCAATTAATGATTTTAGCCGAATATTGTTAATTAATCCGATGCAAACAGAGGCGCAGGATAATTTGATCCGGCTTAGCAACGAAAATCATATCACAAGCTTTTATAAGATCCGACTGGTGTATTTCCGCGATTTGATCACTAGCATCAATAATTTGGTGAAACAAATTTCTTACTTTGAATCAAAAATTGATCAAATATCCGGCACAACTCGAAGCGCTGATGAAATCGTGAATCTGCACAAAAAACTTGCAGAACCGGAATATTCCAAAGATATTTCGATTGATAATCGCAATTTTCTGGAGATTTTAAATGAAATGCTGCGGATTCAGAAAGAACATTTATCCATAAAATTAGCCGGTACCACACAAAAATACGCGTTATTGATCGACCAGAACAAAACTCTTAACATCTATCAACCGCAGAACATATACAACACGGAAACCCGGATGGCACCGCGACAAGAACCAATCACGTCAATTTCTCAATCAGGAAATAATCAAAAAATTATTGACTTAAGTTTGCAATTAACCGAAAAAGATCAACAACTTAATAAGAAAGATGAACGATTTACTAAACTAATCAATGAATTAAAAGATCTTCAAGCCCGGTTTGACCTTAATCAACAGTTGCTGGAACAAAAACAGATTTCTATCGACGATCTTCAAGAAAAATTAGCAAAAAATTCAGATCAATTAAACAATAAAAATGATGATACTGCCGCGGCTTTATTACAGCGGGAAGAAAATCTTATTGAAGCCAATGGTATCTTGGCCATTTACAAAGATAAATTCCAGGAATCACAAAACCAGATCAAATTCAAAGAAAGAGATGTCAAGAAAATTGAAGCGCTTACTGCTCTTAAAATTCGAAAATATTCACAAATTGTAAAAAATTTAGAAAAAGAAAAAACCGATTTTGAACAGATGAAGGAATATCTTGAAATTTATCAACATAAATTCAAAGATACTTATATTAGATTAAAGAAAAAAGATGCGGATGTTAAAACACTTAATGAACAACTCACCATAGCGCAAAAAACTTTGTTTGATCGAGAAAAAGCTATCAAAAGGGCTCAAGCTAATTTCGATCAGCTAGCAGAACAGTTAAAAAGCGTACAAAATGAACTAAGCCAAATGAAACCAGATTCTGATTCACAAAATGAAAATACCGGCCTTGACCAAGAAAAAACTGCGTTTCTCAAAACCAAAATTTCCATCCTGCAATCACAGATCAAAAACAATCTTTACGACTTAAAAATCTCCACTGGTGTTGTTGCCATAAAATAACACCCCTAAAACAAAAAAATTCTTCTGTATTATTCCAGACTTATGTGTAGAATTCTTTGAATGGATCCCCGATTAAATCACTCGGGGATGACAAATATTTGTATTATAATGAAAAAAGATTTCATTTTTAAAGACAGGTATTTATGATAAAAAAAATTTTATATTCTTTTGGAATTGTTTTAATTTTAACAACTAAACCTTGTGTTGCCCAACCGATTGATTTAGCTAACGCGGTGGTAAAGATTTTTGTTTCGGCTAACCGGAATGATTTTTATCAGCCCTGGCAATCATTTGGGGTTGAGTCTTATACCGCGTCTGGCTTTGTTATTAAGGGGAACAAAATTTTAACCAACGCGCATGTGGTTTCTGACCAAACCTTTATTCAGATTAAAAAATATGGTGATCCCAAAACATATATCGCGCAATTAGAAGCCACTAGTCATGATTGTGACTTGGCCTTACTATCCGTTAAAGATCCTGGCTTTTTTAAGAATATTAAACCACTCGAATTTGATAATCTTCCCAAATTGCAAGACGCGGTGACAGTCATTGGTTATCCGGAAGGCGGCGAAAAATTATCTATAACTCAGGGCGTGGTTTCCAGAATCGAAGTTGTTCCTTATGCCCAATCCGGCCGGAATTTATTAGGTGTGCAAATTGACGCGCCGATCAACCCGGGAAATAGCGGAGGGCCGGTCCTGATTGGTGATAAAGTTGTTGGCGTTGCCATGCAGACACTTTCTTCAGGACAAAACATTGGATATATCATTCCTATTCCTATCATTGAACATTTTTTGACAGATTTAAACGACAAAAGCCCTGGACAAGGTTTTCCGATTTTAGGAATCAATTTTAATAACACCGAAAACACCACTTTAAGACATTACTACGGAATTGAAAATTATGATGGAGGCGTTTTGATATCCGGCGTATCGCCTTTTTCACCGGCCGATGGAAAATTAAAAAATGAAGATGTGATCCTTGAAGTGGATGGGATTAAAATCGGAGAAGATGGGACCTTTATTTTCCGAAACACAGAACGCATGTCGCTAGATTATCTGATCGCTAAAAAATTTATCGACGATAAAATTACCTTAAAAATTATCCGGAATAAAAAGCCACAGACTCTGGAAATCACTTTACATCAATTTAAGCCGCTCGTTCCTAATCCTAAATATTACAACAAACCTTTGTATTATATTTACGGCGGGTTTGTTTTTACAGTTCTCAGCTCAGATCTCATTGAATCCTGGAGCCAAAAAGGGAGTGATCAGCAACCACCTTTAGATTTTGCCTACTATTTAATCGGAAAAGGCACATTAAACTCTGATCGAAAAACCGATATTGTCGTTTTTCTTAATGTCCTACCTGATGACGTCAATGTCGGGTATCACCAATATGGCAATGATATTGTCAGCAAAATAAATGGCCAATCATTTAATTCATTTAAAGATTTTGTGAATTTATTAGAAACAATAAAAGTCAAAGAACCATATACAATCCTAGAAACTGAACGTAATTTAAAAATTATTATCGACAACCATGATCTGAACAAAATTGATGATGCAATTATCAAACGCAATAATATCCCGCGGCGTTATTCAGAAGATGTCGAAAAATTGCTAAAATAGAAAGTACTCATGAAAATATTACCTGTCAAAGCCGTTATATTCGACATGGATGGAGTAATTACCAATACCATGCCAGACCACTACAAAGCCTGGGCACGCGTCCTTAATGATATCACCGGTATCCATCCGACTAAACTCGATATTTATCTTAAAGAAGGCTCACCCGGAATTGATTGTCTACATGATATATTTAAAAAATATCATATTCCCTACAGCGACAAATTGGCCATGGAATGCCTGCACGAAAAAGAAGCATATTTTAAATCCATTGTTAAAACCCGTTTTATATCAGGATGCAGGGGCCTGTTAAAGCAATTACATAAACAAAAGTTTCAATTAGCCCTCGTCACCGGAACTTCACGTCATGAATTACACCGTATTTTACCAGAGCCAATTTTCAAATTATTTACTGTGGTGATCACGGGAAATGATGTCAAACACGGAAAACCCCATCCTGAACCATACTTAACGGCAATCCAAAAATTAAATATTAAAAAAAAACAAGCTGTGGTGATAGAAAACGCGCCTTTTGGAATCACTTCTGCGAAACGGGCAGGGTTGATTTGCCTGGCGTTGGAAACGTCATTACCTAAACAATATCTCAAAGATGCTGACCTGATTTTTCATTCCATCAAACAAATGCGTAATCAGATAATATTTGATAAGATAGGCTCATGAAACACCGAATTCTAATTTTATACAAACGCAGTTTATTTCAGCTATACTTCCAGGGCGGCCGACAGGTAAAAGGCGCGGTTTCCCCGGAGAGGTTAAAAGTTTTACAATTTACCCATCACGGCCACTATCAATGCCTGGATGAAATCAAATCTGTTATTAAAAATCTGAATTTAAAATATTCCTGCCGATGCCGCGGTTCCCGCATTGATTACTCCCAATACGATTTAATTATTACTGTCGGAGGAGATGGGACTTTTTTAGAAGCGGCACGAAATATCACGGATCAATTGATATTCGGAGTTAATTCTAATCCGGAATTCAGTTACGGCAAATTATGCACTGTACCAGCTGATAAAATTTTAACTGTTTTAAATGATTTTTTAGCTCAAAAAATTTCCATTCTTAAAATCAACCGTTTACGGCTGGAAGGCCCGGGAATAAAACATCCGGTTGATTTTACCAATGACATTTTAATCGCCCATTCCAATCCCGCGTCCATGAGCAGATACATGATCAGCATTGGCAATACAAATGAAGAACACCGCAATTCCGGTTTATGGATTGCAACCGCAGCAGGGAGTAGTGGAGCAATCCATTCTGCGGGCGCCAAACATTTACCAATTAATAGTCAGAAATTTTTATACCAACCGCGAGAATTATTTACCGGATTAAATAAGAAATATCGATTAACTGGAGGGACCATTGCGCCGAAACAAAAAATAGAAATCTCCTCCAGCATACGCAATGGCATGATTTTTGTTGATGGCGCTCACCAAAAAATTGAATTCCCCATTGGTCATAGTATTTGTATTTCCCGTTCTCCATATCCATTGAATGTTGTTATAATAAATGGTGTCAGATCTAGACCATGAAACAATTGCTTACAAACAAAAATATCTTGCCGGTCACTCGCCGAGCGCCAGTTTTCGATAGAGATCTGACACCTTTTCTTTTAAAATGGTATAAAAAAAATCTTCGCGATCTGCCGTGGAGAAAAACTTCTGATCCCTATCATATTTGGATATCTGAGATCATGCTTCAACAAACGACTGTCACGGCTGTTATTCCATACTATGAGCGCTGGTTTAAAATTTTTCCGGATATAAAAACCTTAGCATCAGCTCCGTTGCAAAAAGTTTTAACCGTATGGCAAGGATTGGGATATTATCAACGCGCGCGTAACCTTCACCAAGCCGCGCAAGCCATTGTAAGCAAGTTTAACACGATAATTCCTTCTTCAGCAGATATTTTAAAAACCTTACCCGGATTGGGCCCTTATACCATCGGCGCGGTATTGAGTATCGCCTATCAAAAACCCTTACCAGTTGTGGATGCCAATGTCCGTAGGGTGCTGTTGAGGCTTATGGCGATTCAAGAAAAAATAAACACCAAGCGGGATAAAGAATTTTATGCTTTGTTGGAACATTTAATCCCGCATTCAGAGCCGGGAAACTTTAATCAAGCGTTAATGGAATTAGGCGCTTTAATTTGTACCAGCAAAAATCCGTCGTGCCATGCTTGCCCTGTTTCATTATGTTGTGAAAGTTATAAAAAAGGTACACAAGAATTAATTCCAGAAATCATATCCAAAAAAATTAAACCTTTGCGCGTGGTTATCGGCATTATCGACTATAAAAATAAACTATTAATTCAACAGCGTCCCGAAAAAGGCTTGCTGGCCGGACTTTGGGAATTTCCTGGCGGAAAAATCGAAGCCGGTGAAACGCCGCTTAAAGCCATAATACGGGAAATTAAAGAAGAAACCGGATTAACAGTCATCAAGGCAACTTTATTCACAAAAGTAATTCATTACTATACACAATACAAAATATCGTTAACCGCGTTTCACTGCGTCTGCCAATCTTACACGCAGCCTTTAAAATCCAACCAAAAATGGGTTACAAAAAAATCATTAAAAACTTATCCAATGCCATCTGGAAGTGCTAAGATTATTTTAATGTTAAATTCCCATACAAATGTTTAAATCGGAGTTATTGTGCGTATTCTTTTGACTAATGATGACGGTATAAATGCGGAAGGCATTTTAGCATTATATAAAACGTTAAAACCATTAGGCGATGTTACGATTGTGGCCCCTGATTCGGAAAGAAGTTCTGTCGGACACGGGATTACTTTGTCTTATCCGATCTGGTATAAAAAAGTTTACAAAAATAACAAACTATTTGGATACGGCATTAGCGGCACTCCTGCGGATTGTGTGAAATTTGGTGTCGATGTGCTTATGAAAAAACAAAAACCCGACATTGTTATTTCCGGTATAAACTGGGGTTGTAATGACGGCTGTAGCGTTTTTTACTCAGGAACAGTGGCAGGAGCGAGAGAAGGGGCCTTAATGGGCATTCCAGCGATTGCTATTTCATTAGACACTTTTTTAGCTTACGATTTTTCTTATGCCGCCCAATGCGGCGCGCATTTAGTAAAAATTTTTAAAAAACAATCTATGCCTAAAGGCACTTTTTTGAATGTTAATGTGCCAGCAATAAATACAAAAAAAATCAAAGGTTATCAAATAACGAAGCAGGGGACTACCCCCATACATGGCCTTTTCGAAAAACGTGTAGATCCTCACTTGCGGGATTATTTCTGGATGAGCGGAAAAACCCCTGAACGAAAAAATGACAACTCTTTTGATACCTACGCCCTTAACAATGGGTATATTACAGTCACCCCGATCCACTGTGATTCAACTGACCATCAATTTTGTGAAAAAATGAAAAATTGGAAAATCTGACCATGGATGACAAATTGATCCGTGAATCAAAAGTAATGATTGTGGATGACGATCCCATCAGCCTTACCTTACTAAGCCAAATCTTAAAAAAAGACGGTTACACCAATATCACCTCTCTAACCGATTCCCGAAAAGCTGAACAAGTTTATGATCACTTAAAACCAGAATTAGTAATTCTAGACCTAAATATGCCGCATGTCTCCGGCCTTGATATTATCAAATTGCTTAAGAGTAAAAATAAAGGCGATTATTTACCAATTTTGATTCTAACCAGCTCCGATGACAAAGAATCCCGGCAAAAATCCCTGGATTCAGGAGCCAAAGATTTTGTCAATAAGCCTTACGACACTAAAGAAGTTTTATCCCGTTCGCGCAACATCATTGAAGTTCGCTTACTTAACCAGCAAATCAAAAATAATAATCTTGTTTTAGAACAAAAAGTTCATGAACGGACCCAAGAATTATTTGATACGCAAATGGACCTGATCGACCGGTTATCACGCGCCATGGAATTTCGAGATACAGAAACCGGCATGCATATTTTACGCATGAGTCATTATTCCGATTGTCTGGCTAAATCGATTGGTTTATCTTCAAAAGAATGTGAAATCATCCTCACAGCCAGTCCATTGCATGATATCGGAAAAATAGGAATCCCGGACAGCATTTTATTAAAACCCGGAAAATTAACGCCTGACGAATTTGACATCATGAAAACGCATACAACGATTGGTGGAAAACTCCTAGGAGGAAGTAAATCTTACTTTTTAGAAGTTGCGCATGATATCGCACTGAATCACCATGAAAAATGGGATGGAACTGGCTATCCCCAAAAATTAACCGGGATCCAAATTCCTTTGTCTGGCCGTATTTGTTGTATTACGGATGTGTTTGACGCATTGACTAGTAAACGGCCATATAAAGAACCCTGGCCTTTAGATAAAACACTTGAAGAACTTAAGAAAGGAAAAGGAACACATTTTGACCCTGTTTTAGTAGACAAATTTCTAGAAATCATTCCTGAAATCATCAAAATTAAAGACCAATACGAAGACAACTAACCCGCCGCGCAACCAAATTTAATGCTTCCCTTTCGCCCTCTTAAAACTGTTGATTTTACCTATTAAAATGTTAATATGTAATATTATTTTAAACGTTATAATCCAATTTTGTTAAGGAGGATTATGCTTAATCCTGTAAAGTGGCGCAATTGTCTTATTTCTTTTATGGCAAGTTTTTTGCTATGCTGTTTTCAATTATCCTGCTTTGCAGAAAAAATTACCGGGGAAATCATTAACACCAATACTAAATTAAAAATCGTTTTTTCCGATCTTGGAAATTTTTATTTATCGGAAGGCGATATTGTCAAATTATACAAAAACGGTCAATTTGAAGGTTTTTTAAAAGTACTGGATGCGACATCGGCGATATCCAAATTAGGAACGCTCGATGAGGCGTCCGAATTTAAAACAACTCTCGATTTTAATAAAATCTCCATCGGCGACACGGTTGAAAAATATGAAAATCCAAACACAAAAAAACCAATCGCCAAAGCAACTTCAGACATAAAAGAAGCACAAACTACCCCTGCCATAACCCCAGTTGTGTCAAAGCCCCTTGTGCCTACACGGCCTGAACCTGCTGAAATAAAAAATTTTGACAAATATTTTAATCAATATTCGAATAACTATGAAGAATTGAGCAAAACCCTCAATAAATTAATTGAAGACAAACATCGATTACAGGAACAATGGTCTGAAACAAGCAACAAATTAGCGGATGAGGAAGCCCAAATTCAAGGATTAAGAGCTGAAAATGAAAGACTAAAAAATCAAGCTGAAAAAATTCCCAAATCTGTTCTCACCGATCAATGTCTATCAGAACAACAGGAAATCAATCGATTAAAAGAAAACATCGAAGTTCTAAAAAATAAACTCCGCAACCTGATTTCAATTGTAGAGAGGAAGTTAAATAGCAATGAATAAGTTCACGCCCATTGTTGTCGCAGGGATTTTTGCTGCGGCATGTTTTTTTTCTCCAGTTTATGCTCAAAACAAAGATTCGCTTGAAGAGTTGCTTTTGCAAAAACAATCGCTGCTGAATCAGCTCATGAGTCTGCGACAAGAAAATTTAACCATCTCTGAAGAAAATGAAGGCCTTAAAAATGCCATCAAAAAGAACGCGGATGATTCTATGCTGGAAAAACGTGTTCAATCTTTAGAAGCTGATTTAAACCACAAAAAACAAACACTGGATCAACAACAAAGCCAATTACAAGAATTAAATTCTTTAAAACAAACTTTATCTGACGAATTAAGCCAATTAAAACGCGATAACCGTAAAATCAAAGATTTGTTATCGCAAAAAGAAACAGATTTGACCGCTAAAAATAGTGATCTTGAAAAAAATAACGCTGAATTCCAATCCCGCTTGAATACCATCAACCAAGACAAACAAGAAATTGCTGTTCTCAAAAATGAACTGCAAAAATCAAAAGAAGCCAACGCGGATATATTTGCCGTGCAAGAAGAAAACCGCCGCCTAAAAACCAAAATTGATGAATTAACCGCCAGTTCAACCGCTAATGAAGATGCTTTGATCAAAAAAATGGAAGATGTACGTCTTCCTTTACAAAATCAAATTTTCGCGATGAAACAAACGATTGAAGGATATACCACAGCTTTAAATGAAAAAGTCAAATTGCTGGATGACCGTCAGCATATGATCGATCAACTGACTTCACGGGCTCAAGAAGCAAACCAATTAAAAGTCCAATTGGCCAATAATCAAAAAACCTCTGCTCAGCAGTTGAAATTTGCGACAGATGAGTTAACCAAACGAAATTCTGATCAAGAACGTCAGCTCCGCGAATTTCAGCAAAATTTTAAATCAAAAGATACGGAAGCATTAGAAAAGAAAAATCTTATTGAGCAATTAACTAAAGAAACAAACACCCTCAAAGATCAGCTCAAATCTTCCACTGAAAACATTGCTGAAATTAAAGCAAAGTCCGAGTTTAATCGAGAAGAAATTAAACAGCAAATGAACGATCAAATTCAGAACATCAAAAATGACTATGAAAATAAACTCAAAGAATTTGCTAAACAAACCGAACAAAATTCGAATCAAACCAAAAATTTAAATAAACAACTCGCAGACTTAACCCAATCTAATCAGGCTCTCACAAATCAATTGGCATTAGCGAATGACCAAACATCTAAAAGCCGTAAAGAGGCGGAAAATTCTCACCTAACTTTGACTGGTCAGATCAATAAAATTCAAGAGCAATTGTCATTAACCAATACTGAACTAAAACAAAAGAATAATTTTCTAGCTCAAATCCAAAAAGACTATATCGTTTTAAAAAGTGAAAATGAATCTATCAAACAAAACTTATCTCAAATCGTATTGGAAAGAAAAAAAATTGAAGTTCAAACAAATGAACGTCAAAAAATTCTTGCTCAAAAAGTCAATGAGCTAAATACGAATATCCAAGACCGGGATTTTCTACTCAAACAGAAAGATGCGGAAATTGAAAAGAATAAGCAAGCAACAGATACAAAAGCTTCTGAATTAGCAAAATTGGTTAAAAATCTTACCGAATACAATAAAACCCTTAATGCTGATAAACAAAATCTTAGTCAAAGAGTATCCGCGTTAGAAAATGAAAAAATACAGTTCAGTGAGCAAATTACGGACAAAAATAAACAATACGCCGCTGCTATTGAAAAATTAAATCAAAAAATCAAATCGGCTGAATCAGAAAATCAAAGTTTGATTCAACAATCACAAGCTAAAATCAACGTTTTAGAAAATGAAAAAAATCAATTAGCCTTGCAATTGCCCAAAAAAGACGCAGAAATAGAAAAAACTAAATCAACGTTGACTGCCCAACTAGAAAACTCCAAAAATTCAATTACAGATTTATCAAAAAACATTGAACAATTAACCGCAAAACAAAAAGATCTAGCAAAAAATAATTCTGATTTGCAGAATCTTTTAGACGAGAATCAATCCAAATTTGAAGAAAGCCAAAACCAAATCGCGAAATTGCAAAGCGATTTGCCGGTAGCATTAGAAAACGCAAAAAACCCCCTTTTAAAACAAATAGACAATTTCAAAGGTCAACTTGCCGCCCTGCAAAGTAGTGATAAAAATAATTCACAAACTATTACTCAATTAAAACAAAATGAATCTAATTTACAAAAAACTGTCACCCAATTGACTGAATCATTAAAAAACGAACAAACTAAAACAGCCGCATCACAATCCACAATAGCTGATTTAAGAGCACAAACTCCGGATCTTATAGAAAAAGCAAAAGCACCGTTAAGCAAAGAAATATTATCCCTTAACCAGCAGTTAACTAGCTCAAATAATTCAAACATAAATTTAACTAAAAATCTTGAAACATTGACAGTAAAACAAAAAGATTTCTTTCGGAATATAACAGAACTTCAAAATAATTTAGCCAAAACTCAATCAAAGTTTGAAGAAAGTCAAACCCAAATTGCCAAATTACAAAATGATTTGCCATACGAACTTGCAAACGTCAAAAATCCACTTTTAAAACAACTAGATACTCTACGAGGGCAACTCACCTTAACGCAAAATACCGAAAAAGAAAAAACGCAAACTATTTCTCAACTCAAACAAAATGAAAACGATTTACAAAAAACCATTTCTCAACTGAATGAATTAGTAACAAATAAACAAAACCAAATCACGACGTCACAATTAGAAATGGCTGATCTCAAAAAACAAACACCGGCTTTAATCGAAAAAGCCAAAATTCCATTTATTAACCAGGTGACGCAACTCTCAGCGCAATTTACTTCAGCCCAAAAGGATATCGTTCAGAAAAACACTGAACTTCAAGCTTTAACTCAGCAAAAAGACCAACTAAACTCCAAAATCGATCAATTAGAAAAAGATTTATCTGACCATAAGAAAAAACTGGAATTTGCTCAAACTCAAAACACGAAAACACTAAATGACTTGCCAGCCCAAATCAATAATGCCAAAACGCCTTTATTAAATGAAATCGCCGAATTGAAACAAAAATCTGCTTCACTAAAAGAAGCTGATTCCTTGAAAAAAGAACAACTCGCTCAATTAACTCAAAATCTTGAATCACTTACCAAAAAACTTTCTGAAATTTCGAAACACGCCGATTCCTTACAAGAATCAAAAATCAAACTAGAAAATGAATTAAAACAAAAAACAAGTGAAACAGATAAAAAAATATCTGAATTATCTTTAATGTTATCGACCAAAACAAAAGACTTAACTAATGAGACAGCAAACAAAAAAGTAATCGAAAAAAACTTAAACCAAAAAAACAATGATATTGCCCTGTTGAATAACAACATTAAAGACGCGGGCGTTAAATTTCAAGCGCTGGAAGCTACTTTACAAAATGAACGTGCGATGTTCGATGATAAAAGTAAGACGTCAGCAAAAAACCTAGAATCACAAACCAACTCTTTTAATCAGAAAATTGCTGACTTACAAACAACCATTAATGACCGAGAAAAAGAAATCACTCAATTCAAAAATAAACAGGAAAATTTTGTCAATAATATATCTACTCTTGCTCAAGAAAAAACAAATTTGACTCAAAAATTGACCTTAGCTCAATCAGAACTTCAAAAAATCCCTGGAAAAATTGACCAAATAAAAATTCCGCTGGAAGCACGTGTTGACTTTTTAGAAAAAAAACTTCTCGACACAGAAACTAATTTAACCAATGCTCAGACCCAAAATTCAGGTTTATCTGAACAAATTAAAAAATCATCAACGCAATTCAAATCATTACAAGCTGAATACACCAAACAAATTGCTGATTTAAAACAACAAAATACTGAATCACAAAAAAGCCTAATTCATGCTACTGCTGCACAAGACGAATACAAAAAAACTTCAGACAACCAGCTCACGCTGCTAAAATCCCAAATAGATGAACAGAAAATATCCTTGAATAAACAAACCACCCTGTCTAAAGAACTTGATTCAAAATTAGCCACTGCCGTAGAAAATTACCAAAATGTTTTAAAAGAAAAAGATGGTTTAGATCAAAAAATTAAAATATTAAATGAACAATACAGCGCAAAAGAGAAAAACACGTCTGAAATTCAAACTAAAGAAAAAGCAGAATATAACAAACGCATACAAGATCTGAATCAGACTATTGACCGTATAAAAAATGATTCTCAGTCTTCAATTGAATTAACCAAGAAAGACCTGGGAACACAAATTTTAAATCTAACTTCACAATTAAAAGCAACCCAAAATAAATTAGCTGATTTGACGAATCAAAACATAAAAACAGCAGATCAATTGGCTAAAGAACAGCAATCTAAAAATGAACTCCAAGCAAAGCTTACTCAGTTACAAGAAAACTTAAAAAACACCAGCTCGAGCGCTTCTGAACAACAGAAGAAACTCGCTGAATTAGCGCAAAACAAAACTGATTTAGAAAACAAATTAGCAAAGACTGCTGATGAAAAAGAAAAAATAGCTTCAGAACTAAAAAATTCTCAAAACAAATTAGCGGATCTAACGAATCAGAGTCTTAAAACAGCAGAAGAAAAAGAAAAAACATCATCGCAATTAAAAACAGCTCAAGACAAATTAGCTGATTTGACGAATCAAAACATAAAAACAGCAGATCAATTGGCTAAAGAACAGCAATCTAAAAATGAACTCCAAGCAAAACTTACTCAATTACAAGAAAACTTAAAAAACACCAGCTCGA
>JADFYJ010000020.1 GCA_015233115.1 Candidatus Omnitrophota bacterium | reverse complement strand
TTAAGCAACTACAACAAGATATTAAAAATCGTGATACCCAGATACAAAAATTTGAACAAGAAACAGCTAGCATATCCAAAGAGAGTGCAGAATTAAGAAGCCAGATCTCACAAAATAATACTGTTCGAATGGCGTTACAAAGTCAAGCAGATGAACTCAAGGGACAAATTGCTACACTCAAACACAGCATTGATGAAAAAATGTTCCAAGCACGCGTCCCCTTAGAAAAACAAATTTCTGAATTGAACCAAACTAAAGTTGAATCTGACAGCAAACTCAAATCAGCGATGGACCAAATTAACTCCCAAGAGATAATAATTAAACAACATGAGGATTCTTTAAAACAAGCCAATCAACAACTTGAAACTTTTAAAAATGCTAAATCATCATTAGAACAATCCATTAAATCAACCTCTGATGAAAAAACCGCACTAGCCGTTAAAATCGGCGAATTAACTTCTTTAACAGACAAGTTAAAACAAGATACAACTGTTCAGATTAAAAAAGCCAACGAACCTTTGCAAGCCAAAATTACGGACCTGGAAAGCACCTTAACCAAAACGCAAAACATGCTAACCAGCGACATGACGTTAATGAAAAAATTAACGCTAGAAAAAACTACTGCGGAACAACAATTGGCTAGTTTACAAACCGAAAAACAAAATTTTAATTCAAAACTTGAGCAAATGAGCCAAGAACTTAACAATAATAAAAACGCGTTAAATGAAAAAATTCAAATTGCTAAATTACCTTTTGAAGAAATGGTTAAAGTTTTAGAAACCCGCTTGAATGATGCTTCAGCAAAAATTAAAGATAACCAAGATAGCATTGCTCAATTGCAAAATACCAATCAGAAATTAAACTCTGATTTATTAAACCAAAATCAAAACAAGTCTCTATTGGATAAGATGAATCAAGAATTAACCGCTCAACTCCAAAATGAAAAAAACACAACCCAAAATAAATTAACCTTAGCCAATAAAGAGTTTGAAAATAAAATCGCGGCGCTCAATGAAAAATTAACTGATGAGAAATCTAAACTATCAGATCAGCTTAACCGGACAGTATCCGAGTCCGCAAAAATAAAAACTACTTATTCCAGCCGCTTGGAAGATGCGAAACAGCCACTGCGCTCCAAAATTAAAAGTTTGGAAGATAAGCTGAGTCAACAAAAAACAGAATTTGAACAAAACCTAAAAAAACAAAATCAAGCAGGTTTAGAAAGTCTTGCCGACTTAAAACAAAAAATTGCGGATCTAAACGAACAAATCAAAATGCGTGATATGGATCTCAAGAACCATGAAACCACTTCACAAACAGCACAAAAACAATTACAAACTGTCCAGCAAGAAAAAATTTTAATGGAACAACAACTGTCTGACCTTAAAAAATCTTCGCAGGAAAATCTTGATAATCAAAAAAATTCATTAGCTCAGCAAAGTGAGCAAAGCCGTCAAACATTAGAAAATAGAATTATCGACCTGGATAAAAAAACCATTGCCTTACAAAAACAACTTGATGAAAAGAATTTTGAATTTCAGGATCTATCCAGCGAACGCGATATCCACACCGCTGAACTCAAACTCGCCCAAAAAAAGACCGATGAATTAAAAACCCAATATGATACGGTTTCTCAACAACTTAAAGATTTACAGACACAAAAAAACCAAGAGATCTCGGCATCTAAAACCGAACTCGAAAAACAAGTCAAAACTTTAAAAGAAGAAATTAGCTCGTTAAACAATGGTCTGACTGCCCAAATTAAGACAGCACAACAACCATTAAGCAATCAAATCAATGAGATCAATAAAAGATTAGCAGATACACAAAATGAAAAACTTACACTGCAGGACACTTTAAATAAACTAATTCAGCAATATGATTCTTCCGAAAAAAAATGGCAGGAAAAAAGCCAAATCTTGAAAAATCAAATCACTGACTTATCCCAAAACAACAAATCCCAACTGGAAGACACCAAACTGCCTTTATTGGCTAAAATTAAAGAATTAGAACAAACTATCGAAGCAGAAAATTCACAAATCGAGGAAAAAGAATCTGCTGTTAAAATGTTAGAAAATAAAAATTCTTCACTTAATAGTATGATCATACAAATCCAAAAAGATAGGGCTCAGCTGCAAAAAGCACTAAACGCTTTAACAGACCAGCTGGATCAAGTTCGTCAAACCCCTAACCCCGCGAATAATCCTGTGACTAAAAACAAGGAGCAGGAACAAAAACTGCTTAAACAGGAACTCGACAGCGCGGTTGATTTGTTAAATAAGATTAAATGACGAAAAAAAAACTGATCCTCATTATAGTAATGTTTGTTCTGCTGAGCGGCACTGCCTCAGGCCAATCTGAAACAGAATCAAAAATGCTTTATGTTTCTGAAAAAAAGCTCATACTTAATCAACTTAAGACCGTTACCGAATATATTGATACCCGCATAAAAATTTTTCCCCAAGATTTAATTACTATCGTGTACAAAGACCACGGTCAAATTCAAAAAGCAGTATACCCCGTTTCTGCTAATGGAGAAATATTTATCCCCCTGATCGGAACATTTAAAATCTCCGGTTTAAACCGCCGACAAACCCGGGATATGATCAACAGTACTTTGCAAGAATATATCCGGGATCCTAATGCGCAAATTGCTATAAATTTGGAAGAAAAATATTGTATCATCGGTGCTGTAGGTACGCCCAGCACGTACAAATTTAAATCCGGAATAAAAATAATGGATACCCTGTTAAATATCCCCTATGACAGGACTGAGGCAAATTTAAATAGTGTCATTTTGATTAGAGGAACAACAAAAAAATCGACGATTATGAAATTAGATCTCAACAAAATGATTAAACGAGGTGATCAATCTGATAATGTTGTTTTAAAACCCGGAGATATTATTTTCATACCGAATGAGATAATATCCAATTTTGAAATATTTAAACAAGAAATTTTACCCGATATTTTGTCTTTTCATGTTTTTTCGCCTATTGATCAATTCACGCTAAAACCGCAGACTGAAGAACCACAAATCAAACAAACAACTGAAATATTGGACGTTAAACAGAATGAAAAACTTTTTAAAGTAACGCCAGAAATTAAAAATATTTTAGACCATAGGCCTTCGGAAAAAACCTTTGAATTTCAAACTCAAATGCTGGAATTAGACACGCATCTCAAAAAAATTGACGAACAAATCAACCAGCTAAATAACGGTAACATAGAACAAACAGTTAAAAAGATATTGGCAGAAAATCCTAAAACTATAAATCTAAAAAACCAATTGCTAAATTTAGAATTTAACCGATTTATTTTACTGCTTGATGATACGGAAAAGCATCCGGATGTTTTATCCATTGACGCAACTATTAAGGATGTTAAACAAAAAATAGTCGACACGATCAAAACTTACGCGAATATTAAAATTTCCCTTGATCAAGAAACAGAATTCGCGTTATCTATGAAGAAATTTTTTCTGGTTGTCCATCAAGAAATGTTATCCGGCATTGTTAATCATAATTACGAGCTACAGAAATCCGTTACGCAAATTAAAGAATCCAACCCAAAAGGTGTCCAAGCTCCAATACCTGTTCCTAAAAACTCCGTTAAACTTAATTTACATTTTAATTTAATTATAGGAATCTTTTTAGGAATTTTTTTATCTTTAGGTTTACTGTTATTAATAAAACACCGCATAAAAATTTATTAAGGTTTATCTATGAAAATCGGCATTGACGCACGAGACATTCAAAACGGAGTTTATAATGGCACGGGCCGCTATCTGGCAAATTTTATCAATGAATTTATGCGCAGCGATCACGAAGACACCTATGTCCTTTTTTCAGAATTTCCAATTTTAACTTATAAAGATAGCCGCATTAAAAATGTTATCATCAAACCTGCCCATACATTTATTTGGGACCAATTTCATCTTTGTTCACGCTTAGGAAAAGAAAAAATCGATCTATTTTTTTCGCCCTACTATAAAATTCCTTTATTCGCGCCTTGTAAAATTATCAGTACAATTCTCGATTTAACTTATCAAGTTTTTCCATATTACAAAAACCGTATGTCGATTTTCGATAAACTTTATTATCTGACCTTTGGAACTTTTTGCGTGTGGAGAGCCAATCATATTTTAACCTGTTCGGAACACTCCAAAAAAGATATTTGCCGTTTATACTCTGTATTTCCTTCAAAAATTTCTGTTATCCCGCTCAGTTTGAGTCCGATTTACCGCTATGAATCCGACCCCGCCAAATTGGCCCAGGTGAGAGAACAATTCAATGCTAAAGACGGTTATATCCTTTACATGGGAAATTTCAAGCCTCATAAAAATGTGGCTACCTTAATCGAAGCTTTTATGCTGGTCGCTGAACAATTTTCCAAATTAAAATTAGTCCTGGTCGGCCCCAAAACTCACCAATATGAAATGCTGGAAAATTTGGCAGAAGAGTTACAGATCAGCGATAAAGTCGAATTCGTAGGGACAATTTTTGAAAACAATGACCCACATCTGATTTACAGCGCCGCGGAAATGATGGTCATCCCAAGCTGCTACGAAGGCTTTGGTCTTCCGCTTATCGAAGCCATGGCCTGCCACACACCCATTGCCGCTTCAAATTACTCATCAATCCCCGAAGTATTAAAAAAAGCCGGTCTGTTAGTGCCGCCACAGGACGTTCAAGGTTTTACTGATGCCATGCTCCAAATATTATCAGACAAAGACCTCCGCAGTCAGCTTGTTCAGGAAGGGCTTAAAAACCTAGATGGTTATGATTCGAAAACTATTTTTAATCAAATGTACACATTATTTAACAAAAAGTAATGCCAGATTAAAAAGAAAACGCTTTCACCGAGTCTGTCATAAAATTTGTGTAAATGCATAATCTTAAGTAAGATGTATAGCTCAGAAAGGGGCTGAAGATTATGGCAATACGCAAAGAGTTAATTGAAGAGTAGAGATATTGAAAGTATCGGACAAGAACTATTTAAAATGTTAAAAAATGGAATTTTTAATAAAAAAAGCCCAAACAAAATATTTATAAAAGATGACATATTTACAAAAAAATATTCGTATATCGGAAAAAATAATAAAGCACAAGAATACATCCAATTAATAGCAGGTTCTATTAAAAGCGATGGTTTCACAGTTTTTCACTGTTCTGGAACACAAGTAGCAGATATTATGGCCTATCTTGCGCGTTTATGGGTAAAAATTTACAATAAATCCGAAAATTTTGATGAAAGAAAAAAAGCATTAGCTGATTTAGAGTGGTGGTTTTTCCAAGCAAATCCTGCCGGCCGAGCAGGAGCGTCGATGGGCGACGCTCTATCTATGATTGCGCAGATTAATTTAGGCATCAAAATCAGAGAGACCTATGTGCACCAAGATCTTGTCGCGTTGTCTTCAACACTAGAAGATTACCGCGAAACTCGGGCGAAAGAATTTAAAACAAATGACAGTCCCCAGTTAGCTGAACCAGCGCTAAAAGGAGGTATTGATCTTAATCCCGTAGATAATGCTTTAAAAATAAAAAATAATGGCGGCGAGATTAAATTCAACATTGATCCAGCCATGCTAGAGCAGTTGAAAAGCGCCCCTGGTTTTGTGCCTATGATCATCAGTATCCAGCCGATGACGGATTTGCGAACGTTTCTTGGTATAAATGCCGTATCACATTAAATTTACCATTCATAAAATTCCCCAACAACCAACTTGCATTTAAATCAACTCCATATTATAATTGAACAACATTCCCGAGGGGGCGCAGATTAGATAATTTCATCAAAATTTTGCCATGGAGCAAGTACTTATAATGCAAAATTTTCAAGAGTGGATAACACAAGCCGATTATGATTACGAGACGGCTAAATATATGGCGCAGGGGCAAAGGTATATTTATGCTGTGTTTATGTGCCATTTGGCAATAGAGAAAATTTTGAAAGGCATGATTACACGACTAATAAAAGAACAGCCGCCCAGAACCCACAGTCTCATTCAACTGGCTAATAAAGCACAGATAAATCCTCCGGAAAATATTGGTAAATTCCTGGTATTTCTCGATCAGGCAAGTATACCAACTCGTTATCCGGAAAATTTGCATAAATTACAGGCCATTTATTCTGAAGAAAAAACATTACAGATTATAAACAACACACAGGATGTGCTGGAATGGATAAAGCAGACGTTTTAATTTTGATAAAAAAGTTTAATAACACTTTAAAGTCGCAGGGGATTTCTGCGGCAAAAATTATCCTTTTCGGGTCATGGGCAAAAGGGACTGCGCTTGAAGACAGCGATATTGATTTAGTCGTTATTTCTGATGATTTTAAAGGGAAAGATTATTGGGATAGGGTAAATATCATATCATCCGCCATTTACAAAATTTTTGCGCCTTTTGAAGTCGTTGCTTTGACAACTGAAGAATGGAAGAATGGGGAAAATAGCGTTTGTGAATACGCGAAAGAAGGCGAAGTTATTTTTGTTTAGAATTTAAAAAGGAATATGCCACATGGACAAATTTGCCAAGCTTATCATCGATGACAAAACTTACGAACTCCCGATTATCGAGGGCACCGAAGGCGAGAAAGCGGTTGACGTCAGCAATTTGCGCACTCAGAGCGGTTATATCACGCTTGACCAGGGTTACGCGAATACCGGTTCATGCTTAAGCAGTATCACGTTCCTGGATGGGGAAAATGCGATCTTACGCTACAGGGGGTTCCCGATTGAACAGCTGGCGGAACATTCCACTTTTTTGGAAACAGCTTATTTGCTGATTTATGGTCATCTGCCTGACCAGACTGAAATTGATTCTTTTTCCGCCGCATTCACGCGTTTTTCCATGATTCATGAAGACATGAAACAATTTTTTAACGGGTATCCATCTAATGGCCACCCTATGGGGATATTGTCTGCCATGATTGGCGCTTTAGCCGCTTATTATCCGGAATTAATGAACCCTAATCCAACCAAACAAGAAATAGACAAAATTACTGTCGAATTATTAGCCAAAATCCGCACAATTACAGCTTTCGCATACAAAAAATCGATTGGTGAACCATTTGTGTATCCGCGTCATGATCTGAAATATATTCCAAATTTTCTTAACATGATGTTTTCATCTCCTGCAAAGCCGTATGAGATCGATGATGTAGTCGTCAGGGCCATGCAGACGCTTTTCATTCTTCACGCGGACCATGAACAAAACTGTAGTACCTCAACGGTGAGGCTAGTCGGGAGTTCTCGGGCTAATTTGTTCGCATCTGTCTCCGCAGGGATTAACGCATTATGGGGGCCGTTACATGGCGGCGCAAATCAGGCGGTTATTGAAATGCTGCAAATGATTTACGCTGATGGAGGTAATTACAAAAAATATATTGAAAAAGCCAAAGACAAAAATGACCATTTTAGGCTCATGGGCTTTGGCCATCGGGTTTATAAGAACTTTGATCCGCGCTCACGAATTATCAAAGCGCGTGCGGATGAATTATTTGAAAAGCTCCATATCCATGATCCTTTATTGGATCTAGCCAAAAAGATGGAAGAAGCCGCACTTAAAGATGAATATTTTATCGAACGCAAACTTTATCCCAATGTGGATTTTTACTCCGGCATTATGTACAAAGCCATCGGCATTCCCGTGAATATGTACCCTAGCATGTTTGCCATCGGACGATTGCCCGGATGGATTGCCCAATGGAAAGAAATGATTGAGAGCCCGAATATGAAAATCGGCCGGCCTCGTCAAATTTATATTGGAAATACAAATCAAAATTATACACCGATTGAACAACGCGCGACAGTTGATCCGCAAAAAAGGTTCAACCCGGCGAAATGAAAAACATGACAATGTAACAGTGTAACAATGTGACAATGAAAAAACGATTGGTGAAAAAAAACTAAACACCAAAAACCAGCAACCAAAAACCATCAACCAACATAGGATATTATCCCGTGCTTAATTTTCGTGAATCTGCTCAATTTGATAAAAATGTTTCTGTGATTTTCGTTACTAAATCTCAGATTCAAAATAAAAAATTTAATTTTTCATCCCTGTCTATACAAAACGCCATTGTCGAACTATTCAAAACTAAAAATTTTTCAGGTGAAAAGGATGCGGCATTCCCTTTAACTATTGATAAAAAGATAGCCTTGGTTGTTGGGGTCGATGACAGCAAAGACGCGAATATGACCGGTTTACGGGTGACTGTTCGTAAAGCCATTTTATCGTCTTATCTTAAAAATGCTAAAACTGTTGAATTGATTCCGCATCAAAATGATGACGCTATTATTAACGCCGTTATCGAAGGAATCCTTATAGGAACCTATCAATGGAAAAAATACATTAAAGCGGACAAAGATGTTCCGGAGACCAAACAAATCACTTTAATATGCAAAAACAAGCCCGCGTATCAAGAAGCCATAGATATTTGTGCGGGCGTTAATTTTGCCCGGGATTTAGTCAATGATAACGCGGACATTATCACGTCGGAATATTTCGAAAAAACCATTAAAACGCTCGTTAAAGGCCAAAAAAATATTACGCTCAAAATCCTTAACGAAAAGGAATTAACCGCCCAAAAAATGGGATTGCATTTAGCCGTGAATAAAGGGAGCAATAAGGAACCAAAATTAATAATTGTCAAATATTCCGGCGGAAAAACTTCTGAACCCTATACAGCGTTAATCGGAAAAGGTTTAACATTCGACTCAGGAGGGCTGAATTTAAAACCATCAGGACACATGGAAACCATGCGCTCTGATATGAGCGGAGCAGCGGCTGTGGTCGGTACTCTTAAAAACGTATTAAAACTCGGCATTAAAAAGAATCTTTTGTTTGTGTGCGGTTTAGCAGAAAACGCGATTGGATCATGCTCGTATAAGCCGGGTGATGTATTTGTCGGTTATTCAGGGAAAAGTGTCGAAATAGGAAATACTGATGCGGAAGGCCGGCTGGTACTTGCGGACGCAATCGCATATACGATTAAGAATTATAAACCAGCCCAAATTATTGATATTGCCACTTTAACCGGTGCTTGTGTAGTTGGATTAGGTTTTGATTATGCCGGGCTGTTAAGTACTGACAATAAATTAGCTGCGGCATTAATGAAATCAGCAGATGCCACAGATGACCGCACTTGGCGGTTACCGTTATATGCAGAAATCAAAGATGCCATGAAGTCTCATTACGCGGATATAAAAAATGTCAGCAATATAAAAGGCGGCGGAGCAATCACCGGCGCGGAATTTTTGCGGCAATTTACAGAAAAAACGCCGTGGGCGCATTTAGACATTGCCGGTCCCGCATTTGTTGAGAATGCCGGACGCTGGTATTACAGTTACGGCGGGACAGGTTTCGGAGTACGCTTGCTCACGCATTTTTTAAAGGAGAAATAATATGGACTTCAATTCCATTATGGAAATTTTAAGCCACAGCCAATCCAACGGCATAGGGTTGATTTTTCTTGGGCTTATTTTATTAAGCGTTGAACTTCACATTCCCGGGCACATGATCAGCGGTATCGCAGGGCTAATCGCCATCGTAGCGGGTTCAAATGTATTATTTCAAACCACAGATCCGGTCTTGTTGCATTTCCGAATTTATATTTTTGCGTTTACCGTTGTTGCAGCAGTTTTACTTGTTATCATGCTGGTTCTGGCTTTAAAGGCAAAAACGGCCAAGGTGCAAGGCGGGCGTGAAGGCCTGCTCAATACAAGCGGAGAAGCAAAATCCGACATGCCAAAAGGCGTCAAAGGAAAAATTTATATACATGGCGAACTTTGGAATGCAATCGCTGATACGGATATAAAAATGGGTGATGCCGTTATGGTTAAAAATGTTGACGGATTAACTCTTACAGTAACCAAGCAATAAATCGGAGGCAGACATGAATACCATGTATATTACCGTCGCGTTATTCGTTATTTGGTTGATTAACTCAGTCCGCTTTCCTAAAGAATATGAACGGTTAGTGGTATTCCGTCTAGGTCGTGTTTTAGCTGAACCCCGCGGTCCAGGTTTTTGTTTTATTTTGTGGCCAATCGATCAAGCCACTCTCATTCCCACCCGTCTAGTCGCTTTAGATGTTCCACCGCAAGATGTTATTACCAAAGATAATGTATCAGTCAAAGTCAATGCGGTCGTATTTTACCGGGTTATTGATCCAATCCGATCAATCATTGAAGTTGAAAATTATAACTACGCCACATCGCAAATGGCGCAGACAACTTTGCGGACCATTTTAGGTGAAATGGAATTTGACGAACTTTTATCACAGCGCGAAATGATCAATGAAAAATTACAAACCATTCTTGACCGGCAAACAGACCCTTGGGGGATTAAGGTAACCAATGTCGAAATCAAGCATGTCGATATATCGGAAGAAATACGCCGCGCTATGGCACGCCAAGCCGAAGCAGAACGGGAACGCCGCGCCAAAATTATCGCGGCAGAGGGGGAATTTTCCGCTGCTGAAAAAATTTGTCAGGCCGCAGCCTTGATGGAAAAATATCCCGTTGCGATTCAATTACGGTATTTGCAGACTTTAGTAGAAATCGGCGGCGACAAAAATACGACGACTGTATTCCCGATACCTATGGATTTTATAAAAGCATTTATGCCACAAAAAAAAGATTAGGGTCAGAAGTCAAAAGTCAGACGTCAGAAGAAAAAACGACTGATGAAAAAACAACCAAAAACCAACAACCAAAAACTATCAACCACGATAATGACCACACAACGCATCGAATCTGACACAATGGGGGAAATAGCTGTTCCAGCGGATAAATATTACGGAGCGCAGACCGCCCGTTCTTTGGAAAATTTTAAGATCGGCAGTGAAATTTTTCCGCCTGAATTTATTCACAGTTTGGCCCTGGTCAAAAAGTCTTGTGCGGCTGTTAATTGTGAATTATCTTTACTCCCTAGCCCAAAAGCGGACGCGATCATCCGCGCGTGTGATGAAATTATAGAAGGAAAATGGACTGATCATTTTCCGCTCAAGATCTGGCAGACTGGCAGCGGCACCCAAACCAACATGAATGTCAATGAAGTCATTTCCAACCGCGCTATCGAGCTGTTAGGCGGGATTATAGGCAGTAAGAAACCAGTACACCCCAATGATGATGTTAATAAATCGCAGTCATCCAATGATGTTTTTCCAACCGCCATGCACGTTACAGCCGCTTTACAGATCAACACCAAATTGATCCCTGAATTAAAGCATCTATTAACATCATTGACCGCGAAACAAAATGAATTTAGCGGCATTATCAAAATAGGCCGCACACATTTAATGGACGCAACACCTTTAACCTTAGGCAATGAATTTTCCGGGTATGCCCAACAAATCAAATACAGTATTGACCGGATCAATAGTGTGATGCCCCGTTTATACAAACTCGCGTTAGGAGGCACTGCCGTAGGAACTGGCCTTAATGCGCCTTTACAATTTGCAGAAAAGACAGCTCAAAAAATCGCAGAGTTAACACACTTTCCTTTTGAAAGCGCAGAGAATAAGTTTGAAGCGTTAGCCAGTAATGATACTATGGTCGAAACCAGCGGCGCATTAAAAACTTTAGCCGTAGCCTTAATGAAGATCGCGAATGATATACGATGGCTCAGCTCTGGCCCGCGCTGTGGAATCGGAGAGATCAGTTTGCCTGCTAATGAACCAGGCAGTTCCATCATGCCCGGTAAAGTTAATCCCACACAGTGTGAAGCTATGACAATGGTATGCGTTCAAGTGATAGGCAATGATTCAGCCATTACAGCTGCGGGAGCAGGCGGAAATTTCGAATTAAATGTCTATAAACCCGTGATCATTTATAATTTGTTACAATCTATCCGGCTTTTAACAGACGCATGCAAAAGTTTTAAAAACCATTGTATTGACGGTATTAGAGTGAATACGGAGCAAATACAAAAACACCTTAATAACTCATTAATGCTGGTGACTGCTTTAAACAGCCATATTGGATATGACAAAGCGGCGCAGATTGCTAAAAAAGCATATGCTGAAAATACAACTTTACGGGATGCGGCGCTTAAATTACAATTTTTAACAGCCGAAGAATTTGATACAATTGTCGATCCCCAAAAAATGATCAGGCCTGAATAAAATTTACTTTTAATTTTTTTGCTTCTTACTTTAGTTTTTTTTTGATATAGTCGTTGTATATTTATAAACCCTTATTGATTTCAAAGTTATGGAAAAAACACCTGAACAAGATCGTCGTGCATTTAACCGCGCTAAGCGAGTATTAAGTATTGAATACCGGTTAAGCAAAGGCATTGGACGAACTGCGGAAAAAAAATGGCATTTATCCACAACCTATGATATGAGCGTTAACGGCGTGGCATTTTTTTCAGAATTTGAATATCAACAAAATGATATTCTCGATCTCAAAGTCACCATGTCAGGCCTTTTGGAAATTTATCGCGGACTTGGGACCGTCGTCCGTCTATCCAAAAAGAAATCCGGTATCTATTATTTAGTTGGTGTAAAATTATTAGTCAAAAAATCCGAAACTGGCACTAAACTGCAATCTAAATCAAAAACCACTAAAAAACACCCAAGCATAAAATTTCAAATATAAAATTGTTCAAACAATGAAAATAATTAAACATCCCGCTATAGTTAAAGAAATCCGCAACAACTCAATCCTGGCGGAAACCCAACAAATAGCGTCTTGTCCATCTTGCCACGGGCAATGTCAATCTAAGTCGGAATGTTCAACTATCCAAATTGAAATCGAATGTGATCCAAAACAATTTAAACTCAATGATAAACTTGACATTATAATGAAACCAGTCATCAACGCTTCCGCGTTTTGGCTGGCGGGAATTATCCCTTTATTCACACTTATTGTGACACAGATCATCAACGCGCATTTGAACCGGCCTAAACTTTTGTGGTCGATCACCGGCGCATCACTGCTTATTTACGGTTTGAGTTTATTTTTTCTTTTCAAAAAAACTCAAACTCAATTCACGGTTTCCGTAGAAAAACCGTAAAACTTTAATATTATGAATACCATTACAGACAAAAAACAATTATCTGAATTTGTTTACCAGATGCGAATCCTCGCGCCTTTGATCGCAGAAGAGCGTCTCCCCGGACAATTTATTATTTTGCAAGTGTCTGATGACGGAGAAAGAATTCCTTTGACTATCGCGGACGCTGATATAACATCCGGAACCGTAACTGTCATTTTTCAAGTTGTCGGCAAAACCACCACATGCTTATCTCTTCTAAAAATAGGCGATCAGGTCGCGCATATAGTCGGCCCGCTCGGCATGCCAACTCATATCGAAAAATTCGGCCATGTCATATGCGTAGGGGGAGGGATCGGCATTGCCCCGTTATACCCTATCGCCCAGGGCATGAAACAAGCCGGCAACAAACTGACTGTGATTCTGGGTGCCAGACAAAAAGATTTGATCATTCTGGAAAACGAAATGAAAAAAATTGCGGATGAACTGATCGTATGCACAGACGATGGATCTTATGGACGCAAAGCTTTGGTCACAGAACCGCTCAAAGCCCTGTGCGAAAATTCTCCAAACCCCAATATGGTGGTTGCCATAGGCCCGGCTATAATGATGAAATTCTGCGCGGAAACCACAAGGCCTTTTAAAATCCCGACCATGGTTTCTTTAAATTCCATCATGATTGACGGCACAGGAATGTGCGGCGGATGCCGAGTTTCTGTAGGTCAAAAAACAAAATTTGTGTGTGTAGACGGACCAGAGTTTGACGGCCATCAAGTTGATTTTGATAATTTAATTAAACGCTTGAGCGCATATAAAAAAACCGAACAAGAGGCGTGGCATAAATGCCGGCTTGAAAAGCTGTAAAATATATGAACACAAAGAAGAATACATGTCATTCCCGCGAAAACCTCAAAAAAATCGAGGCTTACGGCGTATTATCTACTCATCACCGGATGACAATTCCTCTGCAGGAAATGCCGGCTCAAGATCCTAATGAACGCGTCAAAAACATGTCTGAGGTTTCACTCGGCTATACTGAGGAACAAGCTCTGGTTGAAGCCAACCGTTGTTTTCAATGCAAAAACGCGCCATGTGTTCAAGGCTGTCCGGTACGCATTAATATTCCAGGTTTTATTAATGCAATAGCCCAGCGTGATTATCAAAACGCGATCAACATCATTAAACAAACCAGTTTACTCCCCGCAGTCTGCGGACGAGTTTGTCCCCAGGAAGAGCAATGTCAATCACCCTGTACTTTGGGAAAGACTTTAAAAGATAAAAACAAGGCAGTATCCATCGGGCGGCTTGAAAGATACGCGGCAGATTGGGACCGCCAAAATCATTTAGTTAAATCTCCGGTGATTCAGGCAGAAACCGGAAAAAAAGTCGCCATTATCGGAAGCGGCCCTGCAGGAATAACCGCAGCAGCTGATTTACGGAGAGCAGGTCACTCAGTTACAATTTTCGAAGCTTTTCATAAGCCAGGGGGTGTGATGGTTTACGGCATTCCTGAATTTCGTCTCCCTAAAAAAATAGTTGAGCTGGAAATTGAAACTCTGAAAAAAATGGGCGTGAATATTATCACGGATTTCGTAGTCGGCCGAACCCGCAAACTTCTCGATTTAATGCAAAAAGACTACTTTGACGCAATATTCATTGGAAGCGGCGCAGGTTTACCAAAATTTATGAATATTGAAGGTGAAAATTGCATTGGAGTTTTTTCCGCGAATGAATATCTGACTCGCTTAAATTTAATGAAGGCTTATCAGCTTGAAAAATTTGAAACACCCATATATCACGGCCGCAAAGTCGCGGTTCTCGGAGGAGGCAATGTAGCCATGGATTCCGCTCGCACGGCATTACGCGTGGGAGCAGAAGAAGTTCACGTTATATACCGCAGAACAGAAGCAGAAATGCCGGCACGGGCCGAAGAAGTGGGACATGCCAAAGAAGAAGGAGTTAAACTGCATTTGTTGCAAAACATCCATCGCATTTTAGGTAATGATGCCGGGTATGTTAAAGCCATTGAATGCCTCCGTTATGAATTAGGCGCCCCCGACACGACTGGACGCCGCAGTCCAGTTCCTATAAAAGGAAGTGAATTTACCATGGAAGTAGACACGGTAATTATTGCTGTTGGTAATGGCTCGAATCCACTGATCAAGCAATCGACACCAGATCTTGCGGTTAATCAAAATGGCTATATAATAACAGATACGGATGGCAAAACTTCGATCAAGGGTATTTGGGCCGGAGGCGATATTGTCCTGGGCTCAGCCACAGTTATTTTGGCCATGGGTCAAGGACGAGAGGCAGCCCGCTCCATTAATGAATTTTTAGCGCAAAAATAAAAAATTATGATGAAATCCAACGCCCGTTTCTGGCATATTCTTGAAGGGGAAAAAATCCAATGCGACCTATGCCCCCGTCAATGTATTCTATTGTCAGATCAAAAAGGATACTGCGGAGTCAGAGAAAACCATCATGGCCAGCTCATGAGTCTGGTTTACGGTAAAACCAGCGGCTTTTGCATTGATCCGATAGAAAAAAAACCTTTATACCATTTTTATCCCGGAACCGGAGTTTTATCATTTGGCACAGGCGGCTGTAATTTAGGTTGTATATTCTGTCAAAACTGGCGGATCACCAAAATTAAAGATCTCAGCTTTTTAACTGAACACGCCACCCCTGAAAAAATCGTTCAAGCCGCTAAAAATTATAATTGCAAGAGTATTGCTTTTACCTACAATGAACCAGTCATATTCGCGGAATATGTGATTGATACGGCGCGGTTATGCCGCGAAAACGGGATTAAGACCATTGTGGTAACCTCCGGATATATCACATCACATGCACAGCCAGAATTTTTTGAATTTATTGACGCGGCTAATGTCGACCTAAAAGGCTTTTCAGACCGATTTTATAAGGATTTGGTGCAAGCCAAACTTCAACCATTTTTAGACACCCTGCTTTACATCAAAAAACACACCAAAATCTGGCTTGAAATAACCAATCTTTTAATTCCAGGTGAAAACGATGATCCTAAAGAAATTGATCAAATGACCTTGTGGATTAGAAATAATTTGGGCGATGATGTGCCTTTACATTTTTCAGCATTTTTTCCAAGCTACAAATTGCTCGACAAGCCGGCTACGCCGCCGGAAACCCTGATTCGCGCGAGAGAAATTGCTTTAACGAATGGTTTAAAATATGTCTATACTGGCAATGTCGCGCATCGGACAGGCTCAATTACCTCATGTCATAAATGCCAAACCGCATTAATTGAACGGGAATGGTTTGAAATTAAAAATTTCAATTTAATCAACGGCTGCTGTCCCAAATGTAACACGCCGTGCGCGGGCTTTTTCGACGCAGAGCAAGGACTCTGGGGTGATAAACGGGAACCAGTGAATATATAAGCTTTTACTACATGCTACATGCCATATGCTATATGCTTGAACAATCAAAACAGGTGATCATATGAAATTGATTAGTTGGAACGTGAACGGGATCCGCGCGATCTCGAATAAAGGGTTTTGGGAATGGTTTAAAAAAGAAGATCCTGATATTCTTTGCCTTCAGGAAACCAAGGCTGAACCTATCCAATTATCACCTGAAATGTTAGCTCCGGAGGGATTCCAATCATATTGGGCATACTCAACCATTAAAAAAGGTTACAGCGGCGTTGCGGTTTTTTCAAAAATTAAACCTAATAAAGTTACAGTTGGTCTAGGAAATATTGAATTTGATGTAGAAGGCCGCGTCCTCATGCTGGAATACGATAATTTTATTCTCTTTAACATATATTTTCCCAACGGAGGCGCAGGCAATAAACGAGTACCGTTTAAAATGTCCTTTTATGATTTTTTTCTTAATAAAGTTGATAAACTGAAAAAAAATGGTAAAAAAATTATTATTTGCGGCGATGTCAACACCGCGCACATGCCAATCGATCTATCCCGCCCAAAAGAAAACGAAAAAAATACCGGTTTTCTTCCTGAAGAACGGGAATGGGTAAGCAAATTTATTGACCATGGGTATATCGACACCTTCCGCCATTTCACTAAAGACGGCGGAAATTATACCTGGTGGGATTACAAGACCAAAGCCCGCGAAAGAAATATCGGCTGGCGTATTGATTATTTCTTTGTTTCCGATAATATGATTGAAAAGGTTAAAAAATCGACGATACTTAATGAGGTATTAGGTTCCGACCATTGCCCTATCGCGCTGGAAATAAATATTTAACGCGCGGAAAAAACAGGTCACAAAGTCACAAGGTCACAATGATAAAAACCAAAAATTCTTTTTTTACGACATACTACATACTTGAATATTCAAAACAGGAGATCAAATGACTTTATTCTACGACCCGCTTAAAAAACGTCCTCAAATGTGGATTATCGCCGCTTTTATTCTGGTTCCCATCATCATCGTTGTGCTTTTATATGTAGGGAGTAAAGGTGCAGTTGAGAAGAAGAAAAATGAAAAAATTAAAGAAGACACCGTAGATATTTTCAGATAATTTAATATGTAAAATTTTTAACTAAATTGACCGCGTTAACACAAGCCTGGCTGATAAGTTTTTTCTGTTCCTCATTCCATAAAATATAACCATTAGCCTTACCCACGATATCCGTCACAAAAAATAGCGCAATGATGTTTTTTTTGGTTTTACGGCCCGCATTAAAAAAAGCGGAACATTCCATATCTACAGTTTCTATTTTATGCTTTTTAAAAAATTGTAAATATCTATTTTCTAATAAAATCGATCCAACGGTGGCGCATTTGACTTCCGGTATTTGAGGATGCGCGGCAGTAAAAGCCTTAAACATCGCCGTTGATGCTTTGGTAAAGTTCGGCACGTTGTCAAGCGGGCCTCCGAGCATTATGGAAAAACTTTCTAAATCATAAGATAAAGACGGCACAACCAAAGAACCAAACCGTAAAACCGGAGTTTCTTCCAAAATTCCGCATGCCCCCAACAAAATAATATTTTTACATGAAGTTTGTTCTAAAGCTAAAACTATATCTCCAACAAATGCGGCCCCGACTTTACCAATAATAACTGTGCACTTTTCGCAATTGGCAGAAGGGAAAGGGACATTGTCCGTTAATTTATTTATGCCAAAACCCTTAAGCAGCGCCTTTAATCCAACCGGCAAAATCATACAGGTTGACTGAAATTCATTTTCTGATAAACCGAATAATGTTTTTGTGTTCATATTTTTTATCCTTTTATGATAAGATTATAACATTAATTACAAAAGGATCTCCTACGAAATATACAAAATTACGTAACTCAGAAATTAAAATACCCCGCATTGCTCTCGGCACCTGGGTTTACAGCGGTGATGTTTGGGGCAAAGTCGAAGAGACTGAGTGCATCCAAACCATTAATACTGCATTAGACTTAGGTATCAATATGATTGATACCGCGCCGATTTACGGTTATGGGGCATCTGAAATTATTATTGGAAAAGCTGTTAAGCCCCGGCGTAAAGAAGTTATTCTGGCAACCAAATGCGGCTTAATCGGACGTGGCGCGGACATTAAGCATAATTTAAGTAAAAAATCCATTCTGACTGAAGTTGAAACTTCTTTGAAAAGATTGCAAACCGATTACATTGATATTTATCAATGCCATTGGCCAGATTCGAATACACCCATTGAAGAAACCATGTCTACGTTACTGAAACTCAAAGAACAGGGGAAAGTGCGTTTTATCGGGGTATCAAATTTTACCTCTACACTTTTAGAAGAAGCAGAACAATATACTGCGATATCTACACTGCAAAATCAATATTCCATTTTAGACCGCACAATTGAGACAAAAGCATTGCCCTACACCCGCAAACATAAAATAAATGTCTTCTGCTACGGCCCTTTAGCCGGAGGTATACTAACCGGAAAATATAAAACCGAACCGGAATTTAAAGGCGCAGACACCCGGAACTTCTTTTACAAATATTATCACGGTGATGTGTTTAAAAAAGTCACTCAAATGGTTGACACCCTACGCAGTTTTGGAAAACCCCTTAATCAAGTCGCCATTAACTGGCTGCTCGCACAAGAAGGCATATCCACAGTCCTGGTCGGCTGCCGCAACGTCCAACAGCTCAAACAAAACGCCGAAGCCGCTGACTGGGAATTAACTTCCGAACAATTGAGGATTATTGATGAACAATGCAAAATAATATAAGTTTATTGAGTATTTAAAAAATGACCTTGCCTAACGGTCAATATATGATATATTATACACATAAGGAGGTGTATAGATATATGCGCACAAATATTAATATTGATGATGAACTGTTACTAAAAGCGAAAAAAATTTCTCAGGTCAAAACCAAACGGGAAATCGTTGAAAAAGCCTTGAAAGAATTTGTCATTAATCATTCCCGCTTAAATATTGCCGACTTGAAAGGCCACATTGACTTTGACCCTGAATATAATTACAAAAAACTACGAAAAGGTTAACTAGCATGATTCTGATTGATACCTCTGTATTGATCGACTATTTAAAAGGAAATCAAACTGAGACGTCCAACCGGTTGCAATATGCGCTTGACCTAAAAATTCCTATCGGGATAACATCCTTTATTTTTCAGGAAGTTCTTCAAGGAGTACGCACACCACAGCAATTCGAGTTACTTAAAAAATATCTAAATACATTTCCGATATATGATCCAAAATCTTCACGGGAATCGTACGCTCAAGCCGCACAGATTTATTTCCTCTGCCGAAAAAAAGGTTTTACAATTAATAGCAGTGTCGATTGCCTGGTCGCGCAGATCGCTTGTGAACATAACCTAAAATTACTGCATAACGATCAAGATTACTTTTTTATTAAAAAAATTATTCCTGATTTAGAATTTTTTTAGTATCACAAAATACATGTTAATTAATTCTATCCAACAAAAAACCAAATCTAAGTATCCTAAATTCGGCGTAAATAAAGTTCAGACTATGACGCGGTTGGTGTATGAAATAGCCAAACGCGACCATATTTCTGAAGAAGAAGTATTGAATTCTATTCCTCGACATTTGATCAAATTTGACCAGATCAAAGCTTGTTTGCTCAAACAAAGATATCCCAATTGTTCTAAAGATGAAATTAGCCAGGTTAAAATATTTCCGTCACTTGATCTAGATCCGGCGCTGGCTGTTGACCTGAACAGGACAAAACTTAAAATAAAACCACAAGAATTTTTAATTGAAAAAGCAGTCAAAGACTCACGACTGGCAAAAAGGGTCAGCCAGCTTTTTCCGCATACTCCAGTCCATTTAATTGATTCCTACAATTCACATATTAAAAAAAATCAATTTTCGATTACAAACTATAACCATCGTTTAAATCAGATTTTTGTCGTTCAAGAAAAATTTAACTACATAACACCCTGTCCTTGCACCAAAGACTGCGTTTGTTGCGGTTATACAATTCTCAATTGCGGGACCGGATGCGGTTTTGAGTGTGAATATTGTTTTTTGCAATCTTATACCAACGCGCCGGGGATTGTGATACCTGCTAATATCGAAGACTATCTTCAAAAAATAGGAGAGATTACTAACCCAACCCGCATAGGCACCGGTCAATTTACTGACTCATTGATTTTTGACCATATCACTGAATATTCAAAAGAAATTATCCCATTCGTTCGAAATAAACCGCATATCCAATTTGAATTTAAAACGAAAAGTAATAACATTACCAATCTTCTGAGTATTCCTGCCGCCGAAAATGTGGTGGCGGCATGGTCTATAAATCCGCCAAGACTTATTGACCAATGTGAACATTTTACTGCTTCGTTACAGGAAAGATTAACGGCGGCAAAACAATGCCAAGATCACGGGTACAAAGTGGCGTTTCATTTTGATCCGATTATATATTTTGATAAATGGAAAGAGGAATATACTCAAGTTATCGACGATATTTTTACGTCTGTTAAAGCAGAAAAAATCGCCTGGATCAGCCTAGGAACACTGCGTATGACCTTAAAACAAAAACAAACCATTGAATCCCGTTTTCCGCAAAATACCATTTTAGACCAGGAATTTATCTGTGGATTTGATGATAAGCTGAGGTATAATAATGTTTTAAGGGCAGAGTTATATCAGACGCTCCTGGATAAAATTCATCAGCATTCAAAGCAAGTTCACGTATATCTCTGCATGGAAGATCAGGCAATGCATAAAAAATGTAACTGTGACAATGTGACAGTGTAACAATGAAAAAACGATTGATGGCAAAACATCAATTTAACAATATGAATAATCCAACAACAAAAACATAAAAATATGAAACGTTTGTTACTTCTACTTATTTTCGGTTTTGTGTCTATGCTAAGCCATACTCCCGCTTGGGCTCAAGATAGTAAACCACTCAAAAGCAAAAAAATTGCCATGATTATCGCGGATATAAATTTTCAGGATGATGAATTATTTATTCCGCTGGAATACTTTAAAAAATCCGGTGCTGAAGTTACTGTTACTTCTTCTAAAATCGGCGAACATACCGGCATGCGTGGAAAAACGATTGAAACCGAAAAATTATATCTCGATTTGGATTCTGCCCAATTTGATGCCATTGTTTTCGTCGGCGGATCTGGTGCTGTCCAATATTGGGACGATCCCATAGCCCATGAATTAGCTCAAAAAACTATTCAAAACAATAAAATACTTGCCGCCATATGTTTGGCGCCTGTCACCTTAGCTAATGCCGGGGTCCTCAAAAATACAAATGCCACAGTTTGGCCTGACAGTATTGATCAAATAAAACAAAAAGGCGCGAAATACGCGGGAGAAGGCGTGTTTGCAGACGGAAAAATCATAACCGCTTCCGGGCCCCAATACGCTAAAAAATTCGCTGAACAAATTGTAAAAAATTTAAAATAATTTTTTTAACCCTACTCGCTTTTTCTTATCTTTTTTACGCTTTTGCTTTATTATCACTTTTTTGCTGTGCTTTTGCTTTGTCACTTTGTTACTCGGTTACTCTGTTACTATTAAAAGGAGCATTAACATGTCACTAATTAAATATGAAGATATTAAAACTCCTGTTGTGCGTGACATTGCCAAGAGAATGTGTATTGCGGCCCGTACAGCGCCAAAAGGCAGGGGAGTTGATAATTTGCTGATCACGATCGCGGAGACCGACACGATCAAAAAAATATCCAACCATTTAATAAAAATGGCAGATCAACATCAAGCGGAAGGTTTTAGACGTGACGGTCTGAATATTTTAGAAGCGGATGTCATCGTACTTTTAGCCACGAAGATTGCCCCGCTCGGGCTTAAAGTCTGCGGTTTATGCGGTTATCCAAATTGTGAAGCCAAATTAAAAAATCCTGACGCGCCCTGCGCGTTTAACACTCATGATCTGGGCATTGCAGTTGGTTCGGCTGTTGGCATTGCGTCAGATAACCGCGTTGACAATAGGATTATGTATTCGGTAGGGTTAGCTGTCCGCGCCCTGGATTTACTCGCCCCTGAATATCGCATTATCATGGGCATACCGCTAACTGCGACTGGAAAGAATCCGTTTTTTGACCGGAAATGACAAAGCAAAAACGTGACAATGTAACAGTGTGACAATGCAAAAAAACCTGAAAAACAAATCCGTTAACCGCGTGCTCTTACTCAAGGTTAGCGTTTAAACTGAATCCCAGAGCGAGTTCAGCTCCGCTTCGGATCTGCTGTTTGAGCGAAGGATTCGGTTTAAATGCAAACCGCCCTACCACGCGCTTTATTAAAAACGTAAAAGTGTGACAATGTAAAAAAAAACGATATGTTATTTTTTAGTCAATTTCTTGTAAAAATAATCTACAAACGCTTTAAAACCGTATAATTTCCGCAAAAGATCTCCGACTGACCGGATCGAAATCAGCATTTGCCACATTTGTTTGGGCCGCAGATAAAATTCTTTCAAACCCTTATCTATTAACTCATCAATTTCCGTATTGGATAATTGCGGATAATTTAATAATGTTTTTTGTTCACCTTCGGATGTCAACCAATCCGTCCAATCTTTCGCCAACACATATCCGTTTTGTTTCGCCCAATTATAGAGAACCGTTCCCGGATATACGGCGATGCCAGTAATTTGAATCGTATCCAACGGCAGGGACTTGGCAAAATCAATGGTCTTTTGCGCGGTTTCCCGGGTTTCCCCAGGTGCGCCGATCATAAAGCAGCCATGAATAGTAAATCCTAATTTATGTGCTAAATTCGCGAATTGGCGGGCCATTTCAATAGTTACCCCGCCTTTTTTTATGGCATTCAACGCCTCATCATAGCCAAATTCAAAACCCACCATGAGCATACGGCAGCCGGCTTGTTTCATTAAAGGCAGAAGATCCAATTTCACGTTCACCCGCACATTGCATGACCAGGAAATTTTTTTATGCAAACCACGCCGCATGATTTCCCGGCAAACGTCTTCGACATGTTTTGGTTCTGCCGTAAAAGTATCCGTCTCAAACATAATTTCCCGTAATTGCGGAAACAATTTAAGATCATATTCCATTTCATCGACAACTTTCATAGCTGACCGAATGCGTAAGTTGCGTCCATACATCAATTCCGGATCGCGGCAAAAAGTACAGGCATTGTTGCAGCCTCGGCCAGTCAGCAAAGTTAAAAACGGATATTTTTTCCCGGCATCAGGATACCATTCAGGTTTGATTAATTGCCAAGCAGGGAAAGGAAGTTCATTCACATCTACACATGGACGCTCTGAATTATGCATTACTTGGCCGTCTTTGATCCATGAAAGCCCGAGAATATCCTGCGGCTTTTTACCATCAGCAAGATCCACCAGCGTATAGTCGTATTCCCTGCGGGCAATAAAATCGATGACACCTTTGGCAATAGTAAACGTGTTGTCAGGTTCAGCGGAAACATGCTGTCCGACAAAAACGACTTGGCATCCTGTGCGCAATTTAATAACGCCAGCTTGTTCAATATCATTATAAATAGAAGGGGTGGTCGCGTGAATGACGAGTAAATCCGGTTTTTGCGCATCAATAAGCGGATAAGTTTTCTCCGGAGAAATATTCCGCGCCGACGCATCAATAAAATTAACGTTGTGACCTTTATCCAAAAGGACTTGCGCCGCAATCAATAAATACTCTGGGTGACGTTGAACCCGTCCGCGGGATTTAGCCGCCCAACGTGCAACACGCACAAAATTTTCTCCAAACGAAGGATTAAGAATCGTAATATTCATGTTTTTAAAATAGCCGAATTTTATTCAAAAGCAAGGGAAATATACACACAAAACCGAATCCGAAAAAGTTTATATTTTTTTTTGCGCGATATAAATTTATATGGCATACTTTGTCAATAATTATTATGTACTATCAAATATAACTTATGAATCGATTCAGTCATAAATTTTTTTCTATACTTTTAATCGGCATATTCATTTTGCAAACTCTTTGCGGTCCAAAAGTGTCTGCACAGATTTTGCCAGTTAATCCACCATCGAACATTCTTTCTTCAACCACATATCACCCAATAATTCTGCAAGGTGCAACATTTGATCCTCAACAACCATTCCGTTTTGATTTCATTTTAGACCAAGGGGATAATCCTCAAATAGATGCGAAACAAGAAGGCTTGAAACTGGCGCGTTACTTTCTTGCCGCATTAACTGTACCAGAAAAAGATATGTGGGTGAACCTGTCCCCTAAAGACCCCCACCACATTATTCCTCAAGCCTTCGGCCAAACCGAAATGGGCAGGGATATGCTGGAGCAAGATTACTTGTTAAAACAGATGACTGCCAGTTTAATGAATCCCAACGGAGAAATAGGTCAAAAATTTTGGGAAGCTGTGTATTCAAAGATTTATGAAAATAGAAGGGAGAAATTAGAAGATAGACAAGCATCTGACAATTTAGATATTCCGGTAGATATTTTAAGCCGAGTCTGGATTGTGCCTGAAAAAGCTGAAGTTTATGTTCATGGGCAAAATGTATTCATTGCCCAAGCCAAGTTGAAAGTACTGGCTGAAGATGATTATTTGAAATCTGTTTCTAATCTATCCTCTCCCGTCTATCGTCTATCTTCTTTATTAAAACAGTTTATAATTCCCGTTCTTGAACGCGAAGTCAACGAAGGCAAAACTTTCGCGCCTTTACGCCAGATTTATCATTCACTAATTTTAGCGGCCTGGTACAAAAAACATTTCTTTAAGACCGCCATAGGACATGGGTATGTTGATCAAAACCACACGCATGCCATTGAAATTAACGATAAATACGCCGCACAGAGCATCTACCAAAAATATCTCAATGGTTTCAAACAAGGCGCTTACGAATTCATAAAAGAAGAATATGACGTTCAAAAACAAACCATTATTCCCCGTAAATATTTCTCCGGCGGGGTAAAAATGGATCTGGCTATGCTGCAGGAAACCTCGCTGAAAAGCGCACAAATTCTGCGAGAGCTTCCCAGACCGGTTGAAAGGATGCGGATTGAAGTCGCGCCGGTTTCTTCTCATCACGTGTACACAATAATAAAAGACCATGACGAAAACGACGGCAACACCAACGGTGCAAAAATTCTCAATACTTTCTACCAATCATTACAAAAAAACTGGGAAGCCAACATTGCCCTGTACCAAAAAAAATTCGCGGATGGAATTCGCCAGGCTTCCGCTTATGAATATAAATCCATGCGTTGGGATTCCATGCGGGTTCATAAATTAGGATACAGTAAATACCGAGTATTTCATGAAAATTTACTCAAAGATGAAAAAGGAAAATTTTGGATTCTAAAAAAAACCGAGCCTGTAAAAAATGGGACATTGAAAAATATCCGGCAGCGCGAATATTTAGCTCATTTGTTAACTCAAGGCCGGGCTAATTTTGTCGATATTAGGATTTTACAAAACGATGAAGCGTTTAACCTCGGATTACCTACTGATAAGAACGACTACTATTTAACGCGTCTAGTAGCAGAAGGCAACATAGACCGTGATTCCCTGTCAAAACAATCCCCAGAAAAAGCCTTTGCCGCGGCTCTGGTGGCAAATATTTTTCTCGGCAGGTTTGATCCACATTTAGGGAATTTAGGATTTATAGACAGTATTCCTGTGACTGTAGATTTGGATAACATCACATTTTTTGATGAGCACGGCTCTGATTTTATTCATAATTTTTTAATAAATTATGTCATTCAAACCGGCATCTATTCTGCCTCAGAACAATGGCATCAAAACATGGCCCATGTTTTAAATTTATATCAAATGTCAAATATCAGAACACAAAACCTTATCATCGAAGAGGAATTTATACGTCAACGAGGTTTTGGCGCAGGCATAGTAGCGGCTGAGGGTTTAACAGTGGAAAATTTGAAGGAAAGTATCCGGAAATTCAAACAAATTAATAATATTCGTCAAACTGCGATTAAAGCCGGATATATCGGTGCCGATTTGGAAAAAGTCGTCAAGTATTTGGAATCAACCCGCGCAACTTTAGGACGAGATGTAAATCGAATTTGGAAAATATTGACAGCTAAAGATGCGCAGCTCGATTTGTTAGATAATGAGTCTGAACTCGCTACAACTGTTGGTGCTGTACAAACCGATTATGCTATGTCTTCACCCGCAAAGGATAACGAGCAGCGGATGTCGAATGAAGACTGGAACAGTGCTATTGAATATATTAAAAATATACAAAAAATTGCTCAAGGGAGCATAACTGTCTGGAATGATAATAAGATCACTGAACAAATTCGCCACTGGCATGAATTTATTCGTGAAAATTTTCAATTCCTTTCAACCGATGATTATGTATTTAATCCGCTATCCGCAAAACCGCCGCAAGAACTCATAGACGAATTAAAAAAAATGCACAATTTAATGAAGGAAAAGAATGATAAATTGGCTGCCTATATTTATAAAGAACTGGGGGATTATGGCACTCAAGCCTTTGATAAAACAAACCTCTTCACAGTTATGTTTGGAGGAGAAGCCGTTAAACGCGATTTAGAAGACAGATTACGCCAATATCAGGATTTTTTAATATTATGGGAAAGCCCATTAGGTTTGAAAATTTCTTTAAAAAACTACAGTCGATATATTAAGATATGCAAAAATACTCTCGAGGCTTTAGAAAAATATTATAATTTTTTAAATCACATTTGTAATCCGGGAAGCATTAATGGTCTGATTAATGATGAAAAAGATGTTAGCAAAGGCTGGCCGGTATATGGATATGTATTTTTAAAACGCTACGCTCGTGAACAAAAAATCCGGGAAACACATGACGCTGACTCAGCTATGATTAGCACGCCTCAAAATGCTAATATTTTTTATAACCTGCCAGTCAAAAATACGCCCATGACTACAATAATAAACCCAACTAATCAAAACCCAAAAGCTCCCGGTGGTATTGATATGAGTGCGTTGGCAGTTAAAGAAAATCTGAATTCCCCCGTTACGACGGATCGTGCAATGACCAATATAGATTTCTCGCAGGGTTTAAAACCTGTGTTTATTTCTATTGAGCCAATCAAAAATTTACAGGAACTCGTCAAGTAAAGGCTTTCTTGGAACCCCTAAAAACCCCTTTTTTTTTGCCAAATGTCGTATATACTTTAAATAGATTTGAAGGGGGGAAGGGTCCTTCAAGGACAAACTTCAAAAATTCAACCCCTGGAATGATGGTCCCGCACAGTCCGGGATTTGCCCCCACCGTCATTTTAGGGGTTCTTTATTGACGCCAGCCAACTGTTTACGTATAATATAAAATCTTTTAAATTTAAAATACAATTTTAAACAACCACAAAACGACTGATAGCCGTTTTACGGGCGATCCGGAGATCTGCCCAACGAACATTTTTTGTTAATCAAATCGACGCTGTTGTAGGGGAGGTCTCCTGACCTCCCGCTACAAAATTGCCGTTTTTTTGTTATGTTATTTATAATAATTTTTTTAAAATGATGGCAAAACGACTGATACGGGCGATCAGGAGATCGCCCCTACAAAAACGCCCCAAAATTATAACTTAAAATCAAACTAATATTTTTTCTTATTGCCTATGGCCTATCGCCTATGGCATTAATAAGGACAGACCATGTTTAAATTTAATCAAAAAGACATAAAAGCCGAATTAAAAACATCCGAAGGCAATTTTACTTATTTTAGTTTTGAAAAATTGGCGCAAACCGGGTTAGGGGATCCTGCCCAATTACCCTTTTCCATAAAAATACTTCTGGAGAGCGCCTTACGAAATTATGACGATTATCAAGTCCGGTTGGAAGATATTCAGACCTTACTAAACTGGTCGCCAAAAATAAAATCAACCAAAGAAATCGCGTTTAAACCTAGCCGGGTTATTTTGCAGGATTTTACCGGAGTGCCCTGCGTGGTTGATCTGGCTGCCATGCGTTCCGCGATTGCCAAGGCTGGCGGAGATATTAAAAAAATAAATCCGCAAGTGCCGTGTGACCTGGTCATTGACCATTCTCTGCAGGTTGATCATTACGGCGACAAAAAAGCTTTTGGCCAAAATGCGACCTTAGAATTTAAGCGCAATAAAGAGCGCTATGAATTTTTAAAATGGGGGCAGAACGCGTTTAAAAATTTCAATGTGGTTCCGCCGGCTACAGGGATTATTCATCAGATCAATTTAGAATATTTGGCCTCTGGCATATTCAAAAAGAAGCACAATAAAGAAATTATTGTTTATCCTGACTCTGTAGTCGGGACGGACAGCCATACCACTATGATTAATGGCCTAGGCATTGTCGGCTGGGGTGTTGGCGGCATTGAAGCGGAAGCGGTGATGCTGGGCGAACCAATTGATATGGTCATGCCGGAAGTCGTAGGCGTAAAATTAACCGGACGATTGCCCAATGGTGTTACAGCCACAGATCTGGTTTTAACTCTGGTACAAATGCTCCGTAAACACGGTGTCGTCGATAAATTTGTGGAATTTTATGGCTATGGACTTAAATATTTATCTTTACCAGACCGTGCAACTATAGCGAACATGGCACCCGAATATGGCGCGACCATGGGCATTTTCCCGATCGATCGGGTTACTATGGATTATTATCATTTTACTGGCCGGGACAAAGCTGACGTCGAACTGCTGGAACATTACCTGAAAGCGCAAGGGATGTTCTACGAATACAAAACTGAAAGCCAGTATAGTTCCAATTTAGAATTGGATCTTTCGACGGTCGAGCCATGTATTTCCGGGCCCAAACGCCCGCAAGACCGGATTTTGTTAAAAAACGCTAAAACCCATTACCACAACGTGTTTACTGCTCCTGTTTCTGATGGAGGATTTAACATTAAACTGGAAGATCTAAACAAAAAAATTACTGTTAACAACAAAGCCAAAGATCAAATCGGGCATGGATCAGTCGTTTTAGCTGCCATCACCAGCTGTACCAATACTTCGAATCCGTCATTGTTAATCGCTGCCGGACTCATGGCAAAAAAAGCTTTTGAAAAAGGCTTGATAATCAAGGATTATGTAAAAACCAGTTTTGCCCCGGGTTCACAAGTTGTTGAGGAATATTTGAAAAACTGCGGATTATTAAAATATCTTGAAGATATGAGATTTAATATCGTTGGATACGGATGCGCGACCTGCATTGGAAACAGCGGGCCTTTAAGCCCTGAAGTGATCGAAGCGATCCAAGCCGGGCATTTAGTCGTATCTAGTGTGACCAGCGGCAATCGTAACTTTGAAGGACGGATCAATCCTCATGTTAAAGCGAATTATTTAGCCAGCCCTTTGTTGGTCATGGCTTATGCCTTAGCTGGAACGACTAATATTGATTTTGCGACGGAACCGATTGGAAAAGATCAAAAAGGACATGATATATTTTTAGGAAATATTATGCCGAGCGAAGAGGAAATATTAAAAAATATTGACCGCGGCTTAAAACCTTCCGCATTTAAAACCCGATATAAAAATATATTTTTGGGTAGTGAACAATGGGCAGAAATAAAAAGCACTAAATCTGCTCAATTCGACTGGAATCCTAAAAGCACCTACATCCAAGAACCGCCATTTTTTACGGACTTGTCTTTGGAGGATAAAGCAATACAACCGATTAAAGATGCCCGCGTTTTAGTGATGCTCGGTGATTCGATTACGACTGACCATATTTCTCCCGCAGGTTCAATCGCGCAAAACAGTCCAGCGGGAAAGTATCTGTTGGAACTGGGGGTACAGCCGCCGGATTTTAACAGTTATGGTTCAAGGCGTGGTAACGACCGAGTCATGTCCCGCGGTACTTTCGCTAATATCCGTTTACGCAATAAGCTAGCACCCGGGACAGAAGGGTCATGGACTACCTATTTTCCAAATAACCAAGTCATCAGTATCTTTGACGCCGCGGAACAATACAAAAAAACGCATACAGCATTATTAGTCATCGCAGGAAAAGAATATGGCACAGGTTCCAGCCGAGACTGGGCGGCCAAAGGTACGGCACTCTTGGGAGTAAAAGCTGTATTTGCCGAAAGTTATGAACGCATCCATCGCAGTAATCTGGCAGGTATGGGAGTTTTACCGCTTCAATTCCAAAACGATCAAAACGCCCAATCATTAGGTTTAACCGGGGAAGAAATTTTTAATTTTGTAGGTATTACCGATGATTTGAAACCGCGTCAATTGATAAAAGTAACTGCACAATCCTCAAAAGGTAAATCAATATCTTTTGATATGATCGTGCGTTTAGACACCCCAGTGGAGATCGATTATTTTCGTAATGGTGGAATTTTAAAAACCGTATTAAAAAAGTTAGCAAAATAAAACATATAACAGCTTGTACTTGTCATTTTTTATTGATCCCCGACGACCAACGATAGTACCCGGCACGAGGGTACTCAAGCACTCGGGGATGACAACACAGATTTTTCGTTTCACTTTTCACATTTCACTTTTTTAGAAAGGATTCACAATGAGTAAAACAATGTATCAAAAAATTTGGGACGCCCATTTAGTCAGAGAAAGCCAAGGCGACACGAATATTCTTTATGTTGACCGGCATTTAATTCATGAAGTGACCAGTCCGCAGGCGTTTGAAGCACTTCGTCAATCTGGACGAAAAGCGCGGCATCCGGAAAAAACTTTTGCGACTATGGACCACAATACGTCTACTAAAACCAAAGTTTTTTCAGAGATGGAGAAGACTTCACAGATTCAATTAAGCACTTTAGCGGATAACTGTAAACAATTCAATATCCGTTGCTTTGATTATCTGGATCAGAACAATGGAGTCATTCATATTTTTGCGCCAGAAATCGGCTTAACTTTACCCGGCATGGTCATTGTCTGCGGAGATTCACATACCGCGACGCACGGTGCATTTGGAGCCTTAGCTTTTGGAATCGGCACGTCAGAAGTTGAACATGTTTTGGCGACCCAAACTATTCAACAAAATACCATGCCGACCATGCAGATCAATGTCGACGGAAAATTAGGCAAAGGCGTCACTGCCAAAGATATTATTCTTTATATTATCAGCAAAATTGGGACAGCAGGCGCCACTGGATATGCCATTGAGTATGCCGGAAGCGCAATCCGGTCGCTATCTATGGAAGGACGAATGACCATATCGAACATGACGATTGAAGCAGGAGCTCGAGCAGGATTGATTGCACCTGATGATGTCACCTTTGGATATTTAAAAGGCCGTACTTATGCGCCGAAAGGTGATAATTGGGACAAAGCCATCGCTTATTGGAAAACTTTGCCGAGTGATTCTGGTGCTAAATTTGATAAAGTTCTGAATTTAAAAGCAGAAGATATAAAACCTATGGTCACCTGGGGCACCAGCCCAGGACAAGGGACATCTATAGACAATGTTGTTCCTGATCCAGATAAAATTACAGATCCTGTAGAAGCCAACGCAGCTCGCCTCGGAATTAAATATATGGACTTAACACCCGGCACACCCATGACCAATATACCGGTTAATTATGTATTTATAGGGTCATGCACCAACGGCCGTATCGAAGATTTACGCGCCGCTGCACAGATTTTAAAGGGTAAAACAGTAAATAAAAATGTGACAGTGCTAATCGTCCCTGGTTCAGAACCAATTAAAAAAGAAGCGGAAAAAGAAGGACTGGATAAAATTTTTAAAGACGCAGGTTGTCAGTGGCGCTATGCCGGCTGTTCCATGTGCCTGGCCATGAATGATGACCGTATGAAAGCCGGAGACCGCTGTGCCTCAACCAGCAACCGGAATTTTGAAGGCCGTCAAGGCGCGGGAAGCCGTACTCATTTAGTCAGCCCCTACATGGCCGCAGCCGCTGCGATTGAGGGAAAAATTGCGGATTGTCGAAAATATCTATAAAGAAAGGTAACATATGACTCCTTTTACAAAACATACCGGCATCGTCGCGCCGCTTGACCGGGCGAATGTGGATACGGATTGTATTATTCCTAAACAATTTTTGCGAAAAGTCGACCGGCAGGGGTTTGGGAAACATTTGTTTCATGAACTTCGTTATACCGACTACGACGGCACCAAAGAAAATCCGGATTTTATTTTGAACCAAGAACCTTACCGCAAAGCAACTATCCTGTTAGGACGGGATAATTTTGGCTGTGGATCCAGCCGCGAACATGCTCCTTGGGCTTTGGCAGACTTTGGGTTTCGTTGTGTGATCGCGCCAAGCTTCGCGGATATTTTCTATAATAATTGTGCGAAAATTGGAATTCTTCTTGTAAAATTAACAAGTACAGAAGTAGAAGAACTGTTCCAATTAACCAAAACAAATCCGGGCTTTCAATTAACTGCTGATCTAGAACAAAATAAAGTTATTACTCTATCGAAAAAAGAATTTATGTTCACGCTGGATAAATTTACCCAGGATTGTTTATTAAAAGGCCTAGATCAAATCGGATGGACCATGCAATATGAAAAAATGATCACCGGGCACGAAGAAAAATTAAAAAAAGAACAACCATGGCTTAGTTAAAAAAAGTACAAAGTACAAAGTAAAAATAAAAAGATTGGAAAAGCGATAATTTTGTAACGGGAGATCGGGAGATCTCCCCTACAAAAGCTTAAAATTTTTACCAAAGTTAGGATAATTATGGCAAGTAACTCATTTGGAAATATTTTTAAAATCACGACTTTTGGGGAAAGCCATGGGGTGGGGATTGGGGTGGTTATTGATGGGATTCCTCCCAATCTGGTGATCAAAGAAACGGATATCCAGCATGATCTTGACCGGCGTAAACCTGGACAAAGCGCTGTTACTACTCCCCGCCAGGAAGCAGATAAAGTTGAAATATTATCCGGCGTTTTTGAAGGAAAATCAACTGGCGCACCGATCGCGTTACTCGTGCGTAATAGCGACCAGCGGACCTCTGACTATGACAAAATCAAAGGGCTGTTTCGTCCGGGCCACGCTGATTACACGACATTTACTAAATACGGCATCCGCGATCATCGCGGAGGAGGCAGGGCCTCAGGTCGTGAAACAATCGGACGCGTAGCCGCCGGGGCAATCGCCAAAAAAATATTAGAAGAAAAACAAATCAATATTGCCGCGTATACACTGGCGATTGGCGACATCGTTGCTAAAACAAAAGATTTTAATTTTATTGAAAAAAATCCAGTTCGTACGGTGGATCCGGAAATCGTTGATGCGATGGTTCAAAAAATCGAATTTGTCAAAGCGCAAAATGATTCCATCGGCGGGATTATCGAAACTGTCGTATCTCATTGTCCAGCTGGATTAGGAGACCCCATATTTGAAAAATTAAATGCTAATCTTGCCTATGCCATGCTTTCAATCGGCGGCATTAGAGGGATTGAATTCGGAGAAGGTTTTGCTGCCAGCCGCATGACTGGATCTCAACACAATGATAAATTTTATATGGATGGTAAAAATGTCCGGACTTTAACAAATCACGCCGGCGGTATTTTAGGCGGGATGAGTAATGGAGAAAATATTATTTTCCGCTTAGCGGTTAAGCCGACATCTTCCATAGCTCAACGCCAAGCCACTGTCAACAAAGAGGGTAAAGATATCTTTTGCGACATAGGAGGCAGGCATGATCCATGTCTGTGCCCACGCATGGTTCCGGTTGTTGAAGCGATGACCGCAATTGTCTTAGTCGACGCATTAATGGCGCAACAAGCAATAAAATATGGTGTCTGAACTCGACTGCCCATTGGCGCCAGGCATTTATCCGGCGATCATTTTAAATTTCAAGCAAACTGTTTCAAGCCGAGGTCTGACACCATTTCTTTTATGAAAAATTCCAAAGTCATACTCATCACCGGTTGCTCCAGCGGATTTGGAATGCTCTCTGCGGTTTATTTAAGCTCGCAAGGATACCAGGTTATCGCAACCATGCGGAATATGGATAAGGGCGAAACACTTAAAAGCCGGGCCAGCAAATTTCAAACCTCCATAGATATCCAGCAACTCGATGTCACTCAGCCGCAATCTATTTCAAAAATCATCGACTATATTAAAGATAAATACGGACGTATTGACGTGTTGGTAAACAACGCCGGCTTTAGCATGGGCGGATTTTTTGAAGATTTATCCGACCAGGATATCCGCTCTATTATGGAAACCAATTTTTTCGGAGTTCAAAATGTGACCCGAGCGGTTTTGCCCATTATGCGCGTTCAACGCGAAGGAACAATCATTAATATTTCCAGTATTGCAGGTTTAATCTGCTATCCATGTTTAAGCGCATATAACGCCAGTAAATGGGCGCTGGAAGCATTCAGCGAATGCCTGTTTTATGAAGTCAAACCTTTTGGCATTAATATATGCCTGATCGAACCAGGATCTTACCGAACTAAAATTTTTGAAGAAAACGCTCGATATGCTGAACAGTTTAACGACACTAAGAGCCCTTATTATCAATTTTCCCAATCTTTAAAAGACCTCACCATGGATTCGATCCGTAAAAATAAGCGCGATCCCATGGATGTGGTCCGGCTGATTGATAAACTCATCCGCCAGAACAATCCGCCTTTACGCAATATTCCGGGTTTATCCGTAAAAATGATATATTTCCTAAGGAAATTTTTTCCATTCAAATTATTTAGCAACATTGTTAACAGCACCTTTAGAAAAAGGATAAAAGGAAAATGTCAAATGGATCCCCGTTTCAAACACTCAGGGATGACAACGCTAGTTATTTTTTTACTATATATTTGTGTTTCAGCCCAACTTTCATTTGCTGATGACAAAATTCCCGCGGCATATTTTCTCGAAGCTAATAAAATAAAAAAAGAAAATCAAAACTGTTTGCCTGTTCCGGTGTTCAAATTTTTTACAGATACCAATTTACAAATTCAAGATTATTCACATTTTGGAAAATTTGAAAACAAAGGCACCACATTATATAAATTTACCATCACAGATTCAGAAGGGTTAAAAGCATACAACGGGCCAGGGATATTTCCTAATTATTCGGGCATAGAGGCAAATCCAGCTTATCAGCAATATTTAAAAAAAGGTCAGCTGCATACCAATCATTGGGAAGCTTTAAAAAATGAGAAGGACTTGGAAAAATTATTTTTTATTTGGGCCAATTGTCCTGAACCCGGAGGAGTAAAAAACTTTTTTATTGGTCAAATTCTCGAAAATGCCGGGTATATTATTCCTGCGATAAAAGCATATTATACTGTTTTGGTACATTTCCCCAAAGCCTATTGCTGGAGCAAAGATAAATCGTTTGTGTGGTATGTTGCGCCAACCGCTATTGGACAAATCGAACGATTGTGCCGGCAATACCCACAATTAGGCATCAAATTAACGGGCGCCAGCGTTATCGTCCGAAATGGAAATGATTTAAATTTTAACAATGACATTATTAAAACCGATCCTGGGCAGCTGATAACTGCAGCCCCTCAATCCGAGCGAGAAAAATATTTTGCCGTATTAGGATCACGAGGAGAAGGGAAAGTTCGTCTGGTTAAATTTTCCAACGGTCATTGGCAAATGATGATTAACAATCAGCCATTTATTATTCATGGCATCCATTACGCTCCGACAAAAGTCGGACTCGGCCCGCATTCTGACCGCTATTACGGCACGCGCTGGATGTTTGAAGATGCCAATCATAATAATTTAATTGATGCCCCTTATGATGCGTGGGTGGATGAAAATCACAACAATAAACAGGAAGCTTCTGAACCGACGATTGGCGATTTCCAATTACTGAAAAATATGGGTGTTAATGCCATCCGCATTTATTTGCCTGCCCCTGACGGAAAGTACGATCCTGAAAAGATTAACAAACCTTTATTGCGTGAACTTTATAACAAATTCGGAATATACACAATCATTGGAAATTTTTTTGGAGCTTATACGGACGGATCAGGCGCGTCTTGGGAAAAAGGGACTGATTACTCTGATCTCCAACAACGAAAAACCATGACCAAAGTTGTGCACGATATGGTGGAAGATTTAAAAGATGAACCATTTGTCCTGATGTGGGTTTTAGGAAATGAAAACAATTTGCCCGCGACTTACAATGGCATCAACGCCACCCGAACCAATGCTGCCAGTCATCCATTCGAATATTCGTGTTTCTTAAATGATACGGCAAAAATGATCCACACCATCGACGCTAACCACCCGGTCTCCGTAGGAAATCTCGAACTCAATTTGATTGAATATTATAACAATTACGCGCCTGAAATTGATATTATCGGCGTCAATGCTTATCATGGCAAAAATGGTTTTGATAATATTTGGGCTGAAGCCAAACAAAAATTTGACCGGCCAGTTTTAATTACCGAGTTTGGCTGTGACGCCTATTATACAGACCGCGGCGTTGACGAAGACGGTCAGCTTGAGTATTTAAAAGGAAACTGGATTGATATTGTCAATAATTTGGCAGGAGGTGACGGAGAAGGGAATGCCATCGGCGGCGTCATATTCGAATACCTCGACGAATGGTGGAAAGATACTTGGGGAGATCCAGAAAATAAACAACAAATCCGCGGCCAACACGCCTATAATTTCCCTGACGGAATAGGAAATGAAGAGTGGTTCGGTATTGCAGGGCAGGGAAACGGAAAACACTCACCTTTCCAACGCGATTTACGAAAAAGTTATTATTATTTCAGATCAATATGGAACGCTTTATAAATTCTGTAAATACGGATTCGTCTTTCTTTGGTTTCCCAACGTATCCCAATCTTTTGGTCCGTACCCATGTCCGCTAAATATAAGAGTATCGTCAGGCAGTTTACAAATTTTTTCAAGTGAATGTTCCATTGCTATTTCATCACTGCCTGGCAAATCACAGCGACCAATGGCATTGATAAACAAAGTATCTCCAGTTAAAAGCACGTTTTTATAACGAAAACACATACCGCCCGGCGTGTGGCCCGGCGTGTGGATACATTCCAACTCAATACTCCCGATTTTTATTTTGTCACTATCATTTATGAATTTTATTTCCGCCCCCAGAATCTTGACTATATCTTTTTTTGAAATATAAACCGGAACATTATGCCATTTTAATAAATCACCGGTTGCTTGAACATGATCAAAGTGTCCATGCGTCAACAAAACAGCCTTAATTTTAAAACCTTCTTCTTTTGCCAACTCAGAAATTTGCTCTGCTTGCCATCCCGGATCAACTACGGCAATTTCATTAGATAATGCATCACCTATGAAGTAAGTAAAGTTTCCCATTGGGCCAATTTCAATTTGTTTCAATATAAGACTTTTGTCTATAAGACTTTTAGGAAGTGCCATTTATTTTTCCTTTTTAATTATTTTTATAAATTTATTAACTGCAATATGTTATGGGCCAGCCTCAATCTTGACATTTAAAATATTATATGCCACACTTGTAATACTCTTTCCATGAAAACGTTTTCTTTTTAAAGGAGATCGGCACATGACTGTAGAAGCATCAAAATTCTCGCTTTTCCGAAAATTCTTTTCAATTTTAATCCTCATTACATTCACAACTTCCAGTATTTTATTAGCGCCAGCTTCTGCCCAGCTTAATTTGACAGCACCAGGAATTTTAGTCACTCCCACAGCCAATTTCGCGCCCGCTATTGTGCGTGGCATGACTGTTGACCCCAAAAATCCATTGCAATTTAACTTTTTAATTGACCGCGGTCAAGAGAAAATGCAAGGGGAACCTTTTAAAGCCGAATCTTTAAAACTCATCAAATATTTTTTAGCATCTCTAACTATACCCGAGAAAGAATTATGGGTCAATTTGTCTCCTTATGAAAAAGACCGTATGATCAATGAAAAATTCGGCCAAACAGAAATGGGCCGCGATTTATTAGCGCAGGATTACATGCTGAAACAATTAACCTCATCCTTGATGTTCCCGGAAAAAAGTTTAGGCGCTGAATTTTGGAATCGTGTATATAAAAAACTATCACTTGATCCCCGCTTTCGCGGGAATGACAAATTTTTAGATATTCCGATTAACACCTTCAATAAAGTATGGATCGTCCCGTCTAAAGCCGTGGTTTATGAGCATGGTTCAACAGGCTCACCAAAAGTTACTGCATTTATTATGGAAAGCCATTTAAAGGTCTTGTTGGAAGAAGACTACATCGCCCTGCAAAAGAACATGGGCGACCAGAAATTCGGCATGGAAAACCTGATATCTAAAGACACCAAAGTTATCAGTGGCGTCACATCACAGATTGTTAAAGAAATTTTGATCCCGGAAATTGAAAAAGAAGTCAATGAAGGCAAAACTTTCGCTAATTTACGACAAATTTATTACTCAAATATTTTAGCAACCTGGTTTAAACGGTCTTTAAAAGAATCCTTACTTGGCCAGATTTATGTGAATAAAAATAAAACTAAAGGCATCAATGATAATGATTCTAAAACAAATGCCAAAATCTACGCCCAATATTTAGAAGCCTTTAAAACCGGGGTGTTTAACTATATTAAGGAAGACTATGATCCTGCTGAGCAAAAAGTTGTCGCTCACAAATATTTTTCAGGCGGGACAGCTTTAGAGACAGATGAAGCAATGGTCGTCGAAAGCACAGCAACCACTGCACAAATAGCCCAACTTAATCCTGACGTATTAGCGAAAGTCACAGTGGATCTAACATCTACAACCCAATTAATTAATCTTAAAACTGCTTTACACATAATCCAAATCAAATTAAGCGAGTATGACCGTAATCCAGAATTATTGACTAAATTAATTTATGAAAGAAAAATACAAACACCTGACCAACTCTTCGAAACAATATTAAACCTTTCCAATATGACCCAAAACACAAAACAAATGTTATTTGCATCTTATAAAACCAAAAAAGAATCAATAACTTTTGCATTTTCTTCCGGTGAAATAGGCAATCCCATTATTTTTCACGGTATTATCAGTTACTTCCAACGCATCGTTAGCAGTTTGATCGTAAAACAAGACCGCGCCATGCTAACCGGCACTTTAACCGCTCCCAGTCTTTCCCGAATTCCCAAAGAAATCAGACTCAAAATTTATGACGTTCTGGAAAACTGGCTCAAAAATACTAATGAAAAATTCGCGAGCTTACGAGGTTTTAACAATAAATTTGGATTTATCACCGAAAACTTAATT
>JADFYJ010000001.1 GCA_015233115.1 Candidatus Omnitrophota bacterium | reverse complement strand
GAATACAATAAACCTAAGGAGTGCGGAAAACGGATTTCTTTCAGGAGCGCGATTTTGTTACCATCACCCATGCCAAATGTTAAGGTTGACCATTCACCGACGCCATCAAGCGTCAGAATAGCGGCTTTTTGAAACGGTGACGGATAAAACGCACTAGCCGCGTGCGATTCGTGGTGATCAGCAAATAAAACATCAACATCCGAGTTTAATTCTTTTTGAATGGTATCCCGTAAAAATAACTTTTGTTTGAGCCATAAGGGCATGGCTTTTAGGAAAGATTTAATCCCTAAAGGCGCGAACATTAAATAAGTTTCTAACAACCGTTCGAATTTTATAAAAGGCTTGTCATAAAAAACAACAGCTGAAATATCTTCAATGGTGATCTTGGCTTCTTTTAAGCAATAGTCGACAGCTTTTTTCGGAAAATTGTAATCATGCTTTTTCCGGGTAAAACGTTCTTCCTGGGCCGCAGCCATGATTTCTCCGTCTTTGACCAGAGCGGCCGCGGAATCATGGTAATAAGCGGAAATGCCTAAAATATATTTCGACATGGTTATTTTATGTTCGGTAAAATGATTTCTAAAAGTTTATCGACAAAAATCTGGTTGCCGGTTTTGCTTAAATGATAATCCCTAGGTGGATTATTGAATAAAGTCAGCTTATCACCCTGGTATTTTTTGAATTCATCTGACAAATCAATATAATCGATTTTTCGCTCTTGTAAAAAGGTTTTTAATTTTTCCTGATACCCATGATCATACTGGTCATAAACTGATAAAATTTCCGGTACGATAAAAAATACTATTTTAATGTTTTGACTATGCAATAAAGTAATAGTTTCATCAAGAGTTTTAAAATATTTCGTCCATCCTTTTAAGACTTCCGGATCATTGGGAGTTTTGATGATATCTGCCGCGAAATAATTTTTGCTCACGAATAATACATCATTCAGCGAACGGCTTTGCGTGGTTAATATGTTACGAATTTTTTCATCTTTGATTTTATGCATCCAATGGTTATATTTGTTGACGACATAACCTCTGCGGAACGCGCGGAAAATAGGCAAAGAGTTGGCATTTTTTATCCCGCCGGCATCTTTATGCGACAACAGTTTTTCATATAAAGTTTGTGTCTGATTTTTAAGTTCACTAATATCATTACTGCAGAAGTTGATAACAACAATATCCGGCTTAACGCTGAGCCCTCTCAGTTTCAGGTACGCCAAATGATCAGTAATCGTGGTACTGCCAATGCCTGCATTGAGTACAATCGCGTTTTTATTTTTCTTGATTAATTCTTGTTGTAATAAAAATGGATATGATGCTTCATCGTCTACGAATAAACCAAAGGTCAAAGAATCGCCGACTGTGAGAATCTTTGTTTTTGATGAGAGATCCGCGTGGGTCATGGGTAAGCCGACATTACGAAAACCCAGGGTATTAATTCTGGCATGGTAAGGTTTAAGCCCGGGAAACAGAATTTTTTTGGATTGGTTCGGCAAAAAATATCCATAAGATTTCTGTTGGGTATTTTTACTGACCATATCCAAATTGGAATAATAATTTTTTGCCCAGAATAAAGCTATGACGTTTATAAGGCCAAAAAGCGCAATCGTCACAGCCAGGCTTAAAATTATATTTTTAAAGCGTTCCATTGGCATTTCCTGCTTTCAAATTATTGACAATGCTGAGGAACAACGGGTCAGCTACAACTTGGTCTGCGACCATCTTATAGCCTGCGGGTGTCATATGGCCGTCCCAATTGTAAAAATATGTTTGTTTAGGCCCGAATAAAAAACCCGGCAAAGTATTAATAAAAGGAATTTGATTTTTCTGAGTATAATCTGCCATGAGCTCAAACGGATAATAATCCGTGTATTTTCTCCCCTGTTCAAATCCCCAGGTTTTGCGGCCTTCATTCCACTGGTCTCCGTCAACATAAATACCGTGCGGATACATGACAATAATAAGAGGAATGTGTTGTTCAGCCAAAAGGTCCCGAATTTTGGTTAAATATTTTGTCGTTCTGGTCCAATTTTTAAGAATTAAACGGGAATGATCTCGTCCTCTTAAAAAAAGTAAACCATCTAATTCCATGATGTCTTCATCTGGAATTTTATTATAGGAATTGATGATTTCAGCTTTGGCCCGGGTCCCGTCTTTTTTAAGCGATACATAACGTTTGAATCCTAATAACTGCATTTTTTTAAACGCGCGGACTCCTTTAGCATCAAACCATTTGCAGAATGCGCTATGTTGCACCAGTGTAGCCCACCAATCGCGTTTGCCGTCGCGATAAGATAAATCAAACCGGTCTATGTGTCCGTCTTTTCCTAAAACCATATGCCGTTCCCAATGCCAGTCATCCCACAAATCTGTCAGATCAAAAAACAAAACGACCAAGTCAGGCTTATATTTTAAATGTAGACGGTACAAGTGATCATAATACTGAACCGGAGAAGCATGGCCGATCCCCGCATTAATCACTTCAACATCCCGGCCTTGGGTACGAAGCAATTTTTCCATGACCGCGGGCATGGTCTGATCATCATTAGCGCCAACGCCGGCTGTAAATGAATCGCCGACAGCAAAAATCCGCAAACGGCTGTTTGGTTTAACCGGAGAAAATTCCGGCCCGCGATAACCTAATGAATTAATATGTATCGTTGTGTCAAATTCGCCGTCAGCCGAAGAACGGTTATGGATTACATCATTGGGCGTGAACAACGTGTCAGATCGTTTTTGAGTGACATCAGCTAGAGGATTTGGCACCCCGTTAGTTAACCGGAATATGCCTTCGAGAAGACCGAAAAAAATGACCAGAGTGATGAAAATAATTAATAGTGCTGATAAAATATTTTTTAATGTTTTCATGTGTCCCCTTTGTATTATTGCGATATATTACCATACTGATTAAAATAGTAAAGAATCAAACGAAAGGAAAATTTCATGACCAAAAATGCGTTAATTATACTGGCGGATGGGTTTGAAGAGATTGAAGGAATTACTCCAATTGATATATTGCGTAGAGCGGGTATTACAGTAACTGTCGCGGGATTAGGGAAACAGGAGATTAATAGCGCGCGATCAGTTAAAATTTTGACGGATAAAGTATTGGATGAGACAGACGCGTATTATGACGCGCTTATTCTTCCTGGCGGCGGCTTAGGCGCGGAAAATTTAGCTGCTTCTCCCCTAGTCGCGCAAATTATCAAAAAAATGTTCACGGATAAAAAATTGATTACTGCCATTTGCGCTTCCCCAGCTGGAGTTTTGGCGCCAACCGGAGTTTTAGACGGCAAGTCTGCCACAGGTTATCCAGGAGATGAACATTTGTTTGGAAAATCAACGCATGTCAAATCAGCCGCTGTCGTAACAGACGGCAATGTCATCACCAGCCAAGGCCCAGGCACTGCCGCAGAATACTCATTTGCGATTGTCGAATATTTGGCAGGAAAAAATATCGGGGATAAAGTTAAAAAAGCGATGTTATTCTAAGTCTCCCTCTCCCCATCGGGGAGAGGGTTGGGTGAGGGGTTTTACCCGTAGGCTTATTTCATTGCCATAAATACTGGCAAGGTTGATGGATTAACAGGCGTTATATCAATGATCACTGGTTTTAACCCCGGTAATTCATTCAACATTCCCTGATCCTGCATATCAAATTTAAGAGGAACCCCATTGGCATCACGTTTGATCTTTAAGTTCAACAATGATGAATCCATGTCAATACCACCGACTGTCTTCTTTAGTTCTTCTACAACCGCTTTAGCAATATCTGGAGCATTGGCAGTTACAAGATTATAGTTTGTAGCTGTTATTCTTTCTCCGGTTATCGTATTTTTTAATAATAATTTTTTTGTGTTTAAATCAGCTACAACTTTGAATAAAGCATTCTGGACATCATCATCGGTTTTGTTTGCAATAGTTTTTTCTTCTAGTTTTATTCTAGTCATTTCTTCTTGAAAATGCGCGGTGAATGCCGCTATCTTTTCTTGGCGGCTCACCATGGCTTCGTCAGCTCTGGTATCATTAACTAGATTATTAAAATCTAATGTCAATATATTACCGATTTTGCGAGTAAACCAGCGCCCCCCAATCCTCGTTGATGTTACCCAGCTATATATATGTTTGCTGAGTGTTGGACTGCCCCACTTTGCTGCCCATGCAACAAAATCAGGGAGAATTGTTAAGATTTCAATCGCTGTATTACCTGTTTCTGTTGTTTGCAAAACTTTATGTTCCCATGCCTTTTGTGATGACTGGTAAATGTTCATACAATCCTTATATAAATCTGAACCATTTATTAGTCCTTCAGTATTATCAGGATTTAATTCTTCTATCTTTATTTTCAATGTGTTTGCATTTGGTTTTTGTGTAGTACCTAAGTTAGTACAAAAGCTAAAATAATCGACGATCTTATCTGAATATTTTTTTGCGGCAGTTTTTTCCGCATAAGACATTTGTGCAGGAGCTTTAATCTGAGTTTTTAAAATATCGGCATATGCTTTAGCGCCTTTTCCAAAACTGTCAAACATAGCTTGATATTTTTTCAGATCTTCTGTAGTTATTCCGGTGGTTATTCCATTACCATGTTTTTTTAATTTGATATTCATTTTTATAGCCAAATCGTTTATTGCCGCAAAATAACTTTTTAATTCAGCGTCCTTATTACCGATGCTATCCAACATTTTTTGTGAATCATCTATAAGTTTTGTTGTGATTCCTAACCATTCTGCATTATGCATCCCATTTAAATTGTTATTAACTGGTTCATCACTTAACTGTTTGGCTATTGCGCCCATTGAGTCTGAAAAAGCTTTATATACGTCACCTAATTGTACACGAGCAGTTGCCGCTTGAGACCCTTGCCCAAGTGCTATTTTTTCAATAGAACTCAACGATCCTGTTGTATTAGCATCAACGCCTAATGGCGCATTCGGATTAAGACGTACTGGTTGTAGTGATGATGGGTTTTTATCTGCTTGTGGAGAAGCAACATTATTTTGCTGTGCTTTTGGCTCGACAGAATCAGCGTTTTCGTCAGCATTCGATGGCGAAGATACGTCAGGGGTTATTATTGCTCCAGGGAAAAGTTCTGTTTGTATTCTTGGTCCCACATTAACTGTGTGTAAATTTAATCCAAGATCTTGTCTTACTTTGCCGATTTTTTGGAATAAATCATTCAATTGATCGCCAGTCAATGTACTCCAAGTTCCATCCCAGCCATCAAAATGAAGGCCGAGCTTATCAACCAGGCGTGGTAATGTGATTTCTCCATCCTTATCGTGCATATCTTGAATAAAAATATCTCTATCCTTGTCGTCATAGCTCTTAATCATTTTATTTATTTGGTCTATAGTGAAAATGTCGTCAGCAGTACCTTTCCCGCCCTCTCCGTCAATTTTTTGCTTTGAAGGTTCATTGGGATTTTGTTTTTTTAATAATTTGTCCCACCATGTTCCTATATTATTTTTAAAATTGGTTTTCAAATCATTGATTTTTTGTAATAAAATTTTAGCTTGTTTTTGTTGTTGTACCGTGAAAACTTGAGAAGCAGGAGCAGGCCTTTTAGCAAGTTCGGTTGCATTTTCATTCTGAATTTGGCAACCGAAAAATCCAAGTGCCGCTAAAGTAACTACACCGGCAACAGAAACGGCTGACTTAACCAACGGCCCCCAGAAATTAAAGCGTTTTGTTGTTTGTTGGCTTACTAAAACAGCTGAACTGGGTTGCTGACCATTATTGTTTTGGGAACTCATCACAGTAATTTTATTTTTTAACGCGCCTAAAAATAAATTAGCGCTCTGCAAAATATCAGCAGGATAAGCATTATGACCATTATCATTTTCGGCGGTATTGATTTGGGCTTCTGGATTGTTGATCAACTCATCACATAAATTTTTAAGAGCATTTTTTACAGTATCTTCATTCGATCCGGCGGGAAGAATTATTGACAAAAACATATACAAGGTGTTAATGAGATTATCCCGGGCCTCGTCAGTCGCATTTTTATAAAGAGCATTATTTTGTACATCTTTCAAAATGCCTTCAATGGCACGCTGCCGGATCATTTGTATAATTAAAGGATTAACTTCTTCAGCAGTTACATTTCGATCCAGAACAAGCGAAACATCATGGTTGACTCCATTGATTGTAATGGAATGACTTCCTACATTAACATATAATGCATTGTGAGCTTGGACTAATTCTTTTACTGCCGCGGCAACAGCATCTTTATATTTTTCATCTGAATAAGAATTAGGCGTGATAACAAAATAGCCGCGTAATAAGTTAGACACTAAATTAATTTTAGAATCAAGTGGTTCATCCTTGTCTTCAATCGTTTGAATAGCTTCCTGGACAAACGGTATAATAGTCACATCCTCAGCAGAATTGTCAGGTGATTCAACTTTTTGAGGCGTGCGTTCTTTAATTGCGGCCACAAACAGCCGCCATTGGGTTAATACGTCATAATATTTACGATTTTGTTTGTTGACAGTAACAAATTCTGATTTTTGTCCATTTTTTAGATCTGTCACAAGTTTGGTAACAGCAACTCCGAAATTTTCTGGTGAATAGCCTTCACGGATAAAATATTGATAAAGTAATGAATTTGAATCTTCAGCAAAGGAAATAATGCTTTCTAAATTGTCATTCTCCGAAAAAAACTTTCCAAATTTATCAAATTCATAAAGTACATTACTTAGATGGTTAATTTGATCAACAAGTGAAGCATACTGTCGTTTAAAATCGTTATCTTTTGAAGTTGCATCAGTCATAAATTCATTGAATTTTATAACAGCAGCTCGGTGTTCTGCCGTTCCTTTTTTATGTTTTCCAATTTCATTAAACAGTTTTTCTTCATCATCATATGATTGTTTTTGAGCTTCTTTAATAGCTTTAATTTTCTGTTCTAAAATGTCAATATCGTTTTGATATTGTTTTTCAAGGTTTTGTTGCCGTTGTTTGTTGTCCTGGAGATCGTTTTCCAATTTTTCCGCTTCTGCTACTGTAGCGTTTTTCAAGTGCTCTTGAATGGTCCGCACAACACTGCGGGCGGCTTGTAAATCCTGATCACTAAAAAATTTATCTATTTCAAACTGAAGACGATTGATGCGGGTGTTTATAATTGTGACTCTGGTTTCTTTGTTCGCAATATCTTTTTGTGCTTGAAGTCTATTTTGCTCAGCTTGTCTTAATTGCATAACCAAAGCATTTGTTTCATACTGGTTTTGAGCATCCCTTAAACTTCTGCGGGCTACATTGAGCGGACCATATTCTGCTTCTAAATTCAGAATATAATTATCAGCAAAAAGATCACCTGCTTTCTTTTTCGCGGTTAAATCGGCAAGTTCTGCTTCCATTTGTTTAATTCGGTCTTCAGTTGTTTTAATTCGGTTAAGAAGGGTTGATAATTGTTCATTTACGTTCGTTTGAATCTTGGATACAATTTCTTCGGCAAAAGTTAACCCTAATTTTGAATTGTTAATTTGGTTTTGTAAGCTATCGATTTGATTTTTTAAATCATATATTTCAGCGCCTTTACTGTTAACCTTTTCCAATTCTGCGTCGTAAGCCGCTTCTGCTGTCTTTTCTGCTGCTTGAACTTGTTCAGCCGCATTTTTTCTAGCTTCCCACGCGGCATTTGTTTCGTTTTCCTGCTTTTCAGTTTGCCGCGAATTTTGGCCTGCGATAATTTCCGCAAACTTCTGCGCAAATTGTGCTTGCGAGATTGCCGGAGAAACCTTCTCGCCGTTATAAACCGCGAGATTAGCGTCTTCCAGGCCTAAAATACCAGACCTAACGACATCGATCATAGTTTCACTAACAGCTTCAGCTAATAAATTTATACGCCCATTTTCAAGGCTATTATTAAATAATTTTTTTAATTCATTCCCTTCTATTAGCCGTCCATTAATCCTAAATGAATTACTTAATAAGTAACGAACCATTACAGTTTGAAAGGCTAAATTAAAAACTTGACCAGTATAAGTGTCTGGAACACGGTTTTCCGTTAAACGTGATAACAACTTATCATGTATCGCTTTTCCTAATTCTTGAAATTCTTCTTTAAATGCTAGTTTTTGATTTTTATTCGTGAAATATTCGCCCATAAGTTCAGCGATTACTTCAGTTTCGTCAGTTGAAAAAACCATTCTTGAAGGTTTTTCATTATTGTTTGGTGAAGCAGTAACAACAGCTCTTTTACCATCTTCACTAAACTCTACGTTTACACCATCCATATTTTTATTCGTTGCCATTAAAATCAGCCGAGTCACATTTGTTGAAATCATGGCGCGATCTTTTGGTGGCAGAGTAGCCAACATGGCTTGACTAACTACTTTTACGTCGGAACCAACACCACGCATCCCACCCGAAAAATACTTCCGTGGAATAATCTGCTGGGTCACGGGGTCGTACTCTTCCTTTATATAGTTGAACACGCCAACTTTAAAAGCTTTGACATATTGGTCATAAATTTTTTGGTTAGCTTGGGCGTCTGCATGGTCAACTCCCCAGACTTTGCCTTTATTAGCGTAAGCATGGCCTAAAAAACTGTCCTGTAAGGTTTTTTTGTACCATGCGGCTAAGATCATTGAATTATAGATTTGGCGCAAAAGAGCGAAATTTTTTCCTTCATTTACTTCTTTTTCAATGGCAGGAAGAATGATTTCTCGCACCATATCAGACGATATTTTGCTCATGGAATTGACATCCTGCGCTTCAACATCCTTTAATCCGAATTGCATGGATCCGCGGTTTTTATCTAAAGCCATGTAATCCTGTTCTAACATAACTTTAAGTTTACTGCCTACGACCCACACCATATCATTTTGTTCGAAAACAGTTGCTTCATTCGGCACAATCCAGACTTTATTAAATGTATTTACCGGCACTTGGGCGTTGGCGCCGTATTTGGCGTAAACTTTGCTATATACGTTGTCCCAGAATTTCTGGCCGATTTCTTTTTCAGGATAAATTAATGACGAAGTAATTTGTTTTAATAAATAGTCCTGTGATAAAAGGTCACGTCCCATTTCGGTTTTACCAAAACCTTCTGGAACAATGCGGTTATTTTCATAAGGAGAAAGGTTGACCCATTGGTCTTTATCTGGCACAGTCAAGGCGGCTAAAAAATAACGGATCATTTTGTTATATTCTTCTTCTTTCGTCAGTCCATCGACTTTTTCGTCACCTTTGGCCACATAGAAATCCATGTGCAATGGATTAGTCCGGTCAATTTTAAGGCCGGCTATGATGGACGGCATATAGGGTTGGCTTAAATACACCTGGGTGCCGGCAGGCGGCATTACCATGCTGATCTGGGCATAACCAGTGGATTGAAACACGGTCGTGCTCAAAAATGCAACCAGAATTATCCAATTGCAAAATCTGATAAACGTGTTTTTAAATAAGCGACCCATATAATGCTCCTTGTTTGGAAGTAATTTTTTTCATATATATTCCAGTCCTTGCCAATATGGCAATGGATTCGCCCCTTGCTGCATAAAGTATGCCATGGCATGAAGATAAAACAAGGTGTTAGAGGCATTTTGGGGAAAACGGTTTCATTGACGGGATAAATATTTTAGATAATAAAATCTTAAATAATAGATGCGGATGTTAAAAAAAGAATCAAAAAAGGTTTTGTGAAAGTATTGACAAAATAGTAATCCGTATTACACTTTAATACAGGAGGACAATATATGAGAAATATAGTTGCGATCAGCCTGCCGCAGGCATTGCTGAATAAGCTTCAATCCGAAGCTAAACAAGAACACACTTCAAGAAGTGAAATTATTAGACAAGCCTTAAATGAACATTTTTTTACCCGCGAATTATCTAAAATACGGGAAAAAGCCTCAACCGAAATGATCAGAAAAGGCAAAGTATACACTGAAGAACAGATTTTTAATGAAATATCATGAAAATTCTTTTTGATACTAATGTGATAATTTCCAGCATCTTGACCAAAGGAAGTTCGTTTGATGTGGTGATAGATGCCGTTAAAAAACATGATATCTTTTATACGGAATATATTATAAAAGAAGTTAAAGAAACGTTATCTAAGAAATTTGATTTAAGCCTCCCTGTGATCCATTCTGTAGTTGAACTTTTTAAAAAATATGGGACTAAGGGCGAAAAAGCCTCTGAAATAATAGATATATGCCGGGATCCGAATGATAATCAAATTTTAGCTGATGCATTGCTGAATAAAATTGATATGATCATCTCTGGTGACAAAGATTTAACCATGCTTAAAAAATACCAAAATATTCTTATTATCCCACCAGCCGAATATTGGAAAATTATTTAAATTATTTGTAATTTCTTCCTGCCATAAACGCTTTAATGTTGAGATCAAGGAATTTTTGCGGGACGCGTTTGGTGATGGCTCCAGTCCATGCTTCTAATGGCAGACCGATTCCATTGGATATGGCGCCTAAAAGCACCACATTGGCGGCTTTAATGTTGCCTAATTTTGCGGCTTCTACGCCGGCATCGAAATAAACTAATCTGGGAAAAGTAGATTCAAGTAATTGTTTTGCGTCAGCCGGATATTTTGATACGCCCATAGAAACTGTAACAGGTATGATCATTTGGCTATTCACGACCGCCAATCCGTCTTTCGCGAGATATTCCGCGTAACGCAAAATTTCAATCCGTTCTAACCCTGCTAAAACTTGAGCTGTGCCTTTTTTCACTAATGGGCTGTAAACTTTTTTTCCATAGCGGATTTGCCCGATAACTGACCCTCCTCTTTGCGCCATGCCATGAACTTCATTGGTTTTAACATCAAAGCCGGCATTGAGTGCTGCCAAGGCAGTAATGTCACTAGCCAACAAAATCCCCTGGCCGCCGACACCGGCGATAACAATGCTAACGATAGTATCGTTTGACATAAACAGATCCTTTTTAAAAAGTCACAAGGACACAAAGTCACAATGTCACAAAGGCTAATAAAGATTAAAAAAATAACACCTCAAACAATAAGAAAAATAAATAAACTAAAAAAACAAAATTTAATCATTCGCTTTTTGTTTTGTTTTTAAACAAAATTTTCCTTTGTGACCTTGTGACGTGTGACTTTGTGACTTTTTCATGATTTACTTTATCTCGTGTATTGAATCAAACTTGCAAACCTGCTGACACAGTGTACAACCCATGCAGGTGTAGGGATTAACATGCGGCTTGCCTTCGCCTGCTTCTATGGCTGGGCATCCTAATTTTAAACACTGACGGCAATTTTTGCATGTATCCTGATCAATATACCGTTGTGGGCTGACCGGTTTTTTTACATGCAAAACACAGGCCGCTTTGGAAATGATCAAAGATGGTTCATCAACCGCGATCTCTTGTGCAATGATTTGCTGGGTATGTTTCTGGTCGTAGGGATTGATTTCAAAAATACGCTTTACTCCGCATGCTCGTCCTATATCCGCAATTGAAATGGCGTGTGTTGATTCTCCCATTAAAGTGAGTCCGCTCCCCGGGTTTTCCTGATGGCCGGTCATGCCTGTAATACGGTTATCCAGCACGATAATGGTTGATGTGCCTTTGTTATAAACAATATCAACCAAACCTGTTATGCCCGAATGGAAAAACGTTGAATCTCCGATAACTCCGACGACTTTTTTGGCATTGCTAGCTTTTTGAATGCCGTGTGCCATGGATATGCCGCCGCCCATGCACAAAATAATATCCAATTGCGACAATGGTTTAAAAGTTCCTAAACTGTAACAACCAATATCGCCTGCAACAACGACATCATGGTTTTTTAAGGCATGGAATATTCCACGGTGCGGGCATCCTGCGCATAACACCGGCGGCCGGCCGGGAAGTTGTTCCGCAATATTTTTGAAAGGTACTTGTGCGGTTGAAGTTGATTCCATTTTGGCTTTTACGTCAGATAAAACTGATGGCGATAGTTCGCCGATATTGGGAATATAATTTTTTCCCTGGCATGCGATACCTAAAGATTTGACATGTTCTTCGATAAAATTATCCAGTTGTTCGACAACCAGTATGGTTTTAACTTTTGACGCAAATTGACGGATTAATTCGTCAGGAAAAGGATAAACAAAACCAAGTTTCAAAATTGACGCATTGGGCCAGACTTCTTTGACGTATTGATAAGTAACGCCAGAAGTAATAATTCCGAAAGATGTGTCATTCATTTCCATTCTGTTCAGGTCAGATTGGCAGGCATTTTCCTGCATTTTTTTGAGACGTCCTTCCAATTGCACGCGACGTCCTCTGGCCCACATCGGAACCATGACAAACTGACTTTGATCTTTTATAAAATCAACCTTGTTTGCCAGACGGCGGTTTCCCAGATTAACCAAACTGCGTGAATGGCTGATGCGGGTTTCAGTACGTAAAATGACTGGTGTTCCAAATTGCTCAGAAAGCTCATAGGCTTTCAGCATAAAATCTTTGGCTTCCTGGCTGTCAGATGGCTCGAGCATCGGCACTTTCGCGAAACGCGCGTAATGACGGCTGTCTTGTTCATTTTGAGACGAATGCATGCCCGGATCATCGGCAACTACGACCACCATGCCGCCTTTAACACCAATATAGGCCAAAGTCATCAAAGGATCAGCAGCCACGTTTAAGCCCACGTGTTTCATGGTGACTAAAGATCGCGCGCCAGACATGGCTGCGGCAGATGCGACTTCGAAGGCGACTTTTTCATTAGGAGACCACTCCGCATAGATCGCGTCTTTATATTTGACGATATCTTCTAGAATTTCCGTTGATGGTGTGCCCGGATATCCCGCGGCTAAAGTGACGCCTGCTTCGTAGGCACCACGGCTGATGGCTTCATTACCTGATAAAAGTTCCATGTTAATTTTTCGCATCCAATATTTTTTTACAAATAGATTTTTTTTCGTGTAAAACTTTTGCTCCGCGGGTGATTTTGCATAAACTCATGTGAAATTTTTCCGCGATTTTCCGTTGTGGAGTATTGTTGTGAATTTCTTTCATCAAAAGCCAGCGGTCAGATAAAGTTTCCCGCTCTTTTTCAGTAAAGATTTCATGAAAGAGTTGCTTCATCTCTTTCTCGTCCTTAATATGCACAAATACTTGAATTAATTCTTTAAGGCCTAACATAGAAGTTTAATTGTAAATTAAGATATCGGGTTTATCAAGCTTGAAATCGCGGCTTTGACTTGGGTGTAGATATCGGATTTTTGTTGGACGGCATTAATAATGGTTTCTGTGAAAAAAGAACCCACTACTGAGACGTCAGCGTATTTGGAAAGTTCTTGAATTTGTTGATTGGTTCTAATGCCGAAACCCGCGTAAATTTCATAGTCCTTGAGCTGTTGAAGAATATTTTTAATATTTTCATCTAATACTGTTTGTTTTCCGGTTGTCCCTGCTCTTATGGCCACGTAAATTTTTTTGAATGGTTTTTGTTTTATTAATTGTAAACGCGCGGCAGACATATTGACGACAGCAACCGGCATAGGGTCAATGCCTGTGTCAAAAGATGCTTGATAAAATCCTTCTTCGTCGTCCAAGGGTAAATCGGGCGCTAAAATAGCAGTCACGCCAGCTTTTTTCATGTCCTGAACATATTTTTTTATCCCATAAACAAAAGGAATATTCGCGTAGGTCATGACGACTATTCGTTCAAACCCGATTTTTTGGGCTTCTTTGATGTAGTCAAAAATTTGCGGCACATGAAATCCCTGTCGTATTGCTTCTTCATTGGCAAAAGTAATGGATGGACCGTCAGCTGTAGGATCAGAAAATGGAATCTGCAATTCTAAAGTATCTGCGCCGCCGTCTTTCAAAGCTTTTAGAGCCTGAAGAAATCCGTCGTGATTTGGAAAACCGGCAACTAAGTGCGACATAATACGCATAGATAAATTCTTTTGTGTCATATTTTGTGTTTTTGACAATTTTAATATATTTTTGTGCCATTCGCAGGAGCTTCAGCACTACGCGGACATTGCGTCCTTGGTCGCACTGCTCGCAGGAGCTTCCAGCACTACGCGGACATTGCGTCCTTGGTCGCACTGCTCGCAGGAGCTTCCAGCACTACGCGGACATTGCGTCCTTGGTCGTAGGGGCGATCTCCTGATCGCCCGTTTACAAAATATTCGCTTTTTTATTTCAAAAATACAAACAAAAAAAACCGAAATGATAATTTATAAATCTTTTATAGTGCGGGCGATCAGGAGATCGCCCCTACAACAGCATCTTTTATCACATTTTATTTTTCACATTCATTTTTTAAGAATTTAATCCATTCTGCTTTATACAATTCTTTCGCCGTAATAAAAATATCTTTATCGCCTCGTCCAGACATGGTGATGCAGACGATAGCTTCTTTGGTCAATTTGGGAACTATTCGCAAAGCATAGGCCGCGGCATGAGCAGATTCCATGGCGAATAATAAACCTTCTTTTTGGGCAAAATATTGGTACGCGTTTAAAACTTCCGTGTCAGTCGCGCTTTCGAATTTAATTCTGCCCTTCTCTCCTAAAAAGGCTAATTCTGGTCCGATGCCAGCGTAATCTAAACCAGCTGAAATAGAATGGGTCGGTAAAACTTGTCCTTCGCCATTTTGTATAAAAAATGATTTGTAGCCTTCAATAATTCCTAGATGGCCGTTACCATTCATGCGAACCGCGTGATCGCCTAAATGTTTTCCCTTTCCGCCTGCCTCTACCGCGACAAGAGAAACTGTGTCATTTATAAATGGCGTAAATGTGCCGATAGAATTAGAACCTCCGCCGCAACAGGCAATCAGCATATCGGGTAAACGCCCTTCCCTTTCTAAAATTGATTGGCGGATTTCCTGACCAATAATTTGCTGAAATGTGCGGACCATATCCGGATAGGGATAAGGGCCTAAAGCTGAACCCAAAATGTATAATGTGTCCGAGGAACAACCTGCCCATTCTTTTAAGGTGCGGTTGACCGCGTCTTTAAGCGTGCGTGTACCATCAGAAACCGGCGTCACTTTCGCACCGTATTGTTTCATTAAAAAAACATTTGGCTGTTGGCGGGCAACATCAACTTCTCCCATGAATACTTCGCAGGCCAGTCCAAGTTTGGCTGCGGCTGCGGCTGTGGCCACACCATGTTGTCCTGCTCCGGTTTCCGCAATGACCCGGGTCTTTCCCATTTTTTGGGCTAATAAAACTTGCCCTAAAGCATTGTTAATCTTATGCGCGCCAGTATTGGCCAGTCCTTCTAATTTGATATAAACTTTTGCGCCATTCAAGTCTTTGGTGGTCCGTTCCGCGAAATATAGCGGCGTAGGACGTCCGACGTAATCACGCAGTAAAATATGATATTCTTTCTGAAACTCTTCGGTCGGCAAAATATTTAAAAACGCGGCTTCAAGCTCAGCTAAAGCTGGTTTTAAAACTTCGCCAGTATATTGACCGCCAAATTGTCCGAAATATTTTGACATTTATTAACCTTTAAAATAGAAATAATTATTTTAAACATACAGCATGCCGGTCCCAAGCGCATTCAATTTGCTCAGGGCAGAGTGGAAACCGAGTCCCAGAGCGAGTTCTGAGCCGCTTCGGCTCAGCTGTTTGAGCGAAGGACTTGGTTGAAACGTCGCCCGTTGCGCTCCAGATATTTTCTTAAGCTATAGCATGCGTAATCTTAAGAATTTTTTAAATGATTCAAATATAAAATAAATTTTTTATCTTCAATTTTTTTAAGCGCTAATTTATACCCATCTTTAATCGTTGGACTTAACTCACAAATATACATCGCTGCTCCGGCATTTAAGGCTATGGCGATTTTCACGGCAGTTTCTTTATGCGTAAGTTTTTTGCCGGAAATAATTTTATAAAATAATTCCACATTGTCATTAGCTGAAGCGCCTTCTATGTCGGACAATTTATAATTTTTGATGCCAAAATCAGCCGGGTTTATTTCATAAGAAATGATTGTGCCATCACGCATTAATTCTTTCACTAATGTTTTTGCGGATATGCTGATTTCATCTAAGCCGTCAGTGGAGTGAACCACCATCGCGTGTTTCCTGCCAAGTCGTTTCATAGACTCAGCAAACAGATCAAGCAATTTTGGATCAAAAATACCGACGAGTTGATAATCTAATGCCAGCGGATTTGCCAAAGGGCCGATCATGTTAAAAACTGTGCGGATCTTTATTTCCTGCCGGACTTTAGCCACATACTTCATGGCAGAATGATAATTCGGCGCGAAAAAGAACGCGAAATTATTTTTATTCAGGGATTTAATGTTTTCAACAATGTCGCCTTGGGTATTGATTCCTAAACTATTTAAAAAATCAAAACTGCCGGACTTAGAGCTGATAGCGCGGTTACCGTGTTTAGCAACTTTGATGCCGGAAAACGCGCATAATAATGCCGCAGCAGTTGAGATGTTAAACGTGTGTTTTCCGTCACCGCCAGTCCCGCATGTATCTAAGGCACCCCTGATCGAAGTTTTCACTCCGGCTTTGTCACGCAACAATTGCACAAAACTACTGAGTTCTACCGGAGTAATGCCTTTGACAGCCAATGCGCCTAAAAATGTTCCGAGCTGACTATCTGCTAATTCACCGGAAGTGATTTCATCCATCATGTGATAACTCTCTTTGGCATCCAGATTTTCGTCGCGGGAAACCTTTGTAATCAATTTAACAGCTTGCGCTTCTTCACTGCGATAATGAAAAAAGTTTTTCATTATCTCTTCACCTTTTTGAGTGCCGATTGATTCTGGATGAAATTGTACACCCACAATTTGGTAATCTTTATGCCGCACGCCCATGATAGTGCCGTCTTCTGTCTGGGCTGTGGTTTCCAGGCATTCAGGCATAGCTTCAGGATCACCGGCCAGAGAATGATACCGGACTACATCCAGACTCTGAGGAATATTGCGAAAAAGACCTTTGCTGTCATGAATGATTTTGGAGGTTTTGCCGTGCACGATTTTACCGGCAGAAATAATTTTGCCGCCAAACGCTTCAATAATACATTGATGCCCTAAGCAAACGCCAAGAATCGGAATTTTTCCAGCAAAATATTTAATGACTTTAAGACTGATCCCCGCGTCTTTGGGATAACCTGGCCCGGGAGATATTACAATATGCGAAGGCTTTAATTTTTCAATTTCTTTAATTGTGATCTCGTCGTTACGCACAGTTTTTACTGTATAACCCAATTTACTGATCAGCTGGACCACGTTATAGGTAAATGAATCATAATTATCAATCATGAGAATCATATTTTTACTCCCAAGGCTTTGATCAGCGCTTTGGATTTATAAACTGTTTCTTCGAATTCTTTTTCCGGCACAGAATCATAAACAATTCCTGCCCCTGCCTGAATATAATAATGGTCATTTTTATGAATGTATGAACGGATCGTGATACATGATTCGAAATTGCCATTGACGTCAAAATGTCCAATTAATCCCGCGTATGGTCCGCGTTTGGTTTTTTCAATTTGTGAAACAATCTGCATGGCCATGATTTTAGGCGCTCCGGATACTGTACCGGCAGGAAAAGTCGCTTTGATCAGATCGCACGCCGTTTGATCTTTACGTAACGGCGCTTCTATTTCCGATACAATGTGCATAACATGAGCATAACGTTCAACGCCATAAAGATGGACAGGTGTCACTTTTCCTGATGCGGCCGCTCGCCCTAAATCATTGCGGGCCAAATCAACCAGCATTAAATGTTCAGCTCGTTCTTTTTCATCGGCGAGCAATTCTTTCTCTAAAGCTACATCTTCAGCGCGGTCTTTGCCTCTGCGTCTGGTTCCGGCAATAGGTTTAATAGTGGCAATATCTCCGGATAAAGAAACCATGAGTTCAGGCGACGCGCCTAATAATTGAAAATCATCAAAATCCAAATAGAATAAATATGGAGAAGGATTTTCTCGGCGTAACCGGCTGTAAGCTTCAATGGCGGGTAAATGTGTTTTAACGTCAACTCTACGGGATAAGACCGCCTGCACTAAATTGCCGGCAATGATATGATCCCTTATAGTTTTGACGCCGGAAATAAATTGTTGTTTACCAGCTTCGATATCTGCTGAATATTCAAAATGCGCATCGTTCGATTTATAGGCGCGGAAATCATCATCCAACAATCTTAAAGCCAATCCCTCCAATTTGTTTTTAGCATTAACCGAGCCTTGCTGATCAATGGCCACCAGATGTAATTCGGATTTATAGTGATCAAATATGGCAAAAATGGAACCAAACATAAAAATGCTGTCCGGTAGATTTAATTCATCCTGCTGTTTTGCCAGATTGATTTTATCAAACAGCATGGCCGTTTCATAGCCCAGGTAGCCTAAGCCAGCCGCGGGGATTGGAATGGAAAAATTTTCCTGGGTCCGCACTTTTTTCCCTGCCTCTTCGACGAGTTCGAGAAATTTTTTACGGTCGCGGGTGATGGCGCGCTTTTTACCGTTTTCAAGGCAATGAACACCGTTTTTATCTAAAATTAGGCGGAAAGCTTCTTCAACCAGAATAATGGAATAACGGCTCTTCCCGATTTCTAGAACGGCTGATTCCAGCAGAGCTTTTCCCGCTAATTTTTTAAATACCACCAGCGGCGTGAATCGGTCGGCAGGTATGGTTTTAATTGTGATTTTTGGTTTCATATGGGTTTACTTTTTACGGACAGGTCGGGGACCTGTCCCTACAAGTATTGCTGTTACTACCAATAGTAACATATAAAATCAAAAAGTCAAGAGTGAAAATTAAAGATTATTTGTAATTTTTGATAAACATTTCCCGGATCAATTCGTACATGAATACGGATCCCCAACGGATGATTTGCAGTTTACGGACTCCGCCTAAACGGGCAGGTTCATCTCCAGGAATTTCAGCAATGCGGAGTTTTTTACGGGCCGCGCGCATGGACAACAATGGTTCCCAGCTCACGCGGGTGTGGAAAAGCTTTTCTTCAACTTCATAATGTTTATCCAGATCTAAGCCTAATTCATAAATAAGATCCTTGCGGTAAGCGCGGTAAATAACCATAGCATCCGTATAATGCCCGCCATGGCAGAGATTAATCAATGAGGTGAACATCCAGTTGCCAAATCCGGTAATCGCGTCATCATCATCGCTTTTGGCGCCTGGCGCGTAGCGGGACACAATGACCATGTCATATCCCTCCTTCATCTTTTCAATACAAGGAGGAATACGATCTGACACAGAGTTGCCGTCAGGGCTAAAAGTTAAAACAACATCGCCTTTAATGTGAGGCCAGGCCTCTAAATAGGCATAACGCATGCCTTTTTTCTGTTGGATGACATATTCATAGCCGTTTTGTTTAATCCAATCGACTGTGCCGTCTGTTGATTGTCCGTCAACAAAAAGGATTTGGTCAACCCATTCCCGCTTAATTTGGGGCATAATAGCCTTTAAACCGTCAATTTCGTTCAGAACGGGAATCAATAAGGTTGTTTTCATTAAGGCCCCTTTAGTTAAGTTTATAAAATATGCATTAAGACGCAGATGTTATTTTATTATAAAAAAATTATTTCGGGATAATTATTTTATATTTTATGTTTTAAGACCGCCATAAAAAAACCTTCGTAAGAGCCGTCAGGTAAAACTCTAAGGCATTTCGCAGTTTCTTCAGCATATGGCTTCTTTGACCATTGGGTTATCGCTGGATAAGTTGGCACTTCGTTTGGCAATGATACTGGTACGACTTCAAAAGGTAATTTTGTTTTTCTTAAAAACCAGTCAATAACCCCTTCATTTTCGTCAGGGGCAAATGTGCAAGTGGAATAAATTAGTATTCCGTTTTGGCTGAGTAATCGGCTGGCAGATAATAAAATGCCCCGTTGTTTTTGCACCATTTCTTTGATTTTACGTTCACTCCAGTAAGCGTAACTGTCCGTATCATGAGCTGAAAACCGTCCTTCAGAACTGCACGGCGCGTCGACCAGGATTTTATCGAACATTTGGCCGGTTGAGACAAATCTGCGGAAGTCACAGCATGTAGACGTCACATTGGTTACACCTAACAACTGCATCACAGATCTAAGCTTGAATAACCGTTTGGGAACCGCGTCAATCGCACGGATTGTACCTTGATTATTCATCATGGCAGACATTTGTGATGTTTTACTGCCCGGAGCCGCGCAGGTGTCGAGAATATTTTCTTCTGGCTGCGGATTCAAAATGATGGCGGGAAGCATGCTGGAAATATTTTGCGGATATAAAATTCCTTGAGCAATAAGATTATCTATGATCATGGAATTGTTTTCGCTTTTAACAATAAGTAACGCTGACGGGAAATATGGAACAGTTTGGTATTTAATATCAGCAGTTTTAAGAATTTGCGCGACATCAGAAACGTTTGATTTTAAAGTGTTGACTCTTATCCAATAAGACCGGGGCCCTGCCAATGTATTAAGAACATTAACATAATGCTCTGCGGGGAGTATTAATTTAAGCCTTTCCAAAAATTTCGGCGGTAACATATTATCCATTTAAATAAAACTTTCTTTCTTCGGGCGTAAATTTTTCTATCGCGTATCTTAGCATGGTACGCGGCATAATAGACCCGTGTTTATCTAAAAAGGAACGTAAAATATCTGCATTCCTTTTTCCGACTTCTCTTAGCATCCAGCCTGTGGCTTTGTGAATGAGATCTTCTTTATCTTTTAATAACATTTCCGAAATGTTTAGTGTAGTTGAAAAATCATGGTGACGGATAAAATAATGCGTTGATACAATAGCAATCCTGCGGTCCCATAAAAGATTTGATTTTGCCATTTTTTGTAATATGGAACGTGGGCGTTCAAACAAATATGCGCCGACCACATGCGGGACTGTTACGTCTACTAGATCCCAATTATTAATATACTGGGTATATGACAAATAAATTTCAAAAATTTCTTTTTGGATTTGTACGGATGCATTGGCAAATTTAATGGTCAATATGATCAAAGCTAACAACCGTTCTTCATGGATAGGCGATTTCAGCAATGCTTTGATGTCTTCGATTGGCAAAGTGCTAAATTCTTTTGCGACAATACGCGTATTTGGCACGCGGACCCCAATAAATATGTCACCTTCGCCATATTGGCCGGGCCCGGTTTTAAAAAAACGTTGCAAAAATACTGCGTCTTCCGGAGACGCAAAATCACGCAAACGTTTTTTGATTTTAGAAAGTTGTGAGGATTGTGCCATTTTGCCAGATAACCTTTTCTAATTGTGCGGGTTCGATTTGTTTTAACAGAGCGGCTTTCTCATACATCTGTCTGAGATAGGTTGAATATGACGCCGGTTCTAAAGAACGAGGGGTATATGGATAATCTGTTTCCAGTAAAATCCGGTCTAAAGGTAATTTTTGAAATACTTCAGATAAAGAATGTTGATTTTTATCTGAGAGCAGTTTCAAAGATATGGATAAATATGCGCCCGACTGTATCAACCGGCTTGCTATTTCTAGTGAACCTATAAAACAATGAATGATAAACGGCTGATTTTTAAAATTGAATGGTTTTAAGCATTCAAAAAGATTTTCCCAGGCGTGTACGCAATGCACCACAAAAGGCCGTTTCAACTCAACTGCTAATTCAATTTGTTTGTTAAACACATTTAGCTGTTTATCAAATTTTCCGGCATTGCGGGTTTTATCTAATCCAATTTCGCCAACACCTGATAACGGAACTTCGCGTAAATATTTTTTGAGTTCTGCCAGCCAGGAATCTTCGATTGAGTCGACCTGCCAGGGATGGACACCAAAAAACGGTATGACTTTTTGGTCTTGTTGAGCGATCTGTCGGACTTTTTGCCAATCCGACGGTTTAATTCCATTACAAAACATTTTGCCGATCCGCTGCTGAGTTGCTAGATTGAAAATATCAGTAAGCTCAGAATCCGTTTTGATATCTTGTAAATGAATATGCGCATCAAGAAGCATATGCTTAATAATCCATGAATTTATCTAAATCTCTGCGTTCTTTTTTAGTTGGCCGGCCTTCTCCTGGTTCGCGCCTCGGCACCCACATACTGCGAATCAATTTAGCGCGTTCAATGATTTCCGGCGGCGTAATGTCTTTTCTGCATTCATTGGCAACAGTCGCGCTCACTCTTTTATCTATACATTTTAAAATTTCATATTCCCAATCAATATTATCTTTGCGGACTTTAATTTTTTGACCAACTTTCACTTCCCGGGACGGCTTCACGTGCTGACCTTCAATCCAAACCTTTTCTCTCTCGCACATTTCAGAAGCCAGCGATCGTGTCTTAAAAATCCGTACGGCCCACAACCATTTATCAACCCGAATTTTTTCAATGACCATTTTTTTATCCTGACAGAGGAACAATGACAATGTAAAAAATAGAAAACCGCGTGCCCAAACACAAGGTTAACTTTTAAACTGAATCCCCGAGCGAGTTTCCTTGGCGCTTCGCCAAGGTTGTTTGAGCGAAGGATTCGGTTTAAATGCTAACCGCCCAATCCGCGCGCTTTACAATAATCGATTTTTCAATGCCACATTGTTACATTGTCACAATTTCAAAATTTTATCTCCATTCCCCCCTTAACCGAAACCGGGGTTCCTCTTATATACGGCAATTCATAATAATCAAAATCAAAAAGATTATCCACTCTTAAAAATATACTCTTACGCGGCGCCATTTTATAAACCACCCCGCCATTAACCAGCGAGCGCCCTTTTTGACTAATATGGTCTTCATAAATATATGACACATCAAAGTCCCATTTTCCTATTGATTGTTCGAATTTACATACCAGACGGTCCTGCAAATATTCGAACGCGTATTTTGACATATCCCAATTATTTTGTTTATTGAGAAATAATCCGGTATATTCTGCTGATATTCGTTTTAAAAATTTCCAATTTGCGTCGTATTGCCATTTAAGATCAAATCCTCTGGCCTCTAATTGACCGGCATTAATAGCGCGATAAAAAGTATCGCTATTATTTTTTACCCAATCAATTGTATTTTCCTGATGCCGATAAAAGCCGTTAACCCGCCACAACCATCCGGAAGATTTACGTGTCAATCCTAATTCATAATTAGACGATTGCTGGGGCACTAAAGTATTGTTGCCATGACTTGATGGAGAATAATAATATAGCTCTGTAAATGATGGTTGACGATATTTTCTAGCCGCGTCTAAAGTGACGCGCCAGCCTTGAGCCACATCATAGAATATGCCGGCTTTGGGTGTAAATTTATAAGGATATCCGTCTAATGATAATAACCCACCGTAAAAGTTGTAACCGAATTTTCCAAATTGTTTTTCTTCCTGGCCCAAACCCATTTCATATACCAACCGGTTATGTTCCAGTAAATTCGTTGAATCAATACTTTCTTCCCGCACATCTAATTCGCCATAAAATAAGCGATCAAGAAAAAAAGATTTAGCATTATTTCCATAAACATACATGGTGTGGTCATTGCGATTATGAGTACGATCATCACGGTTCAAAAAAAATGTATCATCAGTCCGGTAAATATATGGCGTGAGTTCAAGATCTAAATTTTGTTTAAATGTCAGCTGGCTCATTAAATAATGCTGCTCAAGATGCTCTTCTTCTGCCATATACCAGGGAGCGCCGTACGCGCCGCCTGCTCCATAATTTTTATTTAGATATGAAGCATAAATTTTCGAAGTCATAAAATCCGCGTCATGAAAAAAAGTATAGGAAACCGCATTTTTATCGGCATCAGTTTGGGGTAAAAGTCCGTCAGTACGCATACCTTCATACGAGAAACGGTTGAAAGTATTATTTTTTCCAAAAGAAGCTGATATCAATGTATCCGCGTATCCGCCATTTCCGGCAGAAACCCGAACCATGGCCTCATTTTTTTGGGGCATTTTGAGATTGTAATCAATATATTGGCCGTTAAGGTCAACTTTACTATTGATAATATCTGTCGATACTATCGGCAAAGCCAAGTTGAAGTGGCCAGTCTGCGGATTGTCTAAATTGACACCGTTCATCCGTACATCCGCGTCTTCAAAAGTGCCGCCCCGGATTGAAATATCCTGGAGAATGCCTTCATCAACCCGGGTTTGGATATCTACGCCAGATGAGCTGTTGGGGATGTTTTGAGTATTAGCTGCATCTTGGCCGTTATTGTTCAAACTATAAATTTTTATTGGTTCCAAGTCATATATCGCTGCCTTTGACATGGCTGGAATAAAAAGAAGCAGCATACTTAGGGCTAATTTTTTCATAAGTCTCCTCTTAATTTAACCTCAAAAATTAGCATAACTACGCCATAATCACAAGAAAAATTACGGATCAATGAAACTTTAGTCCTATATATATTTTTGTTTCATTCGTTATACTAAAAATAGATAAGATCTTTGATAACGATCGGGTACGAGCACGAAAAAATGAGCCTTTCATAAATGTGTAAATTTATGAATGGCCATGCTCAAGATGAGAATCATTATTAACCGTGGGCTTGGATTAAAAAATACGGTTTAATGTTCTCAAACCCGATCTTTTTATATTTAAAGTTTGAGTGTCTGCATTAACCTTACGCTATTTAGCAAAGGCGATACAGCCGATTTCGCGTAAGGCGCAGTTCCTGATCTAAGAATGGTGCTCAGTCTCTTCTTGGATTAGGTAACACAAAAAAGCCGTCTATCATAGACGGCTTTTTATTGAAAAGCCACAAGTCACAAGGTCACACGTAAAACAACGAATAAACATAAAAATAAAAAAATATTTAAAAAACAATTATTTTCTTTCATGTCAAAATCATTCATGTTTTTGGTTAATCGCATTTTAATAATTATTTTACCTTTGTGACCTTGTGACTTTGTGTCCTTGTGACTTTGTGTCCTTGTGACCTTTTTATTTACCTGCCATCATAGCTGCGACATCAGTTTCCGCTTCTGTAGTGGGTTTAATATCGAATTTCTCAACCAAAACTTTAGCAATATTAGGAGACAAAAACGCCGGTAAGGTTGGCCCAAGCCGAATATTTTTGAATCCTAACGATAAAACAGCTAATAAAACTGCGACTGCTTTTTGTTCATACCATGCGATATCAAATGACAAAGGAAGTTCATTGACATCCTGCAATCCGAATACTTCCTTAAGTTTCAGCGCCACCAGAGCTAAGGAGTATGAATCATTGCACTGTCCCGCATCCAAAACACGCGGTATTCCGCCGATATCGCCTAATTTAAGTTTGTTATACCGGTATTTTGCGCATCCGGCAGTGAGAATAATCGTGTCTTTGGGTAAGGTTTCTGCGACATCAGTGAAATATTTGCGGGTAGTAAACCGGCCGTCACATCCTGCCATGACCACAAACCGTTTAATTGCTCCTGATTTGACAGCGGCTACGACTGTATCCGCCAAAGCTAAAATTTGATCGTGGGCAAAACCTCCAACAATTTCACCGGTTTCCAGCTCTTTCGGAGATGAACATTTTTTAGCTAAAGTTATAATTTCCGAAAAATCTTTAGGTTTTCCTGCTTGGGGTTCAGGTAAATGCGTTACGCCTGGGTATCCAGCCATGCCGGTCGTAAAAAAACGATTTTTATATGATTCTTTGACAGGTATGATACAGTTGGTAGTCATTAATATCGGCCCGTTAAATGATTCAAATTCATCATTTTGATGCCACCAGGAGCCGCCGTAATTTCCTACAAAATGTGAATATTTTTTAAACGCTGGGTAATAATTGGCAGGGAGCATTTCACTGTGCGTATAAACATCCACGCCTGTCCCTTCGGTTTGTTTAAGAAGCTCTTCCATATCTTTTAAATCGTGCCCAGATATAAGAATTCCCGGATTTTTTCGGACACCGATATTTACTTTAGTAATTTCGGGTTTGCCATACGTTGAGGTATTAGCTTTGTCTAATAAAGCCATGGTCGTTACAGCCGTTTGTCCGCATTTCATAACTAAGCCTACCATTTCATCAACAGGAAGGCTTTTTACAGTTGAAGCTAATCCCTCAAAGATAAAATTAAAAATTGTAGGATCTTCATAGCCAAGGACTGAGGCATGAGTGGCATACGCCGATATCCCTTTGATCCCATAAATTAAAAGTTGTTGTAATGACCGCACATCTTCATTGGAAGTGGCTAAAACACCGACAGTTTTAGATTTTTCTAGTAAGGCTTCGTTGGTATTTGCAGTCCATGATACGCAATCAGGTACTGAACAACTACATCCGCCGCTGCAGATTTTTTGTTTTAAAGCATCCCGGACGGTTAAGCCTTCTTTGATAATCGCAATCATGCGGTCATCATCAAAATTCGCGTTGGTGATCGTAGAAAACATGGCACGGGCGACAAAGCGACCAACAGCCAGGTCAGGTGTCCCTTTTTCGGCTAAAAATGAAATCCCTTTACACACATAACCAATTAGATCCTGTAGATTTGCGGTTTGATCTGGTTTACCGCATACTCCGCGAATTGTACAGCCTTGATTACGTACAGTTTCCTGACATTGAAAACAAAACATAGAATCCTCCCTTTTTATGATTATTATCTAATATTATTTTTGATTGTCCATAAGACCTTCGTTAAATGATATTTCCATCGAGTGATATGACATATTCTCTTAAAACTAAACTTTTACCTGATCTTTTAATTGCCTCTTCGATGATTTGAGTTGTCCCTGAACAGCAAGGCACTTCCATGCGCACAACACTGACGGAATTGATTGAATTGACGCTTAATAGTTCAGTTAATTTTTCAATATACTCTTCCCTGGATTCATCTAATTTAGGGCAGAAAGTAATGACTTTTTTTCCTTTTAAAAATTTCTGATGGTAATTTCCAAACGCGAATGGCGCGCAGTCCGCTGATATCAATAAATCGGCATTTTGAAAATACGGAGCACTCGGGCTAATTAAGTGAAGTTGTATCGGCCACTGGGATAATTCAGAACATAGAGGCAATGAACTGTTAATTGATGGATTGTTATTTTTTATTTCTTTCATTTGTGAGCCAGGGCAGCCGCAGGAGCTTCCGCCGCTTTGCCCGTGAATGGCATTTCGAATGGGTTCCATATCAAATCCTTTCTCTTTTAATGTATTTACGGCCATGTGTAAATAGTCAGTTTGATTATGTTCTTTAAGATGTTTTAAATGCGCGTTAATCATATTGATCCCTTGAGGAATGATGCTTTGCTCCATAACAGACTTTTCATCATATTGGGCCACTTCTTTTTGTTCAACAGTGATCGCATTAACCGGACAGCTTCCTAAGCAGGCGCCTAAACCATCACAATAATTTTCACTGACCAATTTCGCTTTACCATTAACCATTTGGATTGCGCCTTCCGGGCATCCGGATGCGCATTGGCCGCAACCATTACATTTTTCTTCATCAATGACAATAATGTTTCGTTTCATATGACTCATATGATACTTTTAATGTATCATTAAAAAATAAAATTATTAATTTAACAGCTCTTTTAAAGTTACACCTTTTAATTCATTAATTACTGTTTCTTCAATAGTTTTAATGCGCCGGCGCAAAGGACAATGCCCTGCATTCGGGCAAACTTTTTTCTGGAATGAGCAATCTGTAAAAGCAATTCTTCCCTGAAATAATTGCATTAAATCGAGCAAATAAATGTCAGATAATGGTCGGGAAATTGTAAAACCTCCCTTATTTCCTTTTGATGATGATAAAATTTCGGCTTTGGTTAAAATTTGTAGGATTTTGCGAATAAAAGGACGCGGCAATCCTAATTTTTCTTCTACTTCAACAGTCGAAACGATATCAGGAGATTTTTGGGCAATATAATAAATGGCTTGAACGGCATAATCTGTGTTTTTGTTAATTAGCTTCATATCCTAAGGATACCACTTTAGTATCATTTGTCAAGAAAAAATTTTATACCATTTTATACCATTTTTACCTGAACTAAACCTCGGACAGAATTCCCACAATAGATTGCTTGGGCACGATCCAAATCAGTTTTGTGCAAAATCAGCTCTTTACATTTATTTTGTTTAAGTAATCTACCGCGCAAGATTCCTGGTAATAATCCGCAGGTGAGCGCTGGAGTAAATAGTTGTCCGGCCATATCAATGAAAATATTTGACCGGCTCCCTTCGCACAATTCTCCACGCTGATTAAAAAATATCACTTCATATGATTGGTTGTTTTTTGTTAACTTAGATGCCTTTTCATACCAAGGTCGGCGAGTTGTTTTATGAAATAAAAATTTATTTTGGGAGTCTAGTTTTTGTTCCGCGATAATAATTTTTAATGGCTCTCCATTATTCGTAAATTTTTTAAATGGCCGTACTTCCCAACGCATTTTTCCATTCGCTGCAACCATGATTTTGATTATGGTTGGCGGATTATTTTTAAGAGTATGCTGAATCGTTTTGATTAATAATTTTAAATTTTTGTCATCTAAGGGATAAGCAAAATACTGGCAGGAATTTTTTAGACGATTAATATGGTCATTAAGATAAATGAGCCGTTTATTCCATAATATGGTCTCAAAAATATCAAAATCTTGACACGGCAGTTGTGTTAGAAACTGTGATTTTGTATGGCATTCTTCCCATTCTTGTTTGGTGTCAGAATCCCATATTATGCCGCTGCCGACGCGATATTTCCATAATTTTTGTGAAGTTGGGCGAACTAAAGTCCGAATGGGGACGCTAAAAACTGCTTTTTGTTTTGGCGATATGTATCCGATAGCTCCGCAATAAACACCACGTTTTCCCTGCTCGATTTTTTCAATGATCTGCATGGTTTTGATTTTGGGCGCGCCAGTGACTGACCCGCACGGGAACAGGCTACGGAATATATCATAATAGGCAGTGTGGGGATTAAGCTGACCTTGAATAGTGGTTGTCATTTGGTGAAGCGTCGGATGTGTTTCGACCTGGAACATATCTTGGACTTTTATGCTATCCGTCTGACATATGCGTCCTAAATCATTTCGCAATAAATCAACAATCATGAGATTTTCAGCAATATTTTTGGTGTCGTGGGCAAGCTGGTTTTTATTTTCGAGATCTTCCGCAGAATGTCGTCCGCGCTTGATAGTCCCTTTCATGGGCTTAGTTTCAATAAAATTTTTGTCGCGGCAAAAAAACAATTCTGGAGAAAATGACATGATTTCGTTATGACGAGTATGAATATAGGCGCAATACGAGGTCTTTTGTTTATGACGAAGGAAGTCGTACAAAGCCCAGCCGCTTATTGATGCGCGCATATTCTGATCGAATGTATAATTAACCTGATACGTGTTACCTCGGTGGATATGTTGTTTTATACTATGGATTGCGTTTTTATAAGTCGGCCAAGACATGGATGAATTTAGCTGAATTAAATGCTCTTCACCTGGTCTCTGCCCTTTATATGATTTGATAAGAAAAGGTTTCTTATACACACCCATCCAGATTAATGGATATGAGAAGGATTTAGGGCTGGTTAATTTTGGTTCGAATCCATATAAAGCTTCATAACTCAAATATCCGCTGATCCAATATTTTTGGGATAAAATATCGATTTGATCAAATATACTTTTTATTTCATGAGGCTGATTTGTCGTTAGTATTTGCAGGGGACGAATAAATAGATAAGATTTATCATTCTTATTATCTAGACGAGCAGAATCAAGAAAAATAAAAGGCGGTCGGATATTGGAAAGATCCATATTAGCCAAAAACAAATATTATTTGCTGATGAGGTTTAACAACGCTTGTGCCGCTTCTTCCGGGCCTTTTCTCTCTGCGCCAGCAATTCCCAGGCGGGTACGAAATTGTCCCATATATAATTTTTTCTTGAAGAATGCTTCAAAATATTTAGAAGCTAATGCATCGTGCAATTCTCTATATTGGGTCGGGCCGAACACATTGGCAAAATATGAGTGAACGATGCCGGTTGAGGTCGTTGTCCCTTTACTCATAACTGTGCCCTCACGAAAAATTTTTAAAGCTTCTTCGACAGTTTGAAAACGTTCCACAATAGGATGATCTTCATCAACTTCTTCGTAATTATTAGCATATAACACCATATCAATAGGATAACCAGCTATGAGTTTATCAAAGGTGGTCACCGGGATCACGATCCTGGCATTTATTTTGTTTGGATTCATAATAATAGCTCGGTCCATTTGTCCGAAAGCGTATCCAGGTTTTAAATCATCCAGACGTAAAAACGCGCCGATTTCGGTGCCATATCCCAAAGCCTGACCTTTCGCGTCAATCTGAATCGAACCCATATCATCCGCGATAATAATCAAGTCTTTGATAATATCTTTACCCATTTCGCGTAAAGCTTCTAAAGTTTCAGACTTACCTGCGCCGGTATCACCTATTAGCAAGACGGTAACAATTTTGTTTTTTGATAATATAATTCGCACTAACGCGCCATGAAAAGGGAGAATCCCTCTTTTCATCATGACAACATTATGAAGAGTTAAGACCATTTTCTTTAAATAACCGTAATACCCAAATTCGTCGTCACTTGGGCAGGCAGCGATGAGTACATCATTCTTTGTGTCTTCATAAAATACAGTCAGTGATTTGCCCAATCCTTCTAATGATTGACGGGGCACGCCAAAGCAAAAAACTCCGTCAGGTTTTTTGTCTAAGTCTTTACCTGTGGCGAGTTCAAATAAATTACATAGCGAAAAACCGAGTTCCGCGAATTTTTGATGGAAATAAATCCAAATGACCAAAGGACCTACTTTGGCAGGATAACACAGCCATTCGCGTGAATCGATATCTACTTTTTCTAAAGGATTGACTGATATTTTTTCAAATTTCCCGGTCCTTTTATTCATGGGGGGGTTAAGTATCAATGGCGGATAAAGCAGAACCTGACGGATAACCGGAATAGCATCCAATTTTTTAAATGTGTTAGACCGGAACGGCAGTTTTTGAGGAACCGCTATGGTGGCAATTTCTGCGCCGGCTCGAACTTGACGATAAATGTTAGGATGTTCGCCGGTAATATTTTCCTGAATATCCCGATATACCGCCCGCACTAAATGCATAAGATGTTCAATGGTGTTATTAAATATGCGATATGGCCGGCTTTCGACAGTCCCTTCAGCTGATTCACAAATGATAAAACGGTCAAAATTACGCCAATAATTATAAAGGTATTCAACAAATTCATTAAATAAGTGTTTATCTTTTAGAAGTGACGCGGAATTTTTTACGACATTGGGAACAAGTTCGGCTTTCATTTTTACTAAAAATTGGAATATTTCAATTAAAACATCAATCTCTTCCCTGCCTGCTTCTTTAACTGGAAAAATATTTAATAAATAAGAATCGTGCTGATGTAATTCTAAAATTGCTTCTTTGACTATGTGCCGAAAAAGATCGCTGGTGATCAGTTCTTCCGGTGTTTCGCAAATGCGGTCACGAATACGGATAATAATTTTTCGGTCTAATGTTTCATATTCTATCAACGGCATAACCAGTCCTCTTTTAAGAATTTTATTCTATTGTCGTTTATGGCCGATATTTTAGCATAAATTTATTTTTATGCATTTTTTTTATTGTTTTCTAGCTTGGTATTATTGGTTTTACTTTTACTTCTTACTTTTAACTTTTTACTTTAACGATGTGAATTTACCATTTTTTGAATATAAAGAAAACAGCGGCGATAATGAAGAGAAATCCGATCAGATAATTCCATTTCAGGCCTTCTTTTAAGTAAAAGACGGAAAAAATACAGAATATCACTAGCGTAATTACTTCTTGTATAATTTTTAATTGTGCGCCCGTGAATTGTCCATATCCGTAACGGTTAGCCGGAACCTGAAAGCAATATTCAAAAAACGCGATCAGCCAGCTGAACAAAATCGCTAAATATAAAGGGGAATTTTTGTATTTTAAATGACCATACCAGGCAAAGGTCATGAAAACATTTGAAATTGATAATAAAATGATTGTTTTCATAAATAATTATAATTCGTTATTCCTGTCGCCTATAGCCTGTTTTTATACTGGATGGATAAAGACAAAAACGCCTTTGCGGATCATCATAACCGCGATAGCGCCTAACAATAAAGCCATAATTTTGGATAAAGCGGCAGCGCCAGATCTGCCAACTACTCGTATGAGTACGTCAGCACAGGCAAAAATGATACCAGCAATCAGCACGTTGATCGTAACGGCAATTAATGTAGGGACAATGCCATATTGACCAATACAGATCAAACATGTTGTCAAAACAGCTGGCCCAACGATCAAAGGCGTGCCAATGGGAACAGCACCGATCTCTTCAGCCGGAATGTTGCGTTTTTTTTCGGTTTGAAAAATATCACTGAGCGCGATACAAAATAAAATCGCCCCTCCCGCGATCATAAAATCTGCGACGGTAATTCCCAGTAAATGAAATAAGCTTTTCCCTAAAAAAATAAAACTAATGGCTAGGGTTAAAGCTGTAACAATCGACTGTTGTATAACTGTCACTCTTTGCTTTGAATCAAGGTTTCCAGTCACACCGAGAAATATGGGAAGAACGCCTATGGCGTCTACAGCGACAAATATAGGCACAAATGCTAATAAAATTTCTTTCACCATAAAATCTCTCACTTTTTAAATTTTAAACCTATCCTTCAACCTATCGACTTTTGTTTGCGTTTAATTATACACGAATTGGCAAAATTACAAATGGGACCCCTTGCCAATAAAGTCGTTTTTGGAGCGCAAAAGACGTATAATTATGCAAAAAACGGGATATCAATGTTTCTTCCGGAAATATCAATTGCCCCCCAAAGAAAACCGAATTCGGATATTTTTTTAATACTTGTGGAGCCAAATCAACAACGCCTTCAACGGCATCAACATTCACTGACCAAATACCTTCAGAATAAAAACCTTGCCCTTGAATATACGCAACATATCGATCCGTATCATGCTTTACTTTTGTTTCAACAGATTTAACCTCTTCAGATGAATTGAAATTTTCCACATCGATAACGCCAACTTGGACAAATACATAATTTTTAAATGTTTGCCCAAAAAATCTGAATATCCCAAATAAAGTATGTAAGCCCATCCCATTAAATCCGGTAACTAGAATCACCGCGGTTTTGGCGGAAAAATCTGGATTTTTTATTAAAGAGGCAGTCTTGGTTGGGTCATGCTCAACTGGCGAATTTTCAGCTGCCACAACTAAGTTATTAAGTCTTTTTAACAATTTAGCGGTTTGAAGATAATGCTTCTTGATATAGATAGCAAAAGCGATTAATGCTCCGGTTACCACCAGAGTGGCCCACCCTCCGTCGTTAAATTTTAAAACTATCATTGAAACTAAAATAAATGCAGTTAAAACAAGGCCTATGCCATTGACCAACATTTTTTTAAACCAATCCGTCACTTTTGATCGATTATTCCACCAATGTCTCACCATGCCAAGTTGGGATAACACAAAAGTAATAAACACGTTGATTGAGTAAAAGACGACTAGCAAGCTGACTGAACCGTGTGTAAAAATCAAAAGGGCTAAAGCTAAAATGCTCATGATCAGGACACCGTTTTGGATGACTAACCGGTCACTGAGCATGGAAAATCGGGTTGGAAACCAGCGGTCGACAGCCATATTCGCCAAAACACGTGGTCCGCCTAAAAATCCAGTTTGAGCGGCGATAAACAAAAGTGTAGCCTCAGAAATAAGCGCGATAAGAACAAAAATATAGCCGCCGATACCCCATGATGAAGTGATTTTTTCAAACAAAACAGCATTGAGGGTTTTTCCTTCAACAAAATGTAGGTCATAAACAATGTACGCCAGCATCAAACCTAAGACAATAACGGATAGGGAAACTGCCATGTAGACCATGGTTTTTTTAGCGGTCTTAACTCTAGGTTCACGTAACAAAGAAACCGCATTACTGACTGCTTCCAGCCCGGTGAAAGTCCCTGCTCCCATGCTATAAGCTCGTAAAATGAGAAAAATGACCCCGAGCCATCCTATTTGAGAAACAGCACTGGAAACATCAGCGTGCGCGGCATGGGCAATATTAGGTAATTCTGGTAAGTGATGGAAGAAAAAATAAATTATTATAAATACATGGGTAAAAACAAAAACGAGAAAAATGGGGACTAAAGTCAGAACAGATTCTTTCACCCCTCTCATATTAAGAAGAGTGAGAACAATGATACTAAATAAAGCAAACCAAAGTTTGTAATGGATAAAATGAGGAGGAAGTAAACTAAAAACAGCATCTGCGCCGCTCGCGATAGAAACAGTAATCGTTAATACGTAATCGATCAAAAGCGCGCATCCTGATATCATGCCCCAACTGGGCGAAAGTAATTTGCTGGCGACCTGATAACCCCCGCCTCCTGAAGGAAAAACTTCAACTATTTGGCTGTAACTGGCACTAATGACGCAAATGGTAATCACAGTGGCCAAGGCAACAAAAATACTTAGATAAGTATGGTGACCTAAGGCTAAGAAAGCTTCTTGAGGACCATAACATGAAGAAGACAAACCATCAGCACCTAGTCCAACCCAGGCAAAAAACGCCATGAGCGAGAGATTGTGGAAGATCTGAGAATCCTGTGGATTTTTAGATTTTCCAATAACAACAAGTTTGAATTTTTGTAGAAATTTAATCATAATAATATTAAATAATTTTAATAATATTTACATTATCCATTAAAAAACGAAAAAGGCTATAGAATTTTATAATATTAAAATCGGAAGAAAGTGATAAATATGATGGCTACAATAATGCGGTAAAAACCAAAAGGAATAAAATTATTTTTTTGGATATAAGATAACAAAAATTTTATAGCCGCGAGCGCGACAATAAACGAAACAATGAATCCGGTAGCTAAAAATCCAAATTGTTCAGCAGCGAAGCTAGGCGAATTTTTTATAAGATCTAACCCTACTGCGGCTCCCATAGTTGGTACAGCTAATAAAAAGGAAAACTCAACGATAGTCTTACGGCTTATACCCAAAAACATCCCTCCAATGATTGTGGCAGCAGAACGGGAAACGCCGGGTATCATAGCGAAGGATTGAAATATGCCTATAAAAAATGCTTGTTTATAAGAAATGGCCAGTATTCCCTGCGAAGAATCCGTATTTTCCTTATGAAGCATTTCAAATATGATCAGAAATATGCCACCCAGCAACAAGGACCAAATAACAATGTCACTATTGCTTAATAAAAATTTTTTAATGAGCTTGTAAAATATGAAACCAATAACTGCGGTCGGCAAAAAAGCAACTGCAATGCGTTTGACAGTAGCGAGGTTTGTAAAAAAAGATTTCCAATATAGAACTACAACAGATAAAATAGCACCTAATTGAATAATAATTTCAAAACTTTTTAAAAATTCGGAATCAGCAAGGTGAAGTAATTTTGAGGTAAGAATCAAATGCCCAGTAGAAGAAATTGGTAGAAATTCAGTAATTCCTTCCACCATACCCAATATTAAAGCAATTAAATGACTCATTATCCCCCACAAAAAATATTTAAAGCTTGAACTAATAAAAAAATACTGCCTAGCCTGCGAGATTAGTTGATGGGTTAGGATGGCAGCTATCCCTCTCATGTTACATGAGATTCACCCCCCTGCTGGTATCTCCCGCTTCCTTGAAGGTCAGAAATTCGGCTTAAAATATATCCTTCGGGGCCCTAAAGATATAGGATTACTTACAACAACATGTTTTTGATGCTTTTTTTGTCTTGCAAGTTCCGGCTTTTTTAGCCGGTTTTTTTGCTTTGACTGGCATAATTTCTCCTTAAGAGAATTATTTGTTAACAACAACTGATTTAACAACATCGTTTTCTAAAGTAACAACAACTTTAGCTCCGACGGCTACATCAGCGAGCGTAATTTGTGCTTCTCCGCTCTTTAATGATGCTTCTGCTGGAATAGTGAAGGTTTTGTCTTCAGATTTTGCTGCTGCTGCATCAACAACCGTTTTAACAACGATTGTAGCTTTAGCTGCATCTACTGATACGACATCGCCAGCCACTACAGTTTCAGCTACAGCAGGTGCTGCAACAGGTGCGGCAACTTCTGCTGGTTTAGCTACTTCAGTTTTAGCTGCTTCTTGTGCTAAAACCGGTGCTGCTACTAATGCTAAAAGACCGAGTGCGAGTAATAATTTTTTCATGATTTATTTCCTCCTTTCTTAATTATTTCTTCATCATATGTTAATGCAAAACTTAACGTTGTCAATATCTTCTTGAATAAAAATAAAAAGATAATTTTTTTATTTTTAGTTATGTTCGGTTGAGAATGGGCTGTCTCCATTGACTGCGTTTAATAGCCAGTCGCCATTATATCGTCGGAAAATTAATTCTGACTTACCTTTGGCTGTGAATATAGCTCCGGTTGCTGTGACAGTATAGGTTTTTTCCCATTTTACAGTTATCGACATGACATTGACTTTTGCGGCAATATAATCTTTTAAAAATTTGATTTGTTCGACTTTTTGTTGTTGTACGGATGCGGCAACATCACTGATGAATTGCTGTTTGTCAGGTAGAATATCCCGTGATAAGGCTTGGCTAAAAGAAACGGGATCAAAGTTTTTATATAATAAAAATAAATGAGTGACAGTGTCTTGGGCGACAGAATCAAAATTTTGCTGGGTGAAGTCAATATCCGCTTTGGAATTAGACGACACAGCGCATCCTGCCAGGAGCAAGCTTAACATTAAAAATATAATTGAAAAATTTTTAAATTTCATATGTAACACTCAAGATAATTTTACTATTGTACATAAATTATAAAAAAATACATCAAAAATAATTAGTTTTTTGTTTTTTGTTATTTATTCGATTATCTGGATTGTAATATTTTTGCGTAAATTAATGTGATGACGTAAGATAAGGTTAGAAAAATGACGATTGTTGCTCCGGATGCGGTTCCCCAATAATAAGAGAAGATTAATCCAGTAATTCCGGATATAACACTGATTAAGACTGCGCTTAATGTGTAAGTTTTAATATTGCGGCTGATGTTACGGCTGGCTGCGGCGGGAATCACCAATAGTGAATTCATGATCAGGATACCTACGAGTTTTATATTTACCATGATGACAATAGCTAAAAGTACAGTAAATGAGGTTTCAAGCCAGAAAATATTGATTCCCCGGCTGCGGGCTAAAGACGCATTTACACTCATAAGTATTAATTTGTTGCCGTATTTGTACCAAAACCAAAACACGATCACCCACAAAAAAATAATTGAAGCTAATTGTTCCGTTGATATAGAAAGAATATCTCCAATTAAATACGTTGAAAATTTCGAAAATCCACCCTGTCTGCTTAAAATAACCACGCCTAATGCTACAATAAATGCGGATAAAATCCCTAACACTGTATCCATGGACAAATTGGACATTTTTTTTAGAAAATTGATGGCAATAGCCAAAAGTACCGCAAAACCAATCATAACTAATGAAGGCTCCTGAAATCCAAAAATAACTCCAATGGCTAAGCTGGCAAGTGTTGAATGCGCTAAAACATCAGAAAAAAATACCATTCGGTTATTAACGACTAATGTCCCCATTTGCGCGAAAACCGGCGAAATTAATATAATCGCCAACAGTGCATTTTTCATGAAGACGTAATGCGTCCAACTAAAGGGAAAACAGAATTCAATGAATTTATACCAAATATCAATCATAATTTGTGGAAAGCAAAGGTTTCAAAGGTTTTTTTATCTGATAACACTTCCTGGGGAGTCCCTTCCGCTATGATGCTCCGGTTTAATAACACCAGATGATCTACATATTCAGCGACGCCAAATAAATCATGAGTAACAATGATCACTGAGATATCATGCTGAGTCCTGAGCCCTCGGACTAATTCATAAAATAACACTAAACCACTCACATCCACTCCGGTTCCTGGTTCATCCAGCAATAGTAAATCAGGAGTCGGCACCATAGCCGTGGCCAAAAGAACCCTTTGTAGTTCTCCTCCGGAAAGTTCGCATATTTTTCTTTTAATCAAATGCTCAGCGGAAAAAGGTTTTAAGCATTCTAGGCATTGATCCGCAACTTTTTTGGGGAAACCAGTCCAGATCGGATGGTTCGAAATTGAAGCAGACACAAAATCTTGCACACTGACTGGAGAATTTGGTTCAATCTGCAGTCTTTGCGGAACATATCCTATTTTGGGCTTGTTGGCGCGAGTCTTTTTGACTAAGAATGACATTTTCCCTGTGTAGGGCATTTCTCCAAGAATCGCGTTTAATAAAGTGGTTTTACCTGCTCCGTTCGGTCCGATAATAGCCAAAATTTCACCGCAATTAATATGCAAATTAATATTTTGTAAAATATGATGACCATTGATCTTAACATTAAGATCCGATATTCGGGTGCAGCAATGTCCGCAATCTCGAGGCATAAAACAACCTTTTAAAATGTAAAATGTGAGAAGTGAAAAGTGAAACGTAAACTGGATTCCCGCCTTCGCGGGAATGACAGTGATATATAAAAATATTTAATACATTACTGTGTAAACGCCGATTTCAAAACTTTTAAATTTTTTGTCATGATGTTTATATATGCATCGGGTTCTTCTGGCCCTGTAACTGCTGGATCTAAAGTAAAAATTTTTGCTTCGGTTTCTTGCGCAATCGTTTGAGCTGCCAGTGCCGGATACTGTGGTTCGGTAAATAAAGCCTTGATGCCGGTTTTTTTAACCAAATCAATTGTATCCGCCAATTCCTTGGCGCTGGGCTCAGAACCAGGCTCCCTCTCTATTACCGCCGCGATATTCAACCCAAATTCTTGGGCAAAATATGGAAAAGCTTCGTGAAAAGTAATGATTTTTTCCCCAATATACATATAAAGTTCTTTATGCATGAGAGTCTGTATTTTTTTTAATTTTATAACATATGCATGAGCGTTATCGCTATAAGCCTTTTGGTGACTGGGATCAGCAATTTCAAGCGCTTTGCTTAAATTTTCCACTTCTTTAATCGCATTCGAAATGCTGGTCCATACATGCGGATTTATATCGTTACCGTTTTTAATTAATGAAATACCATCAGCTAATTGGACAATTTTAATCTGGGAATAGCGGGCTGTTATATTGTTTAAAAAATTTTCCATGCCAGCACCGTTAGCGACAAATAAATTAGCACCAGTTAATTTTTTCATATCATCAGGCGTCAGAGCATAATCATGCAAACAACCTGTTTGGGAAGAAGTTAAATTTTCAACCACAACGCCAGGAATGTCTTTAGTTACATTCAGCGCCATGATATACATTGGATAAAAGGAAGTAACAATACGCAGAGGTTTTTGGGCGCAGACAAGTGAAGTCATAGACGATAGAAGATAGACGATAGAAGATAGAAAAAAAACAAAATAAAAAATTGAGCGGTTTATTGTCTTTTTTAACATTTTTTTTTAGCTGTTCGCTTTTGAGCAATCGCTTTTTCGTCCATCATCCCTCGTCCCACGTCTATCTTTTACCTTTTTTAATTATTTCCCCAGTTATATCCGTCGCGGCAAGCAAAACAGCGATAGCAGCTAATGCCCATAAGCGATTATTCATAGGTAATTTTTGTACTAATAGGATAGTTTTTAAATAAATAAAAATTATAAAAATAATAACCCAAATGGCAGATTTATATTCTTTGCTTCTCATAAGCCGTTCAAAACTAAAGGGCCACTTTTCTCCCTTTGAATAAGCCAGGACAGCAGGATAAAATGCCGGAACTTTTTTCTTATAATCAAGGTAATCGTCTTTAAATTTATCTTCCAGCATCTGTTCTTCTTGTTTAATGGTGCGGAAATATACAGAAACTACGACGATGAAAAATAATATTCCCACCAAATACATTTTAAGCATAATGATAAAGCCTATAAGAACGAGTGATGTGCCGAAATATAAAGGATGGCGAATATGAGCATACGGTCCGGAAGTCGTTAATTTCTCTAATTTAATGGCATAGCCATTAGACCAGAGCCTGGTCAATAATCCCAAAACAACAAATCCTATTCCCTGTGAAATGGATTGCGCATCAGGATGGGTGAAAAAAACTGCGTAAATCGCGAATGGATAGACAATGGCAAAACGCAATTTAAAACATCTTTTTAGCCGGTCCGTAAAAGCCATAGCTTTGAATCCTTTTGTTTTAAGGGTTGGCTTAATTTTTAAAAGTCACAATGTCACAAGGACACAAAGTCACAAAGGGTAGTAAAGATTAATAAAACGATAAACAGAATAACACATTACGCGAAATTTAAATAAACAAAAATATCAAAATTAAATTAAATTTTTTATGGGATTCGTCATTTTGCTAGAGCGTCGTGTAATATTGTTTTGTTATATTTTTAAATAAGATCATTTTTAACGTCAATTATTGCTCGTTTCGTTTTTTACAAAGTTTTCCTTTGTGACCTTGTGACTTTGTGTCATTGTGACGTGTTTTGTTCTTCGTTTTTTTCTTCTTTATAATTTTTGCGCTCGATTTTTGAGAATAGTTCATACGCGCACGGCACAACAAATAAAGTTAAGAAAGTTGAAACTGTAACGCCACCGACCACGGATACCGCCATTGGAACCATAACTTCTGAACCTGGTCCTATGGCTAAAGACAATGGAATAGCCGCAGCTACGGTCGCAATGGAGGTCATGAGAATAGGACGCAAACGGACTGGGCAGGCTTCTAAAAGCGCGTCTTTAACATTAAGCCCTTCCCTTCTGCGTTCATTCGTAAAATCTACCAGTAAAATAGAATTTTTCTTCACAATACCCATTAGCAGAATAAGTCCAATCATGCTGTAAAGATTAACGGAATGGCCGCTTAAATATAATGCTAAAAATGCGCCAGTCACACTAAATGGTAATGCCAAAAGAACAGTAAACGGATGAAGAAAACTGTTGAATTGAGTCGCTAAAACCATATATGCCACAAAAATTCCTAAGATTAAAGTGAATATTAAACCTTGGAAAGATTCTTTATACGCTTTTGCTCCTCCGGATAAAACCACATGATAATCTTGCGGGAGAACTGTTTTAGCCAATTTCGTAACAGTGTCTAATGCTTCTTGTTGTGAATGACCTTGGCTAGGATTAGCAAATATACTGACAGCCCTCTGACGGCTGGCACGGGTTACGGAAAAAAGTGTTGGTTTAACTTCAGCGGTGGTCACATCGGATAATCGCACGAGTTCCCCATATTGGTTACGAATCCAAATATTATCAATATCTTCGGTTTTAGAACGATCTGCGCCGGTTAATCGGACGCGAATGTCGTAACGTTTTCCGTTACTGGTATACTTTCCAACGCGTAATCCTCCGATCATACTATTAATGGTATCCGCGATTGATCCAATGCTTACGCCATGCGCCGCCGCTTTTAAACGATCAGGATGGATTTGCAACTCCGGCATACCTAACTGATAATCTGTATCAATATCCGACATCGTGCCCGATTCTTTCATTTTTTTCATAAGCTCTTGGCTATATACACCCAGTTTATCCCAATCCGGGCCTTGAACTGTAAATTCAACCGGGAAACCGCGTTTAGCCGTAAATGCTGATTGAGATAGATCTTGAATAACCGCCCGCTGCATGCCCGGGATTTTGTTCAAAGGTTTTCTAACATTTTCCATAAATTCAAGCTGGGTTTCATGATGGCCGTTAATCATGGGGCGTTGGTCACGGGGTTTCATGGTTACAAAAATGATGCCCTGATTGACCTGGCTCCCTCCGACTGAAGCAAAAATTTTATCTACTTCCGGCTTTTGTAGAAAAAAGGTTTCAGCTTTTTTAAATACTGCATTTGTTGTATCCAAGGATGATCCCAGGGGGGTTGTTAAACGGGCAATAAATCGGCTTTGGTCTTGAGACGGGACAAATTCTTTTTTAATAAGTTTATTTAATTGTAAAGATCCCGCGAAAATTAAAATGGCCACAATTAAAACTTTACCCGGATGATTGAGTAAAAAAGCTAAGATCGAACGATAACTTGACCTTAACCAATGCATGAAACCATCGACCACTTTCCCTAGGCGAGTGGTATGTCCTACATCCAAAAATTGTGAACAACGCATCGGCGCGATCGTCAATGCTTCTAATAATGAAAACATAACAGCCACCGATATCGTCACACCAAACTGGTAAAAGAATTTTCCAACGATCCCTTCCATGAAAATAACCGGGATAAATATGGCCAAGATGGCAATGGATGCCGCTAATGCCGCAAAAGTAATTTGACGGGCGCCTATAATGGCCGCCGCTTTTCGGGCTAAGCCTTGTTCTTGATAACGGGAAATATTTTCCAAAACCATGATTGCGTCATCGACGATAATTCCGATGACTAGCGACAGGCCCAGCATGGTAAACGTATTAATGGTAAATCCAAGAAAATAGAGCACCACAAACGCGCCCATAACAGACGTGGGAATGGCCAAAAGAACATTTAGGGTCGCAGTCCAGGATCCCAAAAAGAAAAAGCAAACCATAGAAGTCAGTAAAACGGATAATAGTAAATTAAATTTCAATTCATTGACAGAATCTTTTATGAATTGTGTCGAATCAAAAACCAGATTAAGTTTAGTATTAGCCGGAAGTCGATTTTCTAAATCTTTCATTCTTTGTTTAACTGCTTCCGCGACTTTAACGGCGTTGGATCCGCGCTGTTTGATGATTCCCATCCCTATACACGGTTGTCCTGAAGTGCGGGCGATCCGGCGGATGTCCGCCAATCCGTCTTCCACGGTAGCAATATCTTTAAGCTGTAAATTATTCCAGACTGGTCCCCCACGGACGCGTTGGGGGATCGTGATATTTTGAAATTCTTCGGGTGTAGTTGCTTCGCCATAAACCCGCACATTAATTTCTTTGACACCAGTATCGATATACCCGGCTGGTTGGTCAACGTGTTGAGTATTGATGGTACCTAAAATATCTTCGACCGTAATTTCTTTGTCCTGCATTTTTTTAGCATTGAGCCAAACCCTCAGATTAGGGTCAACATAACCGCCTAATTGAATAGTTCCTACGCCGGGAACTGCGGTAAATTGATCTTTTAAGGTTTCAAAAACATACTTTGACAATTCTTTAATTGGTTTATCACCGGAATAAGTAACCCACATAATGGGTTGATCTTCAGGATTAGTTTTGGTTACAATCGGCGGATCAATATCTGTTGGTAAATTCCGTTGAGCTTGCGCGATTTTGGTTTGAACATCCTGCAATGCCGCGTCGATATTGCGATTCAAATTAAACTCTATGGTCAACTGGCTTTGGCCTTGTTTCGAAACAGAAGTGACGTCTTTAATCCCTTCCACACTCATGACCGCGTCTTCTAAAACATCTGTGACATCAGTTTCCATAACTTCCGGGGCAGCTCCTTCCCAGGTTACTGACACGGATACTATAGGGAAGTCAACGTCAGGCATTTGGCTAACGCCCAGACGTTGAAAACCGATGAAACCAAAAACCAAAATGCCCAACATAAGCATCCATGCGAAAACGGGATTTTTAATCGATATGTCTGAAAGTGTCATGTTATTTATTTCCTAGATTGATGTCACCAGAAGCGACGAGTAATTGCCAATAAAATCTTTTATTCTCAGCTGCGGTATGGGAATAATTTCTTTTAACAGCGGCCAGATCCTGGATAGCTGTGAGCACATCAAGGTTATTCACTAAATTAGACGCGTAATCTTGCGTTTGTAACTTAAAATCTAATTCAGCAGATTCCAGCGCCTTGGCAAGCGCATTGCTTCGGGAAATGGAAAATTGTACATTTGTATAGGCATCATGGATATCTTGTAGGGCATTCCTTAAGGCTAAATTATAATAAAGCTCATATTGTTTGGCGATTGAATTTGCTTCTTTAAGATTGCCCATCGTTGAGGTTCCTTTAAAGATTGGTACAGAAACGGTTAACAGGGTTGACCAGTCGCTGTCAACTGGCGAAGATGTGCGATGAGTATAATAATCTCCTTCTAGATTAACAGTCGGGAAAAACCCGCTTCTGGCTATGGCCACTTGTTTTTGACTAACTTTCCATGCGTAATCAGCGGCTTTGACATCCGCGCGGGTGGCGGCATGGTTCATATATTCTGTTTCTGATTTTAAGATAAAATTAACCTGAGTATCCGTGATATCGCTGATTGTTTGGCCGGTTAAAAATTCCAATAATTCTTTAGCTATCATTTCTTGATTTTTGGCTGTTTCGATATCTGCTTCTGTGTTATAAAGCTGAACTTCGGTATTAACAACTTCACTCTTTCGTGATTTACCTAATTTAAACCGTTCTGAAAGATCTTTCACCCGATCGTTCAAAGATATATGAATAGTTTTTAAAATTTTGAGATCATCACGGGTTTCTACTAAAAGGTAAAAGGCATCTGAAACATTTTCAAATAAAATTTGTTCGGCCCGCAATTGTTCATTTCTGCGTTGTTTTGATTCCAAATGGCTTCCTGATATAGCTGCGAATTCTTTGAATCCCGCAAACAGCTGCTGGGTAAATATAAATTTTTGTTCAAAGCTCTTATTCGAGGAAGGCGAATTATCGGAATAGTGTCGCGTATCAGTCCGGGAAAGGGATACTTGCGGTAAAGCGGTTCCTAAAGCTTGTAAGAAATGAGCTTCCGCTTGAATAATTTTTTCTCGGTTTATGGCTAAGGTTTCGCTTTGTTTGAGCGCCAACTTGTAACAGTCGTCTAAATTTAGACTACTGCTGTTCACAGATTCAATCGTTTCGGCGGAAACCAGTTTAATAAAAATGATAATGACAGATGACGCGATTAGAATAAAGAATGTCAGGAAAAATATTTTTTTAAAGGTCATGGTGATTCCTAAGGATTTCATGGAAATTGTTTATTGATTTGTGGTTTGATTTGTCTGATTAGTATGAAATTTCATACAAAAGCATATCATGGCATAAATGCGGGCGCAAGTGAATTAATAAAAAATTGTTATACTGTTAGGTTTTTCCTACCAGTACCACCACACAACGAGGATTTATTAAATAGACATCGGCAGGATCAATTTTTTGTTCTCGTCCGAATTCTGAAATATCATACCCGCTTTGCAGACTGGTGTCAAGTGTTCGATACCACGTAATTTTCTCAAATTTTGGTATTTTAATCATGTGCGAGTTATGGTCAGCGTTGAGCATGAAAAATAAATGATACGGTTTGGAATCTAATGGTTCTTTAGTTCCATCTAAATGGCAGCAGAATGTTTTGATCGCCGGATCCTCCAAGTTAACATGATCGAGATTTTCACCAAACCAGACTAGATCCTTCGTATTATTAAAATTTAAATGTTGGCCAGGAGAGAATTTGCGTTTTTGTAAGATCGTATATCGTTTACGAAAAACAATCAGTTTTTTTAAAAATTCCGTGATATCTTGATTTTTTTGCGCGTATTGCCAGTCAAACCAGGTAATATCATTGTCTTGGCAGTAGGCATTGTTATTTCCTTTCTGTGTGCGCATGAATTCATCACCACCCAAGATCATGGGAGTCCCCAACGGGATTAATAAACAACTTAAAGCGTTTTTTACCATTTGTTTTCTGAATTGAATGATCCCTTCATCGGTGGTTTCACCTTCAACGCCGCAATTCCAGGAAAAATTATCATTTGTGCCGTCTTTATTTTTTTCTCCATTAGCTTCATTATGTTTCTGATTGTAAGAAAACAGGTCATAAAGTGTAAATCCATCATGGCAGGTTATGAAATTAATACTGTTATAAGGCTCACGACCACCATTTCCATAAAGATCTTCTGATCCGGTCAAACGGTAAGCTAAATCTTTAGCTTGGCCCCAATCTCCTTTTATAAAACGACGGGTGGTATCGCGGAATTTCCCGTTCCATTCCGACCAGTTTAGGGGAAAGTTTCCGATTTGATAGGTTGTTAAATCCCATGGCTCAGCAATGAGTTTAATGTTCTTTAACGCAGGGTCGTGAGAGACTGCCTCGAAAAAAGCGGAGTCTTTTGAGTATTGGCCATGCATGCGGGGCAAAATGGTAGCTAGGTCAAAACGGAATCCGTCCACATGCATTACCGTAGACCAGTAACGAAGGGCGTCTATGATTAACCGCAAAGTTGCTGGATGCTCAACATTAAGCATGTTCCCACATCCAGCGTCATTGACATATAACCGTCCTGGCTGGCTGCCTGGACCTTTTAAAGCGTAATATGAAGGATTATCAATTCCGCGAAAACATAATGTTGGGCCTAATTCATCAATCTCTCCAGTATGATTAAACACAACATCGAGGATGAGTTCAATACCGGCTTTATGCAGTTCTTTGACCAGTGTTTTAAACTCTTGAACTTGACCACCAATTTTGGGTGAACTGGCATAGGAATTTTCCGGAGCAAAAAAGCCGATAGAATTATAACCCCAATAGTCAGTTAGCCCAATATTTACTAATCCATCCCTCTTATAAAACTGATTGACCGGAAGTAATTCGACCGCATTTATACCAAGACTTTTTAAATAAGGTATTTTTTCGATAAAGCCGGAATAGGTTCCTGGATGCCTTACTTTAGAAGAAGGATGAGCCGTAAATCCTTTGAGATGGAGCTCATAAATAATGAGTTTTTCCATCGGAATGCCGGGTTTAATGTCATGGTTCCAATCAAATGAATCGTCGACAATTACTGACTTAGGCGCGACGGCAGAATTGTCGCGGTGGTCAAATGAGAGATCTTGTTCTGGTGATTTGTCGTTATAAGCGAATAAAAGTTTATCAACATTTATAAAGTCTCCATGGATAGCTTTGGCATATGGATCTAACAGTAGTTTATTTTCATTAAAACGTAAACCAAGTTTAGGATCATAATCTCCCCGGACTTTATACCCATATAATTGTCCCGGTTTAATACCTTGGACAAAAATCAGCCAGATATTATTTTCAATTTTTTCAAGCCGAATAATATCAGTTGGCGTTTGTTGAGATGGTTCGAATAAAAGTAAAAAAATATCTTTCGCATATTGTGAATAAATAGCAAAGTTTGCGCCGCCCTCCATTAAAGTGACACCTAAGGAAATACTGCGGCCTTGAGAAATAATTTTTTGTGTTTTGGTCATCCACGCTTTATTCATGGGTGGTCCTAAATGGTTCAAGTTCGTTTAAAATAATTGGTTTTGATCCAACTAAAATTTAATGTCACATGAAGCAGGATCAGAGCAATCAACACTAAGCCATTATATTTGTGCCAGGCGAACACTAATTTGGGATTCAGAAATTTCATATCAAACAGCATGAAAACAATAGTCAAACCTTGAATCAAAAATGAAAAAACTAAAATGAGATTGATACTTCGTAAAATATTATTTTTGTTCATATCGTGTCTCCTTTGTCTGATAGAATGCAAATTTGTTCGAGATATAATATAAAAATAAAAAACTTTATTTATTTATTATATGATATTATTTCGTTTAATTACACTTTTATTTAAAAGGATTTCATATGAAACTACTTAAAAATCATCTGACTTTAAAAATTTATTTTAGTGTTTTAATGACAGACGTTACAGAATCGTTTGGCGAACTATTTTTTAAAAAAGGTGTTGTGGCGACTCAGATTCATCATGTGAGTTGGCAAAATATTTGGGTCTTCGCTTCTCATTTATTGACTGCCTCCAATTTTTGGATTGGTTTTCTGTTTTATATCATAAATTTTGTTATTTGGATGGCTGTGCTTTCACGCATAGATCTGAGCATTGCTTTTCCTGTTGGCGGCGCGACGTATGTTATTGTGGCGTTCTTATCTATGATATTTTTACATGAACATATTACCTCTACGCGCTGGCTAGGTATCCTTTGTATTATTGCTGGCGTCACCTTAATTTCTCAGTCAACTCGAATGGTGGTAGAAAAGCTATGACATTAATGATTTTTTTCCTTATTATTATTCATGGTGTTTTTTCTACGGCAGAACAGATCTGTTTTAAAAAATCAGCCGATCATTTAGAGAATTATAAGTTAAGTAATTTTGGTGAGTTAATTTGGTTTATTTTTAACGCGTTAAAAATACCTGCCGTTTGGCTGGGTTTTGGATGTATTGCCGTCTCCTGGACAGTATGGTTTGTGGTCTTGGCCAATATTGAACTCAGCGTCGCGGTGTGTGTTGATAGCATGCAATTTGTGCTAATTCTTTTCGCGTCTTACATTTTTTTGAAAGAACGCATGCATTGGACCCGGGTGGCGGGAACAATTTTAATTTTATGCGGCGTGTATTTAGTGGCCCGTTAAGAATCATCTATTTGATGATAATAATTTCGATTAGATTTTGATATTAAATTTCATTTCCACATAAAGGCCATTATTAATTCTGATAACATCCGGTGAATTTTTGTATTTTATGACCCGGTTAATCACCTGACCTACAGAAAAAGTAGTGGTCGCGCAAGAATTGAATTTATGTCTGAGTCCTCCTCCTAAGGAAATTTCCCTAAATTCCAAAACTGTATTTTTTACACTGTCTTTGGTCGTATTAAATTCTTCATCCAGATACGCGTTCGCTTCAATGAACAATTCATTTTTTTTATTTAATGAGTAAATAATATTTGGATTTTCAGATGTTATATTAAAGACCCACTTTTCATTAGGCTTATAAATAAAACCAACGAGGGGATAAATTTTCTCTTCAAAATCAGGATAAAAAGCAATGCCGGACACAAGAAAAAGTGTGGTATTAGGCCGATCGATTAATATGGCCCGCAGTGGCAACCGAAATGAATCAGTCGTAAAAGACCAAGTATCTGAATAAAAAGATGGGTTGGCTCCCAGTTGCAGGAAAGTTTTATCAGAATTAAACACCGGCACAGTTGTTTCTATGTCAAACCCCGCAGCCGTCAAATATCCAGGGAAATGATAATCTGTCGCTTGGTTCAATCCGATATATTTTGTTTCAAATGAAAAAATAACTGGGAGGCTATGAAAAATTTTAAATTCAAAGCTTTGTTGGGAATTGGCTTCGATAATAGTAATTTTTCCAGACCCATTTTTTTGTTTTTGTGATGGCATATATTTAACGGTCGAGTCTGATTCAAAAGCGGTATTTTCTGGTGAATTTTGAGTTTCCGCAAATACTTTGTTATTAAAAAAATTTAAAACAAACATCACGCTCATTATACAAAAAATTATTCGGGTCAATTTATTAACTATGGGCATAAAATGTGGCCTAAAAATAGATTAGTAGAAGGAAATTATTTTTTGATCTTTGCGGAATCTAAATATATAGATCTTAAAATTGGATCAAAATTTTCCGGTTTAAGCATGATTCCTAAAATTTTAATGAAAATATTGATAATAGGGTTTCGATGTTTGACATAGATATATTGCAAATTAAATGTAAAATCCAGGCGTTTTTTAGGTTCATAGTTTAAAGCCCCCGCTTCATAATTCAGGATGCCCTGATCAATGCACCATTTTATAATGACGCGGTACGAATCAAAATAGAGATGGTATTGATACGCCACATCATAGTCCAAACCAATATATTCATCGACTAAGTGATTGTCGTGCAGGAGACAAAGATCAAAAGCCACTAATTTGCCATTAAGCTTCCAAAGGAAAAATTTTGCCGCGTTCGGCATGTTTTCCGCAATATTTTTAAAAAATGATTTCGGGAGAATCTCAAATTGAATTTCACTTTTTTTAAGAGTGTTTAAGTAAAGGATGTAAGCCTCATCGAGTAGATCTCCCAGGTTATTCGCCACTTCAACTTTTAGAACCTTCTGATCATCGATTTCTTTGAATTTTTTTTTAAGGCTTTTGCGAGTCGATTTACTAAGGGTTGAAAGATATTCATCAAAAGATTTAAAGTTAATTTTAAGTTCTACAGAAGGAAAACTAGGTATTTTATGAAATCGGCTGGCTAGCAGATGATCTAAAAATGAGGTATATGTCTGATGAAAGTCTTTAAAGGCGCAAATATTAATTTTCTCCTGTTGAGATATCGCCGTTATCGTTTGCTCTAACATGTGAGCAATTTGAGACTGATTGTGTTGGACTACGCCCATTTTCCCTGCGGATAAAGGATTGCCGCAGATAAAAACTTTAATAGTGAATAGATGTGGAAAAATTTTGCGGATTTTTTGGGTAAAATACTTTAAAGGCCCCTTTATTGTGGTATCAAGCGCAAATTCAGTGACAAAAGCGGGAACTAGACAAACGATGTTATTATCTTGATAGATTGCCAGATAATAAAATTTATATTCTTTCGGAAAAGTTTTTTCGATTACTTTGTAAAAAAAGTAATTTTCCGCGACCGAAGGAAAAATTCTGCCCCATGCGTCGACGGAAATTTCATCAACGGAACGATAAATGGAAGCTGTTAAAGGGGATCCTTGCATAATCCCTTTAAGCCGTTTCCTGAATGCCTTTTTTCAATGTTTCTTCAAAAAGCTCAATGGCTAAATCAATCTCACGTTCCTCAATATAAAATGATGGCGCTAGTGTAAAAATATTTTTGTAATAGCCTCCCACATCAAGAATAAGACCGCGCTTCTTGCCTCCGGCTGTTAATTGGCCACTGAGTCCTATATTCATCATGGCGTCCGTTAATTCACGGTTGGGCGTGTAGCCGTCTTTTTGGCACATTTCTATACTTAACGCTAAACCTAAACCATCCACATTGCCGATCTGAGGATAACGTTTTTGTAATTGTTTAAAACGGGATATAAAATATTCACCTTTTTTGGGAATTTGGGTAGCGAAATCTGATTCTTCTATAAGTTTCATGACCTCTAAGCCCACTGTTGTTCCCAATGAATTTGAGGAAAAAGTGGCGTGGGTTGATCCGGCCGGAAAAACAGCCGGTGAAATTAATTTTTCTTTTGCCCATATTCCGGATAATGGATTCAGCCCGTTGGTCATGGCTTTACCAAAAACCACCACGTCAGGAATAACATTGAAATGTTCGATGGCCCAAAATTTTCCAGTCCTAAAAAATCCCATTTGTATTTCATCATCGACCATCATGACATTGTTTCGGTCAAGAATTTCTTTTAGGCCTACAAAATAATCACGCGGCGGTATAATATATCCTCCCGTGCCTTGAATGGCTTCTACATAAAAAGCGGCACATTCACAATTGCGGGTTTTGGGGTTACAAACCGTGTGGTATTCTGTTTCAAACAGGCGGTCAAATTGCTTTAAACAATGCATATCGCAATGATCGCGTTTTTTATCATAAGGGCAACGGAAACAATAAGGGTAAGGGATAAATACGGCCCGGTCGGAAAAATGGCCATAGCGTTCACGGTAGCGGTAACTTGAGGTAATGGATGTGGCGCCAAGCGTGCGTCCGTGGTATCCTCCCATAAAAGCGAAAACCAAATTTTTTCCGGTATGATTACGAATGACTTTCATGGAGTCTTCAATCGCCGCGGAACCGCCCACGTTAAAATGAACGCGACCTTTAGTTTCCCAAGTCCGCTCCATCCGTCGGGATAAATTGGCAGCTAATAGAATTTTTTCTTTATGCAAATACTGGCAGGCTAATTGTGGCAAGGTATCAATTTGACGTTTAAGAGAATCATTGATCCGTTGATTTTTATAGCCAAAATTTCCCGCGGAATACCACATTTGCAGATCAAGAAATTCCGTATCTTCATCGTCATAAAGAAAGATCCCTTCACTTCGTTTAAAAATATTAGGATTTTTGGCATAATGAACTGTATCCCCCCACGAACAATACGTGGCTTCTAAAGCTAAAAGCTCTTCACGATTTAATGAAGCATTGGTGTTGATAGTGGCTGCATTTTTGTTATTCAAGTTTAGCCTCCTTTAAGTGTCGATACACCTCACCCAGATTATCAAATGGAATGTGAGTTTTTCTTTTTTTACTAAAATGGTTACGTAAAGTCCCTTTGGCAAAAACAATATCCGCGTTTTCAGCCGGGCAAATGTCTGAACGGCCGTCACCGATATAGATCCGTTGGTGACGAGCGGGATGATCAAGCAAAAGATGGCTTTTTTTACAATTTCCGCACTTATTCCGGCATTGATGGACATGCGGGAATACAGGAATGAATCGATCCTCAACAATTTTCAAACCATTACAAATGATTTTCACATCCTGAATTTCGTTATTGCTTAATATCGTTTTAATCAATAACGCAAAACTGTCGCTGACAATGGTATATGGTATTCGTTTATCTTTTAGCCAAATTAAAATTTTTTTAAAGTATGGATCAACTTTTATGGTATGTAAATAAGCCATAAGGTCCATCCGGCTAGCCCGCAATGATTTTAATTGTTGGGTGAGACATTCTTTAGAACCGATTTTTCCTTCAGCCCATTTTTTTTCCCAAATTTTCCATTCAGAATTGATAGCAAACCGCTTAATGACCTCATCTAAAATATCATAGGAGGTAATGGTATTATCAAAATCAAAATAAACTTTATATTTGGGCTTTATATTTTTCAAACTCACCTCGAAATGCGGGTAAAAAATTGTTCCATATTTTCCCCGACAGTATCACGCTCTTGATCAGCAGTAATCACATGATAGGAATTTTTTAACAGCACCATTTCTTTTATAGATGAGCCAACCCGGTCATAAATAAATTGCGAGTTTTTGACGCTGGTCATGTCATCTTGTTCCGCTTGAATTAATTGAATCGGCATTGTGATGTTTTTTAATTTTGGAATTAAATGTTTTACCAATAGTTGCAATTGTTCTAACAAAGTCACCGGAAAAAATGGATACCCATATTGTTCTACACCGGAAAGATCACTTAATTTAGCACGACTATAATAGCGGTGAACAATTTTACGGATCGCTTCATTTTTAATACCATAAGGCGGGTCTTCTTTGAAATAACTTATATATTTTAAGGGCGTCACATAAGCTAAAGGTAATAAAAATTTTGATTTTGGCGTGTTCCATCCATCGTAAAATAAAGTTGGTGAAAGGCAGGTAATCCCAGAAATAAAATTAGGAAATTCATCCGCCAAAAGCAGTGCCAATAACGCGCCCATTGATAAGCCGCCTACAAAAATGGACTGATATTTTTTTTGAGCTTGTCGGACCGCTTCCCGGGCAGATTGATAAAATTCTTGCCATTTGGTATATTTTAAAACAGAAATCGGAGCTCCATGATTTTTTAAACGCGGGCAGATGACAGGATAGCCTTTTTTACTTAAAAAATTCCCAAGAAACTTCATTTCATGCGGGGTGCCGGTCATGCCGTGAATTAAAATACAAGCAGTCGGCTTGGTTCCTTCCCAAGAAAGTTCCGTAAACTTAGATCTCTCAGTATATTTTTTTGTGGCAAATATATATTTAGGATTTAGATTAATTATTGCAGGCATAAATATCAAATTGAGAGAATTTAAATTAGAAATATTTTAAAAAATTAATGAAAGAAGCCTGCCTCCCTTTCGAAAGACAGGCTTTTTTAGAATGAATAAGGTGACTATTTCGCGGCTTGATCTGTTGTTATCTGCGCAGCAGCTTTTTTATGTTTGCGAGGATATTTTCCCTCTTTGTGGTGATTCTTTTTATCTGTGCTTAACTCACCTTTAGCCGCGCGTTCTTTACGTTGATCTTTTCTTAGCTGAGCGCTGGCCCTTTTAATTTGTTCTTTATCACCCGTTGCTTTAGCATCTTTTAAAGCTAGGCGGTCAGCTTTAATAGCTTCGCTTTCTTCAACTATTTTAGCTTTATCACCTTGAATTTCTTTTGCTTCATTTTTAATATCACCTTTTAGATCCGGAGCCACAGGTACCGCAGGGGCTGTGGTGCCTGTTCCAGATTGTTCCGGTGATGGTGTCTGCGCTTGAGCTTTTTGCGTATAAGCTAATACTAATACGGAGCAAGAAATTAATAAACTGGTTAAAAATAATTTTGAACCCTTCATACTGCCTCCTCATGGTTAAAAGTTTACGTTTGTATTATAAATAAAATATAACAAAATTTTGGTTTATTTAACAGTAATTTAGTTTATATAAACAGAATTAAGTAAACATTAACTTAAAATTAAGAAATATTAATGTTGTTGATTGCGGTTTTTATTTTTTGGTATGATCTGCCGCTAATAGCATGTACATAGCAGGAACTACAAAAAGTGTGAATAGTGTGCCAATCGCGATTCCTGACATAATGACTAAACCCATATTAAAACGGCCAGCTGCGCCAGCACCTGAGGCGAACACAAGCGGAACAACTCCCAACACCATAGCTGCCGTGGTCATTAAAATTGGTCTTAATCGAATACCGCTCGCCATAAGGATAGCATTAAATTTAGATTTACCTTCTCGTTGGAGATCATTGGCAAATTGTACAATTAAGATACCATGTTTACTAATTAAACCGATTAACGTCACCAGGCCTACTTGGGTGAAAATATTTAAGCTCGCCCCTCCTATGCCTAGACTAATAAAGATCATCGCTCCGCAAATAGACATAGGCACGCTAATAAGAACAATTAATGGATCGCGAAAACTCTCAAATAATCCTGCTAGTGCTAGGAAAATAATAATCAAGGCAAAAAAGAAAGTTATCAAGAGCGCGCTTGATTCTTTAACATATTGACGGGATTGACCGGCATAATCAATGCTATACCCTTGCGGTAAAACTTCTTTAGCCAGAGATTGCATTTTTTCCAAAGCTTGTCCCAAAGTGAAATTTGGATTAGGCACGCCAGAAATAGTCGCGGAATTTAATTGTTGAAAATGATTAATTGTTTCAGGTACAACCGTATTTTTTAATTTTGCAATTGTTGATAAAGAAATTAAAGCACCCTGCGGGGTATTAATATAATAATCTCTTAACTGCGCAGCGTTAAGACGTTCGCTTTGCATAACCTGGGGAATAACTTTGTAAGAACGCCCGGCTAGGCTAAAATAATTAATATAACCTCCACCTAGCATATAACCTAAAGATCCGCCGATATCACGCATGGATAACCCGAGCTGAGCCGCTTTGTCCCGGTCAATTTGAATTTCTGTTTGTGGTTTATCGATTTTAAGATCAGAATCGAGATAAACAAACTGACCGCTCATATAGGCTTTTTGAATAAAAGTTTGGGCGACTTTGTCTAGTTGTTGCGCTGAATCTGTGGTTCCAATGACAAATTGAAGAGGAAGCCCTTCCCCTCCACCGGGAAGCGGAGGCGGGGGAAATACTACCGCGTTGACACCGGCAATATGGCCCAATTTCATTTGTGTTTCTTGTTGAATAATGTCCGAATGCCGTTTGCGTTCTTCCCATGGTTTTAAAACCATTCCGGCAATACCTGAATTGAGTCCGTAAATGCCTTCGAACTGAAAAATATGATCCATTTCAGGAATAGCCGCTAATGTATCATGAATTTGTTTTGAAAATAAAAGCGTTTGGTCTAGAGACGCTGTTGGAGCACCAGTATGAAAAGCTAACAGGAAACCTTGATCTTCTTGAGGTGCGAGTTCTTTTTTAGCACTGGTATACAAAAAATAATTGCTAAACAAAATAATAATAGCGAATATGGCAATCACGGGTAAATAATTTAAAACGTCTTGCAAAAATTTTTCATATATATTCCGTAGTTGATTAAATTGTTCATCCACAAAATCAATGAATGAATGCCGTGCGTTTTTATCGTGAGACTTTAAAAATATTGAGCACATCATTGGGGACAAGGTCAAAGCAATAAGTGCGGAAATGGCCACGGCTCCTGCGAGTGTATACGCGAATTCCGTAAAAAGTGCCCCAGTCAGCCCTCCCATAAATCCAATGGGGATGTAAACAGCGACCAGAACGACAGAGATAGCGATGATCGGTCCTGCCAACTCTGCCGCACCTTTTAACGCGGCTTTTAAAGGCGGCAATCCTTCTTCAATATGCCGGTGGATATTTTCAACAATAATAATGGCATCATCAACGACTAAGCCGATTGAAAGCACCAGGGCTAAAAGGGTCAGCAAATTGATCGTATATCCAAGAATCAGCATCATAAAAAAAGTACCAATCAAGGATAGTGGCATTGCAATGACTGGAATAAGAACTGATCGAAAAGAACCTAAAAATAGAAAGATCACCAAGGTTACAATCAAAAGTGATTCTACCAGTGTTTTAATCACTTCATGGATTGAGCTGTTTATATATTTGGTCGCGTCATAAACAATACGTCCTTCTAATCCTGATGGAAGCTGAGCCTGAATCGTAGGAAAAGTTTTACGCACCTCATCAATAACCGTTAATAAATTGGCGGTCGGGGCAACTTTAATACCAATAAAAACCGCATTAACTCCATCAAATGACACTGAAATATCATAGTTATCAGATCCTAATGTCACTTTACTAACATCATTTAAACGAACAATAGCACCATTTACATTTTTAATAACTAAATTTTTAAATTCATCAATGGTGTGAAGTCCGGTTGACGCTATCAAATCAACACTAACCATTTGTCCTTTTGTACTGCCGACCGCAGAAATAAAATCATTGGCAGCGAGCGCATTACTGATATCGAGTGCCGTTACTTGATGCCCAGCCATTTTGACTGGGTCAAGCCATGCCCGCATGGCAAATTGCCGTTTGCCCAAAATCTCCGCTGTTTGTACCCCAGGAACAGTTTGTAGTTTGGGTTGTACGACACGGATTAAATAGTCGGAAAGTTTATTTGTTGGCAAATCTTTGCTATAAAATCCAATGTACATGGAATCAACAGTTTCACCAATCTCTACAGTTATTGTGGGCTGTTGCGCATCTTTAGGTAATTGATTTAATACAGCGTTGACTTTGGTGTTGATCTCGGTCAAAGCTTTGTTGGAATCATAATTTAAGCGAAGGTTGGCTTTAATTAAACTGACATTTGACGAGCTGGATGAGGTTAAATAATCAATCCCATCTGCTTGAGCAATAGAATTTTCAAGGGGCGTTGTAATAAAGCCTGATACTAAAGCAGGGTCCGCACCGGTATAAACCGTAGTTACGCTGACCACCGCGTTTTGAGTTTTAGGATATTCACGCACTCCCAGTAAACTAACCGAGCGGATACCTAAAACTAGAATAAATAAACTTAACACAGTTGCCAGGACGGGTCGTTTGATGAAAATATCAGTAAAGTTCATAAAATTATTTCTCTATTATTCGTCAATTGGCATTGGAGCTGCTTCATTGGACGGTTGTACCTGATTATTAATAACTACTTCACTTCCATTTCTTAATTTAAGTTGTCCACTCGTCACTACCATATCTCCTGCATTCAAGCCTTTTAAGATTGCGACTTGGTCTCCGCGGGTTTCTCCTGCTGTAACAAAAATTTGTTTAACAGTCATTTTTGTTTTTCCGTCTTTATCTTTTTCGGTTTCTTGAATAATAAAAATTGTTTCACCGAAAGGATTATAAGTCACCGCAGTTTGGGGAACTGTTAAAAAATGTCCTTCACTGCCTGCAGGTACTTCTATTGAAACAAACATTCCTGGAGTTAATTCATGTTTAAGATTGTCAATGATGGCTTCCACTAAAAAATTGCGGGAATCAGTTTCCACTTTAGGATTGATCGCGTTAATAGTTCCAGCAAAGGTGCGTCCCGGATAAGTATCCGTTGTGATGCTGACATTTTGACCTATGGCCATTTGGGCGAGATTTTGTTGTGGAAGGTAGAAATCGACGTAGATAGAGTCCAGCAATTGTAACGTGACTATCTTTTCACCAGGATTTAAATATTGGCCTATATTAATGGCACTAATCCCGAGTTTACCTGAAAATGGAGCTTTAATCGTTTTTTTACCAATCAAAGCTGTTTGTTGCGCGACTAAAGCACTGCGGCTTTTAAATTCAGCTGCGTCCGCATCAACCACAGCTTGGCTGACAGCTTGAGCCTCAAGTTGCTTTTTATCCCGTTCATAAGCAGTTTGCGCTAAATTTGCCGCTGCTTCAAGAGCATGCAATTGGGCGATATCTGTGTCCGCATTTAATTGGGCGAGAATTTGATCAACTTTAACATCATCTCCTGATTTAAAATTAATTTGGGTGATGATGCCCGGAATTTCTGTTGTAACATCCACACCTTGAACTGCACGCAGATTCCCAATAGATTTAATTTTTGGCTGCCATGGATGCATTTCCGCTTTTATGGCGGAAACCGTTACTGGAGGCATTTTTTGGCTGGACATATATTTTTTCATCATGGAACCCATAAAAGTTTTATAACCAAAAATCCCGCCAAAAATAAACCCGACAACAATTAACATGATAAGCATTCGTTTAAACATAATAAAATCTCCTTATTTGTTCCATCCCCCTCCCAGCGCTTGAAACAATGCGGCTGTATCCGTGAATCTGGCGGCCTGGGCCTGGACCACACCAATACGAGCCTGCTGGAAAAGATGTTCACTATTTTGAAAGACTAAATTACTTATTGATCCAGTTACTAATTGATTTTGGGCCAATGTTAAAGCTTCTTTCGCTGAATTAAATGCTTCAATACGGGCATCAAATGTTGATCCATCAGTTTCAATTGAGCGTAAAACATCCGCGACATTTTGGAAAGCAAAAAGCACAGTTTGTCGATATTGGGCAGATGCTTGGTCAAAGGCAGCTACGGCCGCTCTTTTTTTTGCTTTCAATGCTCCACCATTAAATACAGGTTGAAATACTCCTGCACCAATGTTCCAAACAATATTATTTCCATTAAATAGGTCTTTTATCACGTTAGATTGAGGGCCAAATCCGCTATTTAAAGTTAATTGTGGATATAAATTGGCTTCAGCAACCCCAATTTCCGCACTGGCGGAGTGCAATAAGGCTTCGGCCGCACGAATATCCGGTCGTTGATGAACCAGTGATGAAGGCAATGTGACGGGTAGATCTTGCGGAAGAGTCAACTCAGATAAAGTAAATTCTGGCAGAGTGGATTCTTCAATGGGAAATTTACCGCACAAAACTGCTAGGTAATGACGAGTCACTGCCAATTCTCTTTCCAAAGCTGGAATCGCAGCCTTGGTTTGTTGAAGTTCGGATTTTTGCGACAATACGTCTTGCTTGGATATGCCGCCTAAACTTAATTGCTGTTCTAATATCTGTAATTGTTTTTCTTGAATGGTAATAATTTCATTCACCGCCAAAATTTGCTCCCGTATGGCAACCTCTTTACCGACAGCAGCAACAATATTAGAAGTCAACGTCAGATATGCCGCATCCATTTGAAAAGTTTCATAGTCAATTTTAGCGCGTAATGATTCTAATTCTCTTTTAGCTCCACCCCAAATATCCATCATATAAGATACTTGCACAGAAGCGCCATAAAGATTAAATATACTCCCTTTTCCGTTAGAAATACCAGCGGCTGCTGTTGAAAATTTTTGGCGTGAAGCGGAAAGATTAGCATTGACCTCAGGAAAATAAGCACTGCCAACTTGCGCGTTAAAATCTTCTTTGGTTTTACGCAAAGCCGCTTTTGCGCTTTCTAATGTAGGATTACCATCAATAGCCATCCGGATGACTTGATCAAGTTTTTCACAATGAAACAAAGACCACCATTCCGCGGGAATATCCTGATTATAAACAAAACGTTGGGCAGATCTGGCGTCAATAGGCCGCGAATAAGAAGACGTGTAACGGGACTCAGTTGGACCATCTGGCTTAATATAATTCGGGCCAACGGAACAACCAGTTAGAAAAAATATTCCGACTACAGGAATAAAAACAATAAATTTATTTATTTTTAAATTATTCATTATTTTCAATTTCATTATCAATCTGGCGAACAATTTCATTTTCGATTTTAGTTCTTTGCGAATCGTTAAACGGCGACACACGAAGCAATTCCAAAAACAATAAACCATCAGCGGCTAATGATAAAATTGCGGTCTTTTCAAATTTAACACCAGAAGTCTTTAATTCTTCAAGGTGATCCTGATAAGCTTTTCGCATAGGCGCAACGAGATCAGGATCGTGTGACATAACGGCTAAAAGAGCTTGACCAGTACGGTTTCTTTTTTCATTTCGGTTCAAAGTCGTAAGAATACCAGCTTTGATGATGCGATTAGGTCGTTCTGTCAATTTTTTTAATCGTTGTTCACGATCCGCATAAATTTGCGAAATCAATCGGCTCAGCATGGCGCGAAGCAGGCACTCTTTATTTGGAAAATGATACATTAAGCCGCCTTTACTAACATCGGCTTTTTGGGCAACATGATCAAGCGACATGTGCGCAGCACCAGCTTCCAATACAACTTTTTCAGCTGCATCGAGAATAGCTTCTTTACAATTGATTTTTTTGCTCATATTGACCTGTTTAATAAAACGCTCATGATAATAAGTATACCGACTGGTCGGTATACTTGTCAAGAAAAAAAGTAAAATTATTGGATCATACGAATTTGCAAAATACGGCTTAGTAATGAGCCTTTTCTCGACCCAGTTCCCAAAGAAAGATCTGTCACCGCTACCCGGTTTAACACGCGCGCGACATCTTCTCTTCCAATCCGTTCGCGGTAGGCCCAAATATCATGGATGGCAAAAGGCACATCATCGACAACACCCAAAAATAAAATAATATGACCTTTCATATAAAACATGCTATTTCCAGGTGAAGCGCTGTGTAAAATGACATCTAATTTTTTGGAATCTTTTGTTTCATCGGTAAATGCGGCTAATTCTTTGCCAATTTGGGCTTGATCGGACGAATTCCGTGGCAATTGAATGCCCATGGTCGCGTAAATTTCTTGAATAAATTGTGAGCAGTCCTGTTCGTTGTTCATGCCGCCCCAGCCATAAGGAGTATTTAACATTTCAAAAGCCTGTTGGATCACATGACGAGCAGTATGGTCTAAATACCCAATATGAACACCTTGTCTTGAAATATAGGCCTTTGAAATTTCAAATTCTTCCCTTTTACGGGATGGTAAATAAATTTGAAAGATTTCTGGATCGCTGTCATCTTTAACGAAAAAACGCGAACCCATGCGTGCGGAACCATAAAATTGGGTTAGTTTATCATCGATAAAAATATCAATCTTAGCCCGGGTAACAACTAAAAACTGCTTATGGCTCAAGTATTGTTGAAATACATATTGCTCGCATAAGCCTATAAGATCCGCCTTGATCCAGCCCTCACTCGCAGGACCAAGAACATAATACCACTCTCCATCTTTGGTTTGATGAATGACCTCAACTGGCGTTCCAACATCCAGAGCGTTTTCTTGCAGTTCATCAAAATCAACGTTGCCTGCTGTGACGTAAAGATGTTGTAAGGTTGGTAATTGCCGCTGATCCGCGTTAAAAAGAATAAACCCAAATTTAACAGGAAGTATTTTTCCAATCAATTTTAAATTCATATTATTTTCGATTAAATTAAAAAATTTTTGGTCAGCGATAATACCCTCACTCGTAAAATATCCATTATTTCTTAGGCTGGATAATTTATTTTGCAGTTTATCAAAATAAATAACGCCTGACACCGTAGATGGGAATTCAGTCATATTGCGGGTCAGCTTTAAATTTTCTTGAATGGTTTTATTAAAAACGGGTATTATTCGGGCAGGAATAATAATTTCATCAGCATGAGGATTGCGGCTAACCCAAAAACCAGCTGTTTGCATTTCCGGGCGAACATGCGGCAAAATTGTGGGAGCCGCATAATGCATGATTTGCTCATCAGCGGTGGTACCTTTACAAAGCCAACAGATGCAACAAGCAGTAATAAACATTGTTATCAATTTTTTCATCTTATGCCTTAAACTCATGAAATCATGTGACAAATATATCCGGTTAAAATGCCAAGATATGTTCCAATAATATTCCCAAATATCGCCAGTAATAAACCCACTGACGCAAGTTCAGGTTCATATAAGGCGGCAATTATAGGTGCCGACGCTACCCCTCCCACATTCGCCTGACTGGCAGTCGCGACTAAAAACATAGGCGCGCGTAAAATTTTGGCTGCGACTAATAAAAAACCAGCGTGAATTAAGACCGCGACAAATCCTGCTCCAATTAAAATTGCGGTTGCACTCATGTTAGACAAGCTAGCCTTTGCTCCAATCGTGGTCAGAACAAAGTATAAAATGAAATACCCTAAACGGGATGCTTGATATTGTTCCAGTTTTCGGCACGGCGTAAATGATAAACCGATTCCTATCATAGACGCGACAATAATAACCCACGTGTAATTCGAAATCATGTCTTTGACATTAGGCAAATACGCGGATATATAGCGGGAAATATAAATTCCAACGAGGCCGATTAAAAGAATCAGCATGGTTCCCCAAAAAGTGAATTGTTTTTTTAGTAGTCCGCCTTTTTCAACATTGGCATTCAATTCATCCAGAACATCCCGTCGGGATTTATTCCATTTATCATAAACTGGCTGTAATGTGACCAAGGCGACTAAAATGCCCATCCAAACATACGGTACAACTGTATCAACAATGACCATCGGTGAAAAAACGGAATCCGGCGTACCCAAAGCTTCTTTTACAGCAATCATGTTCGCGCTTCCGCCGATCCAAGACGCGGATAACGCCCCAAATCCCGCCCACATTTGTGAACCTACAAAATGTTTAACCGACCAAAAAACAATCGGTATTCCTACCATGATACCTAAACTTCCAGCCAGCATCATCATCAATGCGGTGGGCCCTAAACGCAGAATGGCCCGGATATTGGATGATAACAATAAAATAACCAAACTCATTGGCAATAAATTCTCGGCAATCATTTTATAAACCGGGCTTTTCGCGTCGATCAATCCAGTTGTGGATAAAATCATAGGCAAAAAATAAATCCAAAACACCGGCGGGATAAAATGAAAATATTTTTCAAAAGACTTCCGGCTGGAAATAAATAATATCACTGCTTCGATGGCAAAAAGAATGGCAACCAAACATAGTTGATTTGTTATCATATGTGTATATATATTCTAATAATAGAAAATTAAGGGTTGTCATCCCCGAGAGCTTTAGTCGGGGATCCATTAATAAAAAAATCTAAAAATTTTTTATGGATTCCCGCTTTCGCGGGAATGACAGTTTTTATATTTTAATTCCAATTCCTTTTTTTACATGCCGTAAATCATATGTTCCGTCACTTGATAAATACGGATTATTTTTTCCATTTTTTAAAAAGAATGGAGTATCCAAATCAATAAAATTAAAACATCCCAATCCCGCGGCCATATGAGCGGAACAAGTCATGGCCAAAGAACTTTCCATCATACCGCCGATCATTAAACCCAAATCAGCAGACTTGGCTAAATAGGCAATATCTCTTCCCTGGATCAAGCCTGATTTCATAATCTTGATATTAATCCCATGCGCTGCTTTTTCAGAAATGATGCGTAAACAATCTTTCAAATCCTGACAACTTTCATCCGCGCAGATAGATACTCCGCCAAGCCGAGTTAAGCGTTTCATGCCGTCCCAATCATTTTTAGGAACAGGCTGTTCAAAAAGATATGGCTGGATCTTATATTTTTTTAGTTCTTTTAAAAACTTGAGGGCTTGATCGCTGGTATAACCTTGATTACCATCTAAGATAATTTTGGATCTCTTGGCAATGGTATGGACTGCCAGCACCCGTTTAAGGTCCAAATCCATGTCTTTGCCAATTTTAACTTTAAAAGCCCGAAAGCCTTGTTTGTAAAACTTTTTCACGGAATCTTCTGTTTCGGCCAGTTCTGATATAACAATGGTAATATCGGTTTTAAAAGTTATGGCTTCTGTCCCAAAAAATTTCCACAAAGGAATTTTCATACTGCGGGTTAACGCGTCTAATAAAGCCATTTCAATAGCAGCTAACGCGGCTTTGTTATGAGGCAATTGTTGATGCAAAAAAGCGGATATGGCCCAATAGTCACACGGATCTTTGCCGATAAGTTGGTTGCCGATTTTGTTTAAATTTACAATCGTCTGAGGAATTGTCTCGCCGGTAATATGCGTAGCAATAGCCGCCTCCCCGTAACCTTTTGTACCGTCAGATAATGTTAAAGAAAATAAAACATTCTCCAAAGAATCATGCTGACCTAAAGCTGTGCGAAAAGGCTGGTTTAAAGGCAGAATTAATTTTTTAACCTCAAATTTTTTTATCATAGGTTTTATATTATAAGAAAACCAAGAATAATTCACTTATAAATCAATCGTTCCATGAAAACCATTGCTGATAATCGGAACCGGCTCGATTTCAACGACTTTAATATTGCGCCAATGGCCGATGCGGTAGCGCCAATAAACGATAAATGAGAATCCTATAAAAATAACCACCATATACGTCCATGCCGCTTCCGGGGTTTGTTTGAATACTTTTAACGCGACAGCTACAACTAAAACCATGGCCCAATGTAAAGTCACAGATATACACATCGCCCAGAAAGTATCTCCCGCTCCTCTTAACGCGCCTATAAATACAATAAATAATGCTTCTACCATAATATAAAGCGACGCGACCCTGATCATATACAAAGCCATAGGTATAGATTTGATGAAAATTACATTTGATCCAGCCGGACGGAAAACATTAATCAGCAAGTGAGGAAATCCTACAAAAAGAATCAGAATAATCGTGGAAAATACCAGACCGACTTTAAGGCCGGACATGGCAGACTGGTTAGCAATGTATGGGTTGCGGGCTCCCATGTATCGCCCTACCATGCTGGTCACCGCAATTTCGATACCTAACAAAGGAACAAATGACACCATGTCCCAATTAAACATAATCGTTGAAGCTGTGGCTGTCACTAATCCCTGCGCGTGAAAAACCATGACCATGGCATTAAAAGCTAAAATATTTAAAAACAATTCCAGCCCAGGTGATGAACCAAAACGCAGCAATTTTTTCATGATAGAAAAGTCAAACTTAAATGAATGGGCCAGATCAAATTCCGCGCTATTATTTTTACTGAAATACGCGAAGACTAAAATAAAAAATCCGCTGGCTCCTCCCATCAGCGTGCCCAAAGCCGCGCCGCGTATGCCCATGGCGGGTAAGCCTAGTTTTCCAAAAATTAAAATATAATTAAGAATCGCGTTCACAAGCATGGCCGTAAATGACGCTATCATAACGATACGGGTACGGCCTATACCTGAGAAAAAACAGCTTAAACTATTCCTTAAAAGGGTGATGATCGCGCCATAAAGCAGAATATCAAAATATACATTTTGATAAAATAACTGTTGGCTGGATACTCCCATAAGACGAAACATCTGATGAGCTAAGGGACGGCAAAATAAAATCGGCAGATAAGCCGCGCAGGACACAATGACGGCCTGTGAAATAACCATCGGACAATTTTTTTTCTGACCTGCTCCCAGATATTGGGCCACTAATGCTGTCGAATAACCGGTTAGCCCCACAAAAAATGACATCATCATAAAAACCGTTAAACCCCCTCCCATTGAGGCATTCATCATTTCCGGTTCTAATTTGGAAAGAAATAAACGATCCGTAAAAATCATGATCGTATCACAGGTCATGGATACCAACATAGGCAAGGCAACAGCCAACATTTCCATGATTCCACCAGGTTTGGGAAGAGATTTTATTTTTTTAGGCATTTTAACAACTTTCCCACGACCAAAGGCCGGAAACATGCGTTGCATGAGGTGCATTTTGCGCGGGAGGTGTCTCCCTCTTGCCAACGCTTAACTAAATGCGGCTCACAAACAAAAGGTCTGCCCATAGAAACCCAATCTGCCTCATTATTCTGGATGATTGATTCGGCCACAGACAATTCACGTATGCCGCCCATAGCAATTAAAGGAATGGAATATTTTGATCTTAACAAACGGGCAGCATCGCGGTAATAAAATTGTTCTTCCACAGATTGGGGATCGTGCTTGCGTTCAATAGCAGGATCTGAATCTTTAGTTCCTCCGCTCAGTTCAATTCCGTCTATGCCGGCTTTAATCAGATAACCGACGATTTCAATCATATCTTTGACTTGCAGGCCATCGTTCCAAAAATCTTCTGAATTGATTTTAACAATAATCGGATAATTTTTACTAACAAAATTACGGATCTGTTCAACAATCAGACATAAAAACCGTGAACGGTTTAAATTGGACCCGCCAAATTGATCTCCGCGTTGGTTAAAATGCGGCGACAAAAATTCGGAAAGCAAATATCCATGCGCGGCATGTATTTGGATACCGTCAAAGCCTGCTTCCCAGGCTCTTCGCGCGGCTTGTGTAAATGCCAAAATAATACGATTAATGTCGTCTTCATTCATGGAGCGACAAAGTGTAATGGAATTTTCTTTTATTTCAGACGGACCAATAGGCGTTACTCCTGTAATGCCTTCTGAAGTTTGAGCGCCGGCATGAGCTAATTGCAGAAATATTTTAGAGGTGGTTTTTTGGTGAATATTTTTTGCAACATCAGTTAATCCATGAATACAAACATCAGAGTAGACACCAAGCTGCTTTCGATTCCCTTTTCCATCTTTAGAAACAAACGCGTGGCCGGTCATGATCAACCCAGGGCCATTGTCCGCGACTGCCAACAAAATGTTGGCCGACTCTACGGTGGCCAGACCATCATCTGTCGCGTCAGCCGCATGAATAGCGGATCGCACCAAACGATTCGACAATTTTAAATTTTTAAATTGAAAGGTATCAAAAATCATTTTTGTATCCTAACACTAAGATACAAAAAATCAATAAGCTTAGAATGATATTGGTATTCTTATTTCAACTGTAAAATCCGGCGAATCTTTGGTTAAACCCATACTGACGGAAAAATCCACGGCTTTTTTATCATCAATAACCCAATTTAATCCAGCTTTTAAGTCTGCGGAGTTCATGAATGAATCAACCACCGGTGACCCATTTCTATTCATCTTAGTAGTTAAGCTTTGGTCAAAAGCTAAATTAAGCGCGACTTTGTAACTTAATGCCACAGCTGTTCCTAAACTGTACGCAATAGTATCTCCGGGCTTAACATCACCGTAATTTTCAATCCCGTTTCTGGCAAAATTATATGTGTAACTGAGGCATCCAAAAACCACGGCTGGGTCACTGGATTTTGCCGCGATCAACGATCCACGAGCTGCCCAATGCCCTGTACCGAGAGCAATCGAATGATTATATGGTTCTAATCCTGAAGGTGTTTTTACAGCAAAGGCGGCAATCAAATCAGGCCAAACTCCGTGCTCCCAACCAATTTGACGGCTAAGTCCTAATTCCACATCACCTAGTCCTCCATGATTACGGGTCGTCTCACTCGTTGTGGAAGTGCTGATTAAATCATGTTCAAACCGTCCTGGAACCTTAATTTCAGCCTGTAAATTATTTAAAAGTCCATATCGTAAAGAATATGTATTAATAAACACATCCCGTTTCACTTCTTGGACAGAGATATCTCCTATCACAAGTACCGGAAGGATACTGAAGCCTTGAATGTTAATACGGTTGGACGAAAAATGAGCGTAAGTAAAATTTGGTTCTAATTGAAATTTTCCTTTGGGAAGTAACATGCTGCCGCGTTCTTCAAAAGTTTTTTGAAGTGAAGCGGGTAACTCACGTTTATTTCCGCCGGAAATTTCACCTGTTCCGGTCTGAAGAGTTGACGAAGAAGGTTCGTCTGCTGATTTTTGTAACGCTAATTTTGTATATCCAGAATTAATTCCTAAAGCCTTCGGCGTTTCATTACCGGCAAAATATTGATCTAAATCTTCATCGTTCAAATTCCCCTGATTAAGAGTAAAAATATCACTATCCGCTAGATTTGCCTTTTCTTGGATAAAATTTTTTTTGTGATTATGTAGTATTTCCTGCCATACCTCATTTTTAATATTATTTTTCAATTCCCGCAAAATGTCAGCTTTTAAAGTTTGAGCCAGTTTTTGGTACTTATTCTCAGCCAACCGGTTAGTAATTTTTGCTTCTCCCAGAACAAAAAACAGGCATAAAATAATTAAAACTGTATTCCCAACGTTGAGTTTAAGCTTAACCATGTTGTCTCCTATAATGAGTGCCTGACTTATGGAGCGATTTATCGCGACATCAAGTCAGCCGCACGAATTTATCCCGCGAAGCTGAGCAACGCGAAGCTTGCTGTTCAAGCAAGGCCGCGTCCTAGCGGCCGTAGCGGGACCTCCTTACAATAAGTTTAAAATTCTCCCGGATAAACTGTTGTGCGAATCAGGTCAGGATTTAGAATCCGTCCAATCATTTTGTGATCTGTTATTAACAAATCTTTTCCGTCGAAATTCGTCTGAAAACCACTAGATTTTTTTCGCGGATCTTCTACGAGCAAAGATATGCCGTCTATCCAAAGTTTATTAAATTGATCTATCGTCATTGAAGTATTTCCGGCAGCTGGATCTGCTATAAGAACATGATCAGCTACTACAGCTTTGATAATAACAAAATGGCGGAAATTCCTAAATTTAATCGGAACTAAAACCGGTTTATGAAGTTTTTTTAAAAAATCAATATCCATTTTATAGCCTGTCGCGATGTATCCTTTTGATTTTGCGAAATTTTTTAAATCATAGAGGGAAAACCCGCGCCGTTGACGTATTTTTTGTAACGGAACAGTCTTTAAAAGAGTTTTAATAATGACACTTTCAGAGATTGGGTTGCCAAGGTAATAGTTCAATAATGTCGACAAGCCCGCAGCTCCACAGCTAAAATCAAAATTCTGCATAACCACGTGTTCTCTTTTAATTTCACGTAACGGCATTAACTTTTTATTAAATCGCATCCCTCCAACGAAAAAAACTGACGCAAAACAATAATTAGCGAACACTAAAGAAAGAAAACAAAACAAAATTGTGGTTAGAACTTTTTTATTCATAACTATAAAAAATCATATTGCCTTCCCCACAGGTTCGTTACTGAAGGGAGAACGTCGTGTAATTACTCAATTTCAAATCATTCGAATTGGTAAGATTTTGCACAGTTGAATTCATGAGAACAGTTAAATTAATTTGAACAGGAACAATACTTCCTGCCGCGTTAACATTAACCATAGCGCTTAAGTTTTGTTGCGCCGTATCGGAAACATTCACTGAGTTCATACCCCCGGTTGATGAAAAGGCAGTTGGCTGAACATTACTATTTGTTGAGTACGCCACTTGAAAATTGTTACCTGTTTTTGCCACCACATCAAATGTCATAGGTGTATTAGCAACAGCGGCAGATGTGGCAGGAGCCGTTGGTGTTGCAGGTGAAGCTGGCGATACTGGTAAGGCTGGTACCGCAGGAGTCGATGGTGCTTCAGGTGCGGCTATCGATCCACTCACCAGGCTTGGATTTGAAGCAAGACTTAGATCTACCGGCATTGGAGCTGTCGGAACTAATGGAGAAGCTGGATTAGTTGGAGTTATGGGTAAAACCGGCGCTGTCGGCAAAGTCGGAACTGTTGGCGCTACTAGAGCAGCTGGAGCCGTTGGAGCCGTTGGCGCCGTTGGCGCTGTAGGAGAATTAGGCTGAGTCGGCGCTAAAATAGTTACTCCGGAATTGTTTGAATTTGTCACTAACGAATTCTTAGCCGTTGTGTTGATATCAACTACAGAACTTTTGCTAGCTGTATCAGCCGCGGTATTCATAGAACCTAAAAAATTGTCAAAGTTAAGATTTAATCCTCCGGCATGAACTTGATCAAGTTCATAATCAGAAATCTCAACCGCATAATTGGCAAATGCTAAAGAATTTTGCCCTAAAATTAAACATAAAATAACCAATGGTGAAATTTTTTTTTGATACATACCATTACCTCCTTTCTTCTAAATTTTTTAGCGCGGCAAAGGGGAAGTAAAATACTTCCCCTTTGCGTTAGCTCATAAAAAACTAAATACCATTTGCTACGGTAGCCACGTTGGATTGTGAAATATTTCCAGATACAGTGCTGGAATTAGCAACGTTAGCTTGTATGGCTACAGCTGAACCAACTGCGTTCAAGTTGCTGACTGCCATAATGTCTGACTGCGAACCGCCTGAGACAACTAATTCATTGGTCACTGAACCAGTCTTAGTCTCATCAATTTGTACTGAATCATCTTCAGTATTCGTATTATTTTTTGCTGAATCAACGATCACACCTTGATCGACAGTATCAGTTTTGACTTTTGTATTTGTTTCATTTTCAGCTTTGGTTGTTGTTTTCGAGGCTGCTAAAGAAGCGTCATTTTCTGAACTTGATGTTTCAGTTTTCGCTTTATTATCAGTTTTTGAAGCATCTACCGTTGCTTGAACATTTTTTGAAGCGCTATCCTGTGATGCAGAAGCAGAATTATCGCTCTTCGTATCTTTTACGGATAAAGCTGAGTTTGCACTTTTGCCTTTGGTAACAGATAAGCTATCTTGAGAAGCACTTTTGTCTGCCGATTGACTTGCAGAAGATGCTTCTTGATCAGATGCAGAAGCTGAAGCGTTAGCAGCTTCTTTATCTTTTCCAACAGTTAACGCTGCATTCAAATTTTTCGAATCAGAAGCTGACGCGGAATCTGAAGCAGATTTATCTTTAGTTAAAGAGGCATTAGCTGCTGATTGATCAGCTGAAGATGATGCTGATGCGCTAGATGCTTCCTTATCTTTGCTCGTGGTTAAAGTCGCATTTAGGTTTTTACTCTCAGATGCTGATGCTGAATTTGAAGCAGATGCATCTTTAGCCGATGCCGCATTAGCTGCAGATTGATCAGCTGAAGATGAAGCTGATTGGCTGGTTGCTTCTTTATCTTTGCTTGTACTTAATGAAGCATCAAGATTCTTATTATCCGATGCTGAAGCTGAATCTGACGCTGTTTTATCTTTTGTCAATGAAGCATTTGCTGCATCCTGACTTGCGGATGATGATGCTGCTCCGCTAGAAGCTTCTTTGTCTTTACTTGCACTTAATGAAGCATCAAGATTGCTATTTTTAGATGCTGCTGATGAATTTGAAGCAGAACTATCTGCGGCTGCAGAATCAGCTGATTGCGACCCTGATTGCTTAGTCGTGTCAAGTGTGCCTGAGGCATTAACACCAACCGTTTTTGATGAATTGGCTGTGTCTGTGGCAGAATTCTGAGTAACAGTACCCGAATTTTCATCATTGCCAGTTGTGGCTGCTGTTGAAGATGTTGACCCTGATGTGACTGAACCAGGTGCAGCGGATTGATTGGCGCTAGCATCCTTTTGAGACGTGCTCACACCATCCTGGGAAACAGCATCAGATGAAGATGAGGCAGTTTTATTGCTTGTTCCTGTAGCTGCTACGTTCAGACTGGCATCTTTTGTGCTCGAAGATGAATCAGCTGCGCTATTGTTCGATGCCGATGAATCCGCATTTTGCGCTGCGCTTTGTGAGGCTGCTGACTTCGATGCTGACAAACTTCCATCTACATTAGCTTTGTCCGATGATGTCGCATTGTTGTTTGCAGCAGCAGTATCGCTAGACGATTTGCTGGCATTAGCAGCTACACTGTCTGATTTATTTGAAGCACTCTGCGATGCCGTTGCAGATCCAGCGCTCAAACTGCCGTCCAAATTAGCTTTATCCATAGATGAAGCATTTTCATTGGCTGCAGCACTATTGCTAGCTGAGTTGCTGGAATTGGCTGATTGACTTTTCGCACTTTGAGCAGCACTCTGTGAAGCATTTCCTTCGCTGGCGCTTAAACTACCATCCAAATTTGCTTTATCCGAAGTTGAGGCATTTTCATTGGCTGCAGCAGAATCACTTGAAGATTTGCTGGAAATTGCTGCTACACTGTCAGCACTTTTCGAAGCACTTTGTGATGCGCTAGTTGTGCCTGCGTTCAAACTTCCGTCTAAATTAAATTTATCAGAAGACGAAGCGCTGTTATTCGCACTAGCGGTATTTTTCGATGCATCATTAGCACTTTGGGAAGCTTCGCTAGAAGCAGATTTACCTTTATCTAAATCAAAATTTTCTGCTGAACTTGCGCTTTTATCTTTTGAAAAATTGCTGGCACTTGCAGAATTAGTGCTTGCTGAAGAACCACTGACTTCAACATCAGAAAAACCAGTCTTAAGGCTGTCCGCTTTATTTGAAGTTTCATTCAGTGAAGAACTCGCCTTATCTGTAGAAGAAGTATTTAACGATTCCGTATCAGAAACTGATTTAGTTTCAGCACTAGAATTATCGATTTTTGAAGTGGTCACATTATTATAGGTAGTCGTGCCCTTCTCATTAACGGCGGTAACTGTTTTGTGGGAGGCATCAAGACTAAAAGTATCTTTTGGCTTTGCACGATTAGTCACCGAAGTATTATTGCTTTGTGTAATATCTACAGCTCCTTCGACAGCATTACTGACGTTGGTCTGTCCATTAACAGCACTATCCACACTGTTTGCGTTACTGATACCTTTAATCGTATTTTGTGACTGATCTTTAACTTTTAATGAATTTTTGGTAGTAGCGGCAGAGGCCAAAACCCATTCACCTGCTGCAATTTGATCCATTTGTCCATCAGATAAAGGAACACCTCCGGCCATAACCGGCGTCGGCAAGGCGGAAATGTACATAGCAAATAAAATTGCTAGTGAAAACACAAAAGTTAATTTTTTACTCATATAGCACCTCATTTTATCCATTTAATTTGATTTTTAGAATTAGGGCGCTGGGGTGGTATATTCACCAGCATCAACCCATTTTTACAACATAACAAATTTATGTTTTATTTGAGTCATGAGCTCTATATGTCCTCCTTTTGACAATAATATTTCTAAAATATATGTTTGTGCGCGGCAAAAAAAAACAGCAATCAACGGAAAAAATTTTCCGTCGAGCGCTGATGTGTTTTTGGGGAGCAATAAAAACATTTTAAACATCAAAAAACTCCGCGTAGATGTTGTTTGCCCCCCCAGACAAAACCGGAACTGTTCCCATCATAGAAAAAAAAGAGTTTTTTGAATATAGGCGTTTTCCACTTTATATTGACTTTGTTCTACGGAGGGACAATGGTCTTACAAAGGATCAACTTAGTTTATTTGAGTTTGGAAAGTAACAATGCAGTCACGGATCGACGGACCTTTTAAATCGGCAGGTTGGGTATCTGCAAAACCGTTATGATATTTAGGAAGGTGAAGAATTTTCTCTAATTCTTGAGAATGTGCAGTGATATCTTTCTCACAATTGAATTTAAATAAATCATTAATAATCATTAAAAATTCTAAACAATATTTCGCGGCATTAGGAAGATTAGGAACTATCCCAATATCAGATGGCAATGAAGAGAAAACCAATTTTTTTTCATCTAAAATCATGTATTCATTATCGCCTAGAATACTGGGATGAGAAAATCGGGAACACAACCGAAAAATTGTTTCATATTCATAAAGCCATTTTTTATCAATTTGTTTTGCCATATCCCGGACAGTTTTTCCAGACCAAGTAAGGAGCGCACGATCAGATTTCACTTTAAATGTTTTTTTGAATTCTTCAGCTTTTTCTAAAATTATTTTGGTTCGTTCAGTATGCTGTTCTTGGTCCGATAACTGACGTTTTAATATGACCCACTTGTAAGCCACAAATCGTTTTGCCAAGTCATTGGAAATGGCAGGATTATGTAAAATATATTGGGCGGTTATTAAATTTTCGAGCAAAGATCTTAATAAAGGTGACGCGTCTTGACCATAACCCTTTTCGCACAAGTATAATATCGACGTATAAGTTTTAAGCGAGCGGGTCAGGATAAAAAGGAAAATACGCTGGCAAGGACGTAAATCGAACAACACAATCGTTTTTTGATTGAATTTTTCCAGCACTTGGTGGGAATATTGATCAAGATGGTGAGCCGCATCAAACAGCTCACCATGAGTTTTATAAATGCCTTCTGGAATGTCCATACTCCTTAATAATTTTTAGTAAATATAACTTTGAGATCTGGTTTAAATTGATATTTGGGTACTTTTCTAAAATATTGCACTGGACGATTTCTCTGTTTCGAGCCTTTCATGATAACCTCCTCATTTAACCTGTTTTTTACCTAACTTTACAATACAGGAAATGAAGAAATAATCTATTGCCCTAAAGTACCCTGGTATTTTATTTATCTCCAAAGTATTGAAAGTAGTTTACTTCAATGGTTCCGTTGTACAATTTTCTGATCTTATCCGGTCTGGCCCGTTTGAAACAATTAGGAAAATTTTTATCCGCGGTAACCAGAAACAATGACCAGCGTTTTTGATCCTTCAATAAAGCGTTCAAAGCCGAATAGATCGAAGTAATTTCTTGGGTAGATGATAATTTTATACCGTAGGGAGGATTCGTAATGATAATCCCCTGCTCTTGGCTAATTAAAAGATCTTTTATGTCTTTTTGCTCAAAAACAATATCTTTCCCCACTCCCGCGTGTTTCGCATTAATTTTACAATCTTTAATACGCGCCGCATCCATATCATAACCAAAAATTTGCAATTTATCAGTTGTATTAATAGCTTGCGCTGCCGTTGTCCGGGCATCTTCCCAAAATTTTTGATCCATCCAAGGCCAGTATTCAGAAATAAATTTTCTTTTTAAACCAGGTGCGATATTACGTCCGATCATAGCGGCTTCGATTAGAATAGTTCCTGACCCGCATAATGGGTCAATCAATAGCCGATCTTTATTCCAAAAGCTCAAAAGCACCAATGCAGCCGCCAGGTTTTCCCGAATTGGTACTTCACCGGTATCTGTTCTATAATTACGTCTATGGAGCCCAGACCCTGTCGTATCAAGCGTTAAAAGAACTATGTCTTTAAATAGGGCGACCTGAACGGTGAATTCCGGGCCGGTTTCATCAAGCCATTCAACTTTGTATTTAGATTTAAGACGTTCGATAATGGCTTTTTTCGTAATCGATTGATTGGAGCGCACACTTTCCAGGACAGATTTGACCGATTTTCCGGTGACGGTAATTTTGCCGTCTTTCGTAATCCAGTTTTCCCAAGGAATTACTTTGATAGGGTCAAATAATTGGTCAAAGTCAGTGGCTTTAAATTCGGCGATTTTAATTGAAATCCGGTCTGCGGCTCGTAACCAGAGATTTACGGTTGGGATGTCTCTTAGCTCTGCTTCAAATTCTATGCGTCCATCTGAAACCGCGGTGATTTTATTAAAACCTAAATCTTCAAGTTCACGCCTAACAATGGATTCAAATCCAAACGTCATAGATGCGATAAGAGTAATTGACATATTATGTTGCTGTGGTTTTTGGTTTTTGGTTGTTGGTTTACGGTTAACAAAAAGCCTATTGGTTAGTTAACTAAAAGAAATTTATTTAAAAAATTATAACACAAGATAAACTTATATCGACGCATAAAATTTAATTTATTTGCTTTTTCTAAAAACCAAAAACCATCACTATCATCCATTTTTTATTATCCAAAAGTGAAAGCGTAGACCCGAATGCCCTTAGTCTGAAAATTGAGGCGCAAAATATGAGATTCAACTTTTGTCTTTAAATCCACCAAATTATATAATCGCTCTTGATCAAGAATTAGCTGTCCGTTTTTTATATCTAAGCCAGTTATTGTTTTCGGAATAGGCTGACCATCGATCAATAAATTAACAACATCACCAGGCTCATGTGGACTAATAACCAAAAAAACTTTCGCTGCTTTAAAATGTACTTCCAACGATGAACCTTTGCCCGTTTGCGCGTATTCATCAGCCATATCCCAATCACCCGAGAATAGGACTTGACCTCTTCGTGCTTTTCCGAGATAGGTTTCAGGGGTAATATTATAGTTTAACTGTTGTTCAGGAAGGATGTTTCCTTTCGGATCAACAGGTTTTCCTGTCTCAGCCAAGAGCATTTTGATCACTTTTTCAGTCTCTTCATAATTTCCTTCACCAAAATGAGTATGCCTTATGTGCCCCTGAGTATCAATGAGATATTCAGCAGGCCAATATTGGTTGTCAAATGCTTGCCACGTTTGATATTCATTATCTTGGGCAACCGGATAGGTGATGTTAAATTGTTTGATCGCATTTTCAACATTATGCGATGATTTTTCAAACGCAAATTCTGGAGTATGCACTCCGATCACGACAAAATTATTATTTTTATATTTTTCATACCAATTGGTCACATAGGGCAGGGTTCTAACACAATTGATACAAGTATAAGTCCAAAAATCAATTAACACAACTTTCCCTCGAAGATCAGTCATTGATAACGGGCTGGAAGTGTTAAACCAGTGAGCAATCCCTGAAAATTCTGGCGCTGACCCAAAATCAGTTAAATCCGCAGGATCAATATTAGAATGCATTTTGACTCCTTTGTTTCTTCTGAGATTATTTAATTGAGTGATTACTTTTTGATTATTTTCGATTCGATTAAGAAATGATCCATATAGCGGAAAATGGTTAAGAATTTTTATTTGTAGAGTTTTATCGTAATTGGTATAAATCAGCAAAGCGGCAATAATCATCACCAGTCCAAAAATTTGTTGAATACGTCCTGTATATTTTGAAATGGCACGTAATTTGGCAAAATATTTTGAACCAGCTAAAGTCAAAAAGAATAATGGAATCCCGAGTCCACTAATATAAAAAATAGTTACCAAAACGACTTTTAAATTAACAGCTTGTATTGCTGCTAAAGTGGCGACAGCTGCCAAAATTGGACCCGCGCAAGGCGCCCAAAGCAGGCCAATAAAAAAACCTGTTGTGTAACCACCAGAAAATCCATTGTGTGTTTTTAGCTGCTTATTTTGAAATTTACTTAACAAACGATTAATAACAGTTTCAAATATTGATCCTAAGGCTGGGATCAACATCATGAGTCCCAATAAAATAATGATGATCACAGCTGCCAGGCGAAATAAATTGGCATCCAGATGTAGAAATTTTTCAAGATAAGAAATGGAAAGAGTAAAAAAAGTAAAGCTAGTCATCACTCCAAAGGTAACACCTAAAGGACGCTGCTTGCCTTCTCCTATCGATACGGATAAAACAATGGGTAACAACGGCCAAATGCATGGAGCTAAAATTGTAAAAAAACCTGCGATAAAACTAAATAAAAATAATATATCCATCAGCTCATCATATAATTCTGGCTTATTTTGTCTATAGGTACATTTCCCTATATATTGTCTTTATTCATAACCGTACTTTTTAATAAACCATGTTTTAACAAATTGAACCAAAAATAAATACGCGGCAACAATGACGATCAAAAATAAAAAATATAAGGCTGGCGGGGCAACAAAACCAAAATTATGGCCTAAGGGAGTGAAAGGTAAAATCAAGCCGATGGTAACAATATATATTGATGTAAAGGTTAAAAACTGACTGGCCCGACTCTCTAAAAATGGGATTTTTCCTGTCCGGATAATATGAATGACTAATGTTTGCGTGCACAAAGATTCTAAAAACCATCCTGTTTGAAACTGCTCTGCCGACGCATGAAAGAAAAACCATAATACTCCGAAAGTGATATAGTCAAAAATCGAGCTGACTGGCCCGATCAATAGCATGAATTTTTTAATGTAATTGACATTCCACGGTCTGGCCGTCTTGAGATAGTCCACATCTACCTCATCTGTGGGAATCGCGACTTGTGATAAATCATAGAGAAAATTATTGAGCAAAATTTGAATGGGAAGCATCGGCAGAAATGGCAGAAGAATACTTGCGCCAACCATACTAAACATATTGCCAAAATTAGAACTAGAACTCATTTTAACATATTTAAGAATATTTCCGAAGGTCTTCCTTCCTTCTATAACACCGTCTTGCAGGACCATGAGGCTCTTTTGCAGAAGAATGATATCGGCAGATTCTTTGGCAATATCAACGGCATTATCAACAGAAATTCCTACATCCGCTGCTTTTAAAGCAGGGGCGTCATTGATACCGTCACCCATATAACCAACCGTATGGCCGTTTTTACGTAGGGCGCGGATAACGCGTTCTTTTTGCATAGGCGATAGCCGGGAAAACACGCTTACATTTTTAACCATGTCTGCTAAAATATCGTCATTCACTTTTTCAATCTGTTCTCCGGTGAGCATACCTTTGACATCAATCCCAATCTCCAGACAAATCTTTTTTGCCACCAGATCATTGTCGCCGGTCAATACTTTAAAATCAATACCATAGCTGCGTAAACTCTCAATTGTTTTTTTCGCGCTTGGTTTGGGCGGGTCAAGAAAAGCGATGTATCCTTTTAAAATTAACTCCTGTTCATCTTCTTTAGAATAAGCGGCTTTAGGATTATCAAAATTTTTATAAGCAATCGCTAGCACTCTGAATCCGTCCGCGCTTAAATTTTCATATTCCTGTTTTAAATCTGTATGAATCAAAGCATCAAAATCGACCATTTCTCCGTCTAATTCATATTTAGTACAGCGCTTAAATATTTCTTCAGGCGCGCCTTTAGTAATCAACTGCTGTTTCCCATTTGTTTCTATGATTACAGACATCATGCGGCGCGAAAAATCAAAAGGAATCTCGTCGATCTTTTTATATTCAGTCACGGAAATTTTCTCATATTTTAGTACCGCCTGGTCGAGAATGTTTTTTAGACCTGTCTGGTAAAAACTGTTAAGATAGGCAAATTTCAATACATCCTGGTTTTCTTTTCTAACAACATCACAATGTTTTTCCAGAACAATTTTATCCATGGTCAGTGTTCCGGTTTTGTCTGTGCAAAGCACATCCATAGCGCCAAAATTTTGAATGGAATTTAAACGCTTAACAATAACTTTTTTCTTGGACATGGCTATGGCGCCTTTAGAAAGATTCAAAGCAACCAACATCGGAAGCATTTCCGGAGTTAGTCCAACAGCCACTGCCAACGCAAAAAGCAAAGCCTGAATAAGATTCCCTTTTGAATACGCATTAACCGCAAAAACAATAACGACTAAAATCATCATGAAACGGATCATTAGCCAAGTAAAATTTTTAATGCCTTTTTCAAAACTAGTTTCTATGGCTACTGACGCTAATTTACGGGAAATTTCACCAAATTGGGTCACTAACCCCGTTCTAACCACCACTCCCAACCCTGCACCACTTATGACACTTGATCCCATAAAAGCAATGTTAGTTAAATCTGAGGCAGAATTACTTTTTGTTTGAATTGGGCCAGCGGATTTTTCAACCGGGAAAGATTCGCCGGTTAAGGATGATTGATTAAGAAATAAATCTTTTCCGGAAATGATTCTAAGATCAGCAGGGATCATGTCGCCAGCAGATAAATTGACGATATCTCCTGGAACCAGCTCTCTTATCGGTAATTCACGTGGTTTTCCATTTCTAAAAACTGTTGCTGTAGCCCGCACCATTTCACTCAGTTTATCTGCTTCTTTTCCAGCGCGGTATTCTTGAAAAAATGATAACACCACGCTCATAACGGCCATTGAAACAACTAAAAATGCGCTAATTTTTTCACCAAAAAAATATGAAAAGCCCGCGATGATCAACAACACAATAATCAAAGGATCAAAAAATTTTAAAAGGATTTGAAAGGCGAGTGAACGTTTTTTCTTTTTGGCTGGCTCATTAGGGCCGTATTTTTCAATACGAGTGCGCGCTTCTTCCGCGCTTAGACCTTTAAGTGAAGTGCTGAAGCGCTGCAGGATTTGCTCAACTGCACAATCTGAACAATTTGTGCTTGCTGTATTTAGATTTGTTAACGTATCAGGCATATACATTGTCCCTACTTGTTTTATTTAACTGTGGTTGGAGAAAACAAAATCAATTCTCCGCTTAAAGTCAACCTTTGATCACTGTAAGGAATGTATTCAGTCACTCGATAATGCCGATACCGACTGCGTTCAGTATAAGCATATACTCCACTAAACGAAGCAGCCTCAATTTTCGTATTAATAATAGCATCCGCTCCTTTTTTCCGGGAAATGGCTTTGGCCTGATCTTTTAATAATTCAGGACTAACACCATTACTGGCCAAGCCGGAAATTTCAACTTTGCCGATGACGGTATATACTTGGGTATTACTAGGCGGTTGAGCGTCATACATTGTGACAAAATAATATTTATCTTTAGGTATGAATTTTTCTCCCGTATAACTAACATATCTGACACTTGTCGCACAGCCGGAAAGTGCGAACACCACAATTATTGTTAATAATATTTTTTTCATATTCTTCCTCATCTTCTCAATATTTATTTCCCATACATTAATTTAAGCTGGGCAACTTTTGGAAATTCTGGATAAAATTCACCTTGCGGCCCGGTAAATCCATTTGCTGAGCGCTTGATCACCACAGCTGTATAACCACTCTTGTCATTCGGAATATTTACAGTGAAAGAATCTTCCGTATTTTCGGATGCAGGTGCTGCGGTAACTGTAGAAGCCGGACTGGTACTTGGTTCTGAAACAACAGGTTGTTGATTAACAATGACTGGCGCTGGCTGAACAATAACAGGTTGAGGCACAACTTGATATCCCCGTGGCGTGTATACATAATAAATCCCATTATTCGTAAAATATGTCATACCATTAATAATGATGGGCTGAAAATCAGACGGTATGGCATTAACAACTGCGCCGATGGGAGGATTGACGATCACATATTCAGTGCCGATCTGGTCATAGTACAAACCATCGTAATAATAATACCGTGACCGGCCTAAGGAAACAGTAAAATAATCGTCGGGGATTAATGAAACACGCATGCCAAAGTGTGGACGATCATGATAACGATAAAAATGCCGATCTCCTCTATCAGCACAAGATGATTTTGGCTGAGCTACTAAAATAACAGCAATGATAAATGCGATAGATTTATATGGAACATTTTTTACGGACATACGGTTCTCCCTTTTTTTTCAATATAGCATAAAAATGTGTATTAGGAATATTATTAATATGCCCCTTTGTACTTATTTAAATAACCTGGTCCCATTTTTTTGATACAGGTATTGCAACCGCGCGCTAATAGGACGGCCTTGGTAAAGATCAGACGGATCACCATCCGCGGATTGAAATTCGACAATAGCGTATGTTCCATTGGATAATTGAACCGCATAGACATGGCCGACCGTAGCTCCGATAGCTTGTTGATATCCATTCGCCGGAACTTCGGTAATATTATTTAACCCAATACTGCCTAAGTCTAAAACTCCAGCACCTGATCCTGCCTCAATCCAGCCTTCCCTGCGTCTAAAGTCACCTGTTAAATCAAACATCGCGTCATCAACAACCTGCTTTGTCGCAAAGCGGTAAGATTGCGCGAAGCCAGACATTCCAGGATGCGCGTTAAATTGTTTCAAAGTAAAAGTTCCTTTGTCTAGCGTATTTGCATCTGGCACACTTGGCTCGTTCTCATCTGAAGGTTTCGTATCCGGCGTGGGCGTATCTGGTCCTGACGGGGATGGTATCTTGCCTGTTGCTTGTAGCAATTTATCAACTGTGCTTAATGATGCTCCGCAGGCTTGCGCCATTTCTTTAGATAAAACGGCGTAAAGTAGATCACCACGTAAACTCTTAACTTTCATGTGGTCATCTTCCAGAATAAACATAAATGTCGTGCGGCCTTTTGAATTTAAATTTTTGTTATTTTGGCGGATCTTTTGAGTTTTATCCCACTCGGTATCTGCCGCGAACAATTGTCCACGTCGTTCAATACGGCTGATTCTTAAGTTTAAATGAACATCAGAAAAAGTGGCAAAATCCTCCCGGATGCCAGATTCGACCATTGATTTATTCCCGATAAACTCACGAGAAATATAATCGCTAAACACTCCGAAATTTTGTTGTTCATAGCTATCAGCAATTTTACTGACACTCTCGACGACAGCCTGTTCATAATTAAAGTCTTTAAAAATAATTCGCTGAATATTCATAAAGACGGGTAGTATCCGAATTTGATCAGTCATGGTCGTAATCCGAATCTGCGGCGTGTATATGCCTTGCGGGTGTGGCGTAAACGCATAAACGTATTGAGTCTGTTTAGGTAAAACAGACCAGCTTTGTCCATCTTCCGCAATAGCGATTTCCTTAATCTCATCTATGGTTGAAAGCTGTCCGCCAATTTCGATCTTTCCGTTTTTCAGATCTGATGTGGTCAAGACGACTTCCGCGGACAACCCATTCGATGATATCCCGTTAACAAACGTATTCGATATCACATAACTAATCGGCGGCTTTGGTGAAAAAGGACCCTCATTTTGATCCCAATAAATACCGCTATTGATATCCTTTTGTAATTTTTCCACGTATTTTGTTAATTTACCGTTGAAGAGGGTTATTTGATCCCAAGCTTTGGCAGCAGGTTCAGTCAAACTTTTACTGCTAGGGAACAGCGACATGGACATTCTGATGCCATCTTGTAAAAGTTTAAGACGTTTAATCCGATCCCGCGAATCCTTATTTTCCTTTAAAATCGTCTCATACTGTTGAACGAATTGCGCGGCATTATCCACAATACTTTTCATTGCGCGTTCACGCTCTGCTTTCGCGTTAGCGAGAGTCTTCTCAAACTCTGCGATCCGGTCAGGTATTTTTAAATACATATCCAGTAATTTATCGTCACGAGGGTCAGAAAACTGAAATTTCATGACCGCGGCTTTTATAAATTTTTCCCTGACATCTTTAAGCCCTAAAATTTTTACTTTGTTCGCATCCCATACGGTTTTCATGTCTTCAATAAATTTTGCTCCGTCAGAGTCAGCAGGATCAACGCTAAATCCATAATTATCTCCATTTTTTTTGCAAAGACTGGCCACATCAATTTTATTGAGCGCGTCATCTTCATAAGCTGTTAAACGTCCCAAACGGCTAAAAATATTCCAAAAAGCAACAGCAAGATCCACAGATGGTTCTAGTTCATTTAACTCATTAACTTGCTTTCTTAAAGCTTCAACTTCTTTTTTATACAAAGCCGCTACATCGCGTTTAAAACCTTTTCCTGTCAAATATGGAATATTTATGGCTAATTCAGCCGGAAATACCGCATCCGGCACCCAGTTATATACCTGCGCGCCCCAATACTGATCGCGAATCAGCTGATGTTTCGCACCGACTAAATTATCGAATCTGTTTTTTGCTGCCATAATCGCTAAATTATAATCATTATCCATTTTTTCCCGCATAGCTTCTAATTGCGGCGCAAGAACCGCATCGGCTTCCCATTTTTTTAAAGCGAGACGGCTAGGTGAAATAACTTGCTGAATATCGAGAGGATAATTTTGATGACTTGGAATATATCCTAACGACGTAAAATATGGACCGCCGACATTATCATAAGCTTGGGGATAATTAAGGTTCACAGACTCGTCTTGGAAAGCTTTTAAAGCAATTTCAAAATTTTTATACGCAAAATCAACATCTTGTTGAATCAAAGGAATTTCTTTTGCCAATAGTTGAACTGCTTTGGCAAAACGTTCTTGCGCATCAACAACCACTAGTTTTTCTTCAGCCGCTAAACGCGCTCGATCTTGACCGGCTAAGGCATTCACACTTGTTTGTTTTTTTATGGCTTCTAAGACCGCAGGCTCAAATGATTTTGAAATCGCGCCACCTTGTTTTATAAGATCATCCATACGCTGTTTTTCCGCCGCGGGTATTGGTTTTCCTGACCGATACCAAGCATCCCATATCGCATTGCTCTGAACAAAATACGGTTGAGACGCATCATTCCGCTCGTTGTTTTTTGCGAAAACATTTTTTTCGGCTTCAGCAATTTGGTCACTTACTTTTTTTAATTGTTCCGCGCGAATTTTTGCGACAAGCTCACCTTGTTTTTGCATTTCATTTTCATCATAACCTTTGCTGTAAGATTCTCCCACCTGCGCGTATTCATTTTCTAAAGCATTAATAACAGAACCACGATCCATTGGACTATAGGCACTGGGATCAGGCACATCGTTCTGAACTTTTTCATAACTTTGTTCCGCTTCGGCAACGACTTCCTGTGTATCTTGTTTCACCAACCCATAATATTTTTCTTCGAATTTTTTTAACGGCATTAAAGCTTGATCCATCGCGGCTTGTGTTTTAGCCGTCGCATCTTGAACTTTTTTTAATAGATCCGCGGCTTTACGATCTTCTTCCTGAAGTTTGGTTTTAAGCTCATTCTCCACGGTTTTACGTTTTAATGCTTCTGTTTTCATGGTCTCTAGTGTTTCAACAATTTTTTTCTCCATGGCATCGCCAAATTCATCCTTCGTTTTATCATCTCCATCGTATTTAGCATACAATCCGGTATATCCGATTTGTTCATCCCATTCCCTCTTAACAAATGCCGGGATATTGTCAACCGTCAAGAGCCATTGCGCGAACGCTTCGGGATTTTGTTTTGGAGCTACTGGCGCGATGGCGTTAATCTTGCCTTCTAACGCTGTATCAAACGCGTAGGCCATTACCCATTTTCCTAAAGCTTCAACCATCCCTTGCGCTAAACGATAATACCCCCATCCTGGAATAAAAAATTCCATCACTTTGTCCGCGATCGCTTTACCCATATCCGTCATAGCTTCATCCGGCTTGCCTTCATTCCATTTTCTATACGTCGCCCAGCTAATCTCCACGCCATCAAGAACTTTCCCCAGCGCCGCGATCCGTGGTTCAATTTTTGATTTAATATCGATATCTGCTTTACTCCACATCTCCGCGACATTTTTCCCTTCCACAATACATTCATGCATCATGCCTAATGATGCTGCTCGGAACATATCCTGACGCAAGCGGGCTTTGGCATATTCGGTGATCGCGTTTTTTGTCACACCCCACTGCTGGTCCTTCATCTTATCCCAAATACGCTTTTGCGCATTTTTGCGAACCACGGCAATCTTTTGTTCCAATGGCAAACTGCTAATCTCTGCCCAGTCACTTAAAAAATTACTCATCGCTTCAATAGTTTCTTTAGCGGCTTTACCGGTGGCGGTATCTTCAAATTTTTCTTCCGCAAAACCAGGACGAACACTCATAGAAATAACCATGAAAGCTAAAATAAATATCAAAGGTTTTTTCATGCGCCCCCCTTTTTAACAACTGTTCTGGAAAGCAATTCCCTCACGCCATGGCGATCTTGGATATAAACTTCAGGTGGGAATTCAATACTATTTTTAGCCTGTTCAGTAATCAATTTATCCAAAAAATATTTTTGCTTTTCATTGGCTGGATCATACAAAGGAAACGTACTCAAGTCATTGACCAAAACCAATACCGGATTATGCGCAAATTCTACAGTTTTAAGTATTCGGCTCACTAAAGCGAAAAGAAAATTTGGCTTATCGTTAAATATTTCAACCGATGTTTTAAAAACAATTTTACCCCAAGATTCGTCGCCAATTTTTTGAAGCAGCCCATACATCGACAAATATTTTATTAGTACCTGCTCACCAACTCTGAGTTTTAACGATGAGTTAATTAAAACTTGCGCTAGTTCATTATGATTAAACTTGAAGTTATTTTCTTTGTGAAGATCAAAAGTTAATAAATTAAATGTATAAATTCCTCTTGTTGCAAATGCCGCATTTTTGACGGCCCGATCTAAAAGATCGCGGGTAGAATCCCAAAGGAAATTTTCATCTTTACGGATTATGGTTACAGCCAAAACCCCACACTCCTGGCTTTCGCGCTCAGCAGAAAATGAAAGCACATGTTCTAAAGCTTGACCTTTGAAATATATCGACGAAAATTTTGGTAAATAATTAAAAAGATTTGATTGAGGAAAATCTGTTTTAACCAGATTAATTTGTTCTATTGACATATTAAACTTCCGCGCCTTTTTTCAACTTTAAATAATGTGTATATTTGTGCGCCTGGCCCTTCACTAAATTTGCCGGATATTTTTTAGCGCTTTTTTCTAATTTTTTTTCTACCGTGTTACTAAAATCAATCCCCAAAACATTACAGAAATTCAACAAATATATCCCCACATCAGCAACTTCATCTTTTATCTCTTCCATTTTTTCTTTATTAGATTTAACCTCTAATGATTGTTCAGTTGTCATCCATTGAAAATGCTCCATTAATTCAGCCGCTTCAATCGAAATGGACATGCTCAGATTTTTGGGAGAATGATATTGGAACCAGTCCCGCTCAGTAACAAATTTTTTAATTATTTCTTTTAATTGCGCTATATTTTTGGTTTCATCTTTCATGCCTTCTCCATTATTTATTTATTTTTTTATAGCCCAACGCAGCAACGCGCTTTTCGAACGCGGATTAGCATATTGCTCAGTCGTACTTGGCCGAATAGGTTCGTGGCTTATATCTTCATAAACTTTGTCCATCAGCCCTTGCTTGAAAGAATCTCGCACCCGATTATCCTCACCGGAATGAAAACTTAAAATCGCCACACGTCCTTTTGGTTTCAAACAAACTGGCAAGGTCCGCAAAAATTGTTCAAGCGCGGAAAACTCATCATTAACTTCAATGCGCAAAGCCTGAAAAACCCTGCGAATAGACTTTGCCACTTCGGCATCGGGATGCGATTTATTGGCTAAAGCCGACGTTATAACATGGGCCAGATCAGTAGTTAAATTAATTTGTTGTCTATGAACAAAAACAGCCGAAGCAATCTGTTTCGCGTATGGTTCGTCTGAATTCACAAAGAATATACGCTCTAATTGTTGTTCATTCACTGCCCTGATCAATTGAGCAGCTGATTGACCACGCTGAGGATTAAGGCGTAAATCCAGCGGGCCTTCATACTTAAATGTAAAGCCTCGTTCCGGATTATCCAATTGCATGGAGGAGACTCCAAGATCAGCCAGAATAAAATCAAAACCGCCTCCTGCTTCATGTAACAACTTAATCATACCCGCAAAATTACTGCGCTTTATGATTAATTCATTTTCACTAAACCCCATTTTTTGTAACCGTTTTTCCGTACGAATTATTTCAATCGGGTCAACATCCAAAGCAAATAACCGCCCACCCGGTACAATTTTTTTAAGAAACTCAACTGAATGTCCGCCAAAACCTAAAGTCGCGTCCAGGCCAATTTGTCCAGGCAACGGTTTTAAAATATCTAAAATTTCCGCCACACAGATCGGCCGATGTGTTCCGGCTGGGGTTTTACCTGAAGCAATAACCTTTTCGACATCAGATGTATATTTTTCAAAATTTAATTCTTTATACTTTTCGTTAAAATGCCGCGGATGAGCGCCTTTATAACGAACACGTCGCTTAAATTTGACCGGTTCCTGATTTTCATTATCCATAAATATCTCTTACCGGTTTATTCAACCTTGCCTTGGCCAAATAAACGCCATGGACCAGTATATTTTACACTTGTTTCTTGATCTTTCGTAATAACCATCTTTTTTTGGGTCAGCTTGCCAAAAGCAACTTTCTCGCTTTGTTTAGGATCAGGAAATGTGGCATAAAATTTCACAGAATGTTCTCCCGCGTTAAGTTTTATATCCGAATCACTTTCTTTAGTGACAACCAAAGGAGCCTTGGAATCTATAGCGATCGCATATCGGTCAACAAACATCTGATTGCTTGGCGGCCTGCAGTGAACCATTAGTTTGCCGGTTTCCGCTCCTGGTGTTGACACATCAAAACTAAACTTGTCCTGTACTGCCGTTGTTGCCATGGCTGTTGTTTTCTCGACAAGCATAGTAGAAGCGCAACCAACTAAAGGCAATAATGATAAACCAATGACGATTGCTGCGAATCTTTTCTTCATTTACACGGCTCCTTTTTATTTGATGTTCTCATTTGAATGTTGCTTCCTATTATTCAGAAACCATTGAATTAATTCACCTGAAAGAGAACGCTGATTCGGAATCTTGGGAAGAGCATCAGCTTTAAACCATCCGGCTTCGGCGATCTCATTATCATCAATTTTAATTTCACCGCTCTTATAAGCAGCCGTAAATCCAATCATTAAACTATCGGGAAAAGGCCAAGACTGACTTTTAAAATACTGCACATTTTTTACCTCAATACCAACTTCTTCTAAAATCTCACGTTTAACACAATCTTCCAAAGATTCCCCAGCTTCAACGAATCCGGCCAAAACACTAAACATTTGTTTATCCTGAAATTTATGCCCTCGAGCTAACAATATTTGATTATCCTTAACAACCACCGTAATGATCGCAGGCGAAATCCTGGGATAATTGATTAATTGACACCTTTCGCAAAGTCTCGCATGTTCGTTCGGAAGTAAAACCGTTTGTGAAGCACATCTCCCACAAAAACTAAAATTTCTATTCCAATTATGAATCTGCTTTGCATACCCGGTAATATCAAAAATAAATTTTTCACGCGTTAAAAAAATATCTCTTAAACTAATATACTGATACTCATCCGATAAAATCTTATCGGCTGTGGCCAACGTGTAGCATGACTTATTATTCAAAAAACCAATAAAACATTCCTTCTGAAAACCAAATTTTTTTGCCATTTCATTTGTTAAAAGCGGAAAAAATTCACTTTCGTTGCTCTTCTCGACCAGAACATCGTCGTCTAAAAAACAAATATAATACGCTGAATCTTCGCCATTTTCCGGTTTAACCGCAGATTTAATAAACCCCTTCAATACATGCTCCTTAAAATTCTTTGCTAAAATTTAGTGAGATTTATGATACACCAATCAAAAAGGCCCTGCAACTATAATACTAGTTACAACGCCTTAAAATAAAGAAATTACTAATTACTATGTAACGGTATCAATAAAAGTTTTTGCCAATGCTCTTTCCAGCCATGTGTGTGATCCGCGCCATAAACTTCAGTCATGGTTTGCCGAGAATCATCTCCTTCAGCGTCGAGAAACGCTTCTGTGACCTGTTTTGTCACGATCCTATCTTTCTGACCGACAAAATGCCGCTGTGGAATCGCGTTAATCGTTGGCGCTACAGTCACTGGATTTAATGAACCGAATAACTGACTCAAATGATGCTCCTGAGAGAAAACATCCGGAGCAAGATTTCCTGCCACAGTCCTTAATGCGGTAACGTCATTCCTGAGTGCAGCCACCAACACAGCGACAGCCGCACCGCCTGAATATCCGATCAAAGAGATTTTATTGGCGCCTGACGAACGTTTGATCTCATTAATCGCGGAATTCATGGATTGGATCACTTCTTCGCTATATCGTTTTGAGGTCCAATATGCCTGATCAACGGCTGGAGCACCTGCCGCAAGGAACTGTCCCGGCCTGGCCAAGTATAAGACATTGGGAGATTTGTCCTGAGTGGCTAGAAAAAATGCCAGCGGATGTCGAGGAGTTGGATCATCAGAGGGTACTATGCGTGAAACCCATGCGTAACCGTCTCCTTCAATATAAACAACCAGAGTATCGGATGAGCCTGATAATTTATGATACGCTGTTAAATAAAATGGCGGCGCATAAAGGGTTTGCTTTATGAACCTTTCACGCACCGCCTGTGTCTCAATTGAGGCACATCCGGTCAAAACAATCACTGCCATTATGACAACGGTCCATATTAATGTTTTAGAATTTATAGGAAACATTCAAGAATCCTGTATGAGCATAATAATCTTGACGCATTTCTAAATCATACTGTAAAGATAAAGTCACATTTTTCTTTGTCGCCAAAGTCAATGATGTCCCCACATTAACCCCAGACCTGGCCGGCTTATAGCCTGCAACGGAAAAAGCTGTTCCGCCGCCCGCGAATGAAGCGATGATATTCTGTCGATCCGCAATAATATCATATAGATACTTGGCATGGATCTCCGGTGTTAAATTTCCAAAAGAATAATTTTTATTCAATTCAATTTTGGTACCCACTCCAGCGCGTAAATTATCATAATCTTGGGCCGCGATATTTAAATTCATAGCACCGGCATTAGTTTCACCATACTTGCTTAAATGCAAATGGTTATACGCCAAGGATGCCAACGGGGTAAGTATCATATTCCCAGCTTTAATCCCATATCCAGATTCCAGTGCCGCGCCGTAAAGATCGCTGCGATAATCGGCATTGGCAATACGATTATCAGAAGAACTAACATGGATTTCGCGTGAGCTGTCATACTGGCCATTCGCGTAATTCAGTGAACCATTTAAATACCACGGACTTGTCACAGGTTTTAAACCGCCATACAAAGATACCTGTGTAGAATTAATTTCTGTGCGAGTAGCATTATCCTTAGCGCGCACCCAGCTCTCGGAATTGCCCGCGGCTAAACCGACTTTAAAATTATCTGAGAAACTTTTTTCAATACCAATTGCTCCGCCGCCATTGGAAACATTATACCCCTGGCTGGTGCCTCTGGGATCCTGATGAGCCGCTGTTCCAAATGCCTTAAACCAAGTTGAGTATGAACTGGGCTGATCACCAGCGGACATTCCGGTTTCAGGCAACGCATCTTCAAAAGCCATTGCTAACACTCCACCTAAATGATCCATCTGAGCACCCACAAACTGCTCCATTTGGGTCACCGGAACTTGAAGGTCAAAACCACTACTGTACGGAACCATGGTATTAAGCACGTTAGCTGTCTGCGAATTAGTAAGACCATCAAGAGTGTTCAATATAGTTGTCATGTCCGTCGACGGATTTGTAATATTATCCAGTACCGTTCCCGCAGCATTCGAATCTGGTGTCGTTGCCAGAGACGCATATCCGGTTGCAGTACGGCTTGCGGTCAAAATAAGATTATTATTAGAAGTTGAAGGCAAAAATCTTACACGGGCATTGCTGGAGGTAACAGTTCCTGGAACACTACCAATACCCAATGATCCTGTGTCAATGATCTTCATGACCGCATTATTCGGAATATAGCCTCCGACTGTCACATTGACGATAGAGCCTGAATCTACTACAGCGGCATTTGTTGTTTGGATCTTGCCGTAATCTGTAGCAGAATTAGCTGCTAATTTCAGTGCCGAACCGGAACCTTGTGTGTAAATACCATTCACCGTAGCTGTATAATTACTAACATCAATATTTCCATTATTGGTCAATGTTAGTCGTCCCCCGATTGTCCTTGATCCCGTCAAATTCACTGTTGAACTATTTATATCTGTCTTAGCGTCCAACCACGATGAATTACTAGTATAAAGGTTCGCTCCAAGCGTTACACTTCCGCCATCAAAGAAGATAAAAGCAAATTTATTCCCTGCCGCAGCTCCCACATCCCGGCTGATTGACGTCGATCCAAGATAATGAATCGTGCTGGCACTATCCGTAGAAACAGAAATGGCATTTGTTGTTATAATACTTTTTCCGGCGGCTATTGAAACATTCCCGCCGTTCCCTGCGAAGTCAAAATCTGTCGCCTTCACATCTCCTGAAAAAAGTGCGCTCCCGGTATAGACCTGGACCAGATGCAGTCCCGCTCCTGTACTTCCTATATCTCCAGTAACAGTATGAACGCCGTCCGCAAGCACTAATGTCCCTTTATCACTAACCGCATTGGTAATTTTGCCGTTCAAATTCACGCCTGAAGCCAGCGACAAAGAAGAATTCCCATCTGCAGTTTCGGAAAAATTTGTTGTCGTAATATAAGAACTGGTTCCTAATGATACTGTTTTTGACGCGCCATTCAACGTCATTAATGAAATCGGATCTCCGTTGCGGCCGATGCTTCCCGCAATAGACGAAGCACCTGTAAAATAAACAGTCGAGGCCATCCCGTTGGCATTAGCGCTGACGCCAGCCGGAACATTAGCCGTACCACCCGATGCGGCCAAATTAAAACCATCAGCAACGGAAGCTGTTCCAGGGACGGAGAAATATACAAAATTTCCGTTTCCAACAAAGGTTGGATTAAAATTTATGTTTTGTTCAGCTGCCGACGAAAAAGATGAGCTTAAACCAACCATAGACAAAGCCGTCAAAAAACAAAGGATCTTCCTCATAGGACCAATCTGTTGATAAATGTTAATGAATAACTTTCTACAACTTGATAACAGCCTCAATGTCTTTTTTAACTGTTTCAGAAACAAGTTCATTCCCGATAGCCGGTGATTGAGTATCGACGACTAATATTTTCTCGTTATCTTCATTTGTAAACTTTCGGTCTCCGTCAACATCTGCCAAGACCTTAACGAAAAGTTTCTTGCTATCTGCATCATACCGCCAAGAAACCATGGTCATTTCTGAAGGAGTTATCTGAGTTAAATTCTTTCCATCCAGGCCAACCAAATATCCAGCCAAAATATCTTTATTATTTATAATTCCATCTCCATTGGTATCCTTCATGCCAATCTTTAGCAAAATAAAATCTGGTTTGATTTTTTCTTCAGCTGAAAATTTCTTTTCAGGGAAAAAAACAGCATCTATATATGCCCGCGAGCTTAACAATTTTTCACTCTGGCCTGTCTTTTTATTGATAAAAATTAGGTTGTGACACGGACCATTAAAATAATTATAGCCAATATAATCCACCCTTGTATAACTGCTACTATCCCATGATGAAGACTCGGTTGCTTTATATAATAACCTTTCAGATTCCTGTGTATTAGATACTATCTTGAGGCTCACAGGAACAACAAGAAAATCTGAACCTTCTGTTATCAACGGCATTTCATAAACTGTCTTTAAAACATAACTCTTTTCTTTATGTGAACCCTTTTCTGTATGAATTTCAACCCCAGAAGGATAATGTCGATTAAAACTAAAAAAACTCCATCCCATTCCTCCAACAATTAAAACTATGCCTAGGAGGACAACGGTACCGATAATTAACCAAATTATTTTATTAATTTTATCAAGACTCATTAATGATCCTTTCGTAGTATAATCAAAATTATTTACCCTTTTCCCATTTAGCGACTGGACCTGGCATCAATTTAAAAAGCGGATGGAGTCGCAACCTCTTAAATTGCTGAAAACTTATAGCTTGTTCAGAGGCACGTTTTAATAACTTAGAAAATAAATGAATGCGCTCGAAGTTTACTTGTCCTTTAGTCACTTTGATAGGAGACAACCTTTTTGGTTTTGTTATTATTTTCGTCTCATCAAAATTATATCCTCGGCAATAAGCCTCTTCGTAAACCTTCATCAAATAATATCCAATGGCTGCTTGAGGATTCTTATGCTCTTTAAATCTTTCCAATTGAGGATGATTCTTATAACCTTTTGTTTTTCCCATTAAAACTTTCTGTGCCAGTAAACTTTCCCGCCACAATGCTACGAGGCCTTTGGAATCTAAATATAAAGGATGCAGCGACCACAAGCGCATAATTAAAAACCAACTTGAACAATAGCGTAAATGTTTGTAATGGGCTACTTCTCGTTCAACCAAATTTCTATTTTTTGTTGAATCTGTTCTAGAACTTCTCGGGTCTTGTCGATCTTTTCTTTCCACGAGCCTTCAAATTTAGATGGATCAGCAAAACCCCAATGAAGCCTCTTGGCAACTCCAGGGAATATTGGACAACGTTCCGCGCTGGTTTCATCACACACAGTGATAACATAACTGTAAAGTTTACGTTGCTTAAGAATGTCCATGACCGCTTGTGTCTTTTTGCCAGTGATATCAACGCCGATTTCTTTCAGCACTTCGATCACCACCGGGTTAAGCTTTCCCGGCTCAATACCAGCACTTTCAACTTCAAATCTATCACCGGCTAGTTTTCGTAACAACTCCTCTGCCATTTGACTGCGGGCTGAGTTGTGAATACAGACGAACAAAACTTTTTCTTTTACCATAGATTACCTCTTCTTTTGAAAGGCTCTGGCCACATTAACTAACAACAACATAACCGGAACCTCGATCAAAGGCCCGATAACCGCCGCAAAAGCCACTCCCGAATTTATACCAAATACCGCGATCGCCACAGCTATGGCCAACTCAAAGTTATTGCTAGCCGCAGTAAAAGATAATGTTACCGACTTACCATGATCTGCTCCAGCTTTCCGGCTCATCCAAAATGAAACAAAAAACATCACCACAAAGTAGATCAACAATGGCCAAGCGATTCGTAAAACATCCATGGGGATTTTTACAATGTATTCGCCCTTGATCGAGAACATGACAAAGATTGTAAAAAGAAGCGCGATGAGTGTCATCGGACTAATTCGCGGAATAAAAACATTCTCGTACCAAGGCTTACCTTTAGCCTTAAGTAAAACAAATCTTGAAATCATCCCTGCCAGAAAAGGAATCCCCAAATAAATAAAAACACTTTTGGCGATCTGCAGGATCGTGACGTTCACAACCGCACCCTTAAGCCCAAACCACGCCGGCAAAATGGTAATAAATATCCACGCATAAATCGAAAAAAATAAAACTTGAAAAACCGCATTAAACGCCACTAATCCAGCGCAATACTCTGTATCTCCATCAGCCAGGTCATTCCACACGATGACCATAGCGATACAACGGGCCAGCCCGATCAAGATCAATCCAATCATATATTCTGGATAACCCCGTAAGAATACAATGGCCAAAATAAACATCAAGATCGGCCCGATCAACCAATTCTGAAAGAGCGAAAGAAAAAGGATTTTGTAATCCTTAAACACATCACCCAATTCTTCATATTTCACCTTGGCCAAAGGCGGATACATCATCAAAATAAGTCCTATAGCGATAGGTATGTTAGTTGATCCAGACTGAAACTGGTTCCAAAAGCCCACGATGCCAGGCGTAAAGAAACCAATGCCGACACCAATACCCATAGCCAAAAGAATCCACAAGGTAAGATAACGATCAAGGAACGATAATTTTTTTATAGACTGTGCCACTTTTATATTCTCCTTCTGTTAAAACACCATCAAATTCAGCAGCATCCTCCCTCACTCCCACAACAAACAGCCTTACCCGTTCCTTTTGAAGCAAGAATGGCCGCCGCACAACCCACGCCTGCATCGACAGAGATAGCGTCAAACGGACAATTCTTCATACAGGCTCCACACTCAATGCAGGAATCCTTATCAACCATTCTTGCTTTACCAGCTTCCATACTGAAAACCCCATGCGGACAGACTTCAATACAGCTGGCGCATCCCTTACATTTATTGACATCGTACTTAAGTGTAACAACACCCGAAAGATATCTGAGCTTCATATAAGCCTCCTCACAATATGCACAATTTCCAAAAGCGCACCCGCAGACACCATTGCAATTATCGCGGGAATAGAATAGCGAATTTCTTTTTTAACACCAGAGAGAGATGTATATGTAGACGCTCCGGTAAAGTTCAACGCCAAAAATGCCGACAGTCCCGCAGACATGAGAGTATATGCAACTGTCGTTGTCAGCGCCAAATGCGGTTTGCTGATGTAAATAATCACGACAGCGATGAACGCGCCAAGTAAGCCTCCCTTTAAGGAAAAAGCCCGGCCGGGAAGATAGGGAAGCAAAACCGCATTAAGAACTGTGCCAGAGAGTACAGAGGCCCAAAACAAAATCAACAACATCCATGCTTCACCTTTGAACACTGTTAAGGCAGGGATTGTTGACGTAAGTACAATTAATACGGCTAAAAGCACCGTCCCCAAAACAGCGGCTTTTAGTGCAACAGCAAGTTCAAGCCATGATACCGTCAACCTGTCCATGACACCAAAATACACCCGCCGCATGGCAGGATCAGCCTTCATTCCAGCATCAAAAAATTTCTTTAAGTCACGCGCTTGAACAGGACCATACACGACCTGAAATCCACAAAGAGCCTTCACCGTGTGTGCAGATATTCCCGGCGCACCCAATTGAGGGAGAATAAGCTTCCGTGTACTGACAATTCTATCAAGCTGTGTTGCCTTCACCCGCTCGACCAATTCCTGCGTCCCGAACGTACCTTTTCCAGCAGCACACCAAACATTAACGCCTTTAGTATCGATCACCAATATCCAAACATCAAGACCTTCGAGTTCCCTTCTTAACACATCGAAAGAAAGCTTATAGTTTGCCGAAACCAACACCGGCGATTGCGAATCAGGACGGCCAAAAGCATAGACTCCGGGCGCTATCGCATAATTCATGCGAGCTATGTCCAGTCTTACTTTAATCTCACCAATATGATCACACATACTCCACTTAGTTGAAACCACATCAATATTACCAGCATCGGTGGCAATACGACCAATGACAGGAACAGATCGGTGCTTTACCGTAGTATTCGTATCTGAACAACCACATGAATATTGTTCTTTTTCACTCATCATTACTCCAATCTTATTTCTTGTCATTTCCTTGCCTGGTCAAAAACCGTCAAAGTAAATTCCACGGGAACAAAACCCATACTGCTTTGTACCTCACCGGGATTTCCAATGCGCATTCGGCCGGTATCTAACCCGGCTTTTGACATACTATCATAAACCATTTTTGCCCGGGTCTGTGCCAAAACTTCCAAAGCCGCTTTATCCGGGGGAGCATCTTCGATCAAACGCCTTTGGATCTCTTTGTTTAATTTTTGATAATCGTAACCTCCGCCTTTTTTCTTAAAACTACCGCTCAATTTCCACAACTCCCTAATTCCAAATCTCTCTTGATACAAATTTTGATATACCTGATTTTCGCCTTTATCGCTTTCCGCCATTGCCGCGGCATAATTCTTTTCAAAAAGTTCCGTTTTGATAGCTTTCCAGTCGATCTTCGGGTCAAAACCGCCATTGATCTCCAAAAATAATTTAGGACGATCTTTCAACCCTTTGACCAAGATTGCTATTTTATCCTGCTCAGCTTTAGACAAAATGCTTTGTCCAGGAATAAACCGCGCATACCCTAATTCTTCAGTTCCGCTTTCTTCGCCAAATAGCGAACCGAGTACCGCGAAAGGTTTAGTGATCAATTTAATAAAAAAATTCTGTGCCACCTGCCAGATCAAATGTGTATACTGAAATTCCGGTTTACTTATATCCCCTTTTACTGGTAAAGAAATATTAATCCTGCCTTGGGGATCTTCTAATAACGCGACCGCTAATCCAAAAGGTAAATGCAACGCGTCTTTGCTCTCGACCTTATTGCCAAAATCAAAATGCTGTATCAAAATTTTATGTGAAGCTGTTAACTGATTATTCCCTATCCGGTAAATTGTATTAAAATTAAAAATCCCGTTTTGCAATTCCCGGCCAGTATATTTGCCAACATAAGGACTCAATACCGTAAGCATGTATTTATCCATGCCGAAATTCAATTCCATTTCTAATGGTTTTTGCAAAGGTTTTATCCATGCCTGGGCATTTAAAATCCCCTTATCATCCAATTTAGCGGCAAAAACAACTTCAGTCTGACCATCCGTTTTAGTCGAAAAACCTTGGATTGTGAGATTAATATCACTTAATACGGTCTTAAAAGCAGGGGTCACGGATTGATCATCAAACTGTATCTGGCCGTGCCGCATTATGATCGAATCAACTTGGATCAAAGGCATAGGCGCGGTCTTTTTTTCAATTGAAACAGTAACAGCAGCTGCCGGTTTCGGTTCAACTTTCCTGGTTGGTACCGGCGGAGGGATTAAATCCATCAGATCAATATGCCCTCCAGATCCCAGCGTTGCGTGAATTGACAACCCGTCCAACTGTACTGATTCGATCCGGTAGATCTTTTTAAAAAGACTAAGAAAACTTACATCCACACTAAATCGTTCAAACCCAGCCAATTGATGTTTTTTATCGTCGAAGATTTTCAATTCCCTTAAACTTAATTTCCATAAAAAAGGATTGAATTGCGCGGAACGCACGAACACCTGATGTTTCAAAAACTTTGTGCCCTGACTTTCTATAACCCACGGTAAAGCTAATGGAATAACTACCCAGGAACAAAATAAATAAAACAGGAAAATTCCCGCGCCAATCTTAGCCAGCACTCCGATAATTTTCTGTAATAAAATCATACAGGCATACCCCTCATCAATCTTCTTTATTTTGCTTTAGCGTTTTCTCAATTATTTTTTTGTTAAACTGTGAAGAAAGATTTTTATTTTTTGAATCGTTTAAAATTTTCAGCTTGTTCAAAAATCTCAACATACACTTCATCTCTCTCAACCGGTGGATAGCCGAATTCATCGAGTAAAAGTATCAGTCCAACTTTCAAGGCTGATTTTATATCGTCTCGTTTATTCCAATCAGGGAATTTGGCTTGGCTGTCGACCAACTCTTTAACTGCTTTTGCCAATTCTATCAACTTATCTTCTGGATAAATGAAATCATACTTAACGCAAAGTTCTAATAAAATATCGTAAAAGGCTTTTTCCTCAAAATCAATCCCCAATGCCTCACCTGCTGAAAACTCCTTATGTACATCCCAAATCATGTTAGTTAAAGCTTCTGCCATTTCCTCATAAACTTCACTCCTCAGAATGTCATTTTCATCACGCTGGTTGTATTGTTCAACAAGCGCTTGCATTTTCTTAGTAAAGTCAATCCCTTTTATTCGGTTTACTTTCCTGATTTCACCAATTACTTTTGCAAGTAATTGCTGAAGCAATTTAATTTTGGTGTTTGGTAGTTTAATTTTGTCAATTTTTGCCAGATAATTTTCATCAAACAGGTCTTGTTCGCTTTCGTCTTCATTACCAAGTTTTAAAATTTCCTGCATACCATCGCTTTGTAAGGCTTCTTTTATCATTTCCCTAACTCTGGCGTTCATCTGTGCGGTGTCAGGGGCATTGCCTTTGGTTAGTTTGAAAACTATTGAACGCACAGCCAAATAAAAATGAGTATAATCTCTTTCGACTTGTGTCAATTTTTCACTGCCGACACAAATGTCGTAAGCTGCTTTTAATCGTTTTACCAAACCCATAAAACGTATTTCGAATTCTTTAGTTTTCTGCACATATTCGGCAGCCATATTTAAATTATTGAGCTGTTCAATGGTACTTCCATAAAAATACTTACTAGTGTCGAACTTATGCATCAGTTTTGCTAACAAATCCAAATGGTCGCGGACAACAATCAATGATTTTTCAATGTCTTCGAAATTATCCTTGTCGCCTTTGTTGTATTTAGCCAACGCAAGGTTCATCTGCTTTTTAATACCGATATAGTCAATTACCAAACCTTTGTTTTTGCCTTCAAATTTACGATTTACTCTCGATATGGTCTGAATCAAATTGTGTTGCTGAATTGGTTTGTCGATATAAATACTATCAAGAAACGGAACGTCAAATCCCGTGAGCCACATATCAACAACAATGGCAATTTTGAAATTTGTTTTTTCATTTTTAAACTCAACATCTAAAGTTTTACGGTAATCGTTTGTACCCAATAAATCATACAATTCTTTTGAGTCGTCCTTACCTCTGGTCATAATCATTTTGATTCGTTCCATTGGTTTTATTTTTTTCTTTTCTTCCTCTGTCAAAACTTCATTATCAGCAGCCACTTTTACTTCGTTCCATTCAGGACGTAGAGCAATAACATTCTTGTAAAAATCATACGCAATTTCGCGGCTGCTGCATACAAACATGGTTTTGCCTTTTACGGTTGCACCCTCAGAAATACGAAGTTCATAATGCTTTACAAAATCTTCGGCCAATGTTTTTAAACGTTTCGGGTCGCCTAAAATGGCATTCATCTTGGCGGTTTCTTCCTTGCTTTGTTCTATCTGGTATTCGTTGGCTCCTGCTTCAGCTACTTCTTCGTAGTATTTTTCAATTTTTTCGAGTTCGCTGTTATTTAATGCTACTTTGGCTGCCCTGCCTTCATAAACAATACGAACAGTAATTTCGTCTTTCACAGATTCGGTCATAGTGTAAGCATCAACCACTTTACCGAAAACATCGAGCGTTGCATCAATCGGGGTGCCTGTAAAACCAACAAATGTGGCGTTAGGTAATGAATCGTGCAGATATTTGGCAAAACCAAAAGTCTTTTTAACTCCTGCGGAAGTTACTTTAATTTTTTGGTCGAGGTTTATTTGGCTGCGATGAGCTTCGTCCGATATGCAAATTACATTGGTTCGTTGCGTAAGCAATTCTGTATCTTCGGTAAATTTTTGAATGGTGGTTAAAAACACCCCACCGCTCTGACGACCTTGCAACAATTCGCGCAAATGAGCGCGACTTTCTACACTTACAATGGTATTGTCGCCAATGAATTTTTTAGCATTGGTAAATTGTCCTGATAATTGATCATCCAACTCTGTTCGATCCGAAATTAAAACAATAGTTGGACTTTCAAAATATATGCTTTTCATCAATAAGCGCGTTAAATAAAGCATGGCATAACTTTTTCCTGAGCCTGTTGCCCCAAAGTATGTTCCGCCTTTACCATTACCGTTTGGTTTTTGAGCTAATTTAATACTGTCATAAAGACATTTAGCGGCGTAATATTGCGGATAGCGACAGACAATTTTTTCATTTTTCTTAGAACTATCGGGTATATAAACAAAATTGCGGATAATATCACGCAGACGATTTTGATTGAACATGCCTTGCACCAAGGTAAACATACTATCAAAACCATCAACATCTTTTGCCAAACCTGCAACTCTACGCCAGGCATAGAAAAACTCGTAAGGTGCAAAAAAAGATCCTGCCTTATTATTTACTCCATCACTAATGATGCAAAATGCATTGTACTTAAACAATTCAGGAATATCCCGACGATAACGAATGGTGAGCTGATTGAAAGCATCAAAAATAGTAGAGTCTTCCCTTATGGCACTTTTAAACTCAAACACCACTACAGGCAGACCATTAATATAAATAATTCCATCGGGAATTCGTTTTTCATTTCCAACAATTTCTAACTGATTAACAAATTTATAAATATTATAATCTCTACCATATCTCACTTGAGGTTCTGCTATAACCGCATCTAAATCAGGGCTAACAAATTGAGCATCTAAACCCGCGTAGTCAATTAACTCAATATGAATGTCTTTTTGATTACGGTCTTCCCGTTTTAAAATAAACCCATCTGACAACCATCGCATAATAGTTTTATTACTTTCATAAAGATCAGACGCTGGTAATGTTTTAAGTTGAAGAATAATTGATTTAGCTTCGTTTACAGTGAGTTGTTTGTCTGCGTATTTACTAAGAAGATAATTTAATAAATCTTCTTCAATTAATACTTCATCAACAGTGCGAGTAATAGACTTACCCAAATGATGCGGAAAATTTTCATTTCCCAACAACTCAATAAAAGCTTTTTCTAATTTTTCTTCAGTAAATTTCATTCTTTTCCCCGATTCAAATTTTTTATATCTGCTTCTAATTCTTTCAGGCTTTGCTCTTTCTCTAATACTTTTTGAGCCGATAAATATTTTTCATACTCTTCACCTGATTTTTTTAATGCGAGCTCATGGTTAATTTTACCAGCGTGATTAAGCAATTCTCTACCGTTAAGTTTGAGAATAATATCGAGACGCTCAATCCAATCTTTCATATACATCGGAGTGCGTTGCTGTGCCATAGTTTCTGCGAAAGCAAGATATTGCTCTACCAACAATCCCAAAAGTTTTATTTCATCTTCACTCAGATAATTTTTAGCAATGCTTACATCTGATTTTCTAACAGCAACAACATTTTCTTTATCATACGACTGCATTCCCAGCAAAGGCAAAGACGCATTCACCCGGCGATAAACTAATTCGGCGGCTGTTTGACTACTGATTGCCCAAAGCAATTTATTTTGTATGATTTTGAAAAATTCAATGGTCTGTTCGTCTTTGGGGTCGTAATCAATACTTGTGGTGTATATATCTTTTATTTTTTGGTAGAAAAAGCGTTCCGAAAGCCTTATTTTCCGAATGCGTTCTTGCAGTTCATTAAAATAATTCATTGAATTACCGGATTTGAAACGGTCATCATTCAGGGCAAAACCTTTGATAATGTATTCCTTCAATCGTTGTGTTGCCCAAATTCGAAACTGTGTGCCTTGTGGCGATTTTACCCGATAGCCGACCGAGATAATTACATCGAGATTATAATATTCAATCTCCCTTTGCACCTCTCGACTACCCTCAGCTTGAACTGTTCGGAATTTCCGAACAGTTGCCTCAGCATCTAATTCTCCTTCTTCAAACACATTTTTTATATGCTCACTGATGGTAGCTTTAGATTTTTGGAATAGTTGACATAGTTGTGCCTGTGTAAGCCAAACAGTTTCTTCTTCCAAGCGCACATCAATTTTAATATTGCCATCGGGATTTTGGTAGATGAGGATTTCGCTGTTCATAAAGCCTTTTCTGGTTTTTCTTCGGTAAATTTCATTTTTATATCATTCCGTTTCATCGCTAATACCCATCATCATATTGTAATGACCAATATTTTTCGTGAGTTTAAATATATCTTTAAACACTTTTAAATATTTAGAAATTATGCCATCTGGAGCTTCCACATACAAATCATCCGGCAGTGTGTGTGAACCCTCATTTATCCAGCTTAGAAGAGATCTACAAATTTCTTTTTCTTCTTGTGTTGTAAAATTATTAATTAAAAAATCATCTCGCTTGCTTCCTAAAATGCTAAAGAAATTTTCAAGAATTCTTCTCATTGTATTTTGAACTGTAGTACCTGAATTCTTTTCCCATTCTTTTATATCACGCCAAAGCAAATCATAAGAAGATTGAACAGGGTTTTGTTCAAAATAAGGATGAATGGCTGATGTTTTATGGCTCCTTCGCAATATCCAAAATAATGGCTTTTCACCTTTTCTATGCAAACCCTCATAAGAAACTTCTTTATGAAAATACACATTATGGGTTAATAATATTACTTGTTTGATATTCCCTTTATCGAGTTTTACTTCTTTTAAAATTTCTTTTATCAAAGTGCTGACAATAAATAATATATTACTATCTAAACTAGAAATTGGGTCATCAATAATAAGGATGCGTTCTTCATTCACATTCTCTTCTGATGTTCCACCTTTTGCACATTGTAAATAATACAAAAACGTTATGAATGTTATTTCGCCTTCGCTAAGGGTGGATTCCGCTATACTGCCATCTCCTCTTTCAATTTGGTAAAACCCCTCTTCTGTAGCTGGAACAATTTCAAAATTATGAAACTCATAAGATTTTAAAAGCCTATTAATCTCATCAATTGTAGGCTTGATACTTGTGACATTTTTACTCAGTTTCTTAACTTCAAGGTCTAAATCATGACATTCTTTTACTATGATTTTTAACTGTAACTCAATCGATGTGATTCCCGTTTCAATGCCCTTTTTTGTTGAATTATACTTTTCAATATCTCCTTTGAACTCCTCGATTAGATACTTCCAAATTGCATTTATTAGGTTGCTTCGCTGATTATTAAAGTCAGCAACAATGTCATTATGTTTCTTTATTTCAGCGTTTGCATGTTCAATTAAATCAACTATGAGTCGAAGTTGTTCTTTCTGAGGCACTAATTCAATACTTCTGCTAGGCTCTTTAAGCTTATTGTTTAAATATTCAAAGTTTGTAGTATTTTGGCTTATTAAGGTCTTAAGATATGAAGAAAATTTATCAATATTTAATTTTGAGTTTTTAAATTCTTTCTGCGTTGTTTCAACGTTATTTAATTCATTGATTACATTTAGAATTAATATGTTGTATTCCTGTTTTAATGCTTTAAAAGAATTAATATCATTCAAATATGCTTCATCAAAAAAACTCTCAAGCTGGATTTTAAATTCTTGTGTAATAGTGGATTGTTGACAAAAAGGGCATGTTTTATCGTCCTGAATATATGCTCGACCTTGACTTACCCAATCATTTATATTAAGTTTTTGAATGAGCTTTGCAATATTAACATCTGCTTTACCAACAATTATCTTTTTCAAAAGCACATGTTTTTCAATTTCGACAATCCGCTCAAAATCAATTTTATTTATCGGACTTATATTGCGAGGCGTTTCTCTAAAAATGGTCGAAGCTTTTTCCCTTAACTCATCATAGGTTTTCAGAACTTCTTTATTGTTTACAAACTCTTTTAAAAGTTTGCCTTTAAAAAGGTCTCCTGATTTCATTGAACCAACAAAAGCTTCTTTAAAAACATCTTCGTATTTTTTATATATTTTTGTCCAAGCAAACTCTTTGAATTCCGCATCGCATGTTTCTTTTTTTTGTGTCTGCGCGCTTAAAGAATTCTTTATTCTTTCAATATCTGCTTTAATTAATTTAAGTTGTTCAACTTTACTCTCAATAGATACTTTCTCTTCTTTTGTGGCCTCCCCAAGCGTAAAGATTCCCGGTAATTTTCCTTTTCCGAAATTTCTCTCTCGAAATTCTTTATTGTAAACCAAAGGCTTAGTGGGTAAGGAATTTTTCCAGATTACTAAACAGTCTTTAAATCGGATGTCCGATGGGTTGTGCAACAAATTAGAAATAGTTGTTTTGCCAGAACCATTGGCGCCATAAAAAAAATTTACCTTCTTTAGTCCATCAATTTGAACCCCATTTATGGGATCGAAAGTAGCAATGTTTTTTATAGTGATTGATTCAATCATATTCTAGTTCTCTACTGTCGCTAATTTAGAAAGAAGCAAGTCTTTCAGTTCGGATAGCCTTTGGTTTTCAATACTGTAATTTTTAACTACTACATCAATAGGCCTTATGATTATTTCAAATTTCTTAATGAAAATTTCAGAATAAATCACTTCCATATTGTGCAAATCATCCTTATTAATTGAACCAAAGATTGTTCCTTCTCCATCAGATATATCAAATTGAGATTTCAATTTTTGAAGCAGATAAAATAAATGTGAATTACATTTCAATTTACTTCTTAATGCTCCAATCCCTCGTCCAATACTGCAATCTTCTATTGCAATATTTAAGTCGCCAACTGGAGCTCTTACACTAATCAGGATATCATTTTTCAAAGCCTTTTTCTTTGGGTGTGTTGTGTAAGTTGTAATGTCAGGAAATTTATGACCAAAATCAGTTCTACCTTGGTAAAATATCATTCCCTTACATTCTTTATTATAAGTTTCTCCTTCTGGTGATTGCCCCATAATAATAGTCGCAATTTCAGATAGATTCCCAACCACCCATCCTTTCGGAATTTCCTTGCCCAATTCCTCATTCCAAACCATTTTCCCGTCATTACTTTTATACGGCTTTCCATTTTCATCGGGAAATTCAAAATCAACAAACCATTGTTTGTAAATGGTCTGTGCGGTTTCTTCGAGTTTTTGTATCAGTTGCTGGTTAAGGGCTATGCGGTTTTGGATGACGTTATATTCTTTTACGATTTCGCGTTGTTTGGTGATGTGGGGAACAGGCAAAAGCGTATTGCACATTTCTTCCCAATCAAAAATCTCCCTTGCACTCCCGTGGCTTTTAAACCTTGCGTAACGGTCAAACTCAGGTCTACGAAACCACATCATCAAATATTCGGGTAAAAGTTCATTAGCATCTTTTACTTCAAATGGTGAATAGGCTTGCGAAACAATCGCGTCATCATAATCTTCCAACAAAGCAATGGAAATTTTATCTCCATTTCGTGAGGTTACAGGCCCATATGCAAATTGATTTCTCTTTACAATTTTATAAGTGGACATATCCGTTCCAATGGTATTAGCAATGGAAGGCATAAACTTTTTTTGAATACTTACACCCAAAAGTAAATCAACCGTTTTATCTCTGTCACGGTTATTAACTTCCTGAATGTAATTGCCCAAAGGTTTATAACTTGATTTCATAGCCCAACTCTTTAAATACGGTTAGTAAATCATTTTTGGAAGCCACTTCGGATTTAAGCAGTTCGGCAAACTCGCTTTGTAGGCTTTGCATTTTTTCGTCAAAGTCAATATTCTCGTCCCGGTTTACAAACTCAATGTATTTGCTTGGTACAAGAGAAAAATCTTTTTTAGCTACTTCGTCAAATGAAGCAGAAAAGCAAAACTCTGGTATGTCCTCAATTTGGGAACTTTGCCATTTATGGTAAGTGCATGTTACTCTCTTTATATCTTCATCAGAAAACTGCGTATATTTTTTCTCAAAAGGCTCACCTAATTGTCGCAAATCCATAAACAGAATGTTCTTTTCTCGTTCACGGTATTGACGTTTTTCATCGCCCATATTTTTGCTTTGTGCTTTTTTATTTTTATTCAAAATCCAAAGCGTTACACTAATGTCTGTGGTGTAAAACAAATTTCGAGGCAATACTAAAATCGCTTCCACCAAATTATTTTCAATCAGCTTCCGACGTATTTTATATTCTTCGCCACCGCCACTCAATGCGCCATTTGCCAAGATAAAACCAGCTACGCCATTGTCGGATAGTTTGCTCACCATATTGAGTATCCAGGCATAATTGGCATTGCTTTTGGGCGGGACTTCGTAGCCACGCCAACGCGGATCGGTCAGAAGTTCTTTTTCGCCACGCCAGTCTTTTTGGTTAAATGGAGGGTTTGCCATAATGTAATCGGCTTTCAAATCTTTGTGTTGGTCGTCTGCAAATGTGTCGGCTGCTTTTTCGCCAAGGTTTCCGGCAATGCCCCGTATGGCAAGGTTCATCTTTGCCAGTTTGTAAGTGGTGTTGGTGTATTCCTGTCCGTAAATGGAAATTTCTTTTTTATTTCCGTGGTGTGCTTCAATAAACTTGATACTCTGCACAAACATACCACCCGAACCGCAAGCAGGATCATAGATAATGCCCTTGTAAGGCTCAATCATTTCGGCAATCAGGTTTACAATACTTTTAGGTGTGTAAAATTCTCCTTTACCTTTGCCTTCAGCTAGTGCAAACTTGGAAAGGAAATATTCATATACTTTTCCTACTACATCCTGCTTGGGGTCTTTGGTGGTGTCAATGTCATTGATGGTATCGAGCAGAGAAGCCAATTTGGTAACATCCAAACCCAGACGAGAAAAGTAATTGTCAGGCAATGCCCCTTTCAAAGCCTTATTATTTTTTTCAATGGTGTGCAAAGCCGTGTCAATAAGCAAGGCAATATCATTTTGTTTCGATTTTTTAATGAGATAACTCCATCGACTGGTTTCTTCCAAGAAAAACACATTACTCATATTGTAGAAGTCGGCCATTTCAATATATTTCTCTTTGCCTTCAGCAATAAGCTTTTTGCGATGCTCTTCGAATTTATCACTGGCAAATTTTAGAAAAATTAATCCTAAAACAACGTGCTTATATTCTGCCGGCTCTACACTGCCTCGTAATTTATTGGCTGATTCCCAAAGAGCAACTTCAATGCTTTTTTGTTTTTCTACTAGTTTCTTAGCCATTAATTTCCTTTTCAAAAATAAAATTTACTTATTATATCTGCTTTGAAAAAACACTTTCATTGTACATTTGGAGCAATTAAAGTCAATAACATACACCGCACATGCACATGCAACGCACAAAAAATTATTTTAAAACTACTAATCGAAAATTTTCATCGCGTCATCAAAATCACTGACGATTGGACACTTTGGTAAAGCACCAACAAAACGCGCGCCATAACTTTTAGTCAAAATTCTCGGGTCAAGAACAGCTACAATTCCAATATCATCTTTTGTTCTAATCAACCGCCCAAAACCTTGCCTTAACATCGTAATTGCCCGCGGCACTTGGTATTCATAAAAGGAATTGCCTCCATTCTTTTTAATAAGCTCCATCTTTGCTTCCGCAAAAGGATCATCTGGCACTAAGAAAGGCAATTTCCATACCACAACACATCTCAAGTCTTCACCCGGAATATCAATGCCTTGCCAAAAAGTATTCGTTGCCAAAAGAATTGTATTGTCTCCCTTTTTAAATTCTTCAATAAGAATAGATCGCGGCTTTTCCGTTTGGCATAAAATTTCCAATTCAGGATAATCTTTTTTCAAAACATAATTGGCTCTTTTCATAGCAGAATAACTTGTAAACAATACCAATGTACGTCCTTTCATCCGATCGATTATTAACTTAACCTGCTCAAGAGCTTTTGACCAATAATCGCTATCTTCATCCGAAGGATCAGGCATATTCTTCGGCACATACATAATAGCATTTTTTTGATAATTAAATGGCGAATCCACAATCAACTCCTGCACTGCTTCTTGAAAACCAAGATTTTTCTTAAGAAAATCAAAAGAATTATTTACCGATAATGTTGCGGATACAAAAAGCGCAGGAGTAATTTCATCTAGCACCTTACTCCTGAATTGCTCCGAAATATCCAACGGCGCATAATTTAACGAACATCTGACTCCTCTCTTCGTATCCCTAAACTCAATCCAATAAACGTAATCAGATAATGAATGCGCTAAAAACGAATTAACTACATCCACCTGCACCATTAATCTTGAGCAAAAAACGCCTATCTCTTCCGCCAAACTCTCTTCGCTGGAATTTCCCATTATTCCCTTTAAAAAGTTAATAAGATTTTGAGCAGGCAAATCTATGCAATTTGGAATTGAAAGCTTCTCTTTGATTCGTATTTTGCTTTCTTTTGCTTTTCCTTCTTTATCAATCAATCCATAAATTATTTCCGAAAAAAACGAATCCGAATAATTTTTAACTGCTTCCAGTAAAGAGACCCCTTCATCAAATTGTTTTTGCTTTAACTTTTTAACAGACTTCCATAATCCTGATTTATTTTTCGCACTAAAAAATGAATCCAACAAATAATCAAATTGAAAATTTGCAACATTATTACCTAAAAATGAGCCAGCAGAATCTTCCAGAGTATGCGCCTCATCAAACACCACAGCATCAAATTGAGGTAAAACTTTATTACCCGAAGCAAGATTAGCGAAAAATAAATGGTGATTGCCGACCAGAATATCCGCGTCATTAATTAATTTTTTCCTCTTATAATAAAAACATTGATTAAAGTATTCGCAAGAGCGGCCATGGCAAATTTCAGAATCACGATTAATTTGATACCATAAAGAATGTTCTGGTTCGAAAGGCAAATCGGAGTTTAGGCCCGTACAGGTTTGATTAATCCATTTTTCAAGCTGCTTAATCCGGTTTGCGTTATTATCCGGGAATAGAGATACTCTTATATTCTTCAAAAAACGTCTAATACAAATAAAATTTCCGGATCCCACGCATAATTCAAATTTAAAATCGAAATCTACCGTTTTCTTTAGAAAAGGCAAGTCTTTATCAATCAACTGTTCCTGTAAAGTTTTTGTATGTGTAGTAATAAGCACTTTTGTTTTTTTATCTTTAGCCCATTTAACTGCCGGGGCTAAATACGCCAGACTTTTACCTACTCCTGTTCCAGCCTCGGCCAGTAAATGAGTTTTATTAGCAAATGAATCCATAACCGCTTTAGTAAAAGCTATCTGTTGCGGTCTGTATTCAAGTTCTTTTACATGTGAACCAAAATCATCATATTTATCAGGAAACACTATAGAAAAAACATTTTCACTAGAATTCGTAATCTCCACAATAAACGTTTGATATTTGACGCCCATTTTCTTTGATTTCTTTATAATATTATCAAGGTCAAAACGATTTACTCGGATATTTAAAACAGCGTCTTTTTTATGCGCTGCAATCGCTTGGACAATTTCTTCATATTCTTTTTTATCAACTGGAACATATTGATCAATATTGTCTTCAATCAATAAATATTGCAAGAAAAATTTTTAAACACAAAAAAGCCGCTGCAAGTATTTAACTTACGGCGGCTTAGTATAAAAGCTCCCAATGATGGACGGGTTTTGCAACTGGTTAATGACTTTCGAAAAAATAAATTTCTACCCGTTAATTCATATTTTGTGATTTTTTTATTTTCGAATGACGACTAGCCATCTTATCTTGAAAAACATTAAGGTTTGCGATAGACTAAAAATTAATACGTTATACAATTTCAAAAAAATTTCCAAAGGGTGGAGGCAAATTGTCACCCTCCTTTAAAATCTGTAAATTCGTTAAATAAAGAAAGCGCCTGATTATGACTAAACTAACCAATCCTCCTGAGCATAAATCAGTCTTTGAAAGCATTAAACGTTTAAACAAAAATGGTCAAGAATACTGGTCTGCCCGGGACATCTCAAATATTTTGGGATATTCGGAATACCGGCATTTTATTCCAGTTATTGCTAAAGCCAAAACGGCCTGCCGTAACAGCGGCTACTCCGTCGAAGACCATTTCGAGGACATCCTCGATATGGTCTCTATCGGATCAGGCGCAAAACGTCCCGTTGATACGGTATCGCTTTCCCGTTATGCATGTTATCTAATCGTCCAGAATGCGGATCCATTAAAAGAAATCGTAGCTTTAGGACAAACCTATTTTGCCGCACAAACCCGCCGTCAGGAATTAGCAGACTCGTTCGATAAATTAAAAAGCGAAGAAAAAAAACGCGTTTTCTTGCGTGGAGAAATGAAAACGCATAACAAGCATCTGGCCTCAGCCGCCCGTGAAGCCGGAGTTATCAAACCGTTGGACTACGCCATTTTTCAAGATCATGGCTATCACGGACTTTACGGCGGACTTGGACAAACTGATATACATCAACGCAAAGGACTCAAACCAAGCCAGAAAATCCTGGATCACATGGGTAGCACGGAACTAGCCGCCAATCTTTTCCGCGCCACTCAAACAGAAGACAAACTCCGCCGTGAAAATATAAAAGGCAAAGACAAAGCCAATCAAGCGCATCTTGAAGTTGGGAAAAAAGTAAGACAAACGATCCGAGAACTAGGCGGTACCATGCCTGAAGACCTTCCTGCTGTCAAAAGCATTAAAAAAATCGAAAGCCAGAATAAAAAGAAACAACTTCGAAGCACAAAAACTGAATAAAAAAAATAAATCTAAAAGAACACTATGGAACTCGGCCGCCTCACCGACTCGGCGGCGTCACAAAGCCGTCTTGACTTATTTGTCAAGACTGTGACCCCCCTCGGGTTCCCCTCGCGGTGGAGTTTTTTTCAAAATAAAAAAGCCCGTTCAAATTAATGAACGGGCTTTTCGAAAAAAACTCCCCTTAGTGGACGAGTTTTGCAACTGGCTATCTACTGAAGAATCCTTTACGCTTGAGCGACTTTATGCAGGATTTCCGAAATAAACGTTTGATATTTTACACCCATCTTCTTTGATTTCTTTTTAATATTATCAAGATCAAAACGATTTACTCGGATATTTAAAACAGCGTCTTTTTTACGCGCTGCAAGCGCTTGAACAATTTCTTCATATTCTTTTTTATCAACTGGAACATATTGCTCGATATTATCTTCAATCGTTTGTTCATAACGAGTCAGCTTAATCTTTCTCATAATGTTTCTCCTTTTTATAAAATCTCATTAATTTTCGGCTTGGATATATTGTTTTTAAAAATATTCCACCTTCTTCAATAACATAAGGCACTGCCCACAAGTATCCTTTATATTCATAAACAAAAATTTTTTGATCTGCCCTATTGGGGTGTTTACGAATATCAATCAATTTTGAAGTTATAATCTCCTCAAAAGAAATTCCGCGCGTTTGCTTCAGCCTCTCACTCTTCAACATATTCCAACGAATTTCTTTCATTAAAATCTCTCCTCATAATTGTATATACAATTATATGACATTTTGAAAATATTGCAAGAAATTATTAAAAACAAAGTAAAAACAAAGAAAAAACCCGTTGCAAGTATAATACTCACAACGGGTTTCAGCAATAAACTCCCCCGCGAGGGCTCGAACCTCGGACATAGTGGTTAACAGCCACTCGCTCTACCAACTGAGCTACAGGGGAATAAAAATAGTCATTTAAAGAACAGAATTGTTAGAATTATACACAATAAAAATAAAAAGTCAACACGGTTATACTTTAATCTCCCGGCGCGCGCTTAGAGAAACGCCTAATGTAGACATGTCTGCAAATTCCAAGGAACTGCCCATGGGCAAACCTATTCCTATACGGGAAATTTTCACATTGGCGAATTCTCTCAATTCTTTAATCATATACAACGCGGTCATCTCGCCTTCATTATCCGGATCTGTGGCTAAGACAACTTCTTTAATTTCGCCTGTGGCAATTCGGTGCATCAACGAGCTAATTTGAATATCATCCGGGCCCTTGCCTTCGGCGGGGGAAATATTGCCTAATAAAACATGATATAGGCCGCGATAGGAGCCAGTGCGTTCAATGGCTAATAAATCTTTTGGATTCTCGACCACACACACCACAGCTTGATCTCGGTGCGGATCACTGCAAACCATGCAAATTTCTGTATCACTTAAATTATGGCATATGCGGCAAAACATGAGGCCTTCTTTGAGGTCAGAAATACTTTTGGCTAAAGCATCTGCGTGTTCTTTGGGATGATTTAAAAGCCAAAAAACCATACGTTCCGCGCTCCGCCTCCCAACACCCGGCAGTTTGGAAAAATTCTCAATTAAATTTTCAATTAATTTAGGATACATAATTTTTACTCTTCATGCCAGCGGCCAACGACTTCTCCGCCGAAAGCATCAACTACGTCTTGCACCGAGCTATCTTCTTCTTTTGGCAAAACTTCATCGACTAATTGATATTTTATCCGGATAGATTCTCCGAAAAGTTCATTTAAAATGGCTTCGACAATCTTTAAATTATCTTGATGTTCCAAAGATTCTTTATTAAATATGCAATCTTTTGGAAATCCCACCAAAAGGATATTTTCCGTCAATGAAAGCGGCACTCCATCCTGTAAAAAAGTAGCGACAGACATCTTTTTTTTGCTGACAGTATGAGTGACTTCACCCCATTTTTGCTTAATCAATTTTAATGATAAAACGCCGGACACAGGTACTACCTCAATTTTAACTTCAGGCTGAACAATTTCGGACGGCTCATCGTTATTTTCAATAGCCGGCCCAATATCAATTTGTCCGCGATTATTAGACAATATTTTAATAGGAGATTTTTTTTCTGGCGGCTGTACGGCTGATTTTACCTGCTCAACGTCTTTTTTAATCGGCATCTCTTTGAGGAGAGTTGCAGCAGCAGGAGCACCTGCCATATCTTTGGCTGGTTGATACGTCAATTTGGCAAACGCGACTTCTAAAGGCAAACGGAACGATTCTGTGACCCGCGCCATATCATTGGCCTGAATAAAAAGATCAATAGCATTAATAATCTGTTTTAAAGAAAACTTTTTTGACTGTTCCAAAAGTAGAGTTTTAATATTAGCCGGATAATCAATCATTTTGCCTAAAGCTGTCTCTCCAATTCTTAAAATCATTAAATGCCGGAAATGTTCAATCAAATCTTTACTCATCTGACGGATATCTTTTCCCTTATCAATAATCTGATCAAGAATTTCTAACGCTGTGGAGCAATCATTTTTTGCCAAAGCATCTGTGATACTAAATAGTAATTCGGTTTCAACCAATCCCAGCATGGATGTCACATCATGAGCATTGATCTGTTTATCTGATAACGCGCTTACCTGATCCAAAACAGTCAAAGCATCACGCAAACCTCCTTGCGCGGCTTTGGCAATAGCGTACAAAGCATCCTGATCAATACCTAAATGTTCGGATTTGCAAATATCTTCCAGGATCTCAACGATAGTCTTCAGGAGAATCCGTTTAAAATCAAAACGTTGACAGCGGGAAAGGATCGTTGAAGGAACTTTATTCGGTTCAGTCGTAGCAAAAATAAATTTGACATGCTCAGGCGGCTCTTCCAAGGTTTTCAGCAAAGCATTAAACGCTTCGGACGTCAGCATATGAACTTCATCTATAATGTAAATCTTATACCGGGCATAACCTGAAGCATATTTAACATTTTCCCTTAAATTACGGATCTCATCAATGCCGCGGTTGGACGCGCCGTCAATTTCCAATACATCAAAACTGGAACCTTTAGTAATTTCAATACACGATGTGCATTGGCCGCATGGCGTAATGGTCGGGCCTTTTTCACAGTTTAAAGATTTGGCTAAGATACGGGCGCAAGAGGTTTTTCCGACGCCACGGGGTCCGGTAAATAAATACGCGTGAGCGACTTTATTCGCGGCAATCGCCTTTTCCATAATCTCAGTGATATGATCTTGTCCGATAACTTCTTTAAAAGTTTGCGGACGGTATTTTCTGGCAAAAACGATGTATGACATATGTAAAAGTAAAAAGGTAAAGGTTAAAAGTTAAAGTAAAGTAAATAACCCAAAAGTCATGGATTCCCGCTTTCGCGGGAATGACATGTGATTCATTTATAAACGCTGAACCATCATGATAATTTTGACAGGTGGAAACACACAAAGCAATAAATAAGATCTTAATTTTTAAAATATATCTTTTTTTTCTTCTGACGTATTACTTCTGACCTTCAGACTTATAATGTTAGTCACTTTTTCTTCATGCTTAATGCGATACGTTTGCGGTCCATATCGATGCTGACTACCCGTACAGTTACTTTTTGATGCACATGGACGACTTGATGCGGGTCTTTCACGTAACGGTCTGCCATTTCACTGATGTGAACTAATCCGTCGTGATGAACCCCAATATCCACAAAAGCTCCAAAAGCCGTAATGTTGGTGATGACGCCGGGTAATTCCATGTCTTGCTTCAAATCATCAATGGTTTCCACCCCGTCTTTGAAGGAAAACAGCTCAAAAGGTTCGCGCGGATCTCGACCTGGTTTTTCGAGCTCAGCTTTAATATCTATCAAAGTCGGCATGCCGATCGTATCAGTCACATATTTTTGTAAGTCGATTTTTTTTCGCAAATCCGCGTTAGCAACTAAATCTTTAACTGTGCAATTGAGATCTTTAGCCATTTTTTCAACGATCGGATACGCTTCCGGATGCACTGAGCTGGAATCCAGTGGATTTTCAGCATCGTGAATGCGCAAGAATCCAACAGCTTGTTCAAAAGCTTTGGCTGTCAATCCCGGGACTTTGCTTAATTCCAGTCTAGAATTAAAGCGCCCGGTTTTATTGCGTTGATCAATGATCGCTTGCGCGCGCGACGGTCCTAAACCCGACACATAAGTCAATAATTGCTTACTGGCAGTATTAAGTTCTACACCAACCTGATTCACACTACTGATAACCACATCATCCAGATTCTGTCTTAATAATTTTTGATCCACATCATGCTGATATTGGCCCACACCAATGGATTTAGGATCAATTTTGACCAATTCCGCCAAAGGATCCATCAAACGTCGACCGATTGAAACAGCACCTCGCACGGTAAGATCATAATCAGGAAATTCTTCACGCGCCACTTCGGAAGCAGAATAAATCGACGCGCCGCTTTCGCTGACAATCACGATGGGAATCGAAGTTGGAAAAGGCAGACGTTTAACAAACGCCTCAGTTTCCCGGCTCGCTGTCCCGTTTCCTATGGCAATGACTTCAATCTTATATTTTTTACATAACGTGACGACCGTAATGGCCGCCTGTTCCAATTCATGTTCAGACTTAACCAAATATACCACATCATTCACCAGCAGTTTGCCCTGTTCATCCATACAAACAATTTTACATCCAGTCCGTAAACCCGGATCAATACCCATGACGCGTTTTTGCCCCATAGGTGAGGCCATGAGCAATTGGCGCAAATTGCTATTAAATATTTCAATAGCTTGTAAATCAGCGCGTTTTTTCAATTCCATACGATATTCGGATTCCATGGACAAGGACAGTAAACGGGTAAAACTGTCTTCCGCAGACATCATAACCTGATACGCGTCTTCGCCTTTGCCTTTAACAAATAATTTCTGCAAAATTTTTAGCGCTTCCTGCTCATCAACAGTTATGCGCGAAGTCAAAAATTTCTCACTTTCTCCCCGGCGAATAGCTAAAATGCGGTGCGACGGTGAAGTCTTCGCCAATTCCTGCATGTCAAAATAATCTTTATAATTAATGCCCTCTGCTTCTTTACCTTTAATGACTTTAGAAGTTAGCGTGCCAGTATCCTGATATAATTTACGCAATTGCTTGCGGGCTTCCTCATTTTCATTAATCCACTCAGCCATGATATGGCGGGCGCCGTCTAACGCTTCTTCGATGGAATTGACTTCTTTTTCCGCGTTAATATATTTTTGCGCTTCTTTTTTAGGATCAACACCAGTCTGATCAAAAATAATTTGCGCCAGCGGTTCCAAACCTTTTTCCTTAGCAATAGTTGCTTTAGTGCGGCGTTTCGGTTTATAAGGAAGATATAAATCTTCAAGCACAGTCATAGTCTCTGCCGCTATGATTTTGGCTTTCAGTTCGTCTGTCAACTTGCCTTGTTTCTCAATGGACTCCAAAACAGCCAAACGGCGTTTATCCAATTCGCGTAACACTTCAACGCGGTCGCGGATTGCCGTGATCACAGTTTCATCCAAATTACCAGTCACTTCTTTACGGTAACGCGAAATAAAAGGAACAGTTGACCCGCCATCCAGCAAAGTAATCACTGCCTCAACCTGTAGAGGCAATATTTTTAATTCTTGAGCAATTTTTTTATTATACATTATTTATTTATCATTCTTTTTATTTGTAGTAGGGGCGGTCTCCTGATCGCCCGCATCAATAAATATTTACAAAATTAATAGCCAACAATAGGGCCATTTCCAAAAATATTTAAAAAAAACGGCCATCAATCGATTTTAAACATCTTTTATAATTTCTTCAAAGAAAATAATTTTTTAAAATAAAAAAAGCGATAATTTTGCAACGGGCGATCAGGAGATCGCCCCTACGACCAAGGACGCAATGTCCGCGAACGACCAACAGCGTCGATTGTCTGCGTACTTTACTCTATACATTACATCTTTAAAACCGCCCCAGTATCCGCGCTGGTGACTAATGACGCGTAACGGGCCAGCCAGCCGCCTTTAACTTTGAGTTCAAATGGTTTTAGCGCTTGTTTTCGTCTCGTGATTTCAGCTTTGCTTAAACGGACGTCCATTTTATTTTTTTTGACATCAATGTCAATGATATCGCCATCTTTTATAACCGCAATCTCTCCGCCCGCCGCTGCTTCAGGCGCTACGTGGCCGATACACAATCCTCTTGTCCCGCCGGAAAAACGGCCGTCTGTAATCAAAGCCGCGCGTATGCCTGCCCCTTTGATCGCGGCAGTGGGTGACAGCATCTCGACCATTCCCGGTCCGCCTTTAGGCCCTTCATAGCGAATGACGACCACATCACCATTTTTTACTTCACCTTTTAGAATACATTTTAACGCCGAATCCTGCGATTCATAAACCCTGGCCGGGCCGGAAAACGTCATCATATCCGCTTCAACCCCGCTGGTTTTGACAATCGCGCCTTTCGTGGCAATATTTCCAAATAACACAGCTAAACCTCCTTCAGGAGAAAAAGGATTTTTTGTGGTACGCAGAATATCACCATCAGGTTTAGGCGAACGTTTGACATATTGCCCCAAAGTTCCATACACAGTTTTTGAATTCAAATTCAAAAATTTATTTTTTCCGTCATATACTGATTTTAAAATCGCGCCCATACCCCCAATTTTTTTAACGAGCTCCAAATGAACTTCCGGACGGGACGGAGCAATCTTAATGACATTGGGCGTGGCCTTAGCAATTTCTTCAATACGCTTCAAATCATATTTAATACCTGCTTCATTGGCTAGAGCCAAAATATGCAGAACTGTGTTCGTTGATCCGCCCATAGCCATATCCAAAACAAAAGCATTATCAATGGAATCACGGGTCAAAATATCTAACGGCCTAATGTTATTTTTGAGTAATTTGATCAATTGTTTAGCGGCATCCCGCGCCAATTGTAAGCGCTCAGGATTAACCACGAATTGCTGCTGCGCGCCTGGAATCCGCTTGGTCGCGGAAATTGTTCCATTACCCGGAAGCGCGAAACCCAAAGCTTCACCTAAGCAATTCATGGAATTCGCGGTAAACATTCCAGCACAGCTTCCATAACCTGGACAAGCGCAAGTAGCAATTTTATCCAATTCTTTAAGGTTTATTTTTTTTGCGCTAAATTTTCCTACGCCTTCAAATACTGAAATAAGATCTGTATTGTCACATCCTGCCAACATCGGCCCGCCGCTAACATAAATTGCGGGAATATTGATACGGACCATAGCATTGTACATGGCTGGCACAATTTTATCGCAATTACCAATGCCAATCCAAGCGTCGCACGGATGCGCGCCAATGATGGTTTCAATCTGATCAGCGATCAATTCTCGGGAAGCTAACGAATATCTCATCCCAAAATGCCCCATAGCAATGCCGTCGCAAACCGCACCACCGACATTGGTATACCACACATTCACACCCATGCTTTCCAATTGTTCTTTCACGGCCTTGCCTAATTGATCCAGATGCGCGTGGCCAGGAATTTGCGTTGTATACGAATTAATAATTGTGATAAACGGCCGTTTTAATTCTTTTAAAGACCGGATTGCGCCTTCGGCGATCATCAAAGAAACATTAGGCAGCATCTGCGGGCCGGCGCTGAATATTTTGCTCCCCTTTTCACGGACTAATTTTATACCATCGTTTACAACTGGTTTAGACATATTATCTCCTATTTTGATTATTTGAGCATGTAGTACATGGCATGTAGTATGTAGCAAAAACGACTGATAAAAAACCCATCACCCGTCGGCTATCTTTTCTTTTTAATAAATAATAATGCACTGATGATTAGCAAAACCGCCAGGACATACTCGATAATCCGAATATTTCCATTACTTTTATGCTTCGGAATATTTGTTTTTACGATAACTTTAGAATTTGTGGACGGCTTAGTGACATTCGGTGTAGGGGTTAATACTTTAATTTTGGACACGGCCTGCCCTTCCATATCATTCCACTGTACGCGCCAATCTCCAACCATAACGGCATGGGTAAATTGCGCTTCACCACCAGAAATATCGACGCTGATAGGGTCTACTTTTTTATTTTTAATATTTTTTAACGCGTCTTCAATATTACCAGCTAACAAAATCGTTTTCAAATCTTCATTACTGGCATTATGCCCTGGTATCAAAACCCGATTTTTCGACCAAATATTAAATTTGCCCTCAAGTTTATTAAGATCAAGATCTTTGAATTCCGTAGTTGCTCCATTAGACATAGGAAAAGAATTAGGCGTAGCAAATTTAAGCGTGCTTTCAAATTCCAAAACAGAAACGCGTCCCATAGCCGAAATTTTATTATTCAAAATGATAAAAGGAACTCCGGATTTTCCATCAGGTGAATACGTTTTAAAATATTCCCTCTTTAGAATAAAGTTATCTAGTTCATGTTTAAAAATTTCATAATCAAAAATCAATATATTAGGAAATTTTTGAGTCCATTCAAAAAAGATAACTGGATCAGTCTGAGCGCAATTATGACATCCAATTCCGCTGAGATAAACCAAAATAATTGGCCTATCCACATCAGGATACGCAAACGTTTTTGGCGCTAAGACAAGTGACAAAAATAATACTAATGATGAAATTTTTAGCCATTTCATAAATAAATCCTTATTTAATTTTTAATAAAAAACAATAATTTTTTAAATTACCTGTCGCCTATAACCTCATTATTTTGAGCCTTCAAGATCAGCAGAAATTTTCAAATTTTTAGGAATAATGAAGCGGAATGTCGCGCCTTCTCCTAATTTGGATTCTACCCAAATTTTACCTCCATGATCTTTAATAACATTCGCGACAATACCCAAGCCGGCCCCAGTTCCTTCATATTCCTGCACAGAATGAAGCCGTTTAAAAACCACAAAAATTTCATCGTGATCTTCAGGAGAAATTCCAATCCCATTATCCCTCACAAAAAATTCATGCCCATGAGTATGTTCAACATAACCGATTTCAACCTTCGGAATATACGTGGTATTTTTTGAAGAAAATTTGATAGCATTACTCAGTAAATTATAGAACACCTCCACTAATTTTATACGGTCACACACAATAATTGGAAAATTTGAAACCAAAGAAACTTCTACGTTAAACCGCTTAATGCTATATTCTAATCGTTCCAGGACCTCATCAATCATCTCTTTTATGCTAGCCAATTCGTAAGGATTTTTAATCCGGGAAATCCGGGTTAACGTCAACAGATCTTTAATCATAGCATTGAGACGAAAGGCTGATTTACGCATTTTTTCCACGCACAATTGTCCACGCTCATCTAACTTTTCAGAATAATTTTTTGCTAAAAAATCACCATATCCAATTATGCCCATCAATGGAGCTCCAATATCATGACTGACTGTATACACGAACCGGTCTAATTCCTGATTTACTCTTTCTAAATCATGCTTCTGTTGCTCCGTAATTTTTAAATTCGTTCCCAATTCCTGATTGCGCTCCTCTAATTTAGTTTTAAAATCCTGTATACTTTTTGACATTTGATTAAAAGCCGAGCTGACTTCGCCAATTTCATCTTTAGAGGACGTATTTAAATTCACTACAAAATCTCCTGCACTGACCTGATGAGTCGCGTGTACTAAATTTCGTAATGGCCGAGAAAAACTCCGAATTATTGATAACGCGATCAAAAGCCCTAAGCCCATACTAATCAACAAGACCATAATCAAAAATTGACGGGCGGATGTTTCTTCTTTTTTGGCGCGATCAACAGACTGGCGCGTGTAGCGCTGCATTTGCTCAACCAAGGTTTGCAGCTGGGCGGAAAGATATTTTTCTTTATGCTCTATGCTATATAAATCTTCTATATTGGATTCATATTTATCCGTGTTAATTAATTCAAAAATCCGGTTGATGATTTGATCATATTCAATATGCGCTTTTTCAATTTTGCTTAAAATTTCTGCCGCGTTGTTAAATTCCTGCTTTGTCGCGGTAAATTCAGCATTTCTGGCCCCTTTAGCGATAATATCTTTTCCCTTTAAAATATCAACTGCGCCTTTTTGAGCCAGCATGTTAAAACCACGTTCTGTGCGGATAATCTCATCTTTCAAATGCTGGTTACGGGACGGCGGAAGATTCTGAAATCCCATCTCTTCCACAATGCTTAAAATCCGTTCAAAAAGAATAGCTTTTTTCAATTGATACTGCGTAATGGAAGTGCTGATTCCCGTTAACACAATATCTTTGTTAACAATATCCTGGAGTTCTTTACCAATTTTGGAAACACGTTGCAGTCCAAAAATAGTATTGACGACCAATACCGCCACTAAAAAGAATATAATAAAGCGTATTTTATTAGCAATTTTCATAACATTAATATTTGAATGTTTTTATGCAAAAGTTTATTTATTGTAACAAAATCTGAAATTACACACAAAAGATATATTTTATTTGTTAATAAATTGTTTATGAGGCAAAAAGAAAGGGTTAAACTGGCTGTCCACCAAAACAACCCAGCCTGTAGATGCTAAACTTAAAACTTTCGGGTCATGCGAATTCCAACCAAAAGGTATCCACCCCCGTTTTGAAGAATAAGAATAACCAGCCTGTTCTTTACTCAAATCCGTTTTCAGCAATTCAATTCCTTGCCGCATTGAAGTCGCATCTTCTAGGCATTCATTCGCCCAGGAAGGATAAGTATCCTTATAGTATATCGACAGTTCTCGGACTGCCATTATGGCACCAGAGGTCCATTCCACAGAAATCCGATCATGTTCATCTGTAAATCCTACTCCAACCAAATGGTGATCTTGATCGAAAACGCCAGAATGATTTTTCCCGTTTATCCACATATGATAAGCTGAACCAATGCCAAACATGCGGTCAATTTTTTCCGGGCCTAATGCCAATATTCCCCAGGTTTGCACATCTAACGCAAACTGATCATTATTTGTTTTCCATAAATTTTCGGTAAAATTCATTCCTTGATAAAAATATCGTTCATTGGGATTCCATACTTTTGTGAAATAATTTTCCAAATGGTCCATCGCCACTTGATATTCTTTTTGACCGGTTATTTCAAATAACATTCTAAACGCGCCATACCAGGATAAATTATTTTCCGTTGATATTTGATTATACCACCATTTTCCCGGATCACTTGTATCGCCTTCGCGGAATGTGCCAATGGGTGCCATACGGATGCCGCCATTATCAGCCTGTAGCATAAGCGCGGCTCTTGATATTTCTTGAGCTAATTGAAGTTCAATCGCGTCAAAATTTTGAAAATATTCTTCCCGATACTCATCATAATATTTCTGATGATAAATGTGCAGAGCGGCCATGGTTACCCAGGCATTTTCTCCAGCAATAGGTTTCCAATCTTCCCAGTGAATAGTCGGCCAAGTTGGAAAATTAGCTTGCTGTGACTTACCATCCAATGGATCCACAGTTGAGTATTTACCATTAGCATTGATGATACGGTAAATAAATCCACGCCGGCCAAGCATGGCCGGATCAGAAGAAACAACAGACGTGTTGTTAGGGTCATAGACAAACTGCCCATTGGAATTTCCCGCGCGAATTGATTGTAATTCACCGACTTGGCCTTTCCAATAAATTTGCACCGGTATTTCAGCGCGAGCCAAATCGATATTATCTCCGGATAGAGCTAGAACAATTTGCGCGACAGCACCGTCATAAATAACCAGTCCTTCTTCAACAATCATCCGTTCAATTATTCCCTGCACGGAATCTATGGTTCCCATTTGAGCGTAAACTTGCGGTTTATCATCTTTTTGAATGTAAAAGCTAAAAGGAAGTTTGGTTTTTGAGCTGGTATTTGAACGGATTAAATTTAGAAGTTTTTGTTGAGACTTTGATAAAGCAGGTAATTGCGCCAGGCTTACATCGCAAACAATCAGACTAAGTGAAACGATAGCCAACAAATACGGCATTGCGTTTTTCATATGCTCTCCCTTTAGAAAACATGAAAGGCATAGAGCGCAGCCGTAGTTTAACCTATGCTCACTAACATGAACCTAGGGCAGCCAGACAAGCCTGATAGTTTATCACACTATTTTAGCTTCACGGCTTTGCTCATGAACCACGCCGGGTCCATGACCCTGAACCCAACGTGGTTCAAGGGTCCTGCCTTTTCAGGCAGTTTGCCTTTCCAATTTTCTACTTCAAAGATAACACATGAAATACGAGATGACAAGTAAACGCTTACGTTGTCACATAAATATTCGCGTTTTTATTGAAAGGATTGGTGCGGATTTCTAAAGAAAATAAATAGGGATAACTTTTACGTAAATGGTACATATATCTGGCCCATTCTTTGATCAAATGCGCGTATACGCGGTTAATGTCTCCGGATAAATGCGCGAAATCTTCCGAGGATAGATTTGTCAAAGACGGGCGAAAATTTAATTCTTCTTCCATGTGCAAAACAGCCCACAAAATATTGGTAAATATTTCATGTTCTAGCAAATTACCATTACTTAAAAGAGTCAAAACAAAAGATCGCTTTTCTAATAAAAAAGTTTTTAGACAATCTAATTTGCACAAGCGGCTATCAACGGAAGCATTGTAGTTATCAACAGTTCTAAGTAAATCACGGATCTTAGTATCTGACCAGTTATCCGGGATACTTAAATGTTTCGCGATAGTTTCGGATGTGGCATCAGCGGTTGCTAAGGTTTTTAATAGCTCCCTCCCGACTTCGCTGAAAAATGTTCCGATCACCATATTCAGTTTGCGCATTTTGTCTTTTTTGTCGCGTTCCGTCAAAATACTTTGAATAACAATGGTGACCAGCCAAACTTGCAGGAACAGAAATGCAATATCATTGGTCAGATAAAAGAATATATCCCGGCTGTCATGGAAAATCATAAAATTGATGATATAAAAAAAGATCGCTAATCCAATAAAAACTGCGGCCTGTTTAACTCCCCGGCTTATTGAAATTTTCATGTTATTCCTTTGGAAATTAATATTTTTGATTAATTAAATATTTTCAAACCTTTTCTTTATTCTTCCATAATATTTTGTATTATAAGCATATAACAATCGTAAGTCAAAATATGGAAAAAACAAACATTACAATTATCGGCGCAGGAATTATTGGATTGGCTGTGGCTTATCAGCTAAGCCGTAGGCATAAAGATATCCTTATTGTCGAAAAAAATCCATTTTTCGGGCAAGAAACCAGCTCCCGCAATTCGGAAGTCATTCACGCGGGGCTTTATTATCAGCCCAACAGTCATAAAGCAAATTTATGTATCCGCGGTAAAGATCTGCTTTATAAAGTTTGCCAAGAACATCATATTCCGCATAAAAAAGTTGGAAAAATGCTGGTTGCCAAAAGTGAAGAAGAAATTCAAAAAATCGAAAAAACTTATGCTAATGGAATCAAATCCGGAGTCGAACATCTACGCTATTTGACCAAAGCAGAGATATTGGCCATGGAGCCGGATATCGACGCTGAAAAAGCCTTTTTTTCACCCAATACCGGCATCATTGATACCCATTCGCTCATGAAATTCTTTTTGGATTCAGCCAAAGATAAAGGCGCGGAAATTATTTTTAATACGCAAGTGACAGGCATAAAAAAAACCATGTCCGGCTATTTAATTACAGTGAAAGAATCGTCAGGCGAAACTTTTGAATTTGAAACCCGGATTGTTATTAATGCGGCAGGCTTTGATTCAGATAAGATTGCCGGCATGGTCGGAATCGAACCCGAAAAACACGGATACAAAATTTATTACAGCAAAGGACAATATTTCCGCATTGCTAATCCAAAAAAATTCAGGATCTCGCATTTAATCTATCCTCCTCCCAGCCATACAGATTTGGGGATACACGTGACGCCTGATTTAGGCGGTGGTTTACGGCTGGGGCCGGATGCTGAATACGTCGACGCCGTTGATTACACTCTGAATGAAGCAGCCAAAGAAACCTTTTACAAATCCTTCAAACGATATTGCCCAAAACTGGAATTTGACGATCTCATACCCGACACAGTCGGCATCCGCCCCAAGATTCAGCAGGAACATGAATTATTTAAAGATTTTGTCATTGAGGAAGAATCTAAAAAAGGCTTTCCAAATTTCATCAATCTCATCGGCATTGAGTCACCGGGAGTGACAGCATCATTGGCTATTGCGGAAATCGTGGAAAAATTAATATAAAAAACCAAAAACTATAAACCATCAACCTATCATTTATATTGCTTTCTCAAACGTCACAATCACTCTTGCCCCATCTGGCCAGGATTGAACAACTTCACGGGGTATATACGCTTTTTTAGACGACGGTTTTTCGAAATTCACCAATTTATCACCCACCATAATTTTGGCAATTTTATAATCCCCAAAATCGAGTCCCTTATCATTGCAGTAACATACTTCAATATTTTTCCCCGCGAATTTGGATATCACGCTAATCTGAGTTTGTCCGGCAAATTGTTCTTTAACCAATTTTGGTTCTAAAATCAAATCACCCGTATCGCCCCGTACGCCAAACACCTGCGCCAATTCCGCGTATACAAGCCAACTAGCTGAACCAGTCAAATAGTGGTACATACCACGCCCTTCACCGTCAAAATATTCCGGAATTCCGGGATAAATACGGCTCTTATCCGTATCCATGCACATATCATAAATTGATTTTAAAACTTCATATCCCGCGTGAACATAACCGCGTTTGTAAAGCGCGAACGCGTACATCACAATCATGTGGCTGAAAAAAGCGCCATTTTCTTTTGTTCCATACGCGAAACCAAAAGCTCGTCCCAATTCCAGGTAATGCAAGACACCAAAATCTGTATTTAATCTGTATCCACCTAGTTTTTTATCTTTTAAAAATCTTTGAACGCTCCGAATAACTCCTGAAATATCATCATCAGCTGCCATTCCGCTCATCAAAGGAAAAACCTGTCCAGTTAGAGTCATACGGATACAGTCTGCTTTTTTACCTTCTACGCGTTCAGCTTTATTATCATAATAACCGTTAAACCAGGAGTAATCTGCTCCTTCAATTTCAACTGTCACCTTTTCATTAGTACGGATAAAATTAAACGCCCATTCTGCTTTAGATCTGAGATCCTTGACGAGATCTACAATGCTAACCTTAGTTTTCCTTCCGCTCACTTCCGGCTGAACTGCTTTAAAATACGTTTTAAAAAGAAGATCCTGCTTTTGCGCAGGGATGTTGTAATCAACGTGTTTATTACCTAATGTATCCAAAAGAATCATAAATTCTTCCGCGATCTCAATGGAATCAATTTTCTGAGCTGCTGCCATTTTTTCAAGCAACCCAGAAATGTCATTCAAATTGCCAGCATACAAGCTCATGAACGTGACGCTCTCTCCGCGTTTAAACGCCATGTCCAAACCATCATTCCAGTCAGCGCTTTCCAAACGAGTAATATTATGCTCACCAACGTTAAAGAATTGCACCAAATGTTGCGCCAAAATATGTTCCAGAATACTGCCTTTATATATTTGTCCTTTTTTATCCTTTAGAAAATTTCCGTATTGCGGAGTCCAGCGTTCATCTTTTTCAAAAGTACGTGACAGCTGTGGGTCGCGAAAATAGGTTGTGTTGTGCAGTAAAATATCAAAATCACCAGTTTGGTCAATGTAAAGCGCGGTTGTAAGATATGGCCATACGCCATGGTCCATCCACACGCGGGTAATGGCATTACGGTCTGCAATAAATTCGCCAGGCTTGTTGCCAATGATCGTCGCGTTTGTGCCATCAATCCTGACGCCGCCAAAATTATTGATCAAATTTTCGCGCACTTGTTCCGGTTCAATGAGAATTAACGACAACAGATCCTGCCATAGATCCCGCCACCCTTTACCGCCTTTGCCATAGTCATGATCAGGCAAAAATGAACAGCCAAAAATTCGTCGTAAAACCGGCTGAATAGTGACCCAATGCATCCAGGCGTTAAATGAAGCATCTCCAGTTTTAAAAGTCACTGAACTGGCTTTAGCTTTCCAAAAATCTTTATTCGCGTGCAGCGCGTTTTCAAACTTCTCGACAGAATCAAATTTTGCATATATGGTCTGGACGTCGGTTTTGTTTTCTGCCATTCCAAGAATTAAATAATAAGTTATCGAGGAACGCGGCTCAAGCGTGACCGGGGTAAAACGCAATGCCCCCGCCGCTTCTTTGCCTTGCATTTCCACGTCAGTAATTTTTTTAACCGGCAAATTTTTATAAATGGCTTGCGGCTTTTCCCAAGTTCCGGCATCACCCACAAAGCTTTCCACTGTCGGGAATGAGCCGTCAGGAGATGCGCCAGTACTCGCAAAACCTAAAACAAAATAAGAATCATCATTTGGCTTATGGCCTTCTTCATTAAAACGCATGGTTGGAGTAACAATTACGCCTTGAGCTGTTTGTTCGACGCGTTGGAGTAAAACTGTTACATGTTCGTGGTCATGTTTGTTCGCCAATGACCGGCCAAAAATCGGACAGGATGACGTGGGAATAAATGAAATCGGTTTATCAGCCCGGTTGCTGACTTTAACAGCCATAAGCTCAACATTTTCACCGGTCGCAGGAATAAAATTTAATGCTTCCATCTCCAACGCGCCGTGAAAATACCGTTTACTTAATTTATGCCACAATAATCCCATCTCAACATCCGCCAAACCTTCTTCAACTTCCTGGCTTAATGAAACCACATTTTTTCCATCGACCAGCAAAAAGAAATCTCGCACCGGCTGGCGCAGATCTTCCCGCGACATGGGTTTAGTTAAATAACTAAATTTATCGATTTTGATATCGCCGCTTAAATACGGAGTGATTGAGGATTTTAATCCTGAAGCCTCAGGTCCGCACAATGGAAAATAAATATTCCGGTAAGCCGAAGCTTTTTCAGATTTAAGCGTTATCCCATCATCAATATATTTGTAAAATGGTGTTTTCATTTAAAAACTTTCATTACATTTTAAAATTAAATGCCTTATCCAAAGTTGCCTGCGAAGGCGGCTTGGTGAACATACTAACTAACGGAATAATAAAAAACGGAACGATCATGCCGATTGAAGACGCGATCGGTGATTTATCTTGACCCCATAAGAAAAATAACGAAACACTGGTAACTAACCCGGTAATCATACCCAGCCAAACTCCGGCGCGTGTGGCTCGTTTCCAAAATAAACCATACACATAAGGCGCTAAAAATGAACCGGCTACAGCCCCCCATGACAAAGCCATTAAAGTGACAATAAATGCGAATTGATACCGCGCTAATACATAAGATAAAATAATGAACAATCCACTAAATAAACGCATCATACCCAGCGATTTTTCTTTCGGCTGATGAGGATCAATATAGCCCTTATGAAGATCAACCGTGATCGCTGAGGCGGAAACCAAAATCAAAGACGATAAGGTTGACATCGATGCTGACAAAATCAGCAAAAGAATGATCGCCATTAATGATTCCGGCAATTGATGAATTAATAGATCGGGTATAATCCGGTCAAAGGCTGGTTTGCCATTCGCTAATAATGGAAGTTTATCATAAAATAGATGCGCTGATGCGCCGACAAAATACGCGGCAAAACTAACAATCGCCGCAAATAAAAATGTTATAATCGCTGCCGTTTTGATCATAGTCTCATCTTTTATGCTGTAAAATTTCTGCACCATCTGCGGCATACCCCATGCCCCAAAAGAAGTCATAAATACCAAGCATGCCAATAAAAAAGTTCCTGGCTGTTTGGCAACGGGAATGTGCTGGTTGTATGCTAAAGAAATCGCGTTAATCGTATGCGATAAACCACCGCTCTTACTAACAATCACCCACACCATTAATGACGCACCGAAAATTTTAATAATCCCTTGGAAAAAATCGGTCAGAATAACCGCAAAATAACCACCTAGGACTAAATATAACCCAGTGATCCCAATCATTACCAAAAGGGCAGTATCATAGCTTATATTAAAATTTACCTGAAAAAGATATCCTAATCCCTTAAATACTGAAGCAGAATATGGAATTAAAAAAACAAAAGTAATAACAGCCCCAAACATTTTAATATATTTTCCTTCATAACGTTCCTGAAGGAATTCCGGCATAGTCATAGCCTCTAAATTTTTCGTCATCCGGCGGGTCCGGCGTCCCAAGATCCACCAAGCTAATAATGAACCAATTAAAGCATTACCTGCCGCAATCCACAATCCTCTTAACCCAAACCCCCATCCGATTTTTCCGGCAAAACCAATAAAAAGCACAGCAGAAAAATAAGTGGCCGCATAAGCAAAAGCGGAAAACCAAGGCCCAATACTCCGCCCGCCCAAAAGAAAATCTCCCAAAGTCTCAGTTTTCTTCATTCCCCAAATACCGACCAGCACCATTAAAAACAGAAAAATGATTAAACAAATGAGGGTCATAGAATCCTTTCTGTTAATTGATTAAGAATTTTTTCGTGCCGCATATGTAAAAGGCATAAAATAATTTCTCCACGAAGACTCTGTTGACTCAAACTGATTGTCTCCGTAAAAATAATCAACAAGTGCTTCCCGTACGCGGGCGATTTCTTTGAGACGGGAAAAAATTTTAAGATAAACTAAAGTTAAGTCAATAAGTTCTAACGCCCGGTCAAAAGCTTTTTGGCTGTAATCGGCATTTTTCTTAGCCCGCCAAATCAAAGCACGTTCTACTTCACTTCCCACATTAGCCATTTGTTCACAAAACGACAAATGACTCCATCGTCCTGCAGCCAAGTCTTTATGCTGTAAACTCATTATTTAATCCTTTTAGCAACAAGCGCGATTATTTTCTTACGAATGACTTCATCATTAACACCACGCGTCCTATTCCCTTGCGATGGGCGAACATTAATCATGGAATCAAACTCAATAAAATCGTCCCCTTGCATTTCCGGATAAAAATTAATTCCCCAAAGATTTTCTTGTTTTGATCCATCGGTAAGAAGTTCTGCTTCCAGATCTGAATGAAGTTCAGCGTCAACCGCGATAAGTTCTCGATCAACATCAACAACGGCTTTAACCAAATTCCCAAACGTGTCCGTAGCCATTTGCTTAAGTTCATCAGTTGATAATGTATCAGTAATAATTTTCATGATGTGCCCTAAAACGAAGTTTTTGCAAGACAAAAGCTATGTAAATTTAAAACGGAGAGGCAGGGATTCGAACCCTGGGATCCCTTACGAGATCAACTGCTTAGCAGGCAGCTCCGTTCGGCCACTCCGGCACCTCTCCATCCATCAAAATCGGGTCTAGTTATATCAGATTTTATTTTCTGTGTAAAGAACCAAATATAAATATCCACTTCTACTTATATATTCAATTCAGCCCATTATTCTTTTTTCGCTTCTCTTGAAAAAAACTGCTCAGCAAATACGCGCACTCTTCAGCCAACACACCCTTTTCCATATCTACATGGTGATTCAACACTTCATGATTAATAATATCCAACACAGATCCACAAGCCCCGGTTTTGGGATCATTAGCGCCATAAACCAATTTTTTAACGCGAGCCAACACCATCGCCCCCGCACACATACAACAGGGTTCAAGAGTCACATACATAATACAATCATTCAACCATTTTGAAGACAATGCACTGGTTGCCTGCGTAATCGCGATCATTTCCGCATGCGCCGTCGGATCTCTCAACATCTCTACCTGATTATGCGCCCGGGCAATAATTTTATTCTCATGCACAATAACCGCGCCGACAGGCACTTCATCCTTGTCATAAGCCTTTTTGGCTTCCCGAAGAGCTTCCTGCATAAAAAAATTATTTAAAGAAATGGGAGAATTCAAATCTGAAATAAATGGAGAGTTCATAAGATTATCAAAAAAATTAAAAACAAATAAAATAACACCCTAAAAAAACGCGCCCGACAAAAGAAATTCAAATCATCCATCCAAATGTAGTGACGCTTCCAAAAATTAACTAGCAGTGCATAATAGAAAACGCGCCCAAGAGGACTTGAACCTCTAACCTTCTGTTCCGTAGACAGACGCTCTATCCAATTGAGCTATGGGCGCATCAAAGAGACATATCTTATACCAAAATTAAACCAGATTGTCTATCCAAAAAATTATATTAATTTTAGAACACAGATCTTAACTTATTATTTGATGATTTTTGATTTAATTAATTAATACTGTATCTCTGAAATTTTAATAATTTCACGAATACACCAATTCTTTGGTGGTGATAACCTCCGCTTTATGATAACTAATTCCCCGCTCAATTTGTAATTTTTTGATTTTAAATGATAGTTCACGCGTTTATTAGACCAGCGTACAACCCATATTTCGGCATATCGGTCAAACCATTCCCGTGATGCTTTTTCTAAACCGATATCATACCCGGCTTTCCCGCTTTCGATATCTTTATATCTGTTGATTTCGCCGAGCACTTCCTTGTTTTTTAATAATTCTGAACGATTGATGTGAGACATGTTTTTCTCCTTTTTTGGTTTATTAATTTATAAATAAAAAAACCCACTGCCTTGGATATTTTCCTTGGTAGTGGGTTGTCCCGTCCTGCTCAAAATTTCTTTTAAAAAAGCCCAAAGCACTTCAGGGGGTTCCTGAACACATTAGGCTTCCAGTTATCTGGTCAGTCTTTTGTTACTTAAAATATATTATTCAATACCTGCTTTATCAATAATTCCACCCCCCATCACAGAATCACCGTCGTAAAACACAATTGATTGCCCGGGAGTAATGGACATTTGCGGTTGATCAAATTCCACTTTAACTCTATTGGAATTAAACGGTATAATTGTACAAGGCTGTTCAATATGTTGGGACCGTATTTTAGCATAGGCCTTTATTTTGCTTGTTATCTCAGGAATAGAAATCCAATTCAATTCATTTACAAGAAGGCTGTCCGACAAAAGATTTTCTTTTAGACCTACAACAATTTGATTATGACAACTATCGATCCGAATAACATAGACCGGCTCTTTGAGTCCTCCCAGATTAAGTCCTTTTCTTTGTCCAATGGTATAATGAATCAATCCTTCATGACGGCCGACGACTTTGCCTGATAAATCAACAATATCTCCCGGGAGAATTTGCTGATCTTTAAAAAAAACAGAGTAATCACTGCCTTCAAAAAAATCCTGGCTTTCTGGTTTCTCAACAAAATCTTTGAACCCAATCTTCTCGGCCAGATCTTTTATTTCTTGTTTAGAATATTTCCCTAACGGAAAACAAACTTTTTTTAGCTGTCCTTGATTAAGCCGATAAAGAAAATATGATTGATCTTTTTTTTGATCAAGGCCTTTTTTTAAAAGATAGCGGCTGGATGTTGAGTCAAACTCTGCTCTCACATAATGCCCTGTCGCAAAAGAATCAAACTTAATTCCTGATTGTTGGGCTTTATCCAGCAGTAAGCCAAACTTTATCTTTTGATTGCATATTGCGCATGGATTAGGCGTTTTACCACACAAATATTCTTCACGAAAATAAGTAAGAACCGAATTTTTATATTCTTCCTCTAAACCTACAACGTAATATGGGATCCCTAGCCTTTTTGCGGCTTTTTGTGCTTCTTCGATATCTTTCTCTTCACCTGGCCCATAACAACCGCTTCTTAAAGGCCCGTTTACAGCAAAAGAATTGTCCCAAATTTTCATGGTGATTCCAATAACCTTATGACCTTCTTCTTTTAATAAGTATGCGGCAACCGTAGAATCAACACCGCCGCTCATGCCAACAGCTATAGTCTGAAATTTATTATTCATATTTAACTTTATTAATGAGGTCAGAAAGCCCGGCCGAGCATTCTCCTGTACCGCGTCCTGCCAGAGAAAATATCGCGTCTGAGCCCCAGTCATAATAATAATTTTTATCTTCATCAAAACCTGGTATCTCTTTATAACGAATGCAGAACTCTTTTAAATCTTCTTTACTATTCCGGGCCATGTATTCCGAAAAATCTTTGTACTGCGTGGCTTGAGATAAATATATTCATCTGAAATATTCTCCTTCTATTGCCCGTTTAAATCCCCGCGCCATCACGGAACATTTCAGTAAAGAGTTGAACAGCGGCATTCTCGTCAGATCCTTCAGCCAAAATTTCAATCTCCGCGCCAGACGTCGCTCCCAGCGCGATAATTTCTAATATGGATGCCGAATCAGCCGTTTTCTTATTAAAAGTCAATGTGATTTTCGATTTTAACGACCGAGCCGCATTTACGACTTTTGCAGAAGGACGCAAATGGAGCCCATAAGGATTATTAACTTTAACTTTTGTCGTCTTCATGTTAGATCGCGCTGTCTTTTGACCCTAATTCCGAATTAAAGATCAGGAATTAGGGGAGTATGTCGTTCGTAGTATGCAGTATGTGGTTGTTGGAAATTTTCACCCTTTGGGTCAAAAAATATTTATATTTTTAAAAGCATTATTTATTAAAATATCGTCGCTACATGCTACATACGACATACTACGTACTCCCAATTACGAATTTATCTTCGGAATTGGGGTTTTATTAGCACTCATTTATAATCTTGAAATAACCATGTCGTCAAATATCGTTCGCCTGTATCAGGTAAAATAACGACAATAAGTTTTCCATTGTTTTCTGTTCGTTTGGCGACCTCTAACGCGGCCCATAATGCGGCTCCGCTTGATATCCCTACGAGAATACCTTCCAATTTTGCGATCTGCCTAGCAACTTCACCAGCATTATCATTAGTCACCCGGATAACTTCATCGATAGCACTGCGATTAAGCACTTGCGGAACAAACCCTGCCCCAATTCCTTGGATTTTATGCGCTCCTGGCGATCCACCCGACAAAACAGGTGAGGCGTCAGGTTCAATAGCAATAGCCTTAAAACCAGGTTTACGTTTTTTAAGCACTTCCGCAACACCGGTAATTGTTCCGCCGGTACCAACGCCCGAAATAAGAATATCAACTTTACCGTCAGTATCATTCCAGATTTCCTCCGCTGTTGTTTTGCGGTGAATCTCTGGATTGGCCGGATTATTGAATTGCTGCGGCACAAAACTGTTCGGGGTCGTTTTTGCTAATTCTTCGGCTTTCTCAACAGCGCCGCGCATGCCTTTTACGCCTTCCGTCAAGACCAATTCCGCGCCAAAAATCTTTAACAATTGCCGACGTTCGAGGCTCATCGTGTCAGGCATGGTAAGAATGAGTTTATAACCTTTAGCCGCGGCGATAAACGCCAGAGCGATTCCGGTGTTTCCACTCGTCGGTTCAATTATCACCGTATTTTTTTTTATTAATCCTTTTCGTTCCGCGTCATCAATCAATGCGATTCCAAGACGATCTTTAACACTGGAAAGAGGATTAAATGATTCGAGTTTAACAACAATAGTGGCTTTTAGCCCTTCAGTGATACGATTCAATTTCACCAACGGCGTATTGCCGATCGTTTTTGTTATGTCACTAAATATCCTCGCCATAATAATCTCCTTTTTAGCTCTTCTGTAAGGCTTGTTCAATGTCAGCAATAATGTCTTCGACATGCTCAATCCCGATAGACAAACGCACAAAATCAGGCGTTACGCCCGTCGACAACTGTTCTTCCGCCGATAATTGCTGATGGGTGGTGGTGGCCGGATGAATCGCTAAACTTTTTGCGTCACCGACATTAGCCAAATGCGAAATTAACTGAAGTGCGTTAATGAATTTCTTCCCTGCTTCTGCCCCGCCTTTGATCCCGAAGCCCAAAATCGCGCCAGCGCCTTTGGTCAAATATTTATTGGCACGGTTATTTTCCGGACTGTTATGCAAGCCAGGATAATTAACCCAACTAACTTTCGGATGATTCGATAAATATTTAGCGACCGCCAAAGCATTTTCTGAATGACGGATCATACGCAGATGAAGCGTTTCCAATCCTTGTAAAAACAAAAATGAATTAAACGGCGACAAGGCCGGGCCTAAATCGCGCAATAAAGTGACCCGCGCTTTAATAATATACGCGATGTTCCCTAATGGCTTTAATGCTTCGACAAAATTTATACCATGATAACTGGGCTCTGGCTCAGCGATCAAAGGGAATTTGCCGTTGGTCCAATCGAATTTTCCTGAATCAACGATTAAACCTCCTAAAGATGTACCATGACCGCCGATAAATTTCGTGGCGGAATAAACCACGATATCTACCCCGTGATCAATAGGCCTGAGTAAAAATGGAGAAACCGTATTATCCAAAACGAATGGAATACCATTTTTATGCGCCACCTTAGCAATCCCTTCGAGATCCGCTACGTCCAACTTTGGATTGCCAATGGATTCAGCGTAAACCGCTTTGGTTTTAGAAGTAATCGCATTTTGTAAAGCTTCCAAATCATTGGACTTAAAAAATTTAACTTTGATGCCAAGACGGGGAAATGTATAGTGGAACAAATTATAGGTACCACCATAAAGATTATCCGCAGACACGATTTCATCTCCGGCTTGCGCAATGTTAAACAAAGCCAAAGAAATAGCAGATTGACCACTCGCGACAGCCAAAGCGCCCACTCCGCCATCAAGTAAAGCAATCCGTTTTTCTAATACATCGGTCGTGGGATTCATTAATCGCGTATAAATATTCCCAAATTCTTTCAAACCAAATAAATTGGCCGCATGATCCGCATCCTTAAATTGATACGAAGTAGTCTGATAAATTGGCACCGCCCGCGATCCAGTCGTCGGATCTGCTTCCTGTCCTCCATGTAATGCTAATGTTTCCAACCTTAATTTCGCGTCGATTTTTGACATCTCTTTCTCCTTTGTTTTTAAAATTCTGATGGTGACAATGTAACAATGTGACAGTGTGACAACGAAAAAACACAATACAAAAATAATAAAACCTATTAACTTTATTCGCCAATTGAACCCATTAATCAGTCATTGTTGCTTTTTAAATTTACTATTTTGTTCATTTATAATTTAAGCATTCGCATTTTTAACATTGTTACACTGTTACACTGCCACATTGTTACATTACAGATATATCTTAAAATGCAAACTGTGCGCTTAAGACTACTCCATTACCCAACCCTGTGTTAGTTCCTTTACCATAAGCGCCTGTTCCAGTATACGCGGCGATCAATGTCAAATCTTTATTAGCCAGCCACGCCAAATGCGCATCCCAGTAATCATGATTTTTAACTGTCGCAAACTTTTCACCCTGCTTATATTCCGCGCCAACAACAATACCGTGAGGAAGAACAACATCCACGTTGGCAAATCCGGTAGTCTTCCTTTTATTATTGAATCCCAACACGCCAGTCACGTATTCTCCAGAAGAGAGCACTCCACCGGAAAGAATAACCGGCACCGGCAATTGAGTAATTGTTTTAGTAGCCACTGCGTACCAATCTTCGCCGCTGGCACGCAGATTTGTGAGCCCTGCTTCCCGTAACGAAGCAGAACTGGTCCGCTTATATATTGTTCCAACAGAAATGGCCGGAACAAATTTGGTTTCAAACGCATTTTCATTTAATAGCAAAACCTTTGCGCCAATATTATTCTTATGGAAGGTAGGATGATTCTCCCAATTAATAGTCTGATATCCATAAGACACTTCAACACGTTTAAACAAGGTGTCTGCAATCCCTATAGATGTCCAATCGATCTTAGCTGATGGTAGATTCACGTACCATCCGCCGAATCTAGGCTTCCCCAATACATCCGTATTACCAATTTTAAAATCTTTATCTCCTTCAGCCAAATAAGCCAAAGGATTAAAGGCCACACCGCCCACGCCTTCCAAATTATTAAACGGCGGGCCAGCCCAAACATCTTTAACGGTAAATAAAACTGATAACACTAGTAATGCGGCCAATAACGAAATCTTTTTCATTTTCAATACCTCCGATTTTTCATCGGATTCTCCAGTCGTCTGGTCAAATCAAATGGTGTTTAAAATTATTTAATTAATTGAAGCCTCTGGAATGACCAGTCAGCATTTGTTTTGATTTGTGAACCTTTACAACCTTTATCACCTCTACCACCTTTACCACTCTGTCTATATTCCCCCTCCTCCCTCAATGCGCCAGATATCATCAAATCTTTTCCGTTCCGTAACTTCAATTTGAACTATTTTTGAATCATGGATTTTTATCTCGACACTACCGAAATCAATTGATCCAATCGCTTCCCGAATATTTTTGAGAATTGTGTCATTTATACTGTATTTTGGTACTGGTTCTTTTGGCCCCATCATTCCCTCCGCGAAGAAAATCTTTCTTAAATTGAGTAGAAGACTTCCTGTTGTTTTGCTTGAGCTTGTATTATTAAATTTTCAAAAGTAATATTATCGATTATATTTGCTGTCGCCCGAGAAACTTCCTGCCAAATATTTTTAAAAACACATTTATTAATATCCTGACAATCCGTGTATTCACGATTTACACAAGCAATTGGTTCAATCGGCCCATCAACATGCCGCACAACATCGCCTAGGGTAATTTGCATAGGTGGTTTCGATAATAAATAACCACCCGTATTCCCGCGGCGGCTTTCAATAAATCCGCCTCTTTTTAAATCAAAGAGAATTTGTTCAAGAAATTTAACCGGCGCATCAATACGTTTAGCGATGTCATGAATCGTAACCACGCCTTCTCCATAATGAATTGCCAAATCTAAAACTGCTTTCAACGCGTAATCACCTTTATATGTCAGCCTCATCACTCTCTCCAAATTAAGTATCTCTATTGATTTACTAGAGTATATATCGAAAAAAACATTTGTCAAGTATTTATTTTGACAAACTTGCGAAAAAAGGGGTAATTTGAGGTAGCGCATACCTATTTCCGTCACACAAAAGCAACAGTCACCAGTTTACCCATTCGTTCCAATTTCTGGGCAAGTAATGGTACTATTTTTTCTCTGGGAAGAATACCTTGCTTGCGGTAAACAATATCAGCATTGGCGGGGTTGCGGGCTTTGCCTACTGTGAAGCGGATAAAATCCGCTTTTTGTAATAAAGCGGCCAGATCCGCAGCCGCAGACTTATCTTGAAAAAGCACACCCTCTTCTTCGATAATATTATAAGTTTGAGTCAACGTAACGGCCCCTTCAGTCACCAGGTCAATGCCGTTTATAAAATAACGCGGCGGCGTTGAATATGAAGCCGGACGCTGTTCAACTTCTACTTTTGTTCCGGAATATTTAGCCACAATATCTGCCGTGGTAGCTCCACAGACGACTTTCGCTCCTTCAGCAGATAAAAAACCTGCGGCAACTTCAGCATCTTTGGTTTTCTCTGTCGGCGGGCCGGTCAAGACATCAACAACGCAACCAACACTCATATGAGCCAGCAAAACAGTTTTATCGTCTCCATTTAATGATTTATCATGCTCTTGCGCTTTCTGAATGATATCACGGGCAGTTTGGGAAAAATTAATATCATTGACACCTCGACGGCTTAAAAAACCTTCAACCCCTTCTGCTGACCATCCCCTTGAAAAAATTGTTCCCATTCCCGCTTGCGTAATGCCATCGCTCATTAATAAAATTCCTTCACCAGGATGGAGATGCAAATATGATTCGCTGGATAATCCGGCAGGAACCACCAACGGACTTTCAGGTATTAACACGGCGCGTTTACGATTTAAAAGAACTGACTGCGGCATCTCATATTTTAATAGAATAGTCATTCCATCATTTAAAATACGCATGACTAAAAAAGCCGCAAACGGCATAGTATGATCGCGCCACTTACTCATAGTGCCGACGACACTAAAAAACGCGTCACGCAATGAAACCCCGCCGTCTAAGAGCTCACTCATCCTGGAAGTATTCATCTGTGATGCAATGTGCGCTTTAATGCCGGAGCCGATTCCATCTGCCAATATGATCGTTGTATGGTAAATGGTACGTTTCACTAAAAATGTATCACCGCACGGCGTTCCCGGATGCTTGGAGGATTGTTGACTTTCCACCTCAACGTGTTGATAAGCCATAATTCTTTCCTTAAATTTTCTTATTCCGGAAACTATCTTTATCATTCACCGCGTCTAAAAGTTTATGGACTATCTGCTCGCCTTTGGCCGTATATTGACCAAGGAAATTGGCTAAATTTTTTGCCATTTCTATTTGGTGAGCATATAATTCTTGAGCTTGTTGTACAGTTTCATCCTTGACCTGTTGCAATTGCTGGGCATTATAAGCTGTTGACGTAATATTGATAAACATGCCCACATATTGAGCTTCTGACCGCAAAGCATAAACAACTTCCCGCACAACCAAATTGTACTGTGGGTATTCGCGTTGATCGTCGTGAATTTCTACTTGCCGGCACGCCACTTTTTCAAAAGGATCAGGGTCTACGAATTGAGAAATGTGCCGTCCCAGTGCTGAAGGCCCGGTTTTAAACATAGTGCCAAACGCCGCGTTTAGATCAACAATTTTAAAATCTTGATCCAAAACAACAATACCGTTAGGACTGGTTTGCATAATCCGGTCAGACCGCTGTTCTGCCAGTCTCCGCATATAAGGAATGCACATGCTGGTTTCTGCCATCCCCTGCACGACAGCTACGGCCTGGTCACGACAGCTCGAATAGCCGCATGCCCCGCAATTCAACTGTTGTTCTATCCGGGCTTTTCCAGTTTTTTCAAGAACAGCGCGGACATTGGCTTCAATAACCTCTCCCTGAGCAATAACCGGAATCGAACAATAATTAGTTTTAAGGTCAATTTTTGCCGGTTCTTTTCCTGCTGCTGACATAAATTGCTTCGCGTAACGGATAATTTTTGCCCGGCGTTCAAAAGGATTTCCCGGCCGTTTAATTCCCGGACCATTCACGCAACCCTTCGAGCATAATAGAGGCTCGATCACCTGTCCCATGCCTTTGTTGGTGTTAGCCGCCATGCAAGTTTTTATTTCATCAAATCCGCTGACAAAAATTATTCGTTCATCAATGACATTTGTATCCATTTCCGCAGTGGCCAGCGAACCGCCTTCAACGGGAAATATCCGCGACCGGCCGCAAGGGAGTTCATCAAACGCGCTTTCCTCACAATTTCTTAAATCAATGCCGCGACGAGATAAAAGTATTTCCAACTCTTCGAATGTTAAAACACAATCAACGATACCCTTTAATTCCTGACGCTGAGCCTCGAATTTCTTAGCGACACAAGGCCCGATAAATACAACTTTTGTTTCTGTCCCAAACTGATTTTTAATATGTTTTGCATGAGCGATCATCGGGGAAACAACCGGCACCATAAGGGGAATACGTTTAGGATCATATTTCTCAACAAAATTCACTAAAGCTGGACAAGCTGTACAAATATGTGAACCGGTATTACTCCGGACGACTCCGGCAGTTTCGCGCGCTACCATATATGCACCTATCGCGGTTTCTGCCACATATTTAAAACCTAAGCGTCTCAATGCCGACGTGAGACGCAAATATTCCCATTCTTCAAAAACTCCGGCAAAAGCAGGGGCTATACTGGCGGCAAGCATCCCGCCTTTTTCAATAATAGATTCTGCCAGATCAATATCTTTACGGTACGTTTTCGCGCCTTGTGGACATTCACGGACACAGGTTCCGCAAACAATGCACCGATCCGCATCCACCCTGGCCTGATTACCTTCAACCTTAATGGCTTTAACCGGGCAAACACGGACACATCGATAACAATCGCGGCACTGCGCCTCATTTGTAAAAATGACTTGTTGTCCTTGTGTATCTACCACCATACATTCACCGCCTATAAAATTGATTAAACCTTAGTAAATATGGCCTCTATCGCTTTATCTACTGCTAAAGCGGCTTTATGCATATCGCAATGATCAATCACTTTTTCTCCAACCTTGATACTTGGCCCTTTATTACATTTCTCAAAACAGAATGTAGCTTTGACCTGAACCTTGTCCTGCAATCCTTTTTCTGCCACATGTCTGGCCAAATGATGCAGTAAATCCTGGCTGCCTTTTAAGTAACAGCTGGTCCCAACACAAACGCTGATTTCTAATTTTTCGGTATTTTTACCATCAACAATCAGCATGGATTTGCCCTTCATCCTGCGGCGCGCATTATAATTCGTATGTAGTAAATGATGCGCTTTTTCTCCCCCCACCTCACCCAGTTTATTAGTATAAAGTTCTTTTAAATAAGGGTTATCCTGAGATTTGTGCAGCTGCTGCATTTTGTCAGCCTCATAAAGCCCTTTAGCACGTTGTCGACGATAATCAGGATCAAAATTTACCGGCTGGCCCGCGCCATTGATGCATCCTGCCGGACAAGCCATAAATTCAATAAAATGATATTGTTTTTCACCATTTTTAATTTGCGCCAAAATTTCCTTAGCATTGGCCAATGAATGAATCACGGCGAGTTTATAAATTTTACCAGCCAACTTGATCTCTGCTTCCCTGATTCCTGCCTCGCCCCGCACTTCTTGAAAATCAGGGTTTTCTAATATCCGGCCTTCTACTTTCTCATAAACATACCGCAGCGTGGCTTCCATAACCCCGCCGGTATTTCCAAAAATAACCCCAGCTCCGGTTTTAAATCCCATCGGCATATCCAATGATTCAGGTTTAAGGCTACGAAATTGTATCCCATGCTCGTTAATCATTTGTGCTAATTCCTGCGTGGTAATGACATGATCTACATCTGGTATTCCGTTTTGCGCAAATTCTGACCGCTTAGCTTCAAATTTTTTGGCGGTACACGGCATAATGGATACCACCACCATATTGTCTTTTTTAATTCCCATTTCAGCCGCTAATATTCCTTTGGCAACAGCACCAAACATTTGCTGAGGCGATTTGCACGTTGACAAATTCGGGATAAATTCCGGAAAATGCTGTTCAACAAATTTCACCCACGAAGGGCAGCACGACGTAAACATCGGCAGCGGCAAATTTTCTTTTAGACGGCGGATAAATTCATTACCTTCTTCCAGAATCGTCAAATCCGCAGAAAAACAAGTGTCAAAAACTTTCCGGAAGCCCATCATTTTAAGCGCGGAGACAATCTGTCCAGTGGTCAACGCGCCAGCCGGATATCCAAAAGATTCTCCCAGCGCCACACGCACTGCCGGCGCAATCTGTACCACCACAGTCTTGGTTGAATCCTGCAAAGCTTTCCAAACCTGGACAATTTCAGATTTTGGGGTCAATGCGCCTGTCGGGCAAACCCGAGCACATTGGCCGCAATACACACACTGCACCTGGGATAAATTTTTGCCAAAGGCGGGCTGGACCACTACTTCATGTCCCCGATGCGCGAAATCAATCGCGCCGATACCCTGCACTTCAGAACACATCCGGACACAGTCGCCGCATAAAATGCATTTATTCGGATTCCGGACGATTGACGGATTATCATCGTCGATAATCGCCGGCTTTTTGATGGAACGGAAACGAATTTCATCCACCCCCATCCTTTTGGATAAACTCTGCAGTTTGCAATTTGTATTTTTCACACAACTGGTGCATTCCCGCTCATGATTAGCCAAAATTAATTCCAAAGCTACCCGCCGAATTTGACGCACCACTTCGGTATTGGTGCGGACTTTTAAACCCGGTTCAGGTAAAGTAGAACACGATGTCTGCAAGCCGCGCCCCTCTATTTCAACCGTACACATACGGCACGCGCCATACACGCTCAACTCGGATACGTAACAAAAAGTGGGAATATCAATCCCCGCTTTTCGGATCAATTCCAAAAGGTTTTTTTCTCCGTTAATCGGAACATCCCTGCCGTCAATATTAATATATTTTTCCATAAGTATTACACTCCTGTTACCGCATCAAATTTACAAACTTGAGCGCACACACCACATTTAATACATTTTTTATCATTGATGACATGCGTTTTTTTAATTTCACCTTTAATCGCTCCAACCGGACATTTTTTACTGCATAAGGTGCAGCCTTTGCATTTTTCCGGATGAATTTCTGGTTTTGCTAATTTTTTGCATTCGCCGGTTGGACAGCGTTTTTCCACCACATGCGCTATATACTCATCTTTAAAGTATCTAAGCGTAGAAAGCACAGGATTCGGAGCTGTCTTTCCCAAACCGCACAATGATCCTTTTTGGACCACAATGGCCAATTCTTCGAGGAGCGAAAGTGTTTCTTTTGTCCCGCGGCCTTCGACGATATCCTCCAGTAAATACAGCATTTGTTTTGTGCCTTCACGGCACAATACACATTTGCCGCATGATTCCCGCTGAGTAAACTGCATAAAATATTTCGCAACAGCAACCATACACGTTGCTTGGTTCATGCATACCAACCCGCCAGAACCAATCATGGCGCCAATAGAACGTAAAGAATCAAAATCCATTTTTAAATCTAAATGTTCCTGCGTCAAACATCCACCGGACGGCCCCCCTATTTGAACAGCCTTAAAACCATTCGGATCAATACGGCCTTTTTTATCCGTAATTCCGCCGCCCACTTCCATGACTATTTCTCGTAAGGTAGTTCCAAAAGGAACTTCAATAAGACCGGTATTGGCCACATGACCGGTTAAAGCAAAAGTTTTTGTGCCAGGAGATTTTTCAGTACCCATCGAGCGAAATTCTTCTACTCCGTTCACCAGGATGAGCGGAACGGTAGCTAAAGTTTCTACGTTATTAATCACTGTTGGTTTGCCCCAAAGTCCTGACTGTGCCGGAAAAGGCGGTTTTAACCGCGGCATCCCGCGATGGCCTTCAATCGACGCTATTAAAGCTGTTTCTTCTCCGCAAACAAATGCGCCAGCTCCTTCCATAACCCGGATATTTATTGACCGTCCGGTGTTAAAAATATTATTTCCTAAAAGTCCAAAAGCTAAAGCGTCAGCGCATGCCTGCCTCACTCTTTTAACAGCCAGCGGATATTCCGCGCGCACATACACATAGCCTTCATCTGCCCCAATGGCACAAGCCGCGATCATCATTCCTTCAATAACAGAATGAGGGTTCCCTTCCATGACTGACCGATCCATAAACGCGCCCGGATCGCCTTCATCACCGTTACAAATAATATATTTTTTGGCATTATCCTGAATCCGACAAACATTCCATTTGTATCCCGTTGGAAAGCCTCCGCCTCCCCTGCCTCGTAAACCTGCCGCCAGCATGTCTTTACAAATTTGTTCCGGTGTCATATCCCGAAACGCCTTTTCCGCGGCTTTATATCCGCCGATAGCAATGTACTCATTGATATCTTCGGGGTTAAGCTCTCCGCACTGTTTGAGGACAAAACGCGTTTGCCGGAGGTAAAAAGGGATATCTTTTTGTGAACGAAAAATTTTGCCGCTGGAAGGCTCTACATACAATAATGACTTGATCACTTCGCCTTTTAGCAATGTTTTATGAATGATGGCTTTGACATCTTCAGCTTTTACCTTGTTATACAAAATATTATCCGGATCAATGCTAACCAGCGGGCCCATTTGGCAAAATCCCTGGCATCCGCTTTTGGATAAATAAACTCCATTAGCAGGAGTGCGTATTTCATTTAAAGACTTGAAATGAGTTACGACTTCAATGTCCGCTTCGGCCATTTCCTCAAGAAATGTGTTATAAACATCCAAAGCGCCGTTAGCAACGCAGCCAGTTCCCGTGCATATAATGATACGCCGCAAACCCTCACGTCCAGTAAAGACAATTTCAGCTGTTGACTTTATTTGACACATGACTGCCATCCTCCTTCATCATGATCTCATCCACCAAATCTGCCGCTTTTTGGGCGGTGACCTGACCATAAACTTTTTCATTAATTACAACTACCGGCGCGATTCCGCAGGCGCCCAGACAAGCCACAGTTTCAACCGTAAATAACATATCCGGAGTCGTATGATTTTTTTCATCAAGTTTTAATTTGGCATACAAAGTTTCAAGTATTCCGTGTGAACCCTTAACGTGGCATGCTGTACCATCGCAGAGCCGGATAACATATTTGCCTTTAGGTGATAAGGAAAAATGAGCGTAAAATGAAGCCACGCCAAAAACTTTCGCGGGAGAAAGTCCCAATGAAGTGGCTAAAAAAGTCATCACATCTTCGGGCAAATAACGGTATTCATTTTGAATCTCTTGTAAAATCGGAATCAAATGAGCGGGATTATTATCGTGTTTATCAATGATCGCGCAAACTTTTTCAAATTTGCGCAGCATAACATTTGGCATAAAAATTATCCTTTCATCTCTTTGTCAAAATTCATTGTCAGTTTATTAGTCAAGACGGCCAAACTTTGAGTCAAACGAGCGTTTTCTAAAATAATTCCTTCCGGAATCTGCAGTGGCGCTGGCGCAAAATTCCAAATAGCTTTTATTCCTACGCTTACCATGATATCGACAACACCTTGCGCAAATTCCGCGGGAACCGTAACAATCCCGATATTGATATGCATCCGTTTAACTAAATTGGCCATTTTTTCCATTGGTAAAATTTCTTTATTAAAAATTTTAGTTCCGACTTTTTTGGGATCCTGATCAAACGCAGCGACAATATTTAAACCATATTTATCAAAATCTTTATAACCCAGCAGGGCTTTCCCCATATTGCCGGCTCCGACTAAAAATGCGTCATGCGCATTGTGCCAGCCTAAAAACTCTTTGATATCTTTTACCAACGCTGACACTTTAAACCCTATTTTGGCCGTCCCTTCAGCTCCGGTAACTTCTAAATCTTTCCGAACCTGAGTGGGCCCAAAATCAAATTTACCCGCAATCATCGTGCACGAAGCGTATTCCTGCCCCTGCCGTTGTAAATCTTCCAACACGTGTAAATACAAAGGAAGACGTTTAAGCGTGGAGCGGGATACAACGGTAGGTATCTGCGACGTCATATTTAAATTCTCCGGCAAATGTTAGGCTTGGAATATATCGATAATTTTTTATCGATAAATATTTCTCTAAATATATCATAAAAAAAGCACCTGTCAAGGTGCCAAGTTAAAAATATATATTTTTATAAAAAACCCCGTCGTTTAAACCCTGACTTTGCAATAAACTTAGCATCTAGACAAATATGTTCACATAAAAAAGTGCATTGCAAACAAGGCAGTCTTCAAAAATGTATATTCGAGAAAAGACTGGGGTTCAAGCCGCATTTCCACTTGTATTGCAAAATGCGGGTTAAACGGGGTTTCTAATGATCATAAAAAACTTAATTTAATATTTTAATAAACTTAATTTATCATGAATGAACTTTTCCTGATCTTCGCTGACAGTGACATTTACTGTCCACAACTCATTATTGTGAATATCAGTAAATTGCCCAATCCCTATTGGTTTTTGTTCGCCAATAAACTCCAATACCCCGCTATTAAGGAGTAAAGTGATAAGCTCTTCCTGCGTAGCTTCCTCAATATTTTTAATTGAAAAATAAAAAGTCAGCATAGAGACATCTTCTCTCTGCCAAGCTTCTGCCAAATATGGCCTGCCGTCTGATAAAGATCCTTTTACCCAGCCCGTATCAATCTCTTCATTATCTTCTGTCACCGTAAAATTACGGATTATATTCGATCGGTCCGGCTCCGGATATTGAGTTATGTTTTTGTCTTCCATGAAATTCTCCTAAACTTTGGTTAATTAATTTAAAAATCTCAATAATTATACTGCATTTTGTCAAATATACTCGTATAAAATAAACAAAATCAATTGCCCCTGTTTAATCCTGTGTTATTATAAGAATGTAATTCTTCAACAACACTAACGAGAGGAACATCATGGTCGTTACTAATAAAAAGAAAACTTCTAGAAAAACTCCAAAAAAGAAGTAATTATTTTAAATTATTTCAACGTTGAGCCCTCTGGGAAACTGACAGAGGGTTTTCGTTTTTAACATGGCCGCCAATTACCTGTAAAAAGATTTCCCCATAATCCTCTAATTTTTTTTGACCTACACCTTTTATACCAAGAAAACTTTCTTTGTCCAATGGACATTTTTGCGCCATTTCCCTTAACGACACATCACCAAAAATGACATACGCCGGCACTCTCTTTCTTTCCGCTAAGGTTCTGCGTAACTCACGCAATTTCTCGAATAAATCTGCGTCGTAATCATAATCATTATCGACAAATCTTCGTTTTGTTGCTTTGCCCGGCTTATCTTCAGCAATCTCAATTTTCTTCCTGCGGCTCAATTCAATCGGGCTTCTCCGGTTAAACCATTCTGCCGCCTGGGGAGTTACCGACAATGTCGGATAATCCCCATCTGCCACCCTCAAAAACTGCATACTAATAAGTTCGCGAATTAAGCCTTTAATATCCTCGAATGAATGTCCCTTTAATGAGCCAAACACTTCGGATTCATGATGAAAATTATCTAAAATTTTCTTTTGTTTAGAGCCGCGCAACATGTCAGCGATATATGTGCTCCCAAAACGACTGCCGGTTGATTTCACGCAGGTCAATATCTGCAGAACTGATTCAGACGCGTCATATGTTTCTTTATCCGCCAAACACACATCGCAATTTCCACAATTATCCTGCGGATATTTTTCACCGAAATATTCCAAAACGTATTTGCGGCGGCAAATTGTGCCTTCACAATAATCCGCGATTTTGCGCAGTTTATCAGCTGCACCCTTCTTTTGGGCTTCATCGTCCATCATATCAATAAAATACCGATGTTTAATCGCGTCGCCGCCGGAATAAAATAAAACGCATTGACTTTTTAAACCATCACGGCCGGCGCGGCCGATTTCCTGATAATATCCTTCTAATGATTTAGGAAAAGTATAATGCACCACTAACCGGACATCCGGCTTGTCAATTCCCATACCAAAGGCAATAGTCGCGACGATGATATCGACTTCATCTTTAATAAATTTATCCTGATTCTTTTTGCGGTTTTCCGGTTTCATGCCCGCATGATAGGGCAGAGCTTTAAATCCCCGTTCTTTTAAATTGGCTGCGATCGTTTCCGTTTCTTTTTGGGAAAAACAATAAACTATGGCAGAACCATTTTTATGCGCTTTTAAAAGCGTGACCAATTTCTCAAATGTAGCCTGTTTTCTCTCAACGATCAGTTCCAAATTTTTCCGGTCAAAACTGGAAACATATTTTTGTGGTTTATCTAACGATAACTGGTTGAGAATATCTTCCCTCACGCGTAAAGTAGCAGTTGCCGTCAATGCGATAATGGGAATAGCAGGATATTTTTCTTTCAGGCATTGAAGATTCCGGTATTCTTTTCTAAAATCATGGCCCCACTCGGAAATACAATGCGCCTCATCCACCGCGATTAAACTGATTTTGATCTGCGATAAAATGCGCTGGAAAGAATCCAGGAATAAGCGTTCCGGCGCGACATAAATTAATTTAATTTTGTGCTCTAAAATGTCCTGCTCAATGGCTTTGATTTCCGGATATGATAAAGAAGAATTAATATAAGCAGCGGAAATTCCGTTCGCATTCAATCCATCCACCTGATCTTTCATCAATGAAATTAAAGGGGAGATAACCAGTGTCACTCCGTCTAATTTTATGGCAGGCAATTGATAGCACAGTGATTTCCCTCCTCCGGTCGGCATTAAAACAAAAACATCTTTACCTGACAGAACATCGTTAATAATGTCTTCCTGGAGCGGGCGGAATTGATCATAACCAAAATAAGTTTTAAGAAGTTCTTTCATAAGAATCTTTCCGGTATTTCTAGGGAAATTTTTTATAAGTTATTTTGGGCCTTAACACCGTTTTGAAATGATCTCATGGAAATATTTGGTTTTTTCCATGTCAATCTTTAACGAGTCAATGGCGCGGTGAGGGTCGCGGCTGTATAAACGGCAAAACGTAGTGATTTCTTTTAGGGTAGACATATCACGACGATCCATTTCTTCCATAAGAAATTTTCGCAATTTAATCTCCAGCATAATGTCTTTAGGAGTTAAGCCGGATTGTTCCGCCAATTTATCCCGGTATACAGTGCTCGGGTTGCGGGACACTACGGTTTTCTGATCATAATCGTATTTAAACACCTGTGATAAAAGTATTTTAACTTGTTCCATGCCGCTGGTCTCGCTGACTTCATCGATCACACGAAACAATTTTTCTTTTACGTGATATCGTTTCATAATCACAAAAACATCTATCAAATTGACCAGCATTTCTGGAATATTCATGGGTTCATTTTGCAAACGGATAATAGCTTCCCGCGCGGTTAACGCGTGGATCGTTCCCATGCAATATTTTCCGATATTACACGCCGTCACCATATCTTTGGCCTCTTCCCCGCGCACCTCACCGACAATAATGCGTTCGGGGCGCATGCGCAAACTATTTTTGACCAAATCAGCCAAAGACACGCCTTCATCGCTTTCCAGACGCGAACAACTTTCATCCATAAAAGTATTTAATTCTAAAGTATCTTCGATAACGACAGTACGGTGAGTATCCGGGATAAAACATAACAAAGAATTTAATAAAGTAGTTTTTCCCACGCCCGGGCCTCCGGCAATAATAATATTTGCCGGACGGATATTGAGACCTTCAATATAAAACCATAATTGACCTGCCACTTCATGCGTTAAGGTGCCGGCCCGAATCAGTTCAATAATACTCAGCGGAGTGGTTTTAGCACGGGCAATAGTAATTTGCGGGCCAAAAGCGGATATGGCAATGTTGACGCGACCTTCCAAATTCGGCAGTTCAATATCCAGAATGCGGCGCATTTTTTTCCCGCCGGCGAATAAAAGCAGTTTTTTTAAGAAAAGATCTAATTCGTGACGGTTCTTAAAACGCTTATCCGTGACGACAAATCCGCGTTTACTATGATGGACATAGATGGGATTTAAATTATTAATAATGATGTCTTCAACATCATAATTGCAGATCAATTCCGTGATTACACCGTAGCTCAAAAAATCTTTAATAAATTTAAAACGCTGATCTTTATTTTCGATTAAAGCTTTATTTTGCGGAAATTCATTTGTCTTGAGAAGATGCAATAAACCGTCGCTAACGACTTCTTCACGTTCATTTTGTTTTTGAATCAAATTTAATTTGCCTTCCAAAACTTCAATAAGGCGCAATTCAAATTCGTACAAGCTGGGACTCCTTTTAAATAGTAACAAAGTAACCTAGTAACCGAGTGACAGAGTAAAAACACAAAAAAAAATGAAAAAATAAATCTAACAAAAAACAATTAAAAACATTAATAATAAAAAATTTAAAAATATAATTTCGCTTAAAATCCTAATTTACGACATGAAATTTACTTAATTTTATTAATTAATTTTTTCTTATTTACTGCTCTTGCACTTTTCCACCAATCGCTTTTTCTCTGTTACTTTGTTACTCGGTTACTCGGTTACTCGGTTACTCGGTTACTCGGTTACTTAATATTTTACACATCCCTTACCGTTGCGCAACGGGAATTGTTGTAATTATCACTCTTTTATTAAGATCTAGATATTTGTTGGCTGCTTCCTTGACTTTATCTTTGGTCACGGCGTCGATTTCAGCGCTGAATTTGGTATAATTGTCATACCCTAAACCGTAAAGTTCATCTAAAGTAGCAATAAAATTTAACGCGTCATTCGTCTCCAATCCTGCCTGGAAAGTGCCTTTCAAATACGCTTTAGCATCATTTATTTCTTTATCGCTGATGTTTCCCTTTTGAATATCCAGTATTTCATCGGTCATGATCTTATTAACGCCTGCCGCTTTTTCCGGCGAAGTTAAAGAATAAATAACCAATTGTCCCCGGTCTACTCCTGGGCTGGAATATCCTCCGACATGATACGCCTGCCCGAGTTTTTCCCGGACTTTTTGAAACAAGCGGCCTTCAAAGGATGAGCCCAATATCGTCATTAAAACTTTTAAACTATATTGGTCATTATTTTTGAAATCAACACCGATAAAACCAAACGACACCAAGGCTTGTTTTTTATCCATATTTAAAACAAAATCTACCGGTGCAGCTATTTCCTTTACCGGGACTGAAGGCCAAATTGTCCCAGGCCGGTCAGGAATCGCGCTAAACAATGTTTCAATTTTCTTTCTAACTGTATCAACGTCAATATCGCCGAAAACGGAAAATACCATATTGGACGGATAAACATACTGTTTATAAAGCGCCAGTAAAGCTTTACGGTCTAAACGCGGGATACTCGTCTCCGTCCCTGATTGATCCATGCCGTACGGATGTGATCCGTATAGTTTTTGTTTCAGGGTAAAACCTGACTCAGTCATGATATCGTCTTTGCGCCGTCTAATACCCTCCAGCATATTCTTTTTAGTGTTAGAAATTTCCTCATCAGAAAAAAGTGGATTTCTGAGCGCATCCATGAAAAGAATCATACCTTGATCAAAATTTTCTTTTAAACAACTCATGCTTAACCCAAAACTGTTGTTTCCTGAAAAGCCGCCTAAACCAATTCCTGAGGACTCAAGCAATTCAGCCATTTGATCAGGCTTCATTTTCTTGGTGCCGCGCGTCCATGTTGACGCTAATAGTGAAAATATACCGTTATTATCAGCAGTCTCTTGGCGCAAACCTCCATTAAGAACTAAGCGAACCGATACAACAGGAAACGCATTATCTTGCCGCAGTAATACCCTGACTCCATTTTTAAGTTCAAATTTTACGATTTCGCCATTTTTCGCATTAACCATACTTTTTTCTTTTTTCGACTCAGCTTGAATTTCTTGCGGTTTTAAAATAACAACGGTCAGTTTATCTTCTTGTAAATATTTTCGCGCCACACGCTTTATGTCATCCAATGTAACACGCTTAATGGATTGGATATAATACGCGTCATAATTAGGATCTGCTAAAAAAGCCTCCCCGATAGCTTGACTATAAGCCAAAGAACTGGCGGTTTGATGATCAAACACGTATTCACTTAATACGCTATTTTTAACTTTTTCTAATTCTTTAGCTGTTACCCCTTGTAATTGGATTTGACGAATATTTTGCCAAACCGCATCTGCCAAGGCCGGGATATTTTTATAATCGAGCGAAGCTTCAATCTCGAATGAGCCGCGGTCAACCGGCGTAGAATCATTTGCTCCGATTGAATAAACCAGTTGACGTTTTTTATAAACATCCAAATACAACCGCGAACTGGCACCTTGCCCCAGTATTTTTGCTAAAACATCCAGCGGCACCATATCATCATCATTCATGCTGGTCCCGCTAAAACTCATAGACACGCGCGTAACGTCCGTCGGATATGCCTCTTCATAAAAACGTTTACTGATTTGTGTCGGTTCTTGCGGCACGGCCATGCTTAAGTCCGGTTTGCGAGAAAAACTTTCAAATATTTTTTTTATCTTCGGAAAAATTTCATCTTTTTTTACATTCCCGGCAATGGAAATTATAGTATTGTTCGGCGAGTAACGGGATTTAAAATATTCAACCAAATCGTCACGCGAAACATTGCGGAATAAATCCGGATAACCAATAATGGGATGACGGTAAGGATGCTTCAGATACACATTTTGAGACACAAGCTTGTTGAGCCTATGGTCAGGCTCATCTTCATATAATTCCATTTCTTTTAAAATAACCAGCCGCTCTTTTTCCAATTCCACTGGATCAAATTTAGGATGCATCAGCATATCGGACAAAATATCCAAACCCAAATCAAATTGATCTTTGGGAACATTAATCGTAAACATCGTGTAATCAGTACCGGTCGACGCATTAATTGATCCGCCTGCGGCCTGAACCTGGGCCGGAATTTCGCCTACTCCGCGCTTATCTGTCCCTTTAAAAAGCATATGTTCCACAAAGTGCGAAACACCGCATCCAAGAAATTTCCCTTCCCGGGCAGATCCTGTTTTAATTAAACCATAAACCGCAATAACCGGGCTAGTCGGAACTTCAGTAATTAAAACTGTTAAACCATTATCCAAAGTATATTTCGTCGCTGTTAATTCTGCCGCCTGGGATCCGCCTGACAATAATATCAAAAATAACATAACACTTAAAATGCGCATCATTTTCATAAAAATCCTTACCTTATTATCAAGTATTCAATAATTATTAAATTATTTTTCCATTCAATCGATTTTTCCTTTATCACCTCTATCACTTTTTCTATATTGCTCTAATAAATGCCGAAAATCTGTTTCTGTATTGCGTAAAATTTGTGTGCAAATAAAAATAATTAAAGACATTTGCCAACAATCTGACGGGCCAGCAATAAGTCCGGTCATCACATCCTCTTTCTGCTGTAATGCAGTCAATTGATCCTTAATCGCTTTGCTCAAACTGATTTCACAAATATCCAGTGAACCAGCCTGATTGTCGTAAAGAAAAGACGGCATGCTGATTCCCCGCACAATCAAAAAATTAACGAAAGAATTTTGATTGACCGATAAATCCTTTTCAAATTCAAAACCATTAAATTGCGGATTAAACGGCGGAATAACCAATGATGGTTTCTGTACGATTAATTCCCCTTTACGGATGACTGTATCGTGTTGATCGACTTCCGATTCAGAAAGCAAAATATAAGGAACCCGCGTATCTGCCAAAGCTGACATGCCCTGGATCCGTGAGCGGATAATCTCCGTATTCTTAAGCGCTTTTTCCCAAAGTTTCTCTAAATCCATATTTTTATCCAATTATGCGTATGTAGTATGTCGTATGTAGTAAAGATATAATTGTTTTTGAAAAAATAATATATCGTTAAAATTCTTTACTGGAAAAGCGCAAAAAACAAATCTGTTTTTTATTTCAATAATTAGTTATGCCTTGCTATTTTATACGTATTTTTCACTACATACTACATACCACATACTATTTTTATTATTTACGTATCGTCCAAAAATCCCGTGCTAATGTTTCCATGTAATCGAAAGGCATGGTGAAATATCCTTTCTGGCCCCACTGGTCTCCCCAGGAATTCCGTACGATGAAACGTTTATCTTTCAGGTTATAACCTACAGCCAATACCGCGTGGCCACCCAAAACGCGTTCGGTTTTCTTAGGCAAATTCATAATCCCGGTCTTAGCCACCTCTAAAGATTGAAAACTCTCATAAACCGTAAATCCAAGAACAAACGGAAAACCATCAGCCAGACAAATCAATTTTTCATTAAGAGTCTGAATACGATGATAGGAAAGAATCCGGTGTTTAAGCCCTTCATTATAACATTTCTGGGTTGGTTTATCCGTAAAACGCTCAATCACATATGGCCATATTTTTTCAGAACAAACCCCGTTTTTAACTAAAGTTTTTATCCCATCCCGCAGCATGGCCCCGGAATCAGTTGCCGTCATACCGCGGATCACGCGTTCGTTGTAATAAATGAATAACCGGCTTACATCCGTATATTTTTGATCTGCATCCTTATCCAGAAACTCAATATTGCCAGCCAGCGCGTTCGCCGTACAACTGCCTAAACGTCCCTGATCTTCGACGATAGAACAATTTTCCCGCAAATCAACAACGGCAGGTAATTTAATCGCGGGGCTGACCGCCGCATACAACAAGTCCCGTGAATCTGGAATATCCGGAACCCAGCCAAAACGATGTTGTTTGGAAGAAAGCATAAATGTTCTCCCTTCATTAATTCAACATGATTGAAATAATTTTTATAAATTATACAAGAATGGTGTTTTATTACAACTAAGAAAAAATAAAAACAAACCCTTTTTACGGCGTAACATCATTTTCTGCGGTTTTACTCCTATATATTGGCAATCTAACCTGTACGATGGTACCTTTACCTTTTTCACTTTCAATCGCAATTGAACCGTCATGCAACATAATAATCTGATTACATACGGCTAACCCTAGCCCTGTTCCATTTGCTTTGGTCGTGAAAAAAGGATTCAAAACCTTCTTCAAATCTTCTTTATCAATCCCTTCACCATTATCTTTTATGACAATAGTTACGTCAGAATTATTAATTTTTGATTCAATATCTATAACACCGACATCTTTTTTAACTGCGTCAATGGCATTGTTCAAAATATTTGAAAATACTTCACGAATTTGAATGGAGTCCGCTTCAATAAAAAGATCCTTCGTGAGACTGGTCTGGTTATAAATGGATACACCATGGCTCACGACTTTGTTACGTAATTCCGTCATGCATAATTCAAGAACATAATTGATTTTGACTGCGCCTAAGTGGGATATCTTAATTTTCGAATACGATAAAACATTATTAATAATATGATCACCCTCTAATATTTTTTTATCAATAACATTAAAATTCCCTTCAACCTTGGGATCATTGACCTTCTTCTTAATGTTATACGCGGCTACACTGATCCCTGCCAAAGTATTGCGCAATTCATGCGCGACCGTAGCGGCCATGGTTCCTAAATCAGAAAGATGTTTCTCCCGTGCCAGTTTTATCTGCAGATCCATGGCTTCCTGAGTTCGTTCCTTAACTAATTTTTCCAAAGTTTCGCTATCACGTTTCAAAACATCTTCCGCTTTTCTGCGTTTTGTGATATCTTCCATGACCAGAAGGATCATGGGTTGCTCTTGACCGCGCATCTTAATCTGCTGACCATCAAGAATTATGGTTTTAACGCCGATATTCGGAAAATCAATGGTCACTTCAAAATCCGTAAAATGACTTTTTTTCGGTAACACATCCTCGAGTAATTTCCGCAGTTCTGGTTTGTCCCAATGCTGCCCCGCAACCTCATATAAAAGTTTATTTTCCGTCTCAGTTAACGTGGTTTTAAAAAAGCCATAGAAAGATTTATTCGCGGATAAAATACGGGCGTCTTTATCCAAAACGACCAAAGGTTCCCGCATGGTTTCAATAATAGCCTGAGTATATTTAAGAGTGCTTTCTATTTTTTCATTACTGCGCTTAATGACATCAATATCGATCATGGTCATGACCGCTCCGTCAATTTTGTTATCCAACGTCCGGTACGGCCTCAGACGCATGCAATACCATCGCCCTTCTTTGTCTTGAACTTCTGATTCTTTAGGAACCATATCTTCGATGACGCCACGCAGGATTTCTTCTAAATTAGGGACATCAATGTTGAGTTTAATATCACCGATCGGACGCTCGACATCCGTCGCGATCAGGTTCATCACTTTTCGCGCCATCGGTGTAAAACGTTTGATACACAGATCATTACCTACGATAATAATAGGAATATTCGTGCTGGCGAAAACATTGCTCAAATCACTGTTAAGCCGTAATAACTCTCCATTTTTATTCTGCAATTCCTCATTAAGCGTCAGCAATTCTTCGTTGGTCGATTGCAGTTCTTCTTTAGAGGTCTCCAGCTCCTCATTCATGCTTTGCAATTCTTCATTGCTGGATTGAACTTCTTCATTCGCTGCCTTTAGCTCTTCGTTAAAAGTATCTTTTTCCTCATTCACCGCGTTCAAACGTTCCACTGTCCGGCCGAATTCTTTTTTTAACTTCGCTATGTCCTTCTTCGTATCTCCTAAAATTATTTTATCGAATTCTTGCATTTTAAAATCAGTCACTTTACTGGGCTTATTTGGACTAAGTTTAGGATAATTTTTTTTTGCCGCGTTCCGGTTCTTGGGGGCATTCAATATAATAGGTTTCTTTTTCATATCAGGTATAATTTTCCGACTTAAAATATTTTTTAAATAAATTTTTTGTTTTTGATCAACCACCGTAAAAAGATTCGGCACGGCCGTGACTGATTCCGCTGATCCCAGAATTAGAAAACCATTGGGTTTAAGCGCGTAATGCAGCGTTGACAATGCTTTATTTTGTAAAAATGAATCGAGATAAATAAGAAGGTTCCGGCAACTCACCATATCCATATTAGACAATGGCGGGTCGCTGGTTATGTCATGCTTAGCAAATATACAGAGTTCCCGTATAGGTTTAGCAATTTTATAGCCTGTCTCAGTTTTCACAAAAAACCGCCGCAAACGTTCAGCGGAAACATGGTCAGAAATATCTTTGGTATATAAACCAGCGCGCGCTTTATTGATATGCATTTCACTTAAATCCGTCCCAAAAATCTGCAGGCAAGGCTTAATCTGCTTTTTTTCCATAGCCTCATAAAAGAATATAGCCAGAGAATAAACCTCTTCCCCCGAAGAGCAGGCAGTCACCCATAAACGAAGAGGATTTTGCGGGGAACGTTTACGCGTAATATGTGGGAACACTTTTTTTGCAATTGCCGCGAATAGCTTAGGATCGCGGAAGAAAGACGTAACGGGAATAAGAATATCCTGACGCAAAGCTTCGACTTCAACCGGATTTTTTTTAAGATAGTTATAATAATCCGCATGATTTTTAAGATTATGAAAGAGCATCCTTCGTTCAATTCGACGACCAATCGTATTTTTCTTATAATGAATAAAATCCACACCCGTTCGATCACGAAGTAACACAAGGATCCGATTAAGATAATCTGATTCATCAGGACTCTTAATAGTTGGTTTTAAAGATGAAATGTATTCATGGGTTTCCAAACGCAAAAGTTTTTTCCCCATCTTATCAGGCGGCAACACAAAATCCGCCAATCCGCCCGCTATAACACTTCCCGGCATCCCAAAATACCGCGCCGTTATTTTATTTTGCGCAAATACCATACCTCCCTGATCTTTAATCGCTTTAGCCCCGAGAGTCCCATCTGATCCTGTCCCTGAAAGAATAATACCAACAGCCTTAGGACCTTGATCTTTAGCCAAGGAGGTCATAAAATAATCAATGGGTAAATATCTCCCATCAATGCGTTTTATCCGGGAAGTAATTTTTAAAAACCCTTTTGAAATGGCCAGCAGAGTATTAGGCGAAATAACATAGACATGTCCTGCTTCGACTTTTGTATTATTCTTGGCTTCACAGACATTCAAAATTGTTTCTCGGGAAAGAATCTCTGATAACGCGCTTTTATGCTGTGGTTCCAGATGCTGAATCAGCACATACGCCATATTTGTAGTTTTAGGCAAGCATTTTAAAAACGAAATCAATGCTTCCAGTCCGCCGGCAGACGCGCCGATACAGACGATATAACTAGGATTATTTTTGGTGAGATTCATAAAGTGTTGCTAGAACACCACTCCCTGGAATAGTCTTCAATAGCGGACGTATTATCACACTCTTAATGAAATAAAGCAATGGGAATAAAAGGTCCAAATAATCGAAGCTAAAGGCAGTATAACTGATTATCTTCTACTTGATAATACAAGGGAGCCACTTTAATTTTGGGATATCTTTTACGCAGTCTGTTCGTCTCGCTCATGACAAAATCAATTTCATTACCAATTTCATGCATCAATGCCAAATTCATGAAATGTTCTTCCGCCGCGTCCTTACTCCAACCCGCGCGTTCAACCAAGCCGTTAATAAATTCTTCTTTACGAGAGACTAAATTAACCATGCCGCAATGATTATGTCCAATCAACGCGATATGCTCAACTTGGCCCACAGAAATCGCATACGAAACTTTAAATTCACTATAACGTAAATTTGCGCCTCCAGATCGGATGATAAAAGCAAAATTATCCGGCATATGCAAATGCTTACGATTATCCATACACATGCCAATAAGTAATCGTGCCTGCAAATAAGCGTCAAATTCACGGTTCAAATTATGATATTCCAGCAATAAACCAATAGGATTATCGCGGTATTCTTTGGGGATATCAGTTTTTTTTGTGACAGGTAAAATTTTGTGTTTCATAGATGATTATAGAATTCTCATCAAGGACGATATAAAAATAAACGGAGAGCAGGGAAACGAACTCGGATTCGCTATTCGCTCATCCTCTCCATAGGGGGTCACTCAGCCTCTGGCCCCCTGCTGATTCGTTTTGTATTCTTGATTACGAATCAAAACGGCAGGGGTGTCACCCCTCTAGAGAAAAGGGGAAACAAGCTTTCCCCTTACTAACCCCTTTTGGGTTCTCATCCCTTTGCTGATTAAATTTAAAACGGAGAGGCAGGGATTCGAACCCTGGGACCCTTGCGAGTCACACGCTTTCCAAGCGTGCGCGTTCAACCGCTCTGCCACCTCTCCTAAAAATACTTTTATCAAATATCCGGGATTTGTGCCGTTTCTATAACAACATCCGGATTAACGGCCCTCTCCGAAAAAAATTACGAAGTAATTTTTTGAGGATATCGAACCGTTAGGTGAGAGATCTTAAATTACTTATAATTATTTAATCAAATTTATTGAAAACTAGAATATCATAAAGTAAAAATATTGCTATGAAAAATTATTTTGATTAACGGCAAGCTACAATTAGAAGTGTTTTAATTTGGCGATGGCTTCAAATTCTTTTTCAGAAACCGGCTTGGCGAAGAAAAATCCTTGTGCCCAATCACAACCCTGAAAACGTAAAAACTCCAATTGTTCCTCTGTTTCAACACCTTCTCCCACCACCATTAAATTCAACGTATGCGCAAGGGCAATAATAGCGGATGGAAGCGCGACATCAGAAGAATCAATTTTCATATCAACGATAAATGAACGATCAATTTTTAAGGTATGAAATGGGTATTTTTTCAAATAATGAAGACTGGAATATCCCGTACCAAAATCATCGATAGCTAAATTCACCCCCGTATCAACTATACGATGCAAAATTTTTCCAACTGCCTCAGGATTCTGGAGCAATAAACGTTCGGTTATTTCTAATTCCAACTGATTCGCATTCAAACCAGAATGCTTTAACGCATCAGCCACAATTTTCGCGAAATCACTGCCTACGAATTGCCTATAAGAAACATTGACAGAAATTTTAAAAGGCATTTCAAACCATTGACTCCATTTTCTCGCTTGTAAACAAGCCTGGTTTAAAACCCACTCTCCAATCGGAACAATTAAGCCAGTTTCCTCAGCCAAAGGAATAAAATCATTTGGCATGACTAGTCCTAATTCCGGATCATTCCAACGCAACAATGCTTCCGCGCCGATTAATTTGCGTGAATTAATATCATAAATAGGCTGATAGTGTAAGATTAAATTATTTTGATCTATGGCCCTACGCAATCGAGTTTCCATACGCAGACGGACATTGGCTTTCTCATTCATTTGTGGAGCAAAAAATTTAAATGTGTTACGGCTGTCCTCCTTGGCTTTGAACATAGCCGCATCCGCGTTCTTCAGCAATTCCGTTGAATTTATGCCATCATTTGGATAAGCAGCTATTCCAATACTGGCCGACACAAATACTTCGCGTTTTTCCAATTCGAAAGGCTGAGCAAAAGCGTCCAATATTTTTTGTGCCACAATAACAGCATGTTCTTCATCATCGATTTCCGGTAAAACCAATAAAAATTCATCTCCGCCCAAACGCGCGACGGTATCGCTTTCCCGGACTATACTTTGTAACCGCTGTGATGCTTCAATTAACAATTGGTCACCACAAAAATGCCCTAATGTATCATTCACTAATTTAAATTGATCAAGATCAATCACTAATACTGCCACCATTTTACCCACATCGCGTTTTAGACGGGCAATAACTTGCGAAACACGATCTATCGCCAACATACGGTTAGGTAAACCAGTTAACCGGTCATAAAAAAATAATTTTTTCATTTTTTCGTCAGAACGCTTTTGATCCGTCAAATCTCTGACAATGGCCCAGAATCCTATTGTTTCATTATCTTCATTACGAATAGCATAAGCCCGTAGCTCAACCGGAATAATGGCGCCATCTTTACGTATATATTCTTTTTGATAAGCTTCTGAAAAACCCCGATCCAAAAGTTGATCTTTAAAAACTTCTTCTCTTTCCCATTGATGCCACTTAGCGGGAGTTAAATCTTCAACGCTTTTCCCTCGGATATCATTTAATTCATAGCCCAGCATTTTCAGATACGCAGGATTAGCTTCAATAATCAAACTGTTTTCATCCATAATAATGACCCCGTCCATGATGCCTTCAAACAAGCCATGATATCGTTGTTCTGAATTCCTTAACTCTTTTTGTATGAGCTTTTGTTCCGTAATATCTGAAAATAAAGTAATAAATGATCCCTTTTGAGGGCTGTATACTAAAATGGAAAACCATTTTTGGAAAGGTTCAAAATATTGTTCAAGTTGACGAGGATTTCCCCCTAAAGCGACTTCTCCATAAACCCCAATCCAATCAAAAGATGATTTGTTAATATTAGGAAAAACTTCAGTCACTGACCGATTAACAATGTCTTCTTTTTTTAACCCGGTCATTTTTTCAAAAGCCGGATTCACATCAATAAAAACGTAATCAACCGGGTTACCGGTCGCATCCAAAACAATTTTATGCTGGGCCATAGCGGAAACCATGGTCTCATATAATTCGCGATATTTTTTTTCGCTGGTTAAAAGCTTTTGTTCAATTTTTTTGCGTTCAGAAATATCAATACAGACGTTACCGATATATAAAGGCTGACCGTGGCGATCATTAACAACAACAATATTTTGAATAACGGAAAACAAAACGCCGCGGCGGCTTTTTAAATCAATTTCTCCCGCCCATTGACCAGTTTTGAAGGCTTGCGGCATGAGGACATTTTTGACATAGGCTTGCTTTTCAACAGGATAATACTCAAAAAAATTACGTCCGATCAAATCTTCTTCTAAATCTTCCTCAAGCATTTTGCAATAAGCCTGATTAGCATACAAGATCCGGCCTTCCGCATCTGACATACTAAAGCCATATCCCGCGACTTCAGCAAAATTTTGAAAATCAGATAACTTCCCTTGGGCTCTCTTGCGCTCAATGGCGTATTGAACCGCTCTCTCGAGAATACGTCCAGTAAACTGTCCTTTAACAATATAATCTTGCGCGCCAAAACGCATTGCTTTTAACGCGATATGCTCATCATTAAGACCAGTTAACACAATAACCGGAATACGCGGAACCAAAGTCACAATCTTTTTCAATGTATCAATGCCGCTACTATCCGGGAGCATAAGGTCTAATAAAATAATATCAAAATTTTGTTCTAAAACTAATCGCATAGCCGTCTGTAAATTAGCTTCAAACACTATGTCAATGTTAGAGACAGAATTTTTTAGGAGACCTTGAATAAGCCGGCAATCAATAGGATTATCTTCGATTAAAAGACAGCGGATAGTTTTGGAAGTTTGTTGGGGAATAGGAGCGATTGCATTATATTTATCTTTTCTATTGTCCGTATCAGCCATTCATGTACTCCTTTAGTCCTATTACACATATAGAGTATAGAATAAATATCAAAATTCCGCAAGAGTTTAAAAAGAGACAATTTTTTCTCCAACCAGGTAACCTGTGGAGAAGGCCATTTGGAGGTTAAACCCGCCGGTTTTACCGCAAACACCTATGACTTCTCCTGCAAAGTAAAGGCCATTTACTAATTTTGACTGTCCGGTTCTAAAATCAATTTCTTTTTCAAAAATTCCTCCCTTGGTAATCATGGCATTGGTCCATGGCCCCATTGCTAAAATTTGAAATGGCCAATCTTTTAATTTTTCAACAATCAAAAATTTTTGTTTTTTTGTCACTTGGGCTGTTTTTTGTAAAGGATCAATATTTAAAGAACGCAAAAATTCTTCACACAAACGCATAGGAACATATTCGGCTAGAACAGTCTTTATTTGTGCCTTGCCATGTGTAAGAAAAATATTTGTTAATTCAACATTTAAAAGTTCTTCCGTTGAATTAGGAACCAAATCCATGTGTAAAAAAATAGGATTAGCTGAAGGAAAATAATCTGTAGTGACAAGCGAAAGATTCAAAACAGCAGGACCGGATATACCTTTAGCGGTAAAAATGATCGCGCCCCTTTCTTGCCAAAACTTTTTATCCATCCTGAATTTTAGAACAATATCAGGAAGGGATATCCCTTCTAATAACGCAGGAATATTCCCCAACAATTTAAATGAAACCAAAGCAGGTTTCGCATCAGAAACGGTGTGTCCCATTGAACGCGCCAGATGATAACCATCTCCCGAAGATCCTGTTGCAGGATATGATCTTCCGCCAGTAGAAATAACGACATGATCGCCTAAAATCTCAGTCCCTTCATTTAACCGAACACCATAAATTTTCTGATTTTTAACCATCAACTCAATAACCTGAGTTGAAAATAAGACTTTTATTTTAAGTTTTTGAATGGCCCGACGCAAAACGTCGAGTAAAGATTGCGCGCTGTCAGTCTTAGGAAAAAAACGGCCGCCCTCATCGGTATAGGAAGGAATATCAGACTTTTTAAAATATTGGATTAAATCATCATTGGAAAATGTTGTTAAAGCCTCCCGCAAAACTTTTCCGTTGGGGACATATTGAGATAAAAAATAATTAAGGTCTCCCGTGTGAGTAAAATTACATTTTCCATGACCGGTTATTAAAAGTTTTCGACCTAATTGATCATTTTTTTCGATTAATAGGACTGAAAAATTTCGTTCAGCCGCACGAATAGCGGCCATCATTCCTGCTGGACCACCGCCCACTATAATGACCTGATATTGCAATTTCATTTATTAGATCCGATAAAATTTAAACTATCAATCATCTCTTTAATTGTAAATTGATATTGATCCCAATATTTTTTTTCTGGATATACGGAAAACAATATGCTGGTCAATTCTTTATTTTTTAAGAAAAATAGCCCTACATAACGCATATGGGGATTATCTTTAGCGTAAGCCTTAATTTTTAATGCCGGACGTCCTGCGCACATAACATGTTCTCTTTGAAAATTATCACTATATAATCCGGTGGAATGTAAAAATCCATGGTCCAACTCTTCCAAAACTGTAAAATCAACCACCATAGTTGAGACGGAAACTGTTAAATGCGGCATTTCTTTACTATTAAACAAATTGGCACCATCCATAACCGTTAAATTCCAAGAATTTTTGCATTTAAATGATACGCCTGCTTTTTCTGAATAACAAATACCCTGACTGCGTTTAACCGAAATTGACTTCTTATTATCCAAAACTGTACTCACACTTTTTTTGGCATCACTCATGCTGGCGCCTAAAAATACTATTGGTAAAACCAAAAACGCGAGTTTGAAATTCATAACTGCCTTTCTATGACTTTTTTGTGGCTTTTTTAGGCTTTTTTCTTGTATTATATAACGCGTATGCTAAAATAATCAAAATTTTTCAAACCACTACCAAGGGGGTTCAAATGGCCTATAAAATTAGTGATACTTGTGTCGCATGCGGAACTTGCAAACCTGAATGTCCTGTTGAAGCTATTTCAGAAGGCACTCCTTATAAAATCGATCCCGCGAAGTGTATTGATTGCGGAGTCTGTTCTACAGTTTGCCCAGTCAACGCCATTTCAGCTGGTTAATTATTAAAAAGAAAATTAGAAGATAGATAATATCTCTTGTCTATCTTCTTTTTTCTCCCTTCTCTACATTTTAATATTTGATAAACTTTTAAAAATATTATTTCGCACATCAATCGTTGGAAAATTATTAGAAAAATCATCAATAATCGATTTCATGGTTTTTCTTTGTGAAACAGCACCATATGGACAGCGGCACATTTGATGAGGAAAATTGTTTTCCTGCGCAAATTGTTTGATCAAGGCCTCATCTACCAGGCATAGCGGCCGGATCAATCGAATCTCACCTTTAAACATTTCCTGATTCGGAGTCATCGTTGAAATCTCGCCTTTAAAAAATAAATTTAAAAGAACAGTCTCAACGATATCATCTTTATGGTGGCCAAAAGCAATCTTATTACACCCCAACTCGCGCGCCGTCTCAAATAAGCATTTTCTACGGCACCAGGAACACCAGAAGCAATTCGTCTGTTTTTGTTCATCCAAAACCTTAATATCTTTGATGACATAAGGAACATCTAAACGCTCAAAAACATCTTTTAACATTTCCCGGTGAACGCAGGAACCGCAATGGAAATCCGTCTTAATATGAACTGCGGATAAATCAAAATGGACTTTGGAAGAGGCCTGAATTTGCTTAAGAAAATGCAGCATGGTTAAGCTGTCTTTCCCTCCAGATATAGCGGCCAGAATACGGTCGCCTTCTTCAAGAATATGATAAGCCCGAATTCCTTCCTCAATCTGACTTAAAATTTTTAGCATGGTTTTTTTTGTAATAACAGGGTAAAATTCGTCTTGCACCCACAGCATTTTAATAATAATTCAAAAATAAAATACCTGGCCTTTGTCTCCCGGCGATGCCAAACCGTTGTTAATAGTTTCTGCTCCATAGCACGAACCAATTCAAAATCATTGATCCCTTTATCCACATGGTATTCAGCTATTTCTCCCCAATTCACTTGATCTTTGGCTGGCAATCGCTTTGAAAATTTGGTTAAGCACTGCCCAATCTTTCGACGAACCGCAGGAATAACATCTTTGGAATGATGAAGAAGTTTAAACGTTAAATAATCCAAACGCATAATCAGACGCGCAGGCCCTTTCCACTGAATAGGATCAAAGGCAGTAAAAATAAATCCGTGGTCTGCTAAACAATCAGCTGCCAGTTTTAAAACCGCTTCATAATTCTCTAAATGATGAAGAGCTGACGAAAAAACAATTAAATCGTATTTTTGCGGAGCAAGGGATAGATGTGTAGAAATTTCGGTGTTAACGACTTGACAGATAACATTTTGTCCCGCTATTTTCTTCAAAAAAATATTAATTAACTCCTGACTCTGATCACACAACGTCACATTGAGATTTTTCATCCGCACCAATTTTGTTGCCACGTTACCAGATCCACCGCAGGCGTCTAAAACCGTATAAACATCCTTGGTTTTATTTTGCCTTAAAAATCCTACAATATTTTCCAAATCCTTTTGCAAACCAGCTTGAACTTTTTTATCTACCAAACACGTTTCAGTGGACTCATATTGATCAGCGGTCTGCTTATAAAAAATCAAATTGGCTTCACAAATTTTATTATATTGTTCCGACTCTATTTTATTCATTTATAAACCTTTAATAAAATTATTGAATTCTAGATACTTTGACAATATGAGGAGTTTTATGCTGGACACATCGGAAATATTTGACAGCTGGTTTTCCAAAAGGCATGACTAACCCGATGATATGATCATCCGGGATTCCCAAATCTTTACGAAGCTCAGGAACAAGTTCCGCGATGGTCCATCTCGCCAATCCTGACCAAATAGTTCCTATACCCAAACTTTGCGCAAAAAGTTCAAAGTAAGAAAGCGCAATGATGCAATCTGGAAACGGTGAAACTCCATTTTTTGGTGCTGAAGCAATCAACATATGCGGTGCGCCACGGAAAATCACATCCACATGATTCTTTTCCCAAGCATTCACCATATCCGCAAAAAATTCCAAACCTGCTGGTAGTTTTCCCTCTTTGGTGAGACGGGACAGAGCTGTCATAGCTTTATTTCGAAATTGATTCATCACTTCACGATCATCAACCACAGTGAGCTGAACTTGTTTGGTATTCTTTCCAGTCGGCGCATACCAGGCCGTATCCAAAAGACGCTGAATCAATTTAGGATCTAAATTTTCGTCTTTATACTTACGGATTGAACGGCGACCTTTAATCAGCATTTCCATCTGCTCCGATGATGGCAACTCTCCAGTTAAAGGATGGCTTTCCCGCGGCTGAACGCCCAAAATAGCAATAGCTCCGACCGGACACACAGCAAGACAATGCTGACATTTAAAACAATTATTTTCTTTCTCAGGAAGAATAATTGGGCCATTATCCGTCATATTAATAATCATCGCTGGGCAATCTGATACACAGACTCCACACTTAATACAATTTTCCTTATCAACATTAAAATTTAACATGATTATTCCTTGGTTAAGCTTGGATTTGAATTTTTACTATAACATAATTGTAAAATATAAGATAAAAAATTAGATAAAAATCTAGGCAGCCTGATCTATGCAGATTAAATTTTGGACAATACTTTGATTAAAAAAAATTATTGTGTAGCCAGATTTGTTGTACCATTGGTCTGTACCACATAATCAAAAATAACTGGATCAGCGGTATTCGCGGCACCTGGATTAGCCGTGGTCTTAAGTTTACCGTAATAGCCTTCTTTCGTAATAAAAACAAATACTTTTCCTACTCCATCGGCATCGGCAGGTATAGTCCCACTGGCGCCATATCCGCCTGTAGGAGCAGTATTTAAACTTTCGAATGTGGATGCTGAAAGTTGAATCTGCGCAGAACCATTTTTCTCAAAACCTTTTAAACCTGGCATATGAAACGGCCAAGTTAAATTGAAATTGTTCCACGAAACAGACTGGCTAAAATTTCCGCCAATATAACCTGAAGAATTATTATTTTTTTGGACAGAATATAATGATTTAAATAAATCATTAACTCTTTGTTTTGCAGAAAAACCCGGATTGACAGCAGATGAAGAACGCGAAGAATTACTTCCTAAATAATACACTTCGGCAGAAAAAGCCGTTGAGGTGAAAAGTACGATCAACGGAATAATGACCAGAACTCTAAAATTTGATTGACCCAGCTGCATATAAATATAAGCCACGTGATTTATAGAATAGTGTGATTAATTTATCTTAATCTTTTATGTTTGTCAATTTTTGTTTTGTATAATAACACCACAATATTTAAAGTGTTTCAACCGCATCAATTAAATCTTTCTCCGAAGACACAATCGCAAATTTATCAACGCCGAATTTATGTTGAATCATATTTGTTACCATTTCATTATCCGCGATACCTATATCAAACAATATAAATTTCACCCGCGAGGTCTTGGCCATACGCTTTAGTTTGGCAATGACCATTTCTCCGGAAATATCCGACAAATTCATTTTCACGCAAGCTACCTCAGGAACAACTTGGGAAATTCGCTCAATCGCCTCAGTACCCGTTTTTGCCAAGTTTACCGTAAACCCTTTCATCAGGAAAGCAGCCCCCACTTTGGCTGAAAAAACTTCATTATTTTCCACGATAAAAACGTTCTTATTTCCGCCTCCTTTAGATACATGATCCTCAGTTTTACCCAATTTTTTATCTAAGATGGCGCTCACCTCATTCAGCAAATCCGGAATTTCAAATGGCTTGGCCATAAATCCGTCCACATTAAAATCCCTAAAAAATTGTTCCATATTCGCTCTGGCGGTCAGCACAAAAACCGGATACTTGGGAATATCTTGATCACAAATTTTTTGATAAAATTCAATACCGCCCATCTGAGGCATGTTAAGGTCTAATACAATCAAGTCTGGGCTAAAAGTTTCTAATTTTTTTAATCCTTGAACTCCATTCTCAGCCAGTTCAACCTCATAACCTTTCATCAGAAAAACATACTTCAAATTCTCGCGCAAATCCAATTCATCATCAATAATAAGTATTTTTGCTTTCATATTCCTATCCTTCCGTTATTCGATAAGTTTGCTGATTTTTAAAAACAATTCTTCTTGATCCAAAGGTTTATTTAAAATGTCATCCGCGCCCACATCCCAACACTTTTTTTCCAAATCTTCGGTGAAACTAGAAAACATCATAATTTTCGTATGCATGGTGTTAGGGTCTTTCTTAATCCTGGCACAAACCTCAAGCCCATTCAATCCCGGCAATCCAACATCGAGAATAATAATATGCGGATCAAACTCCAAATATTTCTGACCGGCTAAAAATCCATCAGTAACCGATTCAATTTCATATTTCTCCGTTTTCTCAAGAAGGCTTCTAATCAATTTAGAAATAACTGGATCATCATCGACGACTAAAATACGTTTATCATGTTTTACTGGCACAGTAAAGAAAAACGCGCTCCCTTTTCCAAACTGTGATTCAACCCAGATCCGGCCATTGTGCCTCTCAACGATTTCTTTACAGATCGCCAGCCCCAGCCCTGTCCCGCTCACTTGCTGGCTCGCGCCCCCCACTTGCTGGAATTTTTGAAACAACTTGGGCAAATCTTCTTCCTTGATTCCCATGCCCGTATCGCGAACACAAAATGTCATCAATTTTCGATCAAAGCAAGAGACAGAAACAGTTATGTTCCCCTCATGAGTAAATTTTAACGCATTACTAATCAAATTATTAAGAACCTGGATCACCCGGTCTTTATCCGCGGAAAGCGCTGGCAAACCTTTTTCACTTTTTATCTCTAAAGTGACTGCTTTATTTTTGATAACCGATTTCTGCATCTCAATAACGTCTCTGACCACTTCTTCGGGATGAAAAGGTACCAAATTAATGATCATCTTGCCTGACTCCAATTTGGAAAGATCAAGCACATCATTAATAAGCCGTGCTAGACGATCAATATTAGATTTCACCCGAACAATAAAAATTTTCTGATCCTCATTAAGTTTTCCAGGCGCCTCAGTATCCAAAATGTCAATAGATGATTTGATGGATGCCAAGGGAGTACGCAGTTCATGAGAAACTGTAGAAACAAAGTTCGACTTGACCAGCATCGCCCTTTCCAGACGTTCCTCATTTTCTACACTCTGAGTAATATCTGTTCTGGCACTAATATATTCTTTAACGGCACCTCCTTCATCCAAAACCGGCACTATCGTTGATTGAACCCAGTAAAAACTTCCATCCTGGGCCCGGTTACGAATCTTGCCTTGCCAAACTTTTCCGCTTTTAATTGTGCGCCATAAATTCTCAAAAAACACTTTCGGGTGATATCCGGAATTGATAATCCGATGATCCTTTCCAATGAGTTCCTCCCGGGAATATTGTGAAATTTCACAAAACTTATCATTCACATAAGTGATGTGCCCGCGAGCATCTGCCTTTGATACAATCGCGTGTTCATCGAGCGCTCTTTTTTGATCCTCAAGAATTTTTTCTGCTTCTCTTCTAGCCGTGATATCACTAATAAGGCCATCGTAAGAATCCAGGCAGCCGCGCGTATCATGATGAAGAACAATCGTATTTTTCACCCAGCAAATACGGCCATCCTTATGGATCATACGGTGCTCGATAGGTTTAACATCCCTTTTGCCAGTTAAAATCTCTTCAATCTGTTTTGCAACTAGCGGCTGATCTTCTTCAACGACAACCTTAATCCAAAGCATAGGATCTTCCCGGAATTCATCCGCAGAATATCCCGTGACCACTAAACATGCTGGATTATAAATCGTCCGTACGGGTCTTCCATTCTCAATAAGAACTGTATAAATGTAATCCGTAATCGCTGAGGCGATATGACGATAACGTTCCTCACTCACCTGTAAAAGTTCGGTGCGTTCCTTGACGATATCTTCAAGATGCTCCTGGTACCGGGCCAATTCTGTCTCTGCCAATTTCAGCTCAGAGATATCGCGCCATACGCAATGAAGAACACTCTTTCCTTTAACCAAGACAGGAGTCAGAGACACTTCAACCGGAAAATCTGATCCATTTGCTTTTCGATGTACCCATTCAAACCGATTAAACCCTTTTTCATGAGCAATCCGCATCATCTCATTAGCTTTCCCAAAAGAATTTTGTCCATCCGGCTGTATAGGCGGGGACAGTTTCGATGGGTGGGTCATTAAAAGCTCAGCACGGTTGACGTATCCAAGCATTCGGGCGGTAGCTTCATTGCAATCAACAAATTGCTCGCTATCAATCAAAAGAATGGCATCCTGGGAAGCATACAAAACATCCATAAATTGTTGCTCGCTCTCCTGCAGCGCGTCTTCGGCCTGTTTACGCTCAGTAACATCCTGAAAAACGAGAACAACTCCAATAATTTCTCCCGCGGTATTTCTAATAGGCGCACCGCTGTCAGCCAGCGGAACCTCTTTCCCTTCTTTGGAAATTAAAACCGTGTGGTTAGCCAAACCCACCACTCCGCCATCCCTGAGTACCTTCACAACCGGATTTTCAACAACTTCCCTTGTTTGTTCATTAACAATATGAAAAATTTCGTCCAAAGATTTCCCAACAGCTTCGTTATATTTCCAACCCGTCAATTGCTCTGCTACATAATTAATAAATTTTACGCGTCCTTTTTCGTCCGTAGCAATAACCGCGTCGCCAATACTTTTTAAAGTCGTTGAAAACCATTCTTCACTTTCTTTGAGAGCGATTTCAATTTTCTTACGCTGATCCATCTCTTGTTCAAGTCTTCCGATTGAAGTCATGTTCTCTTGAAGATTACTGACCATCCGGTTAAAAACATTAACCAAATCTCCAATCTCATCATACGATTTTATATTAACCCTGACATTCAAATTCCCGCTGCCAACTTCATTGGCAGCATCTCTCAATTTTGTTAATGGTTTGGAATATCGGATAGCCAAAATTATAGAAATGATGACAGCCAGCAAGGCAAAAGGAATGATCACGAGAAGCCATTTATTTCTTAAATCAACCACCGAAGCAAAAACAACTCGCGTAGGAATATGGACTATTAATATCCAATCATTCCCTTGAAAATCAAGATATCCTTGTTCACGATAAAAAACAGAAATAGATTCTTCGCCTCCAGGATTTTTATGAGGCGATTTAAAGCCTGAATTTTTTCCTTGAAAATCCCTGACATCCTCTCCCCAATCTGATAAATTATCTCGCAATATCCCTTTGCGGTTGTGGCTAGAATAAATAAGTTTGCCTTCTTTATCAACCAGATCTATACGGACGGTTTCTTTGACTTGCTTTGAAATACTGATGTCGCCTACTATCTCATACAATCTGTCCACTGCCATCCTGGCTGTTACGACCCCAAAAAGCTGTCCGTTCTTGTCTCTGACGGGTGAAGCAAAAAATATAACATTCGAACCTAACGATGCCGAAACCTCAATATCCGAGGCTATGCTCAATTGGCCTTGCAAAACATCATCCCAATACTTATTTTTTACATCCTGCATTCCCAGTCTTAATCCGGAGGTATCCGCAATCCTAACGCGGTTCAAATCAAAAAAACTTAAAGAAACATACATTTTATACGTATTCCGATAAGCAATAAGGCGTTCAGTAATCTGTTGCGGAGTCGAATCCCGGGAAATGATAACCGGATCATTTGCCAATATCCGGATATCGCCTGAGCGTTCAAAAAAATTACGGTCTATTTTATCCAGAGCATGAAACGCGAGTTCCTCTAAATCATCTTTGGTCTTCGTCTCCAGGGTTTTAACATTGGCAGTCCATGTGAAAAAGAAGATCAGACACAGCGCAACCAAAGATATGGCAATTATGGTGAATGCCAATTTCAACATTAATTTCATTTTGACAACTCCACGATAAATTTTCGCTCAACAATATTCTTAATATCGATGATTTTCGAAAGCTGTCCATGGTTAAGATAAAATTCCATGATCAATTTTCCCGCAGCATCCAACGTGGTAATTTTTGTTGTTAACAAAGTCATATTTTCTTTTAAATCCAGCTGATACAATCCTTCCAATCCCGCGATCATTTCTTCCTTGGACATTTTCATTTTGTCAGCCATAATCAAAATTGATTCCTCTTTGTGACTATTTAAATAATCCTGAGCCTCAAACAATGATTTTATAATAGCCTGAATATCCTCGGGCCGCTCCTTTATCATTGTCGGTGTAAAAAGTAAAACATCGGTGATCATGCCGGGATAATCGCCCGCTTTGGCTAATATCTTATATCCTTTTTTTAATGCGCGTGATTTGGTGGGCTCCCAGGTGTGTCCCGCGTCAATCCTTTTTTCATCCAACGCGGACAAGACATCATGGGCATTAATATTTTCAAATTTAAGATCATCTTCCTCGACACCCGCTTTTTCAAGCGCGTTTACGACAAATATATGCGAGAAAGTATTCACCCCTTCAAAACTCACAGTTTTCCCTTTAAGCTCAGATAACGACTGGATTTCCGGTCTGCCTATAATAACATCACCGCTTGTAGAATAATCTATCAGGGAAACAATTATAGCCGGAATCCCTTTCGCGTTAATCATAATCGCGTCCATAAAAATATCCAAACATCCGTCAGCATCTCCGTCAGTAAACAAAGCGAGAGATTCAGCTGTGGATTCCTTTAAAACCAATTCTACTGCAACATTGTTTTTTTTAAAAATACCCTTCTCCTGGGCAAGGTAAGCAATGGCATATCCAGGCCAAACATTCAGGGAGATTTTGATAGGTTTTTTTGAAGCAGATTTATTTGTACAACCCGCAAACGTAAATATACACATAATTAAACAAAAGATGTACAGGCTTTTGATTCGCCGCATGTCTGCCTCCTGTTTAATGTCAGGTATTTTATAAGACGAAATTATTGTCCCATTAATCTATATGATTACTAACAAAAATAAATATTTTCATCCCTTGACTGATTAAATTTAAACGGAGAGGCAGGGAAACGAACTCGTCTTCGCTAGTCGCTCATCCTCTCCATAGGGGGCCATACCCCCTCTGGCGCTTCGCTGTCACCCCTCTAGAGAACAGGGGAAACAGGCTTTCCCCTGACACACCCCTTTTGGGTTCTCATCCCTTGACTGATTAAATTTAAACGGAGAGGCAGGGAAACGAACTCGTCTTCGCTAGTCGCTCATCCTCTCCATAGGGGGCCATACCCCCTCTGGCGCTTCGCTGTCACCCCTCTAGAGAACAGGGGAAACAGGCTTTCCCCTGACACACCCCTTTTGGGTTCTCATCCCTTGACTGATTAAATTTAAACGGAGAGGCAGGGATTCGAACCCTGGGTTCCGCAATGCGAAACAGCGACTTTCGAGGCCGCCACCTTCAACCACTCAGACACCTCTCCAAAAAAAATATTAGCATTTATTCACACCTAATCGTGTGCGAACCGTTTCAATTATTGCCTGGTGCCGCATCAAAATTATCAACGGCCAACCACTCAGACACCTCTCCGACTTCAATAAATTAAACCTCTATCATCCATCCGAGAATGGTGAGGATCTCGAACCGTCAGGTGAGAGATCTTAATACAAAATAATGACAATTTCAAATATAGTTTATTCCTCGACAATCTCGGCCAAAATGTCTACGACATCCTGATCTAGCTGACTGCCCATACTGCGTAAAATATTGCAAGCCTCATGCGGGGTTATTTTTTTCCGGTAAGATCTGTCAGTCGTTACTGCGTCGTAAATATCTGCCACAGCCATGATGCGGACTAATGGCGTGACATCATTACCTTTCAATCCATCCGGATATCCAGAACCATCCAGCTTCTCATGATGGTGCCGGATCAAATCACACAAAGGTAATAACGTTCTAACCGGCTTTATAATGCTTTCGCCAATTTCCGGATGTTTACGCATCATAACCCATTCTTCTACACTTAATTGAGATCCTTTGCCCAATACATCATCCGGAATACCAATTTTTCCTAAATCATGTAATCGCGCCGCATCTCGCAAAAGTTTTAACTCATTATCTTCAAGCCCCATACGCACGCCAATCTTATCCGCGCAATCAGCGACCCGATCCAAATGCCCACGAGAATATTGATCCTTAGCATCAACCGCCAAAGCTAAAGCGGAAATAGTTTCAAAATACGTTTGTTCAATATCTTTATTTAACCTTGAGTTTTCTATCGCAATTGCCGTTTGCGCGGCTAAATGAGCCATTAAATCTCCTTCGTCAGCGTCAAAATCCCTGGCCATCTTGCGGCCGGAAACAATTAATACTCCCAGAATATCATCCTTCTTAACTAAAGGAGCGCAAATAAATGGCAATTCAAATATTCCGCTTTTAAATTTTTGTGCCCAGTCCACATCATCTTTAGTGCGAATATCGACTTTTTTTGATTTTAAAACTTCCCGAATAAAAGTGATATCATCGGGAGATAATAATTGGTCAATATTAATATCTTGGGCAACACCATGCGCGGAATGAATTTTAAAACTACTGTCAAGTTCAAGCCGGACGATATAACCCTTCTGACCAGACATCGCCTCTGTGACTGTCTCCAGAATCAAATCTAAAAAAGTCTCGATCTGATCCATATTCGCCATCCCTTTTGCGACCTTATTCATCACATCATAAATGGTATTTTTAGCTAACTGCAGTTCGCGGACATTTTCTTCTAACTCACTGGTAATCGCAATAAAAGAATGCGTGAGTATGGATATTTCATTTTTAGACGAGCCCATTTCCTTTAATTTTTGAGGACTCAATATTCGTTCTAAAATTTTTTTATTAGACGTAACTAAATCAATTAAATTTTTAATAATCCTCCGCATGGTGCCATAACCCAATAAAACGCCGAGAACAATAAAAGTCAGAGCGAAATTTAAACTTTTAACGGATACTTGAATGGAACCGGTCCCAGATAACTGGGTATAAAAATAAAAAAGGACTAAAGTCGGCAGTAATGAAATGACTAAAAATATGACCGAAAATTTTCGGATCAAAGATTCATCTTCGATCGATTTAGAAATAGAAAAAGGTTTTTTTGTCATGAAGATAATCAAATATAGATTTAGGTTTATTTTTTATATTGTATTCAAATATTAAAATTTAGACAAGTCATTTTAAAAAATATAATATTTTTTAAATCAACTTCCGCGACACTCCTGCCTTTAAATTCATTAAATCTCTGGTTTAGTCATTTGCGGTAATGAGACTACAATTTTATCCGCCGTTAATTTGCCATTTGGAATAATAATCAACTTATTTCCCTCACCTAGCAAGACGGTATTAAATATTTGGATCTCTTCAACTTTCCCGATAGCACCTGCCGCTTCAATCGTATCGCCTACTTGAAAGGGTTGAAAAAATATGATCATAACCCCCGCCGCGAAATTGGCTAACGATCCTTGTAAAGCAAAACCAACGGCTAAACCGGCAGCGCCGACCAAAGCGACAAATGAATTTGTTTCTATCCCGACTTTATTAAGAGCGGCAATGGCCACAAATATCAAAAGACCATAATAAACAATATTTTTTGTGAATGATGCTAACGTATGATTAACTTTGGCTTTTGTCATCATCCCTTCAGAAAATTTTGAAACAATTTTAGCCGCCCATTTCCCTAAAATAAAAATTAAAATGGCAGCCAAAAGATTCAATCCCAATTTGACAGCTTCTACTGAAATTTCTTTCCACATCCCCTCCATAAACCCTCCTTGTAAAATATTAAAATCAATACACATCAAACCAGTTAAATTAACTAGTATTTTAACCTAAATGAGAAAAATAGGAAATTAAATTTATAGATTCAAAATTTTCTAAATATTTGACAAAAATTCGTATATGTGGATAATTGAGATACTTTCGATTGAGATCTCTCACCTAAAGGTTCGAGATCCTCAAAAAATTACTTCGTAATTTTTTTCGGAGAGGTGGCAGAGCGGTTGAATGCGGCGGTCTTGAAAACCGTTAAGGCGCAAGCTTTCTAGGGTTCGAATCCCTACCTCTCCGTTTTATCATATAGGATTCGAAGAGAGCATGCTAAAGGCGACGAGTAGGAGCCTTTGCTTAGCAGGCGAGTGGCCGACCCGAAGGGCGCCGAATCCCTACCTCTCCGTTTATTTAAAAAAAGACAGATATATTTTATCTGTCTTTTTTTGCTTTTATTCTTTATTAATAAGTAATTACTTCGTTTCCCACTTGCGCACAATTGAATTGATCTTCTCTTGTACTTTATCTTTAGTCTGCGCATCATTTAAAATTGAGTCCAATAATTTTTCATGCTCTTCAGCCATACGCAAAATATCAATTTTTAATTCTTCATTACTCTTGATGAGACGGAATTTTTCAATAGCGTGACGCAACGGAAAAAGCACTTTGTCTTTATCATCGATAGGTTTAAGAATGTAATCAAACGCGCCTTCCCGAACGGCTTCCTGACAAGTTTCCAGTGTGCCATAACCAGTCAAAAATATAACCGGAATTTGACGGTTATTTTCGTTCAAATAATGCAGTAAATCAATACCGGTTTTGCCAGGCATTTTAAGGTCGCTAACAATGGCTTCGATATCATCCTGTTTTTCCAATACTTTAATCGCGTTATCTACGCAATTCCCGTTATAAACTTTAAACCCACAGGCGGTAAGAAGCTCTTCTAATGATTCACGGATGGGATCTTCATCATCAACCAGCAAAACATAACCCTTTGGTGTACCTGCCATAATTATATCTCCTTGTTATTTATAAAGTTTCCCATTCTGATTTTAATTCTTCATTCAATGCCGGGTCAATGGTCAAATTGGTATTTTTATCGATCGGCAGTACACAATAAAAAAGTTTCCGGTCATTTTTGAGCGCGGTAAAGCCTATAACGCCTTTATGAGACTTCATAATATTATAAGACACAGAAAGTCCCAAGCCTGTTCCTTTACCAGGCGCTTTTGTTGTAAAAAAAGGATTAAAAATACTGTCTTCCGATCCGCTTTTGACCGGGATGCCATTATCGATAACTCCAGCAATGATCCCTTTGCCATTTTTCATTTTTTTAGACATAAGCCAAATATGGCCGCCTTCTTTTTGACTATGGCGCTCATCAACTGCGTCACGGGCATTGACTAGAAAATTAATGATAACATCCTGAATTTGGTAACGATCAATATGTACAACCGGTAAATCTTTTTCAAGTTCCAGTGTCAATTCAATGTTATGGTCTTTAAGCTGTTGACTCATCAAATACAAACCATCGGTAATTGGGCGGTTCACATCTTCCTGAATAAATCCTTCTTTACGACTGCCGGAATATTCATGCATACGTTTAACAATGGTACCCAGACGCGCAAACTGATCTTTTATTTTCAGAATCTTAGTTTTAAGCGCGGCATCCTGGAGAATAACATCGTTCATCAGTAAAACTTCCAGATGTGACGCGATGGCCATTAAAGGCTGATTCATTTCATGCGCCACGCCTGCTCCAAGTTCGCCCACAGCATTCAATTTAGCTGCTTGCAAAAGTTGTGACTGCTGAGATTTTAATTGCTGGCGCATTTTTTGGGCTTCGATAGCACGGGTAATATTCACGCACAACTCATCGAAATTGACCGGTTTATTCATATAATCAAATGCCCCGATTTTTAAAGCTTGTATGGCCGTTTCAATGCCGCCGTGGCCGGTCAGCATAATCACTTCAACATCCGAACCAAGAGCTTTAATTTTTTCAAGCATTTGAATACCGTCCATGCCAGGCATTTTAATATCTGAAACAATAATGTCGGGTTTTTTTTCGTTGAAAACTTCCAAACCTTTTAACCCGCTCTCAGCAAGACAAACTTCATAGTCTTCAAGCTCTAGGAGCCCTTTCAAGCGATCCCGCAATAATTGTTCATCATCAACCACCAAAATTTTAATCATGGTATTTCTCCAAATTAGTGTAATAATTGTATTAACATTTTAAATGAGTAAATAAAAATTTCAATCACATAAATAATTATTATCATCTATACGATTGTTTTGCTCTCCCATAGTTTTTTCATTGTCACACTGTTACATAGTCACGCTTTTCTATTGGCAGATATACCTTAAATACCGCGCCTTCACCCGCTTTACTTTCAATTTCGATTCTTCCCTTATGAGATTCAATGATACCATAACTGATTGATAAACCTAAACCTGTCCCTTTACCAACTTCCTTGGTCGTAAAAAAAGGATCGAAAATCTTTTTCTTAAATTCATCAGGAACACCAATGCCATTATCGGTAAAACTCACGAGCAGCATATTAGCGTCTTTGTCATGCGTCAGGGTAATAATAAGATTTTTATGATATCCAGTTAAACTGATCGCGCCTTCCTCAATTTGTTTTTGTTTGAAATCCATAGCGTCTCGGGCATTGGAAAGGAAATTGATCCACACCTGCTCCAGCTGATGCGGTTCACCCATTATTTTGGGCAAATTTGGTTCGATCATTTTTGTGATTTCAACCTCGCGCATCCTGAGCTGTTCTCCTAATAAAATTAAAGCTGAATCAATAGTCAATAACACATCCACTTCTTGCGTTTCCAATTTCTCTTGACGAGCAAATGAACGGATGTGGGTAATCGTCTGAGTCATCCGGTTAATGCAAGTTTCAATATCCTTAATACCTGCACTCAATTTGTCTTCAGTAAAAATCTTTTTCTCAAGAAATTTTTTAAACATGGTTATAACTAAAGAAATTCCCCCCAAAGGCTGATTGATTTCATGCGCTAAGCCCGTCGCCATTTCACCTAAAGTAGAAAGCTTGGCCGTTTGAAAAAGCTGAGCTTGAGAATCATCAAGAGCCTTACGAATCCTTTGGATTTCCGCGGATTGCTTTTTGAATTCAGTAATGTCTTCTTTAATGGCCAAATAATGAGTAATTTTGCCTTCTGCATTTCTGATCGGTGAAATGGCTGCCTGTTCCCAATACAGCTCGCCGTTCTTTTTTTTATTATGAAATTCACCGCGCCATTCATTTCCGGAGATGATCGTTTCCCATAACTTTTTATATTCTCCCAGCTCCATTTCTCCAGATTTCAAAACCCGTGGATTTTTTCCCATGGCTTCTTCCTGCGAATAACCCGTCACTTGGCTAAATTTGGGGTTAACAAATTCGATATCACCGTTGGTATTGGTGATAACAATCGAACTCGGACTTTGATTAACAGCTCGAGTTAACTTGAGCAATTCTTCTTCATAGCGTTTACGTTCAGTAATGTCCCGGAAAGAAACCACCGCTCCAATACTTTTTCCGCCCTCAATAAGGGGAAAACAACTAAATTCAACCGGAAAACCAACCCCACTCTTTCGCCAGAAATACTCTTCTCCCTGATGAATTTGTCCATCATGCAAAGTCGCGTATATAGGACACTCCAGAGCGGGATAAGGACTGCCATCTGGACGAGTATGATGCCAAATAGCATGACTTGACTTTTCAATCAAATCTTGTTCTTCATATCCTAAAAATTTTAAGGCTTGTTTATTGACAAAAGTGTGCTTCCCTTCATTATCCAATCCAAAGATCCCCTCACCAGACGATTCCAAGATTAATTTAAATCTTCGTGAAGACTGCTCAAATTTAGCTCTCAATTGGTTATTATCATCCAACATATTAACCATAATTTTGTGAGATTTTACCGATTCTTTTAACGCTCCTTCCAATTGGCCTTTTTGAATCTCTAACATCTGCTGATTATCTTTAAGCAGCTCTTCATCCTGTTTTTGTTGAGTAATATCCCTAACCGTGGCAAAAAGAAACGCTTTTCCAAAATTTTCAATTTTAGTCAAAAGCACAGTAACGAGAAATTTTTCACCGTTGATTCTCTTGTGAGTCCAGTCAAAATAATTGAACCCATCCCGCATGGCCTGCTCAATCATTTCCTTGGCCTTTTCAGAAGAAAAACGGCCTCCCGGCTGTTTCTCCGGAGATAAGTCTCCAATACTAAACGAAATAAATTCATCTAAATTTTTAACTTTAAACATATCTAACGTAGCCTGATTGGCTGTCACAAAATTCCAATTAGGCGGTTCAATAGTCATAATCGCGTCGCGGGATCCCTGAAAAAACGAGCGGAAACGGTTTTCACTCTCCATGAGAGCTTTTTCCACTTTTTCCCGCTGCGCCATTTCATTCTTTAAAATCCCAATCGAAATGGTGGTCTTTTTTAAATTTTGCGCCATAAGATCAAAAGCCCGTGACAATTGACCGACTTCATCCTGCATCGGCATTGCGACCTTGTGATCTAAATTGCCGCCGCCGATAATTTCGGTTCCCTTATGCAACAGACGGATCGGTTCAACAATTAACCGGGCAATAAACATTCCCAACAACCAAGCCGCGAGCGCGACCATTAAAAAAATTATCAAAGAAATTGTGCGAAGTTTATCTAAAGACGCGAAGGCTTCTTTGGCTTCCATTTCAGCGACAATGTTCCACTTCATCGCTGGAAAATATTCATAAACACCTACGACAGGTACACCTCGATAATTAGGATAAACACGTGAAATTTTTCCTTTGAATGATCGATGGTCCGAAGTATTGATTATTTTTTCTTGCCTGCTGTCATCGATCCGAATCTTCTGCTTTAAGAAAATATTAGATGAAAACCGGGACGGTGTAATTATATATCCGTACTTATTAACCGCGTAAACTTCTCCGGTATCTCCCAAACCAGTCACATTGGTAAAAATTTGGAATATATCATCCAAAATAAGCCGCACCACAAAGACACCTAAAAATTTCTTAGTTTGGCTTTCAATAATCGGCGCTGACACGGCCATGAGCGGCTTATGTTTCGAAACTGAAAAATACATATCTTTGACATAAACATCTCGCTTCGCTCCTAAAAAATACGCATCCGTGGATTTATCCTGCCCAACACTGGTTTCATCACTTGAAACCACCACGCGGCCTGCCGCGTCCAATAACATCACTTCATAAAACTCATGAGCCGCTTCTTTAGTCCTCATCAGCAATTTCTTGGCCGATTCCAAAGTTTCTGCCTGCCGGGGATCAGCGTTGTCGTGGTAAACCAAATAATTTTCAAATACCACACTTTTAGATCTTTGCAGAATCAAAAGTTTGATCAATTTAAAATATGTTTCAATGTGATCAACCCGGGAAGAAAGAGTAGCAGACAAATTATTATATAAGGATTTTTGCAGATAATCTTTTGACGTAAAATAAAAAAACGGACCAATCGTGCAAATGACGATCAAACTGATAATCAAAAAGGAAAGGGTTATTTTAACGACGATTTTCATACAATTTTTCCAAAAGTGTGTGATTGATAAATTTTGTCCCATCAAACTTTTGGGAAATCCGGCCGTTCTCGAATTTAATATCAGTGATAACTTTAAACGTATCGATCAACTTTTTATATTCTAAAATACTCTTCTGCTCTTCATAGCTGATCCATTTCAAACCAGCGACCTGTTTTCGGTATTCTTCTGAAGACATTTTATAATATTTCGCGACAATTCCACTCGCCTCAACCGGATGTTCCTGATAATATTTTACAGCCGTAAACCAGCCACGCATCAGTTTTTTCACCAAGAGAGGATCCTTTTCTACCAAATCTTTTCTGACATTCAACGTGTCAATGATAATACCCGGATATTCCCTGGAACTGGTTAAAATATGCGCGCCAGGTTTTTGTAGAGCTTGAGAAATTTGCGGTTCCCAAGTCACGCATGCCTCTGCCTCATTTTTAACAAAAGTCTCCGCCACATTTTCTGGCGCGGTAGACACAATAACTAAATCATTAAAAGACAAGTCTTTTTTATGAAACACGACCGAAATAAAAGTTTCCCCAGCATCGTCGCGTGCCAAGGCCACGGTTTTTCCCTTTAAATCTTCTAAAGTTTTAATATTTTCATTGGCAACAATACCGTCTGAACCAAAAGATTGGTCGGTTTCCATGACTGAGACAATAGGTGAATTCTGCGCGATTTTTGAAGCTAACAAATCTAAAGTACCGCCTTCGCAATCTAATATGCCTTGTTGAAAAGCGTCGCGCCGCGCCGAATCTAATGGTTCATCGACAAAAACCAAATCAACGCCTTCATCGCGCATGAATCCTTTTTCTTTAGCCAAATAAAATAAACCATATCCCACCCAATCATCCAACGCGATAGTCAAACGGGACACTTCAGAAGCCTGAAGAGTTGGGACTCCCACCAAAAAAAATAATAATCCCATCAGTAAAAATAATTTTAAGTGCTTCATGGCCGCCCCAATTCTTTTTTCAATCGTTCCACCTCGTCTTTGAGCTCAACAATACGCTCTTCGCGTCCCACACTGGCTTGATAAAAAATTTTAAGTTCTTGCATTTGCGAATTCCGCTCTTCTTCAGTTTTTTTCTTATCGGTTATATCTACAAAAGTCACCGCGAAAAAACCCTTCTCTCCGCTGAAAACAGAACCTTCAAACCATTTACCAAGATTAGACGCATACTGCACGTAGTGACAAGGCTGACCAGTCAAAGCGACCTGTCCAAAAATATCCAACCATTCTTTATCCAGACCTGGTACTGCCGCGTAAGCCCGCTTACCAATAACTAATTCTTTTGGCCCGTTCGTTAGCTTCTCAAATTCTTTATTTACCTCAAGAGTAATGTAATCCACTGGCTGGCCTTTTTCATCACAAATTAATTGATGGTATGCAAAACCACTGACCATCTCATCAAAAAGCACATGATATTTTTTTTCACTTTCCAATAATAAATTTTCCGCGCGCTTTTGTCCGGTTATATCCCAACATACACCAATAATCCGCTGAGCCTTATTCTGGTCATCATAAATAACTTTGCCGCGTGAATTAATGTAATGAATGCTTTTATCCGGCCAAATCACCCGGTAATCTGTTTCATAAAAACCATCTTTTAACGCTCTAGCCAGCGCGTCATTTAATTTTTGGTGATCATCTAGATGTAAAATACAGGAAAATTCCTGATAAGATCCCGCAAAAATCCGTGGGTCTGTTCCCATTAAACGGTGAGTTTGTTCATCCCAAAAACGATAATCTTTTTCTATATCCCAATGCCAGGTCCCCATTTGAGATGATTTTAAAGCCATATCCAAATGTTCCTGGCTTTCCTGTAACTGAGCAGCCAATTTGACTTGTATCAATTCTCTTTCTTCCGCCCCCTGCTTAGTTGCTTCTTCATGCTTGTAAACCATAAAAAACACTAGATACAATATACCAAATAATAGTGTTATTCCAATAGGCATTAAACGGGCACGATTAATGGTTAAAGACCATTGAGAGGCATCATAATCAATTCCCAAAACCGCGACGAAACGGTTTGTAACTGGATCCTGAATCGAGGCCAGTCCGGAAATAAACGCACCCCATTTGTCCGTCTCCGGGCCTACTACGCAAGAGCCGCCAGACTGAAAGATTCGATCCAGTATTTCCGTGTCTTCGGGATACACTTCTCCAGGTTTTGCTAAAGGCACTAATTTCATTTTCGCAGACTGTTCTGTATCCAGAAGAAAAATATTTTTCCCGTCCTTCTTGCCAAAAAGATACACATATAATGCCTCAGGCTGAGCAGTCAGGATATTCAAAAATTGCTCCCTAATCCTATTATAATTTTCATTCTGCAAATCTTGATCTGTTCCGGTCAGAGTTTTAATTCTGTTTGGATTAATCAAACTAGCTGCAATTTCTGCATTATCCAGCAAATGACGCCGGCTTTCCTGATCCTTAATATAACCTGAATAGTAAGTCAGCAATCCGCCCAATGTAAGTATCATAACAAAACCTAACGGAAACCAAACCTTTTGCCAAAAACGCAATTTATTTTCTGTCGTTGAAAACATTCGCATACGCAACCGTGAATATTTCAACCAGACTATCCAAGCTAAAACGAGGGCGAAAACCATGCGGACTAATTGAATGGGAAAACCCAAAATAGAAAAAAAAGTGTCTTGATTCATTAATGACGAAGGGAAAAATGATCCTCGAGGTACCACAAATTGAGTACAAACATAACATCCCAAAAGACTAGCAAATATAACTAAAGAGCGCGTTCGCCCCTTATCACTTTTCGTTGATGTTAAGATTACGCTTATGGCGAGAAGCCCCCCCATAACACCAAAAACATACCGCGACAAAATATTAACGCCAGTCAATCCTCCCAAAATCCATCCCGAGCCTAAAGTGAAAGATAAAAGCGGAATATAAACCCATGGCCCCAATATATTGCCCCAGCGTTTTTGCGCTTCAGCGCGGGCGATTTCCACAAAACACAAAAATGATAAAGTTAAAAATAAAATCCTGATCAGCTTAAATAAAAAACCGTCTCCCATACTAAAAACCAGCATATCCAGCCATTCCGCTATCCCATGAAAAATTCCAAACAAAGCAAACCATTTCCAATACGTCAATTGCGGTCTGGCGCGGTACATAAAAAATGATGTAGCCGCTAAACAAATGAATGATAACCCATATACAAAGAAAATATAATCCATTTGCGATACAAAAAAATTATGCATTATCTACCCCCCCCCCCCGTCAACAAATATACTTTCATGGTCACGCCTTCATCTTTTTTACCATCCATCTCGATGTGTCCTTTATGAGATTCAATAATTCCAAAACTAATCGACAACCCTAATCCGGTGCCTTTACCAACTTCCTTTGTCGTAAAAAACGGCTCAAAAACTTTTTTCTTCGTTTCTTCATCAATACCCATCCCATTATCCGCAAAAGCCAGCAAAACCCTATTCGCGGCTTTATCATGAGTTACAGAAATAACCAGTTTTTTTTGATATCCTTCGATCTTTAATTTTCCTTCCGTAATCTGCTTTTGCTTCTCATCCATGGCATCGCGGGCATTGGTAATACAATTAATCCAAACTTGTTCCAATTGATGAGGTTCACCAAGTACTTTAGGCAAATCCGGCTCAAAATATTTAATGACTTCAATTTCCCGCATCCTCAACTGTTCTCCTAATAAACCTAAGGTGGCGTCAATCGTCGTCGTCACATCAATCTGAGCGAATTCCAGGGCTTCCTGACGGGCAAAGGTGCGGATATGATTAATGATATAAGACATCCGTTCAATGCAAGATTCTATATCTTTAACCCCGGCCGTGAGCCGTTCATTATTTAATAAACCTTTTTCCATATATTTTCGAAACGACGTGGCCACGAGCGCGATACCTCCCAGAGGCTGATTCATTTCATGCGCCAACCCAGTCGCCATTTCACCTAATGTCGCTAATTTAGAAGTCTGCACCAGTTGCGTTTGAATGAGCATCAGTTCCTTACTCCGCTGCTCGACCCGGCGCTCCAATTCTTCATTATTTTTCGAGATAATTTCTGACGTAATCTTTGTTTCTCGCTCGCGAAATACTCTGCTCCGGTTCAGATGAATGCGTTCAATCGCCTTATTCACGGAAAACAAAAGATCGCCTAAATCGACGGGTTTGTTAATATAGTCAAAAGCCCCCGCTCTTAACATTTGCACAGAAAATTCCAAATTTTTATTACCCGTCACAACAATACCCTCAATATCAGGATAAAGGCTTTTAGCTTTCACGAAATAATCCATCCCGTTCATGCCGCCCATCCGAATATCCGTAATAAGAATATCAATCCGTTGTTTAGTGATTATTTCCAAGCCCTCTTCCGCGGATAAAGCTCCAAAAGTTAAAAACCCTTCCTTGTCCAAAAATTTCTTTAACTGTTCAACCACCGGCAATTCATCGTCAGTTATCAGAATCGTATTTTTATATTCATCACCTTGTTTGGCTTCAAGTTTCTCCAAAGCGCGCCCTAAAGCAGCAGAAAGATCAGCCGTGCTAAAAGGTTTACTCAAATAATCGATCGCCCCTTTTTTTAACGCTTGAACCGCTATCTCTTCACTACCCAAACTCGTCATGATAATAGCCACGCTATCCGGCTGTTGAATTTTTAATTTTTGTAACAAATCAATACCGTCAATATCCGGAAGATTGACATCAATGAGCATAATATCGATTTTTTCAGTCTCAGCAATTTTAATCGCGCTTTCGCCATCTCCAGCGCTTAACGGAATGAAATATGTTTTAGTCAATTCGCGTTCCAGTAATTTCCTGATAACTGAGCTGTCTTCAACAATCAGCACGTTTCTTTTGGCTTGATCTTCTTTAATTAATGATGGTAGATTTGATTGAGTATCTTCCATAAAAAATCCTTTTTAAAAAATATATTTTATTTCGGGAGGGTCACTGCCCCTCCCCTACGAACTTCTATTGTTTTGCAACCATTTGTTCAATAATTTTTTTTGAAAAATTTAATTCCTGGCCTCGGTATTTAAAAGCCCGCTTTAAATTTAAAACTTCCAATGCTTTGGAAAGAAACATCTGCAGTTGGTTTATATCTATAGGTTTTTTTACAAAATTCATCGCGCCTTCTTCCCACGCTTTTAACACACTTTCATCATCGCCATACCCGGTTACCATGACCGCCTCAAAATCCGGGCTTAATACTCTTAATTCATGAAGCACATTTAATCCGTCGTTCCCCGGCATTTTAACATCCGAAATAACCACATCAATTTTATGGGTTTTAAACTGTGCTATCGCTTCATCCCCGTTCGAGGCTTTACAAACATCCCAATTTTCTTTACCCATCATCCGCCCTAAAAAGTCACGCGTCTCATTATCATCTTCTAAAATCAGCAAAACCGGCGAGAACTGCGTGCTTTTATATTCGCGGATTTTCGCTTCGGCCGCGCTTAAAATTACGGTCAAGACACCTGTGTCGACCGGCTTCTTTAAATAATCCAGTCCGCCTTCCCGCCACGTATTAACAGCAGTATTGACATCTCCGTTTCCTATGACTACAAATTGCAAGAACGGCACAACTTCTTTCACGCGCCGGATAAGCTCAAAATCATTGTTCTTGATATCGATAAACATTATACTCGGTTTTTCCGCATTAATTTTTTCAAATGCTGAATTGGCATCAGCCGCTTCGATTACGGAAAAGCCCTGCTCGTTAATGATGGAGGCTAACGTTTTCACACTATCAGCATCATTATCAATTATAATTATTTTCTCATGATACATAATTTAGCCTCAATAGTTGTTATATCAATAACGTGACAGTGTGACAATGTAACAGTGTAACAATGCAAAAAACAAAAAATAAAAATTATTTTTTAAAACCGTACATTTTCTTCCCATTAATCGCTTTTTCATTGTCACATTGTCACACTGTTACATTTTTATTGCACCGCCGGCAAAAATACTCTAAACACCGCGCCTTCGCCCTCTTGCCCACATTCTTCGATCCGGCCGTTATGTTCTTCAATAATTTTTTTGCTTACTGATAATCCTAAACCTGTGCCGCTGCCCGGAGCTTTAGTCGTAAAAAAGGGTTGAAATAACTTATTTCTTTGTTCCGCGTTGAGCCCGGTTCCATTATCAGCGACTTCGAAAATAACCATATTCTGCCTGTCATCATAATATGTTTTAATTTCGATTTTCCGGGCAACCTTTCCGGAATTTTCAACTGAGTAACGAGCATTCGTAAGAAGGTTCAAGCATACTTGTTCAATGCGAATAGAATCGACTTTTACCAGAGGTAAACCCACCGCGAAATTTTCAATGACATGAACATTATGATCTTTATATTGCTGGCGTAAAAATTTCAGCACATTATTCAAAATACCATTAATATCCTGTTTTTCCTGTAACATGCCATCGGTTTGACGGGTAAAAATACGCATATGCGTAATAATCGCGGCGAGTTTATCCATTTGCAGAACAATTTGCGGCAAATCAGTTTTGGCTTCTGTCTCGGAATATCTTCCTTTTTGTATATCCCGCAATATGCCCTGACAAATAATCTTAGTGACATTCAGCGGTTGATTTAATTCATGGGCGATGCCCGAAGTAAGTTCACCCAATGCCGTCAGCTTTTCAGCTTGCACCAATTGGGCCATTGACTCCTTAAGTTGTTTATGAGCATCCTCAAGCGCCTTATGCATGGTTTGCAATGCATCTTCTGCCTGTTTACGCTCGGTGATATCCCATAAAATAACTAATATTCCGGTAATTTCGCCCTCTTCATTGCGAACCGGAGTTTTAATAGTTTGCACGATCATGTCTTTTCCGTCAGCTATGTATCTTTCTTCAAGTTCTTGAACTTTTCCAGATTCAAGAATCCGCTTATCATCAGCCCGGTATTTGTCTGCTAGTTCTTTCAGACAAAAATCATAATCTGTTTTACCAATGATGTCAGTGATTGACGCGTTTAGATCTTGCGCGAACGCTTTGTTACACGCGGAAAAAACCGAATTTTTATCTTTATAAAATACTCTGACCGGCAGACTGTCCAAAAGATGACGGAACTTAATCTCACTTTTGCGAATCAATTCTTCGCGTTCTTTGCGCGCCGCTACTTCCTTCATGAGATCTTCATTTTCAGTCAAGGAAGCTTTAAGCGTTTGGGATAACTTTCCAAACTCGGTTCTGCCTTTGGCAATTTGCGCCAGAACTTCAGGGTCATCATTTTTAAATTTGCTGATAATAAGAGAAATGACCATTCCCATGACTACGCCAGCGATTACCAACAGCCAGGACTGGGATTTGATCAAAAACACAGAACACAAAATCATAAATATTAACAATGACACTAAAACTATCAGTTGTGTACGCAGTTTCATAATTTTAATCAACGATCATATTGTAATCACTGGTTGTTGGTTGTTGGTTGCTGATTATTAAATTTAAACTTTTTTTTCGAGATCTAAAACCTTCAACTTTAAACTTTTAATTTCACCTTCATATTTATTAATGATCTCGTCCATGTGGATGGATTTGCGGAATTCTTCAAATTCTTTGCCTTCAGCAAACTGGGCGATGAGTTCCACCGATTCTTTACTTTTTTCACTCAAAAGTCCTAGTTTCATTTTGCCTTCCTGAAACCGGGTTTTCATTTCATACAAAGCTTTTTTTTCTTCATCCAAAGACTTTTCAATTAAATCTAATTCGTCGGCAGTTTTCTTAAGCTTACTTAAACCTTCAGTCAAATCCTGACTACTTTTAACCGCGTTTTTTTGCTGATATTGTATTTTAGCCAATTCCGCGGCAACTGTTTTAACTTCTATATCTTTATCTGCCAACTCAGTGGTTTTAAGTTCTAAATCATTTTTTAATTTTTTGAGTTCATTATGAAGCTGGCGAAGATTTTCTTGGGACGCTTCCGATGTGGCTTGTGCAGCAGTGCCTTCAGTGATCTTAAGATTTAAGTCAACTTTCAGTTTGTCATAGTCAGCTTGAACCTGAACCAATTTTTTCTTATTTTCTTGTGCATCTGTCTGAGCAAGAATAAGCTCATTGATCTTGCTGTCCAGCTCACTTTTAAATTTCTTAGCTTCCGCGTTTAATTGTTGAATGTTTTTTTCATATTCCTGGCTAGCCGTATTCGCGGTCGAGCCTTCAGCAATTTTTTTGGTAAGTTCAGCTTTAATTTTGTCGTACTCGAGCCGAATCTGTTCAACCTTATTTTTATAATCCTGCGTTTCTGAAAGAGCAGCGGATAAATCGGTTTTTACTTTAGCAATTTCTTTGGCTTGATCCGTCATATGCGCTAACTCAATGGTCAGGCGTTTGATTTCATTATCTTTTGCAGAGGCTGATTCTGCTTCCAGCATAACGCTTTTTTGCTGATTTTGCAGTCTGGTTAAATCAGACGTAATACGCCGGATCTCTTGTTCTTTCGCTGATAACTCATTAACCTTGAACTCTAAATCCTGCTTTAAACGGGTCACATCGCTATGTTCACCATCGCCCTGACCCTTAGCTGCTTTTTCTAGTTTAAGGATGTCTTGAAATAGAAAAACAAAATCAATTAATGCCAATGAAGCCAAAAATATCAAAACACCAAAAATTATAATCATATCGTTCTCTTTTGTTACTCTTTTTTAGGTTTCGAGCCGCGCATTTTACGCAGGCGCTCCAAATTCGCGTCGATACTTTTAGTTTCAGTTTCAGCAACCCCGATTTCGCCTAAATTACTTTGTACTTCTTCATGTTTATAAAGTTGAGAAATATCAATCATTTCATATTCAGCGACCTGCTGGATCTCGCGATATTTCGCGTCGCGCGCGGGGCCGGACAATCCTCTTAATTCTTTCAGCATCCCTTGGATGCGATTAGAAATCTTATCCGTAGCCGCTTCCAAAGAACCTTGCAAAATCGACCCCATATGAGTTTTAAAATCCTCTAGCGTCATCGCTTGTCCGCCAGCTGGCGCGACTAACGGCGGCTGAGAGGAAATGACGTCAGCCGATGGGACAATCGTCATTTTTTTAGGTTCTGCTTTTTTAGTCATCAAACGGTGAATAACCGCATCGGTGGAAGAGATAAAATCATTGAGAGATGTATTCGTGGTTAAAAATTCGCCGTCCAATTGATGCCGTGCCATACGGATATCATCTAAGCGTTTGGAATATTTTTGTACCAAAATTTCCGGATCTTCGGTCAAACCTGAAATGTCAGGACTCATTCGTTTTATTTCCCGCATTGATCGCGTTAAACAAACAACCCCGTACCACGCTCGTGAAAGGCTCGTCCGCTCTGGTCACATTACCAAGGGCAAAAGCAAATTTAATAGATTTAATTTCTTCTCTGACCACATCAATAAAGCCCGGAACCATCGAAGATCCGCCTGCAAAAACAATATCCACGGGATCCTTAAAATTTAATGTGTTTGCACTGTCTCCAAATACTTTCGCCATGCTCTCTAACAAATAATGGATATAATTACGATAATAAATCGCGATCGCTTCTTCTTCGCGGTTTTTAAGATTTTTTAAATCCATGCCGTGCTCTTTGATTGATGAAACTCTGGTCGTAGGAATCCCTAAAACTGTTGCCGCGTTTTTATCTATCCAATCTCCACCGCGCGTAATCGAAAATGACAATACTGGCACTGTTTGAAAAGCTGCGCAAATATTAACCATGCCCGCTCCGCAAGAAACACCTATACCGGTAAAATTTTGTTTTTCCATTTCTGATAAAACGACCGCGTAACCTTCATCAATAACCATCGCGTCAAAACCTATGCTCTTTAAAATTCCTTCAAAAACTCCCCGATGATAAATCGTATCTTGATCGCGGTCGATAGGCTGGGCAGGAATGGAAAAACAGCAAATTTCTCCTGGCTGACGGGGCGCCCACAAAATATTCTGCACCAAAAGTTTGATAATCGGAATCGATTCCGATTCTGACGGATTAAGAATTCCCATATTCATGGACCGCTGTGTTTCACGTCCGAACATGTCCGCTAATTCCAACGCCATAGTTCCTAAAACATACAGTTTCTCGCCCAAAGCGACATATTTAACTTTGAGTTTGCTCAAAAGTTCTTTCGTCGCGGTATCACACCGAACCGACAAAAAAGCATTCCGCTCATTTTTGACAAATACCCGTTTATCTTCCACTTCACGGCTGGACACAATATACGCGGTTCCCAGATCAAGGCCGACGCCAAGACGCGCCGCTTCCACAACCCGTGAAGTTCCCGGCAAATCCGCGGTAGTGGCTTCTTCAGGTTTGGTGACGGCTGACTCATCCATCACTTCACCAATTGCCTCAGCCTTTTCCATAACCACTTCATTGGAAATCCGTTGGACTACACGTCGTTCAGGCACGGGAGCAGGTTGAGCGACAGGGGCTTCAATTTCTTCTTCGACTTCAACTTCTTCCCTGACCGGATATTCCACATCTTTACCTAAAGCACGATCCCGGACATATTGATTAATGGCCCGCAATTTAGCGTGCATTTTTTCAACAGAAATTTCTTTGCCTTGTCTATATCGGGAAGAATCAAAAGGTTTTTCTTTAGCAGACTGCGGATTTTTTACGGAGGAATACTGCTTAATTTTTTCGTTTATTTTCGAAAGTCTCTCCCTGACTTTTGCTAATTCATCTTCACCCACTCCCGCCCTCTTTCGTAAGAAAGTTATATTAATCAGGGGACACGAAACATAATTTGGTTGATGGTTGATCGTTTTTGGTTTTTGGAAAAAGCGATTATATCAATAACCAACAACCAACATCCAACAACTAAAAACCCACAAATTACGTATCATGTCCCCGTAAAAATTTCACAAATTACTCATCAACTTCGCTTAGACCTGCAAGCAAACAACCTCTTGCTGTTGCGTACAACGGTTCACTGGCTAGACGGACATCGCTGATCGGAATCGGGAAGGTCATTTTCTTTAGTTCCTCTTTAAAAACATCCACAAATCCGTTGATCATAGAAGAACCGCCGGCACACACGATTTCAATCGGTTCCGGAAATTGAGGCATTGATTCTGCTGTTTCAAATTTATTCTTAATATTGACTAACGTATAATTAATCAAATTCCGATAATAAATACAAACCGCTTCTTCTTCGCGGTTTGCCGGCTTATAAATATTAATTCCTTTTTCTTTAATTGCGGTCGCGCGAGTTGTTTTAATACCGAGTACTTGCGCCACGTTTTTATCAATCCAGTCACCAGCACGGCTGGTCGCGAAACTAATCGCAGGAATTGTTTTATAACAAACACAAATATTAAACATACCGCCGCCGGCTGAAATACCAATTCCGGTAAAATCTTTTTCACCTAATTCCGCGAATACAACCGCGTGACCTTCATTCATGGGCTTAGGAGTATATCCTAAATTCTTAAGCGCGCCGATAATAACGCTGGTGTGATAAACAATATTAAAATTAGCGTCGACCGGGTCTGCAGGGACAGAGAAATAACATAACTGATTTTTTTCTGTAGGTTTGCCCAAAACCGCTTCGATCAAAAGGCCAAAAATTGGCAGAGCATCAGCTTCGCCTGGACTCATGACACCATCCTGCATTGGACGTCGGACGGTTTTATTCATGATATTAGCCAATTCAAAAGCTGAATCACCTAAAACATAAACTTTTTTACCCATTTCAGCATACTGAACTTTTTGTTTTTTCAGCATGTTCAAGGTAAAAGAATTCGCGTCAATATCCAAGAAAGTGTGACGAACCAATTTCAACTTAATCTTGCCGTCAGCGCCTTGTTCCGCGCCTACCAGGTTCATCGTACCCACATCTAAGCCTTTAGGCTGTCCCATATTAAAACTCCTTACTATAACTATTTTCCTTTTGGTTTGTAATAATGTTCGCGCGCGCGGGAGCGAGTATCGGCTAACATCAAACGAATCTCGTCCAGACTTTCTTTAGCGCGTTCTAACTCACGTTTAAGCTGATCACGCTCGGTAATAGTACTGCTCAGTTCACCGTCAGTTTTTTCAAGTTTATTGGTAACTGCTTCTTTCTCATCTTCCAATAGCGAGATCTGATGATGAAAACTTTGAATCGTTTTATTCGCGCTGGAAAGTTCCAGTTCGATTTGTTCTATTCTGGTATCCCGGCTTTCACATTCCTTTTGAAGGGAAGCAATTTTATTTTCCAGATCTTTAATAACAGCTTCGCGCCCTACCAAATCTTCTTCCAAAGACTTGGTTTTGCCGACTGTTTCCAAACGTTCATTCTCGAGAAATTCCAACTCAGAATTCAATTCTTCCTGAGAAACCAGCAAACCTTTCATCTCTTTGAGTTTAGCCTCTAGCATCCCGGCTTTCTCCTGAGCATTATCAACTTTGGTATTCAAACTCTGGATTTCATTTTCCTGAGCATCTTTAATGCTAAACGCGGCATCCAGCTGTTTTTCTAAATCTGAAATAATTTCAAAAACACTGGCCTTTTCTTCATCAGGAGACATGATGTACTTAGTCGAATCTTTAATCTGCCTTACCGCGGAACGGATGGAAGACCTGGACGCAAGTTCAGGTTCGCTGTCCCGGTGCGAAGACATTCTTACAGTTGATTGAAGAAGCGGATTATCAATAAGCTTTTTTCTTCTTGATGTCGTATCCGTCTCCTTACTTGCTTGGATTTTTCTGGAATCTCCCATTCATAATCTCCTTTGCTAATTGATGGTACGCTTCCGCCCCCTTTGATTTCACATCGTACTTATACACCGGCAGATGGGCGTTGTGAGCTTCTTCTAACTTTATATTTTCAGGAATTTCAATTTTAAATACTTTCTTGCCAAAATAATTTCTGATCGCGTTCCTCGCTTCATTCGTCACTAACCTTTCGCGATAACGCGTAATCACCACACCCGTAATTTTAATATCGCACCCTAACCCGACCCGTACATTCTCCACTATCTCTTCCAGAAGTTTAATCCCCTTTAACGAAAAAAATTCAGGACAAATCGGAACCAGCAGTTCATCGCACGCGGTCAAAGCGTTGACAGTTAGCAAGCCCAAAGACGGCGGCGCGTCCACGATCATATAATCATATTTCAGTTTGCGGGTATAATGGTACAAAACTTTTTCCCGCCCGATCTGCTCATTAATCCTCAAGGAAGCGCCGGACAATTCAATATCGCTTGGCACAACGTCAATGCCAAAAGCGTCTGAATGCTGGATAACCGAATGGATATCCATCTTATCAACAATGACATTATAAATATTAAATTCAAAACGTTGATTGCCAAAAATGGCTGCCGTCGAAGAAAACTGAGGATCCATGTCGATCAAAACAACTTTTTTACCTGCCCGCGCCAGTTCAGCCGCCAAATTTAATGAGGTCGTAGTTTTAGCAACCCCGCCCTTTTGATTCGCGACACATATTCGTCTCATCATAAATTATTTCGCCTTTTGTATTTTAAAAATCTCCGTCGTGTCGCTAAAAAACGTACCGGCCCAATAACAAACAGAATTAAGGGGTCCTTTATGTCGGCCAGAAACTTTTTGTTCTTTATGTTTCATAACCGCTGGCGCTTCAAGCTTTAATACTTTTTTCTCTTCTGGCGCGGCATGAACCACTTTTACTTCTGGTTCTTTAACATGTTCAACATGCGCCGCGCGTACCTTTTTGATATGCGATACAGTTCTTTTAACAGGAGCGACATGCGTTGACGCAGAGATCTTAGCATGCTTTAGACAGCGGCCATTAGCCAGTCCTTTATTGCGGCAACCCTTGACCGAACATTTTTTAAAAGTTGATTTATTGACAGCCATAGTTATTTCCCTTTATTAGCCTTGAGCGTAACCTTCATAAAATGATTCTTTCGCCTCTTCCACCATTGCTGACATATTTTTTCCGGCATTAGTAATATTGCCCTTGATCTTTTTAAAAAGTGCGGGATTTTTCTTCTCAATAATTTTGTATCCCACAAAACCCGCGAAAACCACTCCTACTGCAATTAGTAATCCCTTCATAACAGCCTCCTTGGTATATACATTTATTTAATTACAAATTTATCTTTAGCTCGTTCGAATTGGGTTTGGTTTTCTCTCCACCAAAAACGCCAGGATTCGATAGCATCATCTTTTTCTCTTTTTGTCCCTGTCACCTTGAAATCAAAATCTTCTTTGGTTATTTTTTTCAAAGCGGCTGCCGCGCCGGACTGAACTTCTTCATGCTGATCGCTCAATAGAGTAATCAAGGAAGAAATCGCCTGCTTAGATTTTAAAACACCGGCAATCTGGGTGGCCGCCTTACGGACAATGGGATCAGAATCATGCAACGCGACAATCACGTACGGCAGACAGCGTTCACCGAAGGACCAGCATAAACAATTAATCATTTGCCGGCGGACTTCCGAATCTTTATCTTTTAGATAGGTCGTTAAAACATTAAAACTTTCTTCATCCCGGTATTTTGAAATGGCCCGCAGTGCCGCTAAACGAATGCCGGCATCAGGATGAGAAATATATTTTCGGAATAAATTTTTAGGGATTTGGGTGTCTTCACTAACCGCGGCTAAAGCATTAACCAATTCGATAATCTGTAACGTATCTGTTTCGACGGACAAGAGTTGTTCCAATATCGCTATAACTGTCGGCCGTGAAAGCTTCCTGATCTCACGCAAGGCATCAACACGCAAAGCTCGGCTGGACGACTGTAAATCACGGAAATAAATTTCCGCTTTAACTTGTTCGGCCTTATTAACAAACGTAATATTTTTTAATCCTTGTTCTTTGCTAATATATTTTTTCTCTTCAGCTGACAAGGGAATTATTTTTTCCACGGCAACCGGTGACGCTTCAGCATGGGGGACAGCGGGTTTGGTTTTTTCAAAAATAACCGGCTCGGGAATATTAATTTTAACTGAAGTCACCGACGGCAAAGGCTTTGCAACAACGGGAACAGGAACGGAAACAGCAGCAATCGGAATTTCTTTTTTCACGGCCACAGGTTTAGGCAATGGACGCTTAGGGAATAAAGTCAAAAATTTGAAATCATTTTCCACTCGTCGGATAGTTGATCCTAAAAAGCGCGCGAAATCATTGGAACCAGCTGCTGTTTTTTCTGTTGGCATAAATTCCTCGTCGAAAACGGGTGCTTTGTTTAGAAAATTAAATGAATTATCTATAAACTGCACTTATTATAAAGAGAAACAAAAACAAAATCAAGAAGTTATACGTATTATTTCAAATTATTTTTTTGTCAAGAAGTGACGCTTTTTTCTTCTCTACATAATTTATAAGTCCTGTAATGCGTTCAACTTCTAGCTCCAGGTCCTTACTTTGCCCGCCATATTCAAAACGAATTTTATGGTCCCGGTACCACGCGTAAAATTGCTGGCCAAGATCGTTAAAAAATTTATTATTCATATCCCCTCACCCTGCCCTCTGTTAGACTTCATTTTAACAAATTATGTTAAAATATTATCTTAAATATTCTTAACCATATGCTGAACAGAAAACCGATTAAGTCTAACTGCCTTTAAGTTTTTAAAAACTATGGGGAGCCCCAGACCCGGTTTTCTCCCCAAAGGCGGAGAGGATCTACCATTAATCAGTTAAATTATCATATAAGCGGCTCAGCGCTCGTTTGGTCGCTCCTGAAATTCTGCCTGCGCCATAAGCTAAATCGCCCACAAAATCCTGTGGACGCACATCTTTCAGATTGGTTCTGACTTGTTCTGCCACACTCTTAAACATCGTAAGAGTTTCGTCAGTAATTTTTTTCGTTTTAGATTTTTTTTCCCCGGGATTATCCTCAAGAATAATATCCGCGACGCGTTCCGCGCTTTCCGACATACGGGTGCCAATTCCGGTCATGGATTTTTTTACAGCCGCGGTTTTACGGGGAGCTCTTTTAGTTGGTGTTTGTTTTATCGTATTGGTCATCTTTTATTCTTTTTAACAGTTTTTTTATTTACAACCACTGCCATCCGTTGCGAACTTTTTGCAGGAGCAAATATTTTTTTGGGGGCCACGACCGGAGTCTTTTTCTTTGCCACCACTGACCTCTGTGAAGTTACAGATGTTTTTTTTGGTTCTTTAGAAATTACAGTCTGGAGTCTGGGTGTGCCCGGCGCCGGAAGATGTTTTAATTTCAAATCCCGTAACAAACGAGGATGCATATAACTTTCCTTAGCCAAAGTCTTCCACGGCTGGACATGACGTTTTAATTCACTGTCAGTCGCGGCATAATTATATCCGAGATCTGTGCCTGTCAGGACTTTCAAAGCACTAATAACTTCTTTACGGATCTTAATATTCGGAGACTCAAGCTTGGGAACTAAAGAGACAAACGCGAAATGATTCCCCATTAATCCTAATTTACGGATGGCAATCCGCGCGACATTCTCATCGCTGTCGCCAGCTAAACGCCCGATCGCTGTCGCTTCAGGATCACTACCCCTGTGATCTAAATGGTTCACAATAAATCTACGAATATGCGGATCGCGATCATGAATGGCTGTCGCGATCACTTGTTTTGATTCAATAGAATCTAACTTGACTAAACCCATTACTCCCTGCAGACGCATTGACGAATTTTCATCCGTTACAAATCGGCGGTAAACACCAACCATAGCCGGATAATCCAACATATTTAATAAAAATAACAATTGACGTTTTGGAAATATATCCGCATCCCTGACAAATTCATATAAGAACGGCACGACTTTTTTCGGTGAATTGCGAAAGAGCATATGCAAAATTTCAAGTTTTTGGTCTTTATCTACAACTTCGCTTCCTAACTTTCGCGCAGCCGTTTCGAACAATCCATAATCTTCCACTTCCTCCAGAATTTCTTCAGTGGGACGGATCGGTTCCTGTTCAGTAATTTGATCGATCTGTTGTTCCGCGATCGGAACCATGATCACTTGTTCATCGGGCTGTTCTGGCTGTTCAAGATGTTCTGGTGGTTCGAGCAGTTCAGGTTGTTCTGATTCTTCAGGTACACTTTTAGAAATAGATTCTAAAACAGCCAAAGATTCAGGAATTTCTTCCGGCGTGTTTTCCAAAACTGGCAAGTCAATCTCTGAAGATACAGATGAATCAGGAAACGTTGATACCAAATCTTGCCGCAATTTTTCCTGTTCCTGAACTAAGCGGTGCTGTTCAAGGTCATGATCATAAAGTTCTTTAATGTTTTTAAAAAGGTCAACCACTTCACTGATTAAACCATCAATACGTTGTGTGGTTTCAACCGCGTCCTGTTGCACCTGCTTCAAAAAATCTTCTTCGGGTTTCCACATTTTGGCTCCAGTATGTTCCGCAAAGAATTGTCTTTTCTTTTCCATAATCGTTTTTATAACCTCCTGCTTCTTAGCCATCAATAATATGATCTCCCGGATTTTTTCGTCAACCGCCGATTGATAAGATGAAATCTGCTCTCCAGGCGAGCTTAAAAGATCCTTAATAATACATTGATTAAAATCTTTCTGAACGAGAGAAAGCTTTTTGGCAAAGACATGGAGATCAACGACCAAATGCGTGTATGATTCTAACTGCCCCCGGCGGTCTATGCCTAAAGAGGCCGGTTTATTTTCTTTCCGTTTACCCATAATAACATTTTTCGCGCCATTGAAAATAGCCGTAACCTGATTTTTTTTAGGTTTCAAAACCGGCACAGCCACAACTTTTGGAACAGCTTTAGGAACAACTTTAGGAACAGTTTTTTGCGGCATTGGTTTGACTTTTTTGTCAGAAATTTTTTGCACCACAATATCCCGGATATAACGCTTTGCCCTAGCAGTCAAAACAGCGTCCGGAGGATCAAAATAAAAGGAGATGCCACCAGCTTGAATGTTCTCATACAACAATTTACCAAAAGATGTAAATAGAGAATCAAACTGGGTGTCGCATTCCTGAAGAATCTCTTGCTTGTTTTTTTTGGCCATTATGCTGCGCATCCTAATTTTAAAAGTATGTCGTTCGTAGCATGTTGCATGTCGCAAAAAAATTTATCATTTTTAAAAAACAAAACATCTAAAACATATGATTTTAGTAATCGTTTTTCCAATCTATCGTTTTAACTACATACTACATGCCACATACCGTTTTAAGATTCTTTAACGCCCATCGTTATACTATCAATCTCTTTTTCTAAATCAACGTTAATCGGAACATTTTTTTCAACCGCCGCTTTACGCGCATTTTTTTTCGCCGCAGTTCTAGGCTTGCCCGCGGTTTTGGAAGCAACCTTTTTCGCCGGAGTTACGGTTTTTTTAACAGACATTGCCGTCTCTTTGGCTGTTTCTTTTTTCTCGACCGATTCCATCCCTGCGGCAAAAGATTTGCTGATATCTTTGGTGCCTTTTTTAACCGAGGTCTTTACTTTTTCCACCACCGTCATGGTTTTCGTTCCAACCTTATCACATAATTTATGAGTCGATGATACAACATTCTTCCATTGTTTCGTTTGCGCAACTTTACCAATGCCGGCGACTTTCTTGCAGATTATTCCGGTTCCGTAGGAAACGGTTTTTAAAAAATTCTCTTTACCTGATTTTTTATCGTTTTCGTTTGTCATGAGTTCCTTCCCTTTTTCTTTCCGGCATAATTTTTTTGAGTGCTTTTTCAGCTTCTTTCTTAACACCTTCATCAGTATCAGATAATAAATTTTTGATCGTCAAGAGCGCGCCTTCCGGCTTCACTATAGACATCATTTCAATTAAACTTGTCCGCACGTAAGGACTTTCATCCTCCCAGGCCGTCAAAGCCTTAAGAACTCCGTCCTTTCCATAATACATACCCAGATATGTCACAGCCAAACCACGCACTAAAGGGTCATTATCATTTAGAAGATTTTCCAAAACTTCCCGGTGGGCATCTGTAACATGGGTGCCGATCCCTTTGATGGCTGTGGTTCTAACTTTTATATCAGAGTCATGCAAACCCAATTCCCAGAATCCGGCAGTTTCGTTTTCCTTCATCCTCGAAATGTTTTTCATAACTGCCAGCCTAACAGCAACGCTGGAATCTTTCATCACAAAAAGGTACACTTTTTTGAGTTCTTCATTGCTGACCGTATGCGAAATCTGGTTTATACTGACTTCCCGCTCGCGTTCTGTTCCTTTTTTATACTGTTTGACATTTTTTTCAAAAAGATTTTTATCCGCCTCAGAAACAAACACGGCAGATTCTAGAATATTTTGCAGCACGTCTGTTGACTCCGCGGTTTCTTGAACAATCGGCAAATCCGGAGTCGATATATTTTCAACCGTGTCCATGATTACCGCCTCAACCGGAGTAATCATTTCTACTTCTAATTCTACTTCTTTATCGGGTCGAAGCAGTTTTTCAGCCAAAGCCACGACATCATCCTGTTTGGGCGATTCTTCGCCTAAAATAATTTCGGAATCAGGTTCAACAGCTACCGCTTCAGCCATGTCTTCAGCGCTATCTTCCATTTCTTCTGATTCGCATTCTGTACATTCACATTCACATTCCGCTTCATCTTCCGCATCTTCCTCGTTGTAAATTTCTTCTATTTTAACGATTCGGTCCTCGATATAATCCAACAATCTGACTAATTTTGTCACCTCCTTTTCTTTTTCTTCACCGGCAGAGGTATAAAGAAAACGCACGCCTTGAGACTTATACAAATTAAACATGGTCTCACCGAGTAAATAAATCAGCTTCTTCTCTTTTAAACGCAACTCTTCTAATTGCTGCTCCATGAAATTCTCCTCATTTTTTAAAAAGGTGAAAAAATTTACTCAAACTTTTGCCGTTATTTTTTTTATCCAATTTTTTCTGATCCGCCGCGCTAACCGAAGGCTGAGCATTTTTCCAAACGCAAATATTCGCGATCACTTCTTTATCCAAGGCAATGCTGGCGCCCTCGCATTCAATAACATAAGTCGGGTAATTTTGGTGAAGTTTAACAATCACGCCCGGCCTGATACACAATCCCTCAAGTTTATGAATCTGCTGATCATTACGGCAGTTAATATATGCAATGCGGGCTGTTTCTCCCAATTTAAGATCAGATAAAGGCACGATCAAACTCAACTCAGTTTTTAAAGCCAGACGGCAACACTCTCCCTCAGGAATTGGCATACCATGCGGGCATTCTTTCGGGTGGCCTAACAAAGTACAGATGCTATTGACTAATTCGGCTGAAACTGTATGTTCAAATTCACACGCAATTTTTTCCAGATCAGTTCCCCCTCCGCCCAAAACATCCGCGATTAAACGTTCCGCTAAACGGTGAGCTCTGATCAATTGACGGGCGCGGGCTTCTCCATCGTCGGACAGTTTAATAATCAAAGCGTTTTGACTTAAATCAATCAAGCCGCTGTTAAAAAGCTCTTCAATCACTTTTTCATTATAAGTATTTCCCATTGACGTTTTTAAAAAATCAACGGAAACCTCACCCTGTTCCTTCATATACCACAATTGTTCAATATGCTCATCATGTTCAACTATTTTCGTTATGCCCATACTTTTTCCACTACCTTTCCTGTTCCAAGAACTAAAACCGCGAACAGCATGACGGCCAGCGTTGACGCTGAAGAAGCCGTGCGGGTTATGATCAGTGATAACTGAGAAGCGGCCCGGCGCGTTAAAGACTCTTTCATGTCCGCGAAGTTCGAGTAAGAGCTATTATTCACAAGACTATCCTTAGGTAAAGAGTTAATTTCATTTAACCAGGATTGCCATAAAAGATGCTCGTCATCCGTCATCCGCTCGACCCGCGACGGTTTTTCGAATTGCGCAACCCGGACTTTCCATCCGTCATTTAATAAAAGCTCGTCCTTCATCTCCACAAAATTATCATTTAATCCTTTGACAAATATTTTACTTTCAAAATCCGTGATCACAACCTGATCCCCCTGAAATTTCATTCCGAAAGCCGTTCCTCTGACACCGGCAATCGCGACGGGCGTGCGGACTTTAAACGTAGAGCCTTTTTCCAATTTATCTAATTTTAATTTCATTTCCCCGCGATCCATGAAAAGCGTGGTTTGCTTTTCGATCCTGGCGCTTTCAAAAACAACTTTAGAATTGGCTTCAATGCGGACCACATCCTTAAAATTATCATCATAAGCGACTTCGACAAATGATCCCTCGCCGGTCAAAATTTTATCCTGGCCATTTAAAAGCATACCAGCGCTAGGTATAATTTTTTCTCCGGCTCGCTCGATCACCACCGGCCCCGAAATCCGCAACACATGCGCGCGGTCAGGCGTATCATTTGACAAAAAATTAACGGCCAAAAGAATCACCAATAACGCCGCCCCGACCATAATGATCAGTGAATGCTTGTTGTCAAACCAATCCGTGTTATGTCTCATAAATTTTATCTCTATAGAGTAACCTAGTAACCGAGTAACAAAGTAACCGAGTAAAAACTTGATATACTTAAAAAAGCAAATAAAAAATCAAAAACCAAAATTTCAAAAAAATCGTCGTAGGGGCGATCACCCGATCGCCCGCATCAATCGCTTTTTAACATTAAAAAATCAATTAACAAAAAGCACAATTTTGTCACATATACAATTGACACAAATGCGACAATTTTGTCACGGGCGATCAGGTGATCGCCCCTACAACAAGACTTACAATTACAAACAACCACAAAACGTATCTACTAGACGCCACATACTACTTTTAATAGCCCATTCAACATTCCAATCAACAAAAAAGATGTCGCAAAAATCATGACAGTCATGGCGACCGCGGTTTTCCAACCCATTTCTTTGCCAATCGCGATGACGTTTGCGACACAGGGAAAAGAAATAGTTGTAACCACGACAGCGACAATCGATTGAATATAATTTAACGCGTGCGAATCCACCATTTTCAAAATCAGGCCTGCGGCTGCTTCCCGTCGTGCCAATGCTAAAAGAAAAACATCAATAATATCTTTTGGTAACCCCATCCAGCCAACCACCATTGGCGTCAAAGCCTGCTTGGTCATGGCTAATAAACCAGTTTTATCAAAAATAAAAAGTCCAGCGGCAGACAGAATAAAAATCGGCAGAGCTTCTTTTAAAAATGAAACAATCCGATAATAAGTTTTAATAAAAACAGCGCGCAAACTGGGAAAACGCATAGGCGGTATCACCTGAATAAAGCAACTTTCCGTTTTCCCCTTAATGATTTTATTCAAAATAATTCCCGCTCCCATTTCACTAACCACCAATGCGCCCAAAACAATTAAAAACGCGCTCAAGCCTACTCTGGCTAAAATGGCCATTGATATGCTCAATTGTGCAGAACAAGGAATTGCAAACGCTATCAAAAAAACCGCAATAAATTTTTCCTTAGGAATCGTCAAAGATCTGGTACTCAACGTCGCCATGGTCTTGCATCCAAATCCTAAAACCAAAGACGTAATGGCGTTCCCAGGAATACCGATTTTAGCGAATATCCGTTTAGAAAGAACCGTAAAATTGGTAATATAGCCGCTGTCTTCAAAACAGCCAAATATAAAAAAGAAAACCGTAAGTATCGGAAGCACAGTGCAGATCGCGTTAAAAACACCGAGAGTTAATATCCCGTGCGGCCCGATCAACAAGTCTTTCCAAAATACCGGCAAAGGCCATGAATTAATAAAACCCGTCACCGGTGTGACAGCCGCGAAGGTAATAAATTTATCAATAGCTCCAGACACATACACCACAGCCAAGTAAACAATGGCCATAAAAAATAAAAATATCGGGATACCTAAGACAGGATGGCGGCTCGCTTGAGTAAAATGATGGGAAAACCCCTGATAGATCATCTTCTGTTGTTTGACTACAGTTTCAGTTAAATTATTGACCCATTGGCTGCGTTTGTCAGTAATCACCTGCCGGACATTCCCTTTAAGCTGACGGCGAAATTTATTAAACGCCACCCGCACGGATAAAATTTTTTCTGCCCCGAATTTACTCTCCAAATATTTTTCTACAAATGGATCATTAAGTAAATAGAGCGAAGCAATTTTATATTTAAAATCCAGATCAAAAGGCAGAACAGACGTTAACTCATTAATGCAGTTTTCAATTTGAAAGCCGTATTTTACATCTAAAGAACCAGTCCGCGCTTTAGCAATGGCTTTCTTCAGTTCTTCTTTCCCTAATCCGCGCAAAGCTATACATTCAACGACCGGAATACCCAACCGCTTTTCCAATTCAACAGAATCAATCCATATCCCTTTACGGGCTGTTTCGTCCATGGAATTAAGGACGACCACCATCGGCGTTTCTAATTCCAAAAGTTCCGCTGTCAATAAAAAGGATTGTTTATACTGGCTGGCGTCAATGCACTGCACAATAATGTCCGGCCGTTCTGAAAAAATCATATCCCGGACCGCGATCTCTTCTTCCGAATGGATATACAAGCAATGCAGTCCCGGAGTATCGATGATCTCATAATATTGATCATTAATCCGCGCGACCGAACGCTTCATTTCAATGGTCGTTCCCGGATAATTCGCGACAATATTGTATTCGCCGGTTAAATTATTAAAGATTTGAGTTTTACCCGTATTGGGAAGGCCGATAATAGCGACTTTTTTAAGATTATTCATGTCGGGAATACTCTGAGGAGAAACGACTTTCTCCTGCGCTTCAGAAGAGTTTTTTGTGGGCTGAATTCCCGCGTGACAATTGGACATTATTTTCCCCATAACATCTTTGAAAGCAAAGAAGCATCTTTAGATTTATTCTTCTTCATAACTTTACGTTTCATAACCGGCACTTCGTCGTCTTCCTCGGCTTCTTCAACCTCTTCAATCTCTTCTGCCGGTTCAATTACTTCAGCAGATTCATCCGACGCTTCGCTGGCATCATCATCAGAAATTTTCCTGAAAAGATCATCGTCACTAGCAACCTTTGTCGCGGCTTTATCACTGGCTTTGACAGCGATCATTTCCGGGACAGATAAATTTTGCTCAGCGGCAGGCTGTTCTTCAGATTCAGGAGACGCAAAATATTTTTTCTTGGGATCTCCAGCGACACCTCTTAAAAGAAACACAAATTTGAAATCTTTTAAATCAAAAACACGTTCCAATTCAGTTTTAACCACATCTTCAATTTTATTTAATTCTTCATATATCGAAGATACACCATTCAGCGCTAAGGTGATCATAATATCCAGCTCAGGTCCTTTGCCTTTACGTTCAAACGCGACTGTAAAATCGCTGGTATAAGGATTTTGTTCCAGAATCTGCATAATAAAATCTTTGACCGCCAATTGAGGAATATTTAATGTCCGTCCATCTTTTTCGACCTGAATTGTGGGCGGCACAGGTTTAGTTCTTGATGACAAAATCAAAAGGATGAAACCCAAAATAACAAAGAATAAACCTACGCCTAAAATAATAGACAAAGCTTTCGGCGCGGCGAGTAAAGCGGCGTATAACTGCTGTAATTTTTCCGGAGTAAGACGGCCCAATCCAACAGCGACCAAAACCAGCCCTTCTGCCAAACAAAAAGCGGCCGCAATGACCATAAATATTTTAATAAAAAACGATTTCATTATATTCCCTTCTTAAAATCAGAAAACGGTTATTTAATTTCCCGTTGATGGATGATGGTTTTTGGTTTTTGGAAAAAACGATTAATTTCTTCGACCATCAACCAAAAACTAACAACCAACAACCATCATATTAAAAATACCGTCCCCTTTAAAGATTAAAAAGCAACTCGCGGCACGATTCCGGAGTTTTAATTTTTACCTGTTTCTTTTCTACCCGTTCCACCAAAGTTTTAGCGATCTTTTTAATGTCCGCTTTCGCGTTTTCTGAATCAGCATTTAATTTTATAGTCGCGCCTAAAGACATAATCTTGACCATCTCAGGAAAGGTCATCACATCGCAGAATTGCTGAATATCTTCTTTTAATACTGTATCCACATCCAGTTCGCTTAATTCCTGCGCAGCTAAAGAATTTTTATCAAGTTTTTTGATTCCCGCGCGAGCCTGTTCGGTCAAAAAAGAGACCATTTGATTCTTAATGGGCGAAAACATTATATAGATAAACCCTTTTACGTAAATTATTTTTTGAAGTTTGCGGCTTAGAATGAATTCATTTTTGGATGATCTGAAGTAGTATACTATATATATATAATTAATAAATAAAAAGTTTTAAAATGTTTTTAGCGTAACAAAACAGCAAATAATGTGATTATTTATGGATTTCTTAAAAGATCGTGAGTACCGACTTTACGGAAATAAGCAATCTCTCTATCAAATATTGCGGTACGCGTCTTTACGAAGCATGGCGGCGGTCAAAAGAACAATGTTTCCAAGGGAATCAATTTGGTAGAAAAGACGAATATCTCCAACACGATAACGCCAGGTCGGATAAGAACAGGCTTTTAATTTTTTAATATTTTTTCCAAAATATGGTTGGTTCCTAAGCTGCGGGTAAACATATTCCTGAAGTTTTTTATTAAAAGTTTCTTGTTTTTTCCCTAGCAGTTCTTCAAGATGGTCAAGGTAGTCTTGTGTTTCAAAAATTTGAAAATTAAACAACGAGCCGGCCCTTCCCTTGCGCAAATAGCTTTTGACCTCTTCCGATACTTTTCATTACCTTGGCATCAGAAACAATTTCCTTCATCTCCGCATCATCAACAGTATTCATATTGGCAATTGCCTCCATGACCCTATGCGTAATAAAATTTGAAATCGGCCGTCGTTCATGATGAGCCGCGCTGGAAATCACCTTATAATCCTCATCGGAAAGTCTCATGGTTATTGTCTTGGACATATGATCACCTCATTTCTATTTTGAATATAATATATTCTTTTGTATTCGTCAAGAGCAAAACGGATTCAGCCCTTTGTACAAATTAATTTTAAATAAATAAATTCACATTCCCCTGATCCGCCTGCTCCAGATAAGTAGCTACACCGCCGAATTCTACGCCCTCAATCAGCTCTTCTGGTTTGATACCCATGAGATCCATAGACATAGTACAAGCTACCAGCCTTACTCCTGATTGCTTGGCGCTCAGCATAAATTCCGGCAAAGAAGAAATATTTTTTTTCTTCATGATTTCCTTAATCATCCATGTCCCGGCTCCGGACATGTTCATTTTAGAAAGCGAAAGCTTGTCAGCGCCTCTGGGCATCATCCAGCCAAACATCTGCTCAACTAAATTCTTTTTCACCGGAACAGATTCTGACCTGCGCAGAACATTCAAACCCCAAAACGTGAAAAACATTGTCACTTTACTTCCCATAGCCGCTGCGCCGGTAGCAATAACAAAAGAAGCAATAACTTTATCAAAATCACTGCTAAAAACCACAATTGTTTTTGACAGAACTCCGTTAACCGGCGTTCCCGCAACGGCTAATTTTTCCTTTTTTCGTATAATAGCTATAGTACGACCGTGTTCCAATTTTAAATTGACCAATTCATTTCCAGTGCTCTGACACCATGCCCGCACATCAGCCGGAAAGGCGGGATCTGTAGCCGCGATTTCAATCGTTTCACCAAACTGAATTTGGTCAATGGCCTGCTTGATGAGCATAATCGGACCCGGACACTGCAATCCACACGCATCGATTATTTTCTTATCCCCTCCCGATAAATCACTTTTATCTTTTATAATCTGGCCTCCGGAATCATCAATTTGATCTAAAAATTCTCCCGCTTTTTCGACACATCCTAAACATGACAACTTCTTTAAGGAACGGATGTCTTTACATTTAAGCGAACCAGCGGTTGATAAAAAAACACTTTCGCAGACCTTGATTTGCTCTGGATACTTTTTTTCCAACATCACCTTTGCCGCGTATAATGAGCCGCACTGCCCCTCTGGCGACTGTCCGCCGCCCCAGCGAGCGAATAACGCAATTTCCTCGTCCGTCATGTTAAATTTATCTTTAAAGGCATGAGCCACAGCTTCCGCGCAATTCGATTTTTTGCAGCCATCTTTTCCTAAATAATATGATTTTGCATTTTCAACTGACATGTTATTTCCCTTGTAGTATTTTCAATATTTGTCGTTTTATTTACGACCTGCTATTCCTTACCGCAAAGTCTTTTCCCTGATAAAAACCATACACTTTTTACATTTATTTTTTTTATCGGATGCGAGACCCTGCATCTGTCCGTCGCACCAAGTATAATTTACTTCCCAACATTTAGTTCCACGATTGGGAAAAGACGGGCATTGAATTTGCCGCTCTGGCGGACAATTCAATATGTCCCAGCAGCTGGATTTTAAAAAATTACGGCTATAATTTTGTAAGTCCTTGGTCTGCTTCTTCATATCACAGATCAAACTGTTCCAATGTTCTTTGCTTTCCAATTCTTTCGAAAATGGTCTTTTTTCAATCTTTTCAAGAAACCCATCCATGTTCCGGTAATACTCTTTCAACATTTCCAGAAAACGGTTAATACGCAAAGACACTTCTTCTTCGGCCATGGCATCTCGCCACACCTCAAATCCGCCTAAAACTTTTCCTTTATTGTCAATAAGCGGTCCAGCTGAAACAATAATTGTATGTTCTCTTCCTAATTTATCTTGTACCCGCACTCTTTTGCCAATCACAGATTTCTTTGTCGACATGGCCTGTTTTATAGCGCAATTTTTTTCACATAAATTGCTATTGAAAACACTCATGCAATTAATTTTTCCAATCACGTCATTCAGTTTCAATCCGGTAAAATCCAAACAGGACGGATTCATATATTGAATTTTCATATTTTTATCGACGACAAAAAATGGATAACTAGAGGCCCGCAAAATACTGGCGGCAAAAGATGCCATATCTTCAAATTCACTAAAGGCTTTAACTTTTGAAGACAAAAAATCCAAAAAACTATTTTTATGCTCGTTCTTTTTGCTGTTTATATTTGGATTCAAAAGCGTTTTGTGACCGCAAATATTCTCTTTGGAATCTTCCAAACCTTTTAATTCATGAAGCATTTTTGCTTTTTGTCCAAAATGCATAGTTACCTTTCTTACCCGCCCAATATGGTATGGCAATTAGAACAAACACCACGATATTCATGCGGCATTTGTGTTGATGAAATGGGTATCGTAATATCCGGATTAACCACATGGCAATTTTCACAAACTCCGCGAAATTCATGCGGCATGAGAGCATCCCTAAAAATTGGCGGCGCGGATACCGGCTGCGTTAAGGCAACATTTCTAAATCCCCCGCCATTCTGATTCCTACATGAAATATATCCCTGACAACGCGGACAACGCGAAAAACCACGGTTAACCGCAGTTGAATCGTTATAATCAAAATTGCATCGAGGGCAATGAATTATCCCGTTATTTTGTTGAAAAGCAGCTTGCTGACCGCCGCGTACCCCGCAAAATGGTACATATGCTGCCTGCTGCGCACTGCGCGTTGATGCTACGGCACCAGGAGGCAAAAAGTTTTTTGTTTTAAACATGGCAGCGCAAAACAAAACCGCCAACACAACAACTGCGCCTACGACAAGCCATACTTTTTTAGCAATTGAATCTGAACAAGACCCCGATTTACAAGACACTTTTTTTGATTCGTTTTTCATGTATTTAACCTTTCATTGAAAAAAATTTCACACATTAATCAATATGAATTTTTTTATAGTAACCACATTCCAAACATGAGGTTTTACAGAATATTTTTTGATGGCTCACATGCGTCCGGAGGGTATAACATTTTTTCGTGTCAGACAAAAAAACCACACACAACTTACAATTGTGCGCTCCGGTTTTTTTGTCAGCCTGATGAAATTCCCAACAGCGGATGAAGTCCGCTTGCATGCCGACCAATTCTTCCGATTTAAATACATTAAGGCCAATCTTATAAGTTTTTATGAACGCCAGCAGATCAGCCCGGTGAATACGACGATGGCCGCCGGGAGTTGCCGTGCTTTTTAGAATGCCTTTTTTGACCCAATTGATTACGGAAAATCTAGTGACACTGCAGATCTTGGCTGCTTCAACTGTGGAAAAATATTCTTTCATAATGTCTCCAATATAAATTCAACGTATTATACTTATTCTACTTATTCAACATTTTAGGGTAAAAAAAATTAAAAATAAAAAAATGGTGTCAGATCTCGACCTGAAACAATTGGTTCGAAATGAAAACGGATCGCCAGCTAGCTTCCGAACGCCAAAGCTCAGCCGAGAACAGACACCATTTTTTATTTCGGTATTGGTGTAAAGCCTTCCATTTCGCCTTCGCCTATAAAAATTATGCCCTTCTTTTTTCTTGCGCCGCGCATATATGTAATTTTGGCGTCTTTTTCGGGAGGCGCTTTAGTCAACAAAGTTTGGAATTGTTCTAAGCTAGTAATTTCTTTTGTATTAAATGTCAACAAAATATCGCCCGTCTTAAGTTGAGCTTTTTCAGCCCATGAACTTCCCATAACGCCGGTAATTTTGACTTTGCCACCGCCAACCTGTATGGCTTCAACACCCATAATTTTGATCAACACCGGCGCATCCTGCCCTGCTCCGATAGCAGGACCTTGTGTCGTCGTCATAGCGATTTGCTGTCCAGCTCCGCCTTGATTAGCGTAATACTGTTGACTTCCCACCGGGCAATTCGCGCCAGGCGTATAAGCGCTTTGTTTAAACATATCCGCGGTCGTGACTTCGTGCAAAGCATCATTACTCACGTCCTGGACTGTTCGATTATTAAAAATAGCGACCAAAAGCATAATTAAAAAAGCCACGCCGCAAATGCTGATAAAAACTTCTTTCTTCATCTTGACTCCTTTGAAAAAGTAACCGAGTAACCGAGTAACCAAGTAACAAAGTAAAATAATTCGAAAAAGCTTCAATTAAAAAAACTTAAAGTAAAAATAACAATAAAAAAAACTTAACAAATACTGTAAACCAAAGCTTAAAATATTTACCCGCATTGAGCCATGCGATTTATTTTCGCCGTTCTTCTTTCAAATTCTGAGCTGCCTGCATTTTTTTTGCAATAATTCTTCAAATAGCTAGGTTTTGCCAATCGCTTTTACTCTGTCACATTGTTACTCGGTTACTCGGTTACTCGGTCACTCAATATTAATTATTTTGCACCTGATCCGGACGGCCTAACAAAAAATACAGAAACATTCCTAATCCAAAAGTTATGACGATAAAAACGATCCATAAAATTTTTTTAGCTCCCGATAAACCACCTCGCAGCACATCCACAATGGCAATAATGTCTAAAAGAGCAATTAAAATAAATAAAATTGATTCCATAACTGTTCCTCCTGTTATTGGCTACACCAAGAATAATTTTATTGCCAGCACCACTAAAATGATCACGAATAAATACAAAGTGATTTTCGTGTTCAACTTCGGTGCTATGCGCGCTCCGGCTTGAGCGCCTACAATAACGCCAATGCCCATCCATATGGCTTCCGCGTAACAGACATTACCTAAAAATACGTGCGGTAACAGCGCGATCGCGCAAGTCAACAGAGTTACAAAGTGGCTGGTTGCGGTCGCGATATGCGACGGATATCTTAACAAAAATATCAGAATCGGAACTTGAAACACCCCGCCGCCAATGCCTAGAAACCCGCAGAAAAAACCCAGCAAAAGATTCATCGCGATACCTAAACCATCATTCGCGTAAAAATCATACTTAACTCCGAAATTATCCATAAATTTAACACGGCGAAATCCAGAAGCTTTTGCTTCTTTCACATATTCCGGATCCTGGGTCTCATCTTTCTTTAATTTGCCAATGCTGAAAATTGTATAAACAGCCAGGAAGATCAAAAAGATACCGAAAATAACATTAAAAAAAGTCAGGTTAACCAAATGATGCGTAAAACTCGATATCAATGCTCCGGGCATGGCTGCCAAGGTAAATTTGATACCACCTTTATAATCAATACGTTTTTGAGACGCGTACCCGGCACAGCCTGAGCCGGCATTTAACAATACAATAAAAAGTGAGGTCGCGACTAAAAGTTCATTTTCCCACCCATAAAAGAAAACTAACAATGGCAGAATAATCGGCCCGCCGCCAATACCTACGATAGTCCCGTAACATCCAATCGCAAAACCGGACAAAAGCAATATCCACCAAGCTGGCAAATCAACCGCAGTGCCTGCAACTGCACCTGGTGCTGCGCCGACCGCTGCGACTTGCATCGTCTGTGCGGCCACTGGCCCTTTCGGTGTTGACGAACTGAACATCGCGATCAACCCAATAATTATGATTAAGATAGCCCCGCCTATTTTCGCGTAAGCTACCCAATTATCTTTAAATTCATTGCTTTCACTGCTCATCTAATCCTCCTAGGGGATAATGCTTAATAAAGCTAAATAAAGACTTGAAATGACGAGAATAATAATAGCAACCGGAATTCCCCGGCGGCTATAACTTTTAAAAGTCAAACCTTCTTTATTTTTAAAATCAGTCACCTGCTCCTCGACCAAGGTTTGCGCAATAATACCAGCGCTGGCTCCGGAAATACACGCGCATGCTCCGGCGATAGATCCCAAATTCAGAGCCCACCACACCACATCAGAAAAATCCGCGAAACCAGACGCTAAAACAATCGGGACTAAAAACGCGGTCGCTGGTCCAGAATTTAAAAGCGCAGTAAACACAGCAGTGGCGATCATTAACAGGATAGGATATAAAAGTTTATTGCCCATAGACATGGAAATTAACGCATCAGAAATAACTTTCAAAAGGCCTGCGTATAAAGCACCTCCGACGATCAAAAAAAGCGCGACAAAAAATAAAATATCGGTCAAGCTGATCTTTTTTAAAACTTCTTTCGCCTTATGATTTTCAATGGCTAATAAAAGGAAGCCCCCGCCTAAAGCGATTGGTGCTAGATGCACTTTAAAAAACGGTAATACGATAAAAGCTACCAAAACCCCTCCCAGAATCAGAAGGACTTTTTTGATATTAAGCCAATCCATATGCATAGCTTTAAGCTCATTCTCGAATTTGGTCAAAAATTCTTTTTCCATCTTTAAAGATTTGACCTTTTTCATATTCCGCAACTCAAAATACCAAAGATACCAGAGAAACACAGCTAGAAATATAATGCAGATAGGGCCCATCACTACCAAAAAATTCAGGAATGTCAAGCCGGCGCTGGAGGCCATTAACATGTTCGAAAAATCGCCAATCGGCGTCATATTGCCACCAATGACCGACGACATAACTTCCGCGATAACGACCGGAATAGGATCAAAACTCATGCCCCGTGCGACGTAAATGGTGATTGGGACTATAACCAAAATAACCGAAATATTATTGACTAAAGCCGAAGCGATAAATGTAAAAATACACATTGAAAAAACAACCTTGATCGCGTCAGCTTTTGAAACCACGACAATCTTTTTAGCCACATATTCAAAGAACCGCAGATCTTCAAGAAAAATAGCAAAAATACTCATGCCCATAAAAATAAATATCGGGCTCATGCGGATAGAATCAAACGCTTCGCTCTGATTATAAAAACCAAAGACTGAACCCGCAACCAACATCAAAACCGCGCCCAACGTCACACATACCGTCCGGTTAAAAAGATTGAGAAAAAGCATGGTAAAGGTAACAATCACGATCACCAGCACCACGAGAATATTCCTGCCGCTCTCACCGAAAAGATCAATACCGGCATTCGCGGGAATTTTATAAGACATATTTAGTACTCTGCCATTTCGCGACACAACAAAACTGATGGTATCGCCGGATTTATTCTGAGACATCAAATACGCTAAATGATTCGCGGACTGGACATCAACATTATTGTATTTCAAAATCACATCTCCGCGGCGGATATCAATCAGCCGGCGGGCAGAACCGGTCGGAACATTGTTCACCAATACTCCAGAAACAGTCGGCAGATTAAAATCTTTCGCGATAATCGTATTAACTGTGATGATATCAAATTCAATGGCGTTGGTACCCCCTGCTTGCGCGAAACGCGGCGCTCCGGGTTGCGGCGCATTGCGGGTATCCAGAAAAAGCGCGGTCAGAATCACGATGACGACCAAGACAATAGCTGTTTCCAAAAACGGAAAGCTTTTGACTCGTGCCAGCTTATCTTCTTGCAAAGATTTTCGGATATTTATCGCCATTGGGTTCTCCAAGTTTCACGGTTAATAGTTCATAGTTTCTTTATTTTTTGAAATAACATTTATTCTTTATCCAAAAACCATCAACCAAAAACCAACATTATAATTTTTTATCACTTCACTACATACGGTATTTTCGGTGCTTCAGTCCCTACTTTTAGTAAATCAATCTGCGCTGGTACTTCATTCGGTGTTTTCGGCACTTCATAATCTATTAAATTCGGTTTATCAAGATCTTTATCAACTGACGCGTAATGAAACTGTTTCTCATGATATCCGAAAATAAACGCGTACACACACGCGGGAATTTCACGAACAGCGGCATGAAAAAGGCTGGCGGCTTTATTATATTCCATGCGACTATCTGCGATGCGGTTTTCGCTGATCACTAACGCATTCATCAAATCCTGAAAATTTGTGCTTAATTTAAGGTCCGGGTAAGCTTCAGCCAATGCCATAAATTTAGATAAAGCGCCTTCCATATCGCTAGGCTTTATTTTTGACAAATCACCCAACCCGCTCTTTTTAAGTGAATCAAGCAGAGTGTCAGTTTTTTGCAAAGTCGCGGCCCGCTTGTCAGCCATGTATTCATACATCACCCGTTCATGCTCGGCGTACGCAAGCACCATTTTTGCTAAATTAACAGAAAGATTTCTTCTTCTCTGTAATTGGACTTCGATCTGATGCTGTTCCATTTCTGTAAAGCGGGACAGCCCGATGAATTTATTGTAGTAATAAATCCCCGGAAGGATAATGATCAAAGCCGCAATGATCATCCACTGGCCTTCTTTTTTTTGTAAATTGCTAAAATCGATTTTACTCCACCAATGTATTTTAACCGGCTTAAGCTCTTCCAAATCTTTCGGAAAAAGCCGCTTCAAATTCGCAGACATTCTATTAACCATAAATTACCTTTCGACTAGCATGTAGTATGTAGCATGTCGTATGTAGTAAAAACAAAAAATAAATTAAAATTAAATATGTCATCCCCGAATGCTTGAATCGGGGATCCACAAAAAACATCTTTATTGCGTTGTCACAGTATCACTTTTTTTGTCAGCTTGTTCAAGCCTTTTGTGATTCTTTTTTAGTGCCCCCCCCCGTCGACGATCTTTGGGTGCTTTTTTCTATATCCATGGCTTTTTTGAAACACGCGATGGCGTCTTTATGATTGCCGGAATTCTCATAAATAAAACCCAGAGCCTGATAATATACAACTTCACGCGGGTCAAGGTCAATGGCTTTCTTATAAGACTTTTTTGCTTCTTCCAGCTGTTCGGTTTTTTCGTAACACGTCCCTAAATTATAATAGAGATAGCTGTCATCCGAATGAACATCGATGACCTTAGTCAGATAACCAATCGCTTCCGCGTAATTTTCTAACTGAATAAGACAATCGCTTAACTCAGCAATAATATCCGCGTCATCTTTATTTATTTTTTCAGCCTTTTTTAAATACACCATAGCTTCTTTGTACTGCTGAATATTTTTAAAACAAACGCCGATCATAAACAAAATTTCCGCGTCCTGCTCATGGCCATCGTCGATATAAAGCAAAAAATAGTCTTTCGCCTTTTCGTACTCAGCTTTATCAAAATATTTATTGCCCTGATCTTTATTAAAACTGGATTCAGTTTCTTTAGGCGGCACAAACACATTTTGATACGCATTCGTAAGGCCATTGATAATTCGTTCCGCGACGGAAAGAGAGGCGTGCGCTGTCAATCGAATCTTATGTTTGATCGTGTCATTAACATTGACTTTTTTAGACTTCTTAGATTTTCCGGATTTCTTAGCCTTTTTCACTACAACTTCTTCGTCGTCATTTTCTTCGACTTCTTCCTCTTCTTCAATTTCATCAGCCTCATCGATTTCTTCGGCTTTTTCAAAAATATCGTCTTGCTTTTCTTTTGATTCGATCTTTTTATGCTTCTTAAATTCTTCCATATTGCCTCCGTTTATATATTAATTTTGATAGTGACAAAGTAACCAAGTAATAAAATGTCGATATCTTCACGTACATCCTCAATCGCGTGCCCCATACACAAGGTTTGCGTTGAAACCGAATCCCCGAGCGAGTTCAGCTCCGCTTAGGAGCTGCTGTTTGAGCGAAGGATTTGGTTTAAATGCAAACCGCCCCAACCGCGCGCTTTTCCTGATCGCTTTTTCATTCTTTAATCATTCGCTTTTGCTCTGCTACTTTATTTCGCGATGACTATTTCTTTTCTAATCCCTTTTACTCCTTGAACTTCTTTGCATGTAAAAGAAATCGTGACGTCTTTTATCTGACTGTACTTCCGCATAAGTGCCTGACGTATTTCTCGGGCGATCGCGTGGCCTTCCTTTACTGTCCGTTTGTGATCAATAATAATCTCCATGTCAATCCACGCTTTTTGCCCAACACGGCGGACGTGAATATAATTAACGCCCTTAACCTCTTTATACTGCATAACTGCTTTCTCAAGAATTTTTTCTTTATCTCCGGGCAAAGATTCGTCAATTAAATTTTTGTAAGCCTGCAAGCCTAAAGTCACCGCAGACTTGGCAATCATTAAACCAACCAGAACAGCAGCTAACGCGTCGACAATCGGAAAGCCAATGTTGGCGGCAAAAACCCCAACTAAAACCGCGATACTCGATAACATATCAGAGCGGTTTTCCTGAGCGTTAGCAATTAAAGCCGGCGAATTCATTTTCTTCCCAGCGCAAAATCCATACGACGATAAAATATAATTCGAGATGATGGCCACCAAAGCCGCAAAAAAAGCGGCCATGTGCGGCGGATTAATCACCCCGCTCATGATCACATGGATCGCGTCAATCAAAATCATTAATGCGATACCTAATAATAAAATATAAGCAAAAACTGCACCCAGAAATTCAGATTTTCCTAAACCCCAAGGGTATTTTTTATCATCTTTGTGACTCGAAAGCGCGACGGTGATAATAACCATGATGGTCGTGACCACGTCTGTTCCAGAATGGATCCCGTCAGCGACCAAACCTTTTGACTTAGCCGCGTATCCAATATAAATCTGAAAAATAGACAGCGTCAAATTCCCCATTAAAACCATCCAGGGAACCGTCTTCGCGCATCTGACACATTTATCTTCCATGGCTTATCCTAACTTAAAAGTAACAAAGTAACCGGGTAACCTAGTAACCGAGTAAAAAAACAAAAAAGCAAAAACTATCGACAAAAATTATCAAACAAGAAATCTCATAAATTCAATTTCACAATTTATAAATTAAAATAAAGCAATTTTCACCTTATTTATTTATCGTTTTACTTCAAACCAATCGCTTTTCTAATCATCGCCTATCCCTATAACCGCTTTTTCTCTGTTACTCTGTTACTCGGTTACTTTGTTACTCTGCTGGAACGACCTGTATTGAAATGTTACCAATATGTTTATCTTCACCGCGTAAATAGGCTTTTACTGACTGATTAATCTTCTTAGCGTCCAGAACCGTAATATCAGGGTTCAATTGCATGATAATGTTTAACACAATATGCCGTCCAGACTGGCGGCCTTTAACCAGATTTACTTTGTTAACCCCTTTAACCCGTAAAACAGTATTTTTTACGTTTTCCAGATAGCTGTCAGGAAGATTGGTATCCATAATCCCTTTAAGCCCCTCTTTTAAAATACCCATACTGCCATGCAAAACATGGGCGCACTCGAAAATAGCAATTGCTGGATCAACCCAATGCATACCTTTACGGGTCACAATAACCCCGATCGCAACCAGTAAAGAAGAAATAACGTCAATCTTGTTATGTTCAGCATGCGCCTTTAACGACGGGCTATTAAGCTCTTTACTGCCGCAATGTGAAAATTTAAAAAGCAAAGCATTAATGATGGCGCTCAAAATAGCCACAAAAAATACCACCATATGCTGAACCACCAGCGTCCGTTTAGCAATGACAATGAACGAGCTTAAAATAAGCGCAACTGTACCCAAAATCATGGTAACGCTCATGACGACTTGAGCGATAAACTCGACTTTACCATATCCATATGGATAACGATGGTCTGCCGGCTTCTTGGAAAATTTGATACCAATGATAACCACAAACGACGAACCCACATCGCTCAAGTTGCATAAACCGCTTCCGATCAAAGCGCGGCTGCGTCCCAAAAAACCAACAAAAAGCTTAAAAGCCGCAAGAAAAAAATTTGCTAAAAGACCGGCTAAAATAGTATTCCGCGCGCATGACTCACATTTTTGTGGAGTTTTAGGTCCCTTATGCTTCATCTTCAAACAACTCCTCTTCTTCTTCAGCCAATTCGCGCAATTTTATTTGTTTTTTCATATTCGCGCCAATTCGTTTCATAACCCAAACTGCGGTAAGCACTCCCAAAATATAAGAAGCCAAAATAATAAAAATCAGCCCGAAACGACGGCCTTTAAAAAATGGAATCCAAATCGGTACAGGATCAATATTTTCAAAAATAAACATACCGGCTAGCATTACCACAAAAAATATCGCGATGATCTTAAATACACTTGACGCTTTCATACCTATCTCCTCATGCGAAAAATCTTTTTAACAGCTTTAGCGGTTTGTCCAATCACCGCGTCACTATGCGCTTGTGACAGAAAACAGGCCTCAAATGCTGACGGCGGAAACAGCACGCCTTCCTGACAAAGTTGCGCGAAAAAATCAGCGTAAAATGCTTTGTCCACGTCCAGCGTATCCGCGTATGACCTTACTTCGTGATCAGTAAAAAAAATCGAAAAAACCGAGCCTATGGTGTTGATCGTCACTTTAATACCATTCGCTTCGGCTTCATGTTTAATGACCGAAACCAAGGCAGCGGTTTTCTGCTCAAGATCTATGTAAATTTTTTTATTTTTTTCCAAACATTCTAACGCTTTGATCCCGGCTGAAATCGACACCGGATTCCCGGAAAAAGTACCGGCTTGATAAACGCCGCCAACCGGCGCTAAAAGATCCATAATTTCTTTTCGTCCGGCAACAGCGCCAATCGGAAAACCACCGCCGATAATTTTACCAAAACACGTTAAGTCAGGCTTCACCCCGAACAATCCTTGGGCGCCTTTGAGTGATAACCGGAAACCCGTCACCACCTCATCAAATATCAAAACAACTTGATTATCTTTACAAATCTTTGCTAAAGCTTTTAAAAATCCCGTTTGCGGAAGAATGACGCCGGTATTACACGGAACAGGTTCAACAATCACGCAAGCCAAATCTTTTTTATTAACTTCAACAGCTTTTTTAAAAAGCTCAATATCATTAAAAGAAATTGAAACAGTATCGCGGCTATAGGCCGGTAAAATCCCCTCGCCAGACGGAATACCCAAAGTCAAATTTCCGGAACCGCTTTTGACTAAAAGACTGTCAAAGTGTCCATGATAACAACCGTCGAATTTTATAATTTTCGTTTTGCCGGTAAACGCGCGGGCTAAACGCACAGCGGTCATGCAAGCTTCGGTGCCAGAAGCAGTAAAACGAATTTTATCTATGCTAGAATAATTTCGTTTGATAATTTCAGCTAGTTGGATTTCCTGTTCAGTAGCTAAACCAAAACTCGAACCATTTTTAACAGCCAGAATTGCCTCATCAACAACAGGCTTAAAAGCATGTCCTAAAATAGCCGCGCCCCAGCTCATAATATAATCAATATATTTATTGCCATCTATATCGCAAATAAATGGACCATAAGCTTTTTGGGCAAATAGCATATCTGTATTCACAGCTTTAAAACTGCGAACCGGAGAATTCACACTGCCGATAAGACTTTGCGCGCCGCGTTTTAATAACCTGTTGGAATGCTTAAGCGCGATCATAGCATTTCCCCCAAGTTAAGTTTTTCTTTTTTAAGTTCTTTTTCAGTGAATAAAATCTCATAATCAAGGTCAAATTCTCGGGATGTTTTCTTAACAAAATCAGTAATTTCTTTTTTGGCCTTCGCGTGCATCATAGAATATATATTATATTTAAAAAGCTTGTCCGGTGTCCGCTGGTAAAAATGAGAAATACGATCGTCACCCATAATCAAGTCAATAAATTGACTATTTTTCACGTTCTTAGACGATAAATATAATCGCCAAGCGATTAACGCGTTAGCTTTATAACCATTTTTTCGATGGTTCAACACCCCGCTCAAATGCTTAATAAATCCGCTTTTTTGCAGGTTCGTAAGTATATCAATAAGCTCAACTTCGGTCAAGTCCAAAGTCTTGGCCGCTTTCGCGAACGGATTTGAAGAAAATTCAAGATCATGAACGGAAAAATACGCGATAATTTGCTTTTCTTTTTTATTCAACATTTTCAACATTTAATTTGAACCGCAGTTTATATAATTTTTCTGTAGGCAGACTGATAATTTCCTCAATTTTTAAATCATGTTTGAGTTTATCTAAAATAACCGCTAATTTGCTCTTCGATGGCGCTGTAACAGTAAACCACATATTAAGACTATGTTTACGCAAATAATTATGAGTAATATTGCCGCATGCCGCGATAACCTTTTGGCAGCGGTTAAGATCGTTTTTAGGTATCTGACAAGCCGCTAACGTACTCACCAACCCGAGTTTATGAGTATTAAAGCTAAAACCGACCCGTTTTAGATATTTATTTTTACACAGCCATTCAATCCGCGAAATAACATCCTGTTCTGTTAACCCGACTTGGTCTGCTAAAGCTTGAAAAGGTTGAGCACATATAGGCAATCCATTCTGCAAAGCAGATAAAATTTCTGTCGTTTTTGGGTCCATACAAAGGCTTCTCATAAATTTTATAATAAAACAAAAACGATACTTTTGTTACGGGCGATCGGGAGATCGCCCGTACAACCGCGATGATATTATTAAAACAACGCATTTTTCGTAGGGGCGATCTCCTGATCGCCTGCGTCAAAATTAACGCTTTGATAAAACGCACGTCACATCACCGGCCATATAATCTCCGGTCACGCCATAGGCTCTGGCTCTGCATCCTCTGCACTTTTCTTTTACACCGCAAGTTGAACAACCGCCTTTAAGATCATTGGTTCGTAAATTATTAAATACTAGCGAATTTTGCCAAATTTCTGCTATGGAACTTTCGCGAATTGATCCAGCCTTAACCGGTAAATATCCGCACGGATAAATGTCACCATACGATGAAATAAAAAACGTCCCTGTGCCTGCCAAACATCCGCTCGCCATACTATGGTGAGCAAGCGAAGCGCGTCGAACCAGACGTGCGTATTGAGGCGCACAAGTTGGGCGGATCTCAATTGAAAATTCTTCGGCCAGACCTTTGATTATGCCTAATACTTGCTCATTATCTTCCGCGTCCAGCATAGCTTCTTTTTCAATTTCTTTGCCGCAGCCCACCGGAACCAAAATAAAATAATGCACAGCACACGCGCCAATGGACAAAGCCAATTCAGCAACAGCACGCAGATCGTTTTTATTCGCCTTAGTCACCGTATAATTAATTTGAAACGGAATGCCCTGTTGGTGCAAAATATCAGCAGCATCGTTAGTCTTTTTAAAAGCCCCTAAACACCCACGAGCCGCGTCATGTATTTTTTCTATGACAGAATCAAGGCTCAAACTCACCCGATTGATCCCCAATGCTTTTAATTTCAATGCTTGTTCAAGGCCCAGAAGGGTCCCATTCGTTGCCAACGCAGTCGTTATTCCCTGTTCTTTAGCAAAGGCAATGATATCAAAAATATCTGTCCGCAATAGCGGTTCCCCTCCGCTCAGCACTAAAATAACCGGCCCAAAGTTATCTTTCAGCTCTTTAATAAATTTAAACGCTTCAGCCGTATTCAGCTCTATACCGGATTTGTTTTTTGACATCCGGCAATGACAGCATTGCAAATTGCATTGATTTGTTGTTTCCCAAAAAATAATTCTGGGTTTTAAATCCACGCGGCTGCCTCCTTGGCCCAATACGTAATAATCATATCCGCGCCTGCGCGTTTGATAGACGTCAAAATTTCCAAAGCTGCGGATTTCTCATCCAGCCAGCCTTTTAAACCTGCCGCTTTGATCATGGAATATTCCCCGCTCACATTGTACGCGGCGACCGGGACATTCACCTTTTCACGCACCGCGCTGATTATGTCCAAATATGTCAAAGCCGGTTTAACCATGATAATATCCGCGCCTTCTTTCACATCCAACAATGCTTCCCGCAAAGCTTCACGTTTATTGCCCGGATCCATTTGATAGGTTTTCCTGTCACCAAATTCAGGAGAGGAATCATAAATATCCCGGAACGGCCCATAAAAGCTCGACGCATATTTAACGGCATAGCTCATAATCAAAGTTTGAGAACATCCATTTTTATCTAATGCCGTACGGAGCGCTTTCACTTGCCCATCTGCCATAGCTGACGGTGCCACCATGTCAACACCGGCCTTCGCATAAGATACCGCCACTTTCGCAAAAGTCTCTAAAGTTTTCGCATTATCAATCCGTCGATTTTTAGGACCTGCCGTCAAAACACCGCAATGTCCGTGATCCGTGTACGCGCACAAACAAACATCCGCGATAATCACCATATCACTGGCTTTTCTAATCGCGCGCAACGTCGTATGAAAAGGACTTTTTTCATCATAACTTAAAGTGCCATCCGCATCCTTGCAAGAGGTTGACCCAAACAACAAAATAGATTTGATCCCAGCCTTTTGCAGTTTTTCAACTTCTTTTAAAAGCGCGTCCTGTGACATTTTACCAATGCCCGGCATAGACTCAATCGGTTCAACGCCCTTCCCTTCTTTAAAAAACAAAGGCATGACCAAATTTTCTTTAGCCAATCGAGTCTCACGGACAAGATTCCGAATGGAGACTGAACGTCTTAATCGGGTAGGCATATGATTAGTCATAATTAATTCTCATAAATTTTTAAAAACATTTCATTAACCGCGTGCCCAAATCCAAGGTTAGCGTTGAAACCAAATCACCGAGCGAGTTCAGCTCCGCTTCGGAGCTGCTGTTTGAGCGAATGATTTGGTTTAAATGCAAACCGCCCTACCGCGCGCTTTATAAAAAATGGTGTCAGATCTCGACTTGAAACAAATTGCTCGAAAGAAAAAATTATCGCCGGTTAAATGCTTGGCGTCAATTTCCAATCGAGATCAGACACCATTTTTTTCATTTTCATTCAAATAGCATGCCGGATCTTCTGCCCATAGGGAACCGTGAAAAGCTTTGGCACGGGCGCGGCATCCGCCGCAAATGCCTTTGTGCGCACATTCACCGCAAACACCTTGCAACAATCCTTTTTTATTCCTTAACTGCTGTAAAAATTCATTGCTATGATTTTCCCATATTTCTAAAAATGTCTGATCTTTCACATTACCCAACGAATGATCGCGCAAAAACTGGCAAGGATAAACATCACCGGTTGAATCCAGATATACCACCCGGTCACCGGCTGAACAGCCACCGTGCGCCATTATGCAGGACATGGCCGCTTCGCCATCATCAATAATCTTTGACATAAAAATTCCATCTGCCGGATTATCTGTGGTCAACACATCAAAACTCGGATCTTTCGCGGATAACTCTTTTACTTTTGTAAAAAATATTTTTAAAATGTCCCGCTTCGCTTTGACAGTCATATCCAAATCTTTAGACGCGCGGCCGGCATAGACCAAATGATACAGGCAAAAACGTTTACATCCGCTAGCTACGGTTTTTTCCAGAATGTCCATAAGATCGCCACTGTTAGCAGCAGTCAAAGTAAAACGCACACCGGTTTTAACGCCTAACTCATTTAATATCTTGAGCCCTGCCCAGCTGGCATCATACGCACCTTTTGATCCGCGGAACACATCATGATGTTCTTTTTTCCCGTCAATACTGATCCCTACATAATCAACTCCGGCTTGGCTGATTTTTTGTGCCATACTTTTGTCTATTAAGGTGCCATTGGTGGAAAGCCCGACCCGTAAACCTTGATTCTTGCATTCTTTGATCAAATCAAAAATATTTTTTCTTAAAAGCGGTTCCCCTCCGGTCAAAAGCACGATCGGCGGATTGACAGCTTTAATCTGGCTGACTAATTCTAAACATTTTTCATCAGACAGATCAGGCGCTTCCATACCGGCCTGTGAATCACGATAACAATGACTGCACAAAAGGTTACATCGGCTAATCACGTTCCAAACAAAAAGCGGCCCGGTTTTCCGTTCATTATGAACACTACGCTCACCGCGCATGATTTTACTACATGGAATCATTAGTTTCCTCCTAAACAGAGTTCTACCAACCCCTGTACTGTATGTTCTTTAGCAGGTATAACATTTTTAACACCCTGTTTTTTTAATGCCTGAGTTGTGACTGTACCGATTGAAAAAAATAAACTCGATTTTTTAACTGGTTCAAGATCTTTAGTTGACAGCAGTTCAAAAAATACCCGCACAGATCTAGGGCTTAAAAAGAAAATACCGTCGGGTTTTTGCATAACCGCGTTTTTTAATGCTGTTTTATCATTGGTATCCGCGACGTTGTAAGCAAAACAATCTGTGATATCAGCACCGGCTTTCTTCAACATTTTCTTTAAAGGATCCTTGTCCATCTGCGTGCGGATTAAAGCTAATTTTTTCCCTTTAACGCCTTTTTCCAATAAAGCCAAACCCAAGTCTTTGGTTGTAAATATGGCAGGCATCAAATCCGGTTGTATTCCACATTTAGAGAATTCTTTGGCTGTACCTGTCCCGACGCATGCCACTCGTCCCTTCAAACTTCCTATTTTCCCTTTTAACACATAAAATCTTTTAAAAAAATACTGAACGCCATGTCGCGATGTAAAAACCAGCCAGTCAAACTTTTTAGGATCCGCAATAATTTGATCCATCAAAACAGTATCAGAATTTTCTTCAATTCGAATCATAGGCAAACATTCCACTTTAGCGCCCCATCGTTCTAAAATAGCTGACAAATCCCGGTTAAGATCTTCACTCGCCGTAGATAAATAGCGTTTATTCAAAAGCGGTTTTAAATCCGGATTTAAGGCGAAACCAACTTTCACCACAGAGCCAATGACACAAATAGCCGGAGAACTGAAATTCCGGGATTTATACGCAATATCTGCCAGCGTCCCAACTACAACTTCCTGTTGGGGGGTGGATCCATGCGCAATAACCGCTGCCAAAGTTCTACCGTCTTTCCCATATTTAAGCAATTTAGCCGTAAGCTCAGCCAGATTTGACAATCCCATCATTATTACAATCGTGCCTTGAAATTTAGCCGCATGCTTCCATTCAACATTTTCAACATTTTTACCCGGCTTTTCATGCCCGGTTAATACCATAAATCCGCTGGAAATGTCCCGATGGGTGAGCGGGATGCCACACACTTCAGGAACAGCATAAAATGAACTCACACCCGGTATCACTTCACAGTCAATACCATAACTTTTCAGAAAAATCATTTCTTCCTGCCCGCGGCCAAAAATAAACGGGTCTCCGCCTTTAAGCCGCGCTACAGTTTTACCTTCACGAGCATACCCTAGCAACAACTCATTGATCGCTTCTTGCTGTAAGATCTTCCCTTTTTCTTTACCGACATATTTGATGACCGCGCCAGTTTTACAATATTTTAATATGCTGGTGTCAATCAATTTATCATACAAAATCACGTCAGCAGTCTGAACGCAGGCGAGTGCCTTAACAGTGATAAGACCAGGGTCACCAGGACCAGCACCGACGAGATAAACCTTTCCTAATTTAATTACTTTATTCATAGCTTTATTTTCTAAATTTTAGTTTGCATGCCACAAACCTTGCGCTTGCTCAGGCAGAGTGAAAACCAAGTCCCCGAGCGAGTTCAGCTCCGCTTAGGAGCTGCTGTTTGAGCGAAGGACTTGGTTGAAACGACGCCCATTGCACACATCCCTACCTTTTAATCCTTTATTTTTCGTTTAAGATTTTCAATCAATTCATCCGTAGCTTTTTCAAAATCATCTTTATTTCCCGTTTTACGTTCTGTCATAAAAGTTTGGTTATGTTCTGCATACAACTTGGCAGATATAATAAATGTCTCACCTTCAAAACGAGCATAGACGCCGAACGGAGTTTGACATCCGACGCCTAAAGCTTCCAATACTTTTCGTTCCGCTTTGACTATTTGTTCCGTTACAGGCGAAACACATTTTTTCAATACCTTGATTAATTCTACATCATCTTCCCGCGTCTGACCGCAAACAACACCCTGACCAGCAGCAGGAACAAAAGTGTCCGGGTCAAAATAGCGATTGATCCGGTTTCCATATCCTAAACGTTTCAAACCGCACGCAGCCAAAACAATGGCGTCGTATTCGCCTAAATCCAATTTCCGTAAACGAGTGTCAACATTCCCTCGAATGGGCAATATATTAACGGATGGATCTAACTCTTTTAAAAAAGCGATCCGCCGCGGACTGCCTGTTCCTATACGCAAATTATTTAAATGATCAGCCGATATACCTGCTCGAACTACCAGACAATCACGAACATCTTCTCGACCACCACAAAAAGTCAGCAAAGTCCCTTTTTCCGTTTTAACCGGCATATCTTTAAGGCTATGTACCGCGCAATCAATTTCCTTGTTCAGAATCGCGCGCTCAATTTCTTTCGTAAAAATTCCCTGCCCCATTTGCGAAACCGGCGACTTCTGATCCTGATCACCTGCCGTCTGAATAATTTTGACCGAATAATCAAACGTAATATTATTCTTTCCCAAATACGCGATAAACTCGTCCATTTGCCGGCGAGCTAAAACACTTTTTCGTATTCCAAAAGTAATTGATCTCATAATTTCTAACCGCGTGCCAAAATACAAGGTTGGCGTTGAAACCGAATCACCGAGCGAGTTCAGCTCCGCTTAGGAGCTGCTGTTTGAGCGAAGGATTCGGTTTAAATGCAAACCGCCCAACCGCGCGCTTTATGTTCTACATAAATGCCAATTTACCTTGAATAATTTCTTCGGCTTTTTCGGCTTCTTGAGTCCGGTACCGCATGGTCTCATCCACAATCGGGGCTAAATCATCAATGTTATAAAGCGTCACGCCAGTGATTTGCCGGGTGGTTTCATCAATATTGCGGGGCACGCCTAAATCAACCAAAAGCAAATCATTTTTCCGGGTCAAAAACGCCTCTTTAATTAAGTCGCGATCCAAAAGATATTTCATTGAAGCTGTCGCGGCAATGACAATATCCGCGATTAAAATTTCATCTTTAAGCGCGCAAAATTCTGCCGGCCGCATATTCGTAATATGCTCGAAATCTGCCATCCTAGTCATGTCACGGTTCATCACTATAATTTCACCAATAAGAAGATCTGCTAATTTCACCACAGTCATAGCGCCGATTTTACCCGCGCCGATGACCAAAACTTTTTTATCTTTAAGATTAGATTGTTTTTTCAATAATTCAACAACTACACCTGAAACTGACGTTACTCCGCGAGATATGCCGGTAGAACTGCGCACTTTTTTCCCGACTTGTAGGCAATCTTGCAAAGCTTTATGAAGATACGAGCCAATCACGCCGGCCATACAAGCTTGATCATAGGCTTTTCTAATTTGTCCAATAATCTCCGGCTCACCGATTACCATAGAATCAAGGCCGCTAGCTACTCGTAAAAGATGTTCGAGCGCATCTTTATTTGTCTTATTATAAAAATGTTCTTCCCATGAAGCCGAATTCATCCCATGCACTTCACGCAAAAATTTCTTTAACTGATCAGCGACAACAACAGCATCCTGCCCAACTCCATATATTTCAACCCGATTGCAAGTCGACAAAATAAACGCCTCACGCACGTCAGGATAGCTCTTAAGACGAGCATAATACTGCCCCAACTTCTCGCCCGAAAAACTAAATTTTTCCCGCATCGCCAAAGGCGCTCTTTTATGACTTGTTCCAATCAGCACTAATTTCATATCACACCTTTTAAAATATCTCGTGTTTTCTTTGCTTGGCTTGGACTGCGGCCGCCGGTAGATACACTAATAAGCATCCCTTTATGTTTCAAAATAGCCGGCATTATTACCGAACCAGCTGCACTTTTATCAACCACATTAAACAAAACATTATCTCGTTTAGCGTCGGAAGCCACGCGTTTATTAACAACCGGATCATTCGTCGCGGCAATGACCAAAGCATATTTTTTTAAAGACAAAGTCTGCGGATAACCGCGTTTGACGCATTTAATTTTTGCCGTTGCGTGAAGTCGTTCCAGCGGTTTAACAAAAATCGGGCTCAAGCAAGTTATGACAGCCCCAAATTTTTTGAGTATGGTAATTTTGCGAAATGCCACTTTGCCGCCGCCGACAACTAAGCACGCTTTTCTTTCAATATAAAAACAAATCGGCAAATATCCGGCATTATCATTCATATTTATTTTTGAAGCCATGACTACTTTTTCAAAATAATATGACACGTTTTGCATTTACCCCGGTATTCATGGGGCGCAACCGCGCCTTTGGCGATCGGCGGCGGATTAGGTAATATATCACCCGCGTCTGTTGGAAGCTGACCGCCGGTCAGCATGATAATATGACAAGTTGTACATGGTTTATTCCTGCTGCGGTGAGGACTGAGCGCACCTGGCGTGATAGGTTGAGCTGCCTCATTCTGTGAAAAGCCTAAAGTTCTATCAGAGGTAATAATAAAGGTCATTAATTTTCCACGGCGTGAAACAAGTACTTTCGCTTTAGACCTATTTTTAACATTTCTGGTTGCTTCTGAAAAAGCGGTTAAATCGGGCGTTGATTCATCCTCAATCGCCACCACCATATCACCGGCGAGAATTCCGGATTCAGCAGCCTCAAGACATATTTCATCAACCAGAACCCCTTTAATATCCGGAGGAACACGGTATTCCGTGGCTAACTCGACAGTCAAAGGAATAAGTTCTAAGCCCAGCCAATGTCCTTCCACTAATTCTTTATGAGCCGCGCCTTGTTCTTTAGGCGTAGGTAAACTCATATTAGGAATACCCTTTGGGGCAACATTAACCCCTGCCTCCGCTGTTTCCGCCGGAGAACGATTGGCAAAAGCTGCCGGAATAATCGCCTGAGTATTATTAACCGCAACCGGAATATGTACTGATTTGCCTACACCTGCGGATAACGGAACATCAGTCGTACTAGTATTTCCTGCCGTTGTTCCAGTAGTGCCCGGATCAATGTTAAGCGATTTTTTAAGCTGATCGTGAATGCCAATCTTATTTTCCATCGTAATATAAAGCGGTTGGCCATTACGTAAAATGTCTAATAAAGCGCCCGGAGCCAAACTGGTCTTCTTTGTCACTTTCAAAAAATCCGATAAATTTTTGATCCTTTGATTGTTAATGGCTTTGAGTAGATCTCCAGCCCGCACCCCTGCCGCATAGGCTGGATCTTCGCACCAATCAACGACGACCCCTTGTTCATCTTTCGGAATATTATGTTCCATCATCATCATAGGCGTCGCGTTAGAAACAGACATCCCGCCCCACTCCGCGTCGCCCGCGCCGATATGCATAAGCGCGGCCAGAAGGAAAATGCCAATGATAACAATCATTACCACAAGCCAAAATCTCTGCATTCGCTTACGATGATATTCTTTAATTTGATTGGGCATGATAAATATTAATTTTGCTGGTTGATTGTTGATGGTTAGTGGTTTTTGGAAAAAACGAAATATTTAAATAACCGAAACCAATAACCAATTAAATAAAATATGTTGTTGTAAAAGGTTTTTAATTTTTGGAGAATCATTTCATAACCATCAACCAAAAACTATCAACCAAAAACCAAAATAAATTATCCTTTAGTGTTAATTTCAACACGTTCAATTGCTGTATTACAATCTTTGCACACCCACAAATGACGTTTAGAACCAGTCATATATAGGCCCATCACGATAAGCGGAATTCCTAAAACCGCGCCGATCCAAAAGCAAGTCGCAAAAATACCGCCGATAATTAAACCACCGCTGAATTTTTTATTATAGCGGGGCCCGGTATAAAGCTGCATTTCACCATTACATAATGTACAAATAATAGGTTTCGTTGTTGCCATGATTAACTCCTTTTCTCAATCAAATCATCAATGGCTTTTTCTTTTTCAGCATCGATGATTCCTGGTACTTTTTCTTCTGTATATTCAGAAACTAATTCCTGTTGCTGGACAACCGGCTTTTCCGTCGCAGCAGACTGAATTTTATTATTAACTGGAGCTTGCGGTTTTTTGGAAACCATCGACAACACCGCACCAGCTGCCACGGATAACAAGATAACACCGAACATTGAAAATGGTTCCATATGCTCTCCTATTTTATTCCCACATGCGCGACACCCTGATCCGGGGCCGTATTATTTTGAAATTGATTTTGCGTTGTTGGATCATTCTGCATCATAGCCGGATCATTTGGCTGAACCGCGATTTGATTGTTATTTTGTACTCCAGCCCCAGTTCCTAAAATCTGATGGCAATTGGAACAAATCCCGCGGTATGGATGCGGCATTTGCGCATTCGCCGGTATCGCGATATCAGCCCGAATAATATGACAATTCTCGCAAACTCCCCGATATTCATGAGGCATAACCGCGTTACGAAAAATCGGTGGAGCCACAGTGGTCGTTCCTGCCGCAGCTTGATTATTTTGTGGAAGCGCGATTTGTGCCGCAAAATTTCCGTTATTGGCAAAAGCACCGTTTTGAGTATTTTGTTTTTGGAATGCATTGCCTGCCCGTGCCATAATCTGACCGCAATTGGGACATTGTGGAAATTCATTAGCACCTTGCTTCGCATACATCCGCCAATTACAATTCGGACATTGAAAAGCTTGGGTTAATTCATTACCTTGATTTATATTCATTTGATTATTCGCCTGATTATTCATCGGATAAGCGGGTTGAACCGCAGGAACAGTGTTAGCGGCAAATACCCCTTCCGCAAACGGCCCTTGTGGTTCTTGATTTTGTTTCGACATATCCAAAGCCATAGGCGAACCGCAATTCGGGCAAGCCGGAAAATTATTCCCTTGTTTAGAAGCTTTCATCCGCCAATTACAAACCGGACATACAAAAGCTTGCTGGCCAAAACCAAACGCGGCCTGTAATCCGCCGGCAAAATTATTTTTCATGCTTAAGCCATCCATAACACCTTTGCTGTATATATCCTGAATAACTGCGCCAGCCTGTACTCCACTCTGAGTACCCACTTGATTCTGCATAGGAACATTCTGAGAATTTTGCGCATTGGGAATAGGACAATACGGCTGATTAATACGCATACCCAGGGCATTCTGTCGTCCCAACATGGGTCTTTGCGGCAAAGTATTTTGCTGCATCATCTGGATCGCGCAATTAGGACAAATCGGACAACCTGCGCCTCTATAATTTTGTCCATTAGCCGTCTGACCGCATCGCGGACAAACAAAATTTGTCAAACCTTGAAAAGCTACTTGCGCATGTCCCTTAACATTTTGAGGAGCGCTCATGGTCGGACGCGCCATCTGTCCTATTCTCGCTTTGCGGTACAAACTAATAACTTGTTTAGCCTGGCCTCGATACCCGCCAAACACCCGAATGCTAAATTGATTAAAAATATTATAACTCTCTTGATCAATGCTTCCGACAATAACTGCTTCTTCACCCTTACCGGCGATTAAATAAGCAATCTGAGGATTCGGCACTTTACCCTGATAAGGATTTTTGATTGATTCAACCAATCTCTTAGTCAAAGGATTGACAACCAGAAAATACCGCGCTTCCGGTAAAGTGGACGAAACTTTCGACGCTAGCGTTGACCCATCCGTTGCAACCACAATTTTTCCGCAGGCAGGATTTCCGACCGGCTCATTGGTCGTTTCAGGAGCGAACAAAGCATAAACACCCGCAATCAAAACGATGAGGATAGCGCCAAAAATAAAATAGGTGTTCAAATCCGCATTTTTAATCTTTGCGGAAATTTCTTCTAATGAGGGGTTGTGCTTTTTTACATGAGTACGTGTTACCATATTTTCCCTTTACCTGACTATTGGACCATATTGAATGGCTTGTCCGACCGCCGGTGAACCAAGCTGCCAACTTCCTTTATTGGGGCCCATAACGGGGCCATATTGATACGCAAAAGGAATGGTAATATATAACTGATTTCCATCCCGGTAAATGTCTAAAAGAATTCCATCCGAGTATTTAACGTTATTGGCAATCTTAACAAAAGCAGAAGCAGTTGGTACCGGCCTGCGCCCGATAGAAACAATAACATCGCCAGTTTTAACTCCGTATTGCTGGGCGGATTGTTTCCCTTCATCAATCACGAACATTCCCTTTATATTAGAAGGAATCTTAAATGATTTTCTTATACTTCTTGAAACAGCCGTCACTTCCATATCAACCCAAATTAAACTATCCCCTTTATCAATCACCATAGCCCTGTGCACCGGGGCACGCTGAGGTTCAGGAAGAAATTCTATAGCGGTTAAATAAGACCAAACAAACTGTACCACAATAACCACGGCCACCGCAATGCCCGCCAAATGCCAAGGCTTTTCTTTGGCAAATTCCATAATTTGCTTTTGAATATTTAAAATCGTAAATTTTGATTTCGGTTTTATTTTCATTGTAACTTTACCAGAACCTCATCGATTTTTCCATTGCGAAGAATCCGGACATTCACGTTATCACCGGTTTTAAAATGCGCGACAATTTTGGGAATATCATCCATCCCCTTAACTGGAACACCCGCGACAGAAACCACAATGTCTCCGCGTTGAATTCCCGCAAAACTGGCTGGCGATACATCCAAAACGCGGTTAACCAAAACTCCACCATGCTCGCTAATCCCAAACTGTTTAGCAATGATATCATTGACCGGCATTACTTCGATACCAAAATGAATGGGAATAGGACCTTTTTGGGTTTTATTTAAATCCGCCACGTTCGGCGCTAACATGCCTTTTTGATCAACCGGTATTGAATAATTTCTTCCCAAATTCACGGCCAAAAAATCTTTACAATCATTGATCGGTATCGCAAACCCAGTCCCGCTAAAAACGCCGGTAGGGGCATAAATAGCCGAATTAATCCCAATCACCTCTCCTCTTAAATTAACCAATGGACCGCCTGATGAACCACGGTTGATTGGCGTATCCGTCTGAAAAAGATTTTGATAACGGACGCCTTCAATCACAATAGATTTACGAATACCGCTGATGATGCCGCTCGTCACTGTCTGCTCAATGCCAAAAGGACTGCCTACAGCTATGACATAATCGCCTATCTGAGTAAAACTGGAATCACCTATCTTGGCTTCCGGAAACGTACCGGCTGCTTTAATTTTAATGAGAGCCAAATCATTGGCCGGATCACTGGCAACAATATCCGCGTGATAATCCTGAGATGGCGGCCCAAACACTGTTACCACGATATCCGTCGCATCCTGCGTTACATGATAATTCGTCAATACATAACCACGCTGATCAACCAACATCCCCGCTCCGATATTTTCAAATCCTTTATTTTCAACAAATTTATCAATAGCGCCGCTAAAAGGCGGAACAAATTTTAAATTCTGAGCGTCCACATTTTTCTTGACATTTGGAGCCGTAGCTGCCCGTCGGGCATGCACATCACACACCGTAGGAATAATAGAATTCACCGCGTCTTTTAAAGAATTTTGAAAACCGCCGCCATTGCCATTTGTTTGATTCGCGACCAACTGCATACCGCCATTAGGAGTAGCCTTGGTAATCGCCGCAACCCGATAATTTGTATCCACCGGAGTCTGTTTGTTAAAGGCCGCTGGCGTTACTGCTGTCGGAAAAGATGGTTCTCCAGCTGTGGACATTTTGATTTTAGGAAGCACAGGTTGTTCCATTTCAACGCTATGAATAATGTCTTCCCGTTTCATCACGATCCAAATCACCAGCATAATCGATATCACGATTACGCCAACGATCCAGGGCCCGATCGGCTGATTACAAAAATCTTCTCTATTGTCTTCTGACATATATTATCCTAAATTTTTATAGTAACAACGTGACAACGTGACAACGTGACAACGTAACAACGTGACAACGTAACAACGTGACAATGCAAAAACTAAAAACCAAAAAAATAAAAATTATTTCTTTAATCAACCGCTTTTTCTATCTTCTATTGTCTAACTTCGATCTTCTCAAAAAAATTAAAATACAATCCTACTATCCCTATCTGGTACGACGCCCGTGTCGGCCGGATTAGGAAAAGCCACCTGCTGTGCTGGAGCTGCTTGCGGCACTGGTTTTAAATGTGTCCTTCGATGCTTACGCGGATGCGTTTTGGATTCAATAAAAATCCCGCCGGCAATAATAATACACACCGCCACAATAACCATAAATCCTAGCCAAGGGCTAAAACAGGTTTCTTTCTTCACTTTATACGCATTACGCATAAATTATTTCTTTTCCTTTAAAAATTTGATTCCCGTATTCACGGCAATTAAACCACCGAGGAAAAGAGCCAAAGGAATACCACCGCGTAAAAAATCACCAAAATTATCCCACCAGCCGATAATTCCTGCCACACCTAAAACCACTGCGATAGCCCCGCCAATTACATGTGCCATAACCTCTCCTTTTTACTGTTGATAGTTGATGGTTTTTGGAAAAAATAATTAGTCTAGTCAACCAACAACCAAAAACTAACAACCAAAAACCCTTATTTCATCCATTCAAAAATGTCACCCCAAAACCTCCGCGGGGATTTTCCCATTTAATTGCGCCTTCAGGACATGCTACTTTACAACTGCCGCATTCCAAACAATTTTCATAAGCAGCTTCAATTTTTCCGTCGCGTTCTTCATAGGTATTCGCCGGACACACCCGCAAACAAACTTTATTCTGACACCGCGTGCACTTTTTATGTTCAATCGTAATATGGCTGATGTTATCTTTTTTGGTTTTAACCAAATAAAGCTTATCTTCCAATGTCAATTTTTTCTTTCCATGAGGAGCAGCGTGGATGATTGTTTCCGGTGTCATACTAAATTCCTCCATGCTCCCCACATATCACTCGCCATCCGGGGTATATTCACATTCTTCCGGATCCGGTTAAAAATTTCTTTTTTGATCGTCGTCTTTGGCTTTTCAGAAACAGTAAAATATTCGACCAAAATATCATTCATAAGAGCGGGATATTCATTAATAATCGCTTTATGAGTGGTCAGGAAACTTAAGAAATTTTTACAATTTTTTAAATCCTGTAAAATAAAACTCGCATTCAACTTCTCTTCGTACTTGGATAAATTTTCTGACGAATAATTCTTTTTGGCCCGAGCCTCGATAATTGTTTCCGCTGCCAAAATACCCGACTGCATGGCCAAATTCACTCCTTCATGAAAAAACGAAGTATTCAATAATCCTGCCGCATCACCGGTAATCAGCAATCCGTCACGGTAAAATTTAGGTAACCGGTTGTATCCATCTGACGGAATCATATGCGCCATGTATTCAACAGTTTCACCGCCGCGCACTAAAGGCGCTATAGATGGGTGAGACTTGAATTCTTCTAAAATATCATGAGGTGTTTTTTTATTACCGCTTTTAATAAAATCACTCAATGAAAATCCTACGCCGACTGAAAGACTGTCTTTATTTGTGTAAATAAAGCCATTGCCTAAAAGCCCTTTAACTGATGAACCAAAATACTCATATGCCGCCCCTTGCTGTCCGGTCACTCCAAAACGGTCTTCCAGAACACTCTGCGAGAAACGGATATTTTCTTTCACCGCGATCGAACGATATTCAGGACCGATCTTTTCACGTAATCCTGCCCGTTCCGTTAAAAGCGAATTCGCGCCTTCTGAACACACAATGCAATCCGCCAAAAAACTGTCATCATCTCCGCCGCTGGTAATACCTACGACTTTACCTTTTTCATACAAAAAATCCCGCACGCAATAATTTGGGATAATATTTCCGCCCGCTTCTTCAACCTTCTTAGCAAACCACTGATCCATCTGCCCGCGGCGCGCAATGAATGAATGGTTGAACGGCGATCGGTTAAACGAACTCGGGCTCATTTCAAACGTCATCTCACTGTCACCTGTCAAAAGAGCAAATTTTCTTTTCCCCACAAAACGTTCCCAAGGAGCATCTTCTAAAAAATTCGGAAAAAATTTTTCCATGATACTAGAAAAAAATATCCCGCCAAACATATTTTTGGCGCCCGGATATTCACCTCGCTCTAAAACAAGAACCTCCACACCCGCTTTGGCTAAAGTATAAGCACAAGCCAAGCCTGATGGCCCTGCTCCTACCACGATAACTTCAATTTTATCAGATTGTTTCATAAATAAATTTGAATCGTTGATGGTTCATGGTTTTTGGAAAAAGCGATTACATTCAACAACCAACAACTAAAAACCATAAAATTTTTACTTCATAAAAGTGAAAATCCGCTTTTTATAGACGCGATAAATTTCCCGGATATAAAAGACCCTTTTCTCATAACACGAGCAAATTCAGCTGCTTTAGCTTGTGCTGGTCTGCCTGTGCTGATAGGTTTAACTGTTTTTTTTACTTCAGGAATTTGTTTGGAAATATGTGCTTGAACAGGTATTTTGGATCCCTGTTGTTTTTGCTTGAGAAGGTCTTCAATAGCTTTTTGAGGTATTCTTTGGTGTCCGCCCAAAGTTGAAACAGCCTGTAATTTTTGCTGTTTAATCCAGTTAAGAACAGTAAATCGGGTGACATGAAAAAGTCTGGCCGTTTGTGAAGTTGTTAAATACTCAGATATCATCTATCTCTTTCTAAAATAACAAGTTTAAATTGTTCGTAAATTATATCAACCGGATTATCTATGTCAAGGAGTATTTTTGAGGCTAATTGTTAAAATTGTTGAAATTAATTTGGTAAAAAGCCATCAGTTTGGTAGCGCGTTATAATGCCATTCTTGTTTTCTATAATCAATGCTTCAATATTTTTCAATGAACGGATGAGCGCAATGCCTTTTTGTCCGCCCATCACACATAAACCAGTAGACAATTCATTGGCGGTTTCCGCAGTATCCGCGATCACGGTTACGCTGACTGTGTCTTTTTGGGGATAACCGCTGACCGGATCAATAATGTGCGAATATTTTTGCCCCTCAATGGTCACGAATTTCTCGTAATTTCCTGAAGTTGATACCCCCCTATCCCGTAATTCTATAACAGCCAAAATTTTATCTTTTTGAAAGGGATCTTCAATGCCTACTCGCCAGGGAATGATTCCTTTTTCTTTCCCCTTGTAATACAATTCCCCTCCGCCATCAACTAAAAAATCATGAATATTATGTTGTTCCAATATTTTGGCTAAAGCATCGCAAAAATATCCGGATGAAGGCGAACCAAAATCCACCATCATGCCTTGTTTCATCAAAAAAACCATATTCGGTTCTTTAAGACGAATATTCTGCCAGCCAACTTTCGCTTTAGCCTGTTCTAATATTTTTCGATCTGGAAGATGCCCTTCTTTTGCGCATTTTTTCCACAATTTGATCAAAGGTAATACAGTCACATCAAACGCTCCACCAGTCAGTCGTGAAAATTCAAGCGAATGTTTAAATATGGTAAAAACATCATCACTCACTTGAACGCCATTAAGTCCTGATTTATTCAGCCGATTAAGGTCCCCCTGATTTTTCTCATCATAAATATTCATATTATATTGAATTTGATCAGCCTTTTGCCAACATTCCCGAACCGCTGAGGCAATGTCAATTTTGGGATCATAATAGGCATGAATAGAAACAGCAGTACCAAAATAATTGCGAACTTCATAGTATTCTTTGAAAACCTGGTCGTTAGCGTGAGCACAGCAAGGCAATAAAAATATGGCAATCAACAATCCACAAACTATAAATAAATTTTTCATAAGCGATTAAATCATATATGCGCGTGCCCAATTCCAAGGTTAGCGTTGAAACCGAATCACCGAGCGAGTTCAGCTCCGCTTAGGAGCTGCTGTTTGAGCGAATGATTTGGTTTAAATGCAACCCGCCCTACCGCGCGCGTTTTAAATCTGTTTTTCATAAATGTTGAAATTGTTGAAATCGTTGGTTTCACCGTTAATGGTTGAGAGTTTTTAGTTTTAGGAAAAAGCGATTTTTCTCAACAACCAAAAACCAACATCCAAAAACCAAAAACCACATAATATATTATTTAAAACCTTAAATACTTTCGGCAAAGACCAGTAAGAAATAAGGGGATGATGAAAAGTCCGCTAAAAGCCTCAATAACCGCCACTACTTTATTCAACCCAATGGGAGTTACGCTCTCGGCGCCAACTTTAGTGAAATTCGTAAAACTAAAATACGTAGCCTGAAATAAATTAGGATGAATGACCGCGTCAATCTTATAAAAATGACCATGTGTATAAAAAATCGCGCATAATAAAATCAACACGAAACCAAACGCTACGGTACGATGCGGTCGTTCACCATGACCCCACAAAAGTGATGAAAAAGTCACCGAAAACAAAGGCAAAATCCGGCGTTTAATAATTTTGAGATTAAATTTAATTTCCACATTATCATCTTTTTTTTGAGTCTGAAAAAGATCAAACACTAAGAACTTCCGGTAAGCTTCTTTGGATTTATAAAAACATTCTGAAAACGCATTATTATCATGATCCCGTTCATACGCAATAGCGGCATGTTTATACAACATAGATGAATATTCGAAATCGCGCGAAGTTTCCGCTTCTTCCGCAGCTTCTTCATAAAGTGAGGCAATCCGGTGAAATGTCCGTTCTCCAAATATGAGCGCTAAACTACTGGCCGAAGCAGCTAAACAAATCGCGGCCCGGCTGTGTTTTTCTTCTTTTTGAAGAACTTTAGCGGCTTGATAATACAGATCACCCGCTTCTTGATACTTATGTTCACCAATCAATATATGAGCTTTTTGCTCTATGGCGGTAATATCTTCTGCCATTATTAAAACTCCTTAAGGGCTTCTTCACGATTCTCAAAAATACCGAACAGCTTATGCACTTTGGTGATCTCAAATAATCCAATAATATTCTTATTCACATGGCATAAACGCATTTTACCGCCAACTTTTTCTAAATTTTGAAACATTTCAATTAACGAAGCAATGCCGGAACTATCAATAAATACCACTTTAGCCAAATCAATCAAAACTTTAGTCTTGCCGTCTTTGAGCACTTTTTTGAAAGCGTCTCTGAGTTCATTACAATTATCCATATTGATGTTGCCTCCTACTGTGACAATCGCAACACCGTTTATGTTGTCAAGTTTAATGTCCACGTTAACCTTCCTCCTTTTTTAACAGCTTAACCATTTTTATAGTTTTTCCATTATTTTGGAATTGCACATCATCCATGATATTTTTAATTAAAAAAACTCCCCGCCCGCTGCACTTTAAAATATTTTCTTCCGCGGTAGGATCTGGAATGGACTGAGGATCAAAACCTTCCCCTTGGTCGTCAACTTCGAATATTAATTTATTCTCTTCATTTTTGATTATAACACGAACCCGCAATTTGCTATTTAATTTATTCCCATGCTTAATGGCATTTACGACCGCTTCATGCAAGCAAAGCTTTAAATTAAACACGGTCGGTTCATCAAAAGACAGAAATGATAATTTTTCAAAGACAGCGGAAACAAATTCTGTAACCCCTGACATATCTGAGGGAATAGTTTGATCGAATATTATCATATTTTAATATTCCTAATTGATTTTAATGACGATTAAAGTCACATCGTCTTGTTGTTTACGTTTAGACCGGAAACCCAGCACATCACTTTCTACTGCCGCGCAAATATCAAGCGCGGGTAAGTGGCGGTTAATCTCAATGACGGAAATCAACCTTTCCAGGCCATATTGAACGGATTTCGCGTTCATGGCTTCCGTAATGCCGTCCGTATAATAAATAAATATGTCCCCCTGGTCAAATTTTATCTTTTTATTTGTATACGCCCCTTTCATCATCCCCAACGGCATGCCTTGTTCCACATCGAGCGAAACAGGTTTTTGACCGGCCGCGAAATATAATACAGGTAAATGACCGCCGTTGGCGAACAGCATATTTTTGTTCTTCAGATCAAAAATTGAGTAAAACACAGTCACAAAACGATTGGAAGAAAAATCACGAATAATTTTCTCATTCAGATTTAATAAGGTTTTTTCCGGGCTGACCTCCGGCAAAGCATAAAATTTAAATGAGCTGGCTGCCATAGCCATAAAAAGGCTGGCCGGAATTCCTTTGCCCGTGACATCACCAATCATAACGCCGACTTTTTCATTATCAAATTTAAGGACATCATAAAGATCGCCGCCCACTTGCCGCGCCGTAATCATGGTGACCGCTGTATCAAACCCATCGATCTCCGGTAAATTTTCCGGTAAAAAACTTTCTTGAATCTGCTTGGCGATCTTTAACTCATTTTCGAGAATGACACGTTCTTTAAATTGCGCCATGTAACGAAATACCGTGCAAAAAAGATAAACCAAACTGGTGATCACCAAAGGATAAAACGTGTCGATCCAGAAGCCTTTTAGATCAAACAATACAACACTCACGCCAATAAAAACCGCATTGACCTCCAAAAGAATCACAAATGCCCTAAGCGGCGCGGCTGTTACGGATGAAACAAAAACAACAAAGAACAAAACAAACAGCACCCACAAATTCTGCACTTTGGTCGCGCGGGTAATAAAATTTTTAGTTAATAAAGAATTAAAAATTTCCGCGTGAATGCCGACCGCGGGATAAAGTGACTCAAGCGGCGTCGGATGCAAATCGGTTGTTCCATCAGCCGTATACCCCACCCAGCACACTTTGCCTTTAAAAATATTAAGATCTAATGGCGGCTTCTCCCCCGAATACCGGTCTTTATATGATTCCAATATCTCTCCGTAAGAATAATGCGGAAATGACTGCGCCCATTTACCCGAATAATTGATAATAATATTAGAATTTTCATCCAAGGGGATTTTGTTCGACGTATCATAAGCCAAATATTCACCTGGCATCATATAACGATTAGCCGGGTCAATGCCGAGAAAATCAGACGCTGCCAAAAACGCGGATGATGGATACAAACTATCCTTATAACGGATATACAATGGCGCTCTGCGAAATTTACCATCCGGATCAGGCAAAACATTGATAAATCCTGTTCCTTTCGCCACACTCGATAATGGTTCTAAATTTTGTGCTGAATATTTATCAGCTACCATTATTTTCTGTTCAAATTTATCATTAACTTCAAATACATACGGCAGATACACATTGCCAGCCGAACGCATGGCTTCTCTTAATTCACTGTCACTTTTCTGCGGCTCGCTGAAAAATATATCAAACACCACAGCTTTGGCGCCAAATTTAGAAAGAGCGTTAATCAGCCTCGCGTGATAACTCCGGTCAATCGGGAACCGGCCTAGTTTTTTAATCGTATCATTGTCAATTTCAATAATAACTACTTTGTCCGTCTTCGCTATGGCGGGGCGCAGACGAAAGCGCATATCCAGAGTATCCAATTCAAGCTTTTCAAAAATATGAAAATAGGAACCACAAAAAAGCGAATAAGTGGTTCCTAAAAGAATCAAAATGCCTAAAATATTTTTAAATACTGTCTTGGACATATTCCGAATACGTGACGTCTTTTAAACTCACGTATACTTGCTGTGATTTTATAAGCCGAAGTTGATTAAATTCATCCTGTGATATCTCCACATAAATCCGCTCGCCGTTTTCTGTCTTCAAATTGACCTTCACCACTGTTCCCGCCGGATTAACATACTCAACGACAGCTTTTAAAGCGTCCCCTTTGCCCGGCCCGCGGGAAATTTTAAATTGATTCGGACGAACGTATAGTTTTGCGGTTTTGGGATGATCAACAGACAAACCCGGAACATCCAAAGCTGTATCACCGATAAAGGCTTTTCCCTCGGCTAACCGGCAATGAAACAGGTTCACGTTGCCCAAAAAACTAAGCACAAATGGATTGGCCGGATTATGATACACCTCTTCCGGCGTGCCAATCTGTTCAATGCGGCCTTTGTTCATGACCACAATACGGTCAGCCACTTCCAATGCCTCTTCCTGGTCATGGGTCACAAAAAGAGTCGTAATGTGAAATTCATCATGAAAACGTCTTAGCCACAACCGCAATTCTTTGCGCACTTGCGCGTCCAGCGAACCAAAAGGCTCATCCAAAAGCAGAACTTTGGGACGAACCGCCAAGGCTCTGGCCAAGGCGATTCTTTGTCTCTGCCCGCCGGACAATTGCCATGGATAACGATCTGCCAGCCATTCAAGCTGGACCAAATTTAATAATTCCATAACTTTTTCACGGATCTGAACTTTAGAAGGCCGTAGATGCCGTGGCTGAACTTTTAAACCAAACGCGATGTTATCAAAAACAGTCATATTACGAAACAAGGCATAATGCTGAAAAACAAATCCGACGCCGCGTTCCCGGGCTTTTTGATTCTGGGCATCTTGATCACCAAACAACACTTGCCCCTTATCGACCGCGTCAAGGCCGGCCACAATACGTAAAAGCGTGGTCTTTCCAGAGCCCGATGGGCCCAGCAAAGCCAATAACTCGCCAGATTCAACTTTCAAACTTAAATTCTCCAAAGCCTGAAAATTGCCGAATTGTTTGTGGATATTTTTGACTTCAATGCTCATAAATTTGTCCTAAATCAAACCTGCTCGCAGGGTCGTAGGGGCGATCTCCTGATCGCCCGCATCAATCGTTTTTTAAAATTAACAACATAACTAAAAGCGACAATTTTGTAACGGGCGATCAGGAGATCGCCCCTACAACAGCGTCAATCATTTTTAAAAATTAAAACAACAAAACAAAAAGCTCAATACTTATCCCTTAATCATTTTTCTTCCACCAATCGCTTTTCCAGCAATCGCTTTTTCCTTTACCCCCTTTACCCCCTTTACCACTTTTATATTCCCCTTCGAACAGCAACCTCTACAATACTCTTTGCTATCAGCGTGAAAATAGCCAGCAGGGCTAAGATCGACGCTGCGGCAAAAGCGGCTGTGGACTGATATTCGTTATACAAAATTTCAACGTGCAACGGCAATGTATTTGTCAAGCCGCGGATATGTCCGGAAACGACTGACACCGCGCCAAACTCACCCATGGCCCGGGCATTACATAAAATGATCCCATACAAAATACCCCAGCGAATATTGGGTACTGACACCAACCAAAATGTTTTCCAACCGCTTGCGCCCAAGGTCATAGCTGCCTCTTCCTCCTCGTTCCCCTGCGATTTCATAATCGGAATCAATTCCCGGGCAACAATGGGAAAGGTGACAAAAATGGTGACCAAAATAACTGCGGGCATAGCAAAAATGATTCTAATATTATGCGCAATCAGCCATGGCCCTAACAATCCCTGCGCGCCGAATAATAAAATAAAAATCAGTCCGGCGATGACGGGCGAAACCGAAAGCGGCAAATCAATGAGCGTTAAAAGAAAATTTTTACCTTTAAAATCAAATTTAGCAATTGCCCACGACGCCACTACGCCAAATATTAAATTCAAGGGTACCGCAATCAAAGCCGTGACCACAGTCATTTTCATGGCGGCTATTGCGTCGCGGTCCTGAAGGGTCTTAAAATAAATACCCCAGCCTTTAGCTAAAGCATTATGAAACACACACACCAAAGGTAAAACAATAAAAAGCCCAAAAAAAGCCAGCGCGATAAATATCAAAAAGTACTGAATAATTTTTGGCTCAGTTCGTGCGCTCATAATATATAGTTATTCGGTTGATGGTTGATGGTTGTTGGTTGTTGGTTATCGGTTGTTGAAAATAATCGCTTTTTCCAAAAACCAAAAACCTTCTTTACGCTTTTCCTAAATTCTTTGATGTCTTCCACTGAAAAAAATTCGCCATGGCTAAAAGTAAAAATGAAATCAACAGCATGCCAATCGCGATCGCGGTGGCTCCCGCATAATCATATTGTTCTAATTTTGTCATAATCAACAAAGGCGCAATTTCCGTTTTCATCGGCATATTACCAGCAATAAAAATAACTGAACCATATTCTCCAATCGCTCTGGCTAAAGCCAAAGTAACGCCAGCCAATAAGGCCGGAAAAATGATTGGAAGAATCACCGTCGTTAAGGTCTGCCAGCGGTTAGCCCCTAACGACGCGGCGGCCTCTTCAATCTGCGGATCCAAGTCCTCCAGAACCGGCTGAATGGTCCGTACCACAAAAGGCAAACCAATAAATGTTAAAGCAATGGTAATTCCAAAGGGGCTAAACGCGCCTTTAATACCCCACACATTTAAATATTGCCCTACCCAGCCGGTCGGAGTATAAAGCTCCGTTAACGCTATCCCCGCTACCGCCGTCGGCAGAGCCAATGGAAAATCCACCAAAGCATCCACAATCCGTTTACCCGGAAAAGTATACCGGACCAAAACCCACGCCACTATAAAACCAAATACCGCATTTATGCCAGCGCTCACGAACGCGGTTCCAAAACTCAGACGATAAGCAGCTAAAGTCCGCGGGTCCATGATCACATCAATAAATCCTTTAAAACTTAATGACGATGTTTTTAAAAAAAGCATAGACAATGGAATCAAGACAATAAGGCTTAGATAAAAAATCGTAAACCCCAAAGATAAAGAAAATCCCGGTAAAATACTTTTTTTAACAAACGGCTCATGCATATAAAAATCCTTTTAGGTCACAAGGCACACTCAAGGTTGCACATAGAGTCACAAAGTCACCAAGGGAATAAATATAAAAAACAAAACGTAACAAAAAAATTAAAAATAATCAAAATAAGATCAATAAATCAACACGCTAATTTTTTATCTAAAACATTTAATAACAAACATAATTCGTTTTTCAATATTTTTCAAAATTGACCTTTGTGACCTTGTGACTTTGTGACGTTGTGACCTTGTTTATTTTACTTGAAAAATCTGATCAAAAATTCCTTTATCCGCGAAATGCTTTGCTTGGGCAGCTTTCCACCCATTAAAGACATCATCAATAGTAAACAATTCTACTTTTTGAAATTGAGACGCGTATTTCGCCATCACGGATTCCATACGCGGCCGGTAATAATTTTTTGCCGCAATTTCCTGGCCTTCCGCTGAATATAAATACTCTAAATACGCCTGCGCAACTTTACGCGTTCCATGACGATCCGCATCACCATCGACCAAAGTAACCGACGGTTCTGCCAAAATACTTAAAGACGGCATAACAATTTCAAACTCACCTTTACCCGTCTGATTCGCAACCAAATAAGCTTCATTCTCCCAAGCAATCAGCACATCCCCGATTTTTCGTTCTACGAACGTTGTTGTGGAACCACGCGCGCCTGAATCAAGAACCGGGACATTTTTATAAAGAGCGGCTACAAAATCTTTAGCTTTATTTTCATCATTATTCCACTTTTTAAGCGCATAACCCCAAGCAGCAAGATAATTCCACCGTGCTCCTCCTGAGGTCTTAGGATTGGGCATGATCACGCTGACACCGGGTTTCACCAAATCATCCCAATCTTTGATATTACGAGGATTCCCTTTGCGTACCAGAAACACAATGGTCGACGTGTAAGGCGCGCTGGCATTAGGGAGTCTTTTTTGCCAGGTTTTCGGAATGAGATTGGTTAAATTCGCGATCGAATCAATGTCATAGGCCAAAGCCAAAGTCACGACATCCGCCTCAAGTCCATCAATAACTGCGCGCGCTTGTTTACCGCTTCCCCCATGGGATTGATTAACCTCTACAACAGTGCCAGTTAGTTTGAGCCAATTCTGTGCGAACGACTGGTTAAACGCCTGATATAATTCCCGTGTCGGATCATACGATACATTCAATAATGTTACTTTATTTTCTGCAGCTGCCGACGTTATAAATGCCAACCCGATAATGAACGGCATTAAAAAACTGGTTATACTTTGCTTGTTCATATCTTCTCCCTTTTCATAGTTAAAAATTCTTATATGTCACAATTCTCAAAAAGCTAATTGTAATCTACTGAGAATTAAATTTTCAGTCAGACGGCTCCCATTAACTGCTCCACCTTTGAATTTGGTTTGTTCATAATTTAACACAAATTTGACATTATTATTGATATACCAATTTAATCCCGCAGTCCAAGCACCCGCTGCCGCAGCTGAGGTCGTAATCAACGTACTAGTCAGATTAGAATCAAACACTTTGTTATCAATATCCAGCGAGCTATATCGTCCAGCGATTTCAAAAGCACCCCATTGGCCCTTGGACAAATCAAAAGGATGTTTAGGTGTGACGCCTTTGTAAGACGCGTCTTCACCAGTTAAAACATATGACGCCGCGACCTGCCAGCCATCATTTCTGATCTTCTGTTTCTTAGTTGTCTTCACTAATTGCTCTTGCGACGACATGTATTCACTCCAAAACCCTAAAGAATTAAAATAATAAAATATCTGCGGAGAATACCGGCTTTGTGCTCCGCTGGCTGTGCCGGTTAAAGAATAAAAAGTTGATTGTCCGGCTGTGACATAAGCCGGGCTGGCAGATAAAGTTTCTTCCTTATGCCCGTAACTGAATGCTCCGGCCACACCCAATTTACGTAAAGACAGCAAGTCAGTATTGCTAAAAGGCTGAACAACAATCCTGCCCCCAATTTCTTTTCCATTATTGGTATCCTTGACCGTACTCGTGCCGCCGGCATCCTGCACGCCATTGGTTACTGCCAAAGCATAACTCAACGTGCTTTTCCACAAATCACCTGAAAGCTGAAATCCCAGATCCCGATTAGGCGCTAAATTCTCTACCAAAGCCGGTTCCGCGAAAATTAATGCCGGTGTCGATTCTAATCTATCATATCCAAAAGGAGCTTTAAATTTTCCGCCGCGAATCTTAAATGCCGGGTTAATTCTCCATTCCGCGTAAGCATCCGGTAAAGAAATCGTGCTCGAACCAAACTCCGGAGCGATATAAAAATCAAAATATTTGGATACAGTTCCTTGAAACACTAAACGGACAGTCCGCGCGTAAAATGTATCTGTTGTCCCCAACAATTCTTTTGTATTCCCGTTATTCGCAAAAAACCTGGCATCTGCCTGTACATAACCGCCGATTTTCAACTTATAGCTCTCGTCCGGCGTTTTGATTTGTAAACCATCTTTAATGCCGACAGTAACAATGGGTACAGTTTCTAGTTTTTTCGATGATTCTTCTTTATCAATTTCAATCTGACGTTTTAAAATCGCGACTTCCTGTTCCAACGCTTGCAACCGTTCCTCCATAGAAGCCACATTATCCGCCCACACTTGCTTGACTCCACCGGTTAATATAACCGCGACCAGCAATACATAACCAAAAGACTTCATTGGTATTATCCTTTCGATGTCCCAACGATTAAATCAGATCTTTTAATGTAAGTGCCTCTAATTTAGAAGAAACATAATCTCTAATATCTTGCATCACTTTGCTTAATTTTTTTTCTTTTTCAATTAAAGACGGTTTATAAAAATAACGGCTGACAGACCCGATCGGAGCTAAAGCCCCATCCAAAAGACGAATAATCTGCGCGATGCTTATTTCTTCCGGCTTATGCGCGAGTTGGTAACCGCCATGCTGGCCTTTTAACCCTCTCACGATGCCAGCCCGTATCAACGTGCGCATCAAATGTTCTAAATATTTAAAAGGCAATTCCTGATCTTTCGCGATATCCGCCAATGGAATATATTTGTCCTTGCCATGACGAGCAAGGTACAAAAGCGCTAACAATGAGTATTCACTTTGAGTTGTCAGTTTCATAATTTTTCCACGTGTCCCGGTAGTAAACCTACATGTTATATAGGTTTTAAAAATAAATGTCAAGAAAGAATTATAAAAAAATCACAAAAAAATAATTATTTTAGCAATAAAATCTTTTTTACCGTCCAGATGTAATATTTTTTGGTTAACAAGTAAAGGTGGGTAAGAAATGAAGGAAATTGAAATTTAAGCAGTATTAAATCCAAAAAAAGAGCGCATACCAAGGTCAGAGTGATCAAATAACAAGACATGGAAAAATAATAATTAGGCTTCCAAATAGGCTTCTCTCCATTTTGCACTTGCTGAGCCGTTAAAACAACATGCATCAACAAAGTAAACCCAAATATATAAAATCCGATAGCGTTAAAATTTTCATTTTTAAAAAATCTATTCAAAACCACAAAAGCAATACAAATCAAAAACGTATAAAAAGGAAAAAAACATGATATGGCTTTATTCACTGGCGACGCGAATTGGAAACATTTGAGCACAATATTTTGCCCAAATTCATAGATCGGTTCCAATTTATGAAGAAAGATAAAAACCAAGGCAAAAATATAAGCGCCTAAAATTAATTCATGTTGAAATCCATTTGGCAACACAGCTAAATGATCATAAAAATTTACCACCGCCGCGCCCACGAACGGAATCAAAAGCACAAAAAGAATAAATTTAAAAAGATCCCACATAAGGCCTCCTAAATTTTAATTGTAACAATGTGACAGTGTAACAATGTAACAATGAAAAAACAAAAAACTAAACTTTCAGCTATCTTCGTCCTTCAATTTTTATCTGTCCACCCATATACGGACGAATTACGTCTGGAATGATCACGTCACCTTCGGGGGTTTGATAATTTTCTAAAATGGCAACGACCGTCCTGGCTAACGCTACGCCTGAACCATTCAACGTATGAACTAACGAAGTTTTGGGAGTATTTTTTCCCTTAAAACGAATATTCGCGCGACGAGCCTGGAAATCTTCAAAATTGGAACAACTGGACACCTCTAACCAACGATCTGATCCCGGCGCATGAGCCTCAATATCATAACATTTAGCTGCGGCGAAACTCATATCTCCGCTGGCTAATAAAAGCACATGGTAAGGAATATTCAATAATTGAAAAACTTTTTCCGCGTTAGCGACTAATTTTTCATGTTCGGCATATGATGTCTCTGGTCGGACGAATTTCACCAATTCTACCTTATCAAACTGATGAACCCGCACCATACCCTTGGTATCTTTACCGTATGAACCAGCTTCTTTTCTAAAACACGCGGTGTAAGCGGCATAATAAATCGGCAATTGTTCTTCCGGTATAATTTCATCTCTAAAAATATTCGTCACCGGAACTTCGGCTGTGGGGATTAAATAAAGATCTTCGCCTTCCACTTTATACATATCGTCCGCCATCTTCGGCAATTGGCCTGTTCCGGTCATTGTCGCGCTATTGACCAAGAAAGGCGGAAAAATTTCCGTATACCCATGTTCCCGGGTATGAAGATCCAGCATAAAATTAAATAAGGCTCTCTCCAGCCTGGCCCCATCCCGTTTAAACAGAATAAAATTTGAGCCGGATAATTTCGCGGACCTTTTAAAGTCAATAATGTCCAGGGCTTCAGCGATTTCAACGTGATCTTTTGGTTTAAAATCAAATTTCCGGGGCGATCCCCAGGTCCGGACGACTGTATTTTTATCTGCCCCTCCAACCGGAACCGACGCATGCGGTAAATTAGGAATATTTAAAAGTATATCATCCAATTCATTCTGCAAAGCTTTAACTTGAGGTTCTAACTCAGCAATGCGGGAAGAACAAACTTTCATAGCCGCGATTTTTTCCTTAGGATCCGTCTTTTCTTTTAAACATTTGGAAACTTCATCATTCGCTAAATTCTTTAGATTACGCAGTTCATCGAGTTCAAGAGTAAATTGTCGTCGAGCCTCGTCTTTTTCCACAATCGCGTTGATGTCAACCTTGGCATTCTTGGCCTTTAATCGTTCAGCAACGGACTCTTTGTTTTCACGGATCAATTTAATATCAAACATAGGCCTTCCTTATTATAATTCTTCCATTTTGTCATTTTTATGAAGTAATTCTCTCATTTGCGAGATCAATACCTTAGCGGAAACTGGTTTAGAAAGGTAACTGGCCGCGTCCGCTTCAAAACAATCAATAACATTTTTGGGAGTCACATTGCTGGTCACAAAAACAATTGGACATTCTTTAATGCCAGAGATCTCTTTAATTTTTTTACAGACCTCCAAACCTTGCATATCCGGCATATCACAATCCAATAAAATTAAATCCGGACGATATTCTTTGGCCATAGCCAAGGCTTGTACTCCGCCTTCAGCCTGAATACATTCATGACCTTCGCGTTTAACAATACCGCAAAGCACTTTACGGTCCAAAAAATTATCATCCACAATTAAAATTTTTTTCGTTGACCAATAATGATTTTTTTTATGTTTAAAAAAATTTAAAAACGAATTCAGCATAATTGTGATATTGTTGATTTTTGGTTGATGGTTTTTGGTTGTTAGCGCGCCTAGAATACGAATATTATGTTAATGATTAGATAATGTAACATGAGAGGTAGAAAAAATCAAAACAACTTTAATATTTATTATAATGATGGGAAGTTTTCAGGTCCTAAAATGGCCGCGACAAATTTTTTTTTATTATTAATTAAAAACCAATACTTTTAAAAATTAATACTTCAAATTCCAAAACCATTAACCATAAACCATTTTATTTAATATTCCGGGAGCGCAGCGTTCTCGCTTTCCCTCACAACCCCCTAAGATAATTCCCTAGTTTACCTTAGTTACCGCGCACCCGGAATACAAATTATCAAAACGACTTTTGCTGATGTTCAAAATATAACATTAATTTGTCTTTTTGTCAAATTATTTGATTAAATAGTTATTCGCATTAAATCAAAACAAGAAAATGTTTGATTATTCCGCAATTTTTGTTAAAATATTATTCAATAATTACGAAAGGACAGCTATGTTTGTCGGTAAAAAAATTAAAGAAATTCGTGAAGCCCAGAATATGACCCTGGTTGAATTATCCCAGAAAAGCGGCGTACAAGTCGCCACCTTAAGCCGCATGGAAAACTGCAAAATGCAAGGCACGGTTGATTCTCATTTACACATTGCCAATTCGCTCCAAGTTCCGCTAACAGATCTATATCAAGCCGCGTTACGAGAAGACGAAGAAAAAAAAATCCAGGCGCATGCCGCGGCTTTAGCTGCCAATCCTAAACTTAGCTTTCAAATTTTATCACAAAGCGTTTCCAATCGACGCCTTCTCCCCCTACTGGTGCAACTACAGCCTAAAGGGCATACTGATAAAGAAAAAGGATCTATTGGTTCAGAAAAATTTATTTTTGTCTTGTCCGGTGAGATCGAAATTCTCATTGATGGGGAGCCAATCCGTCTACCCAAGAATCATTCCATCCATCTTGACGCCACTAAAGAACATGTCATAAAAAATAACGGTTCAATACTCGCTAAATATATTTCCGTTATGACTCCGTCAACCTTATGAACCAATTTCCCCGCGCGCTTATTTTCTCCAGTAACAAAAAGACGCTAGAACTATTTCATCGCTTATTGTTTCAACGCCATGAATTAATTTTGACGGACAGCACACTGCAGGTCTTTGACTGCCTGGAACATGACGCAAAAATTTCCATGTTAATTTTAGATCTGAGCACCCTCGAAACCATTGACCCAATTAAAGACGACATTTTAAATATACGAACAAAACGGCCGGGGCTGAAAATTATTACTTTGATTGAGCACAGACAGCAGACAGAAGTTGCGGAACTAAAAACTATCCCTCTGATTAAACCCGTTAATGAAACCAAAATCCTGCAGATTATAAAAAACGATTTGTAAATCGCAGTTATAACTACGCAATAAGAAAAATCTAATCAAACCAATAACCGCGTGCCCCAACTCAAGGTTGGCGTTAAAACCGAATCCCCGCGCGAGTTTCCTTGGCGCTTCGCCAAGGTTGTTTGAGCGAAGGATTTGGTTTAAATGCTAACCGCCCTACCGCGCGCTATGAAATATTTATAATTTGCCCTTTTCATACAATTCAATCATCGCCTGGGCAGCAATGGGATTAAACTGTGATCCTAAATTTTTGCGAATCTCCTGAATGGCTGTCTCCTGAGGAAGACCTTTACGGTAAGGGCGGTCAGACGTCATAGCATCATAACTGTCGGCAACCGCGATAATGGCGGCGATCATGGGTATATTCTCACCCGCCAACTTGGTAGGATATCCCCGACCATCATAACGTTCATGATGATGCAAAATACCTTTCACGCACTCTTCTTCCAACCCCAAAGGCTGAAGCGACATAACGCCGCGGGTAGGATGGCCCTTAATAATCTCATATTCCTCATCTGTTAATTTTCCGTTTTTATTGAGGATCGCTTCAGGGATACCAATTTTGCCGATGTCATGCAATAGCCCGGAAATACGCAAAGTTTCGCGGAATTTTTTAGAAAATTTTAACGTATCTTTGTGCATCAAACTATCAGAAATTTTTAAGGCGTACTCGGTGACGCGGTCAGAATGTCCGCGCGTATAAGCATCCTTATCTTCAATTAAGTGAGTTAGTACCATAATCGTTTGTAAATATTGTTGGTGGTTGCGGTCTGCTTCTCTTTTTAAATGATTAAACAATTGAGCATTGCGAATGGCCATAGCCGCGTCAGATGCTAAAGCCGCAAAAAAATCCAATTCTTCCTGTTCAAATTTCGTGTTATCATATTTTTCACCCAAGAGCAAAACAGCCATCAATTTATGCCGGTGATATGCTGGCACGCAAGCCACCGTATTAAACATTTCCATTTGATCGTAAACATCGTAAAGCAACTTTTGGACATCGCCATTTGATGCCCCGCCATTCGGCAAAACCGATTCGCGCCAAATCAATCGACTTATATCGTCGGAAACAATAGCATTACGGTCAATGGTTAAATGCTGATATTCTTTGCAGTTAAAAAGTTTGATGAGTGGGCTGTCGTGGTCAAATCGGGTAAACCCGGTGGGAATTTTTACGCCGGTTTCGCCCCGAGATATACTTAACACGTAAGTATCGCGTTCTAAATCATGCAGAACCATGGCCGCATGCCGCACACCCAATTTCCGCACAATCATACGGATGATCAGCTTGATCAGCAACTTCGGGTCATGGATCATGATCATACCCTTGCTGGCGGATTCAAGCTCTTTTTTAAAATCGATCTTTAAACTCGTCATATTAACGGTTCAATTCACGCAATACTACTTTTTCTAATTCTTCCAAAACTAATGGTTTATGTATATAAGCCTGTATATTATTCCGGTTAGCTGCCTCAATAATGTCCGGGCTTTCATTTCCAGTCACCATGATAACCTTGGTCAGATCTCCGGAAGTCCGTAATTCTTCCAAAGCGCTGATCCCGTCCATGCCTTCCATTTGAATATCCAGCATCACCAAATCCGGCCGGTGAGAAATAATCGCGTCTAAAGCCGAACGGCCATCATGGGCCGTGACCACATCAACACCTCGGCGTCCAAAAAAACGCTTGGCAAATTCACGAATATCACTCTCATCATCTACCACTAACAATTTAGCCATCTTAATTTTCTCAAATAAATTTCTGGAACTGTTTCAAAATGCCCACAAATACAGCATTACTGAATTAGCCACGAAGAAATAACATAGGTGAAAGATTTTTAAACAATCTGTTTTTAATAATGCGGTAGGCTCCCCCGAGTCACCATTTTTTATTGTATACAAACCTAATATGAACTCAACAAAGATTTAATATTTTATACACCCGGCAATATTTCCGACGGAAAAGACACGGGCAAAACAATTTCCATCTCGCTCCCCGCGCAATAGATCGAAGAAAAATTAACGTGCCCTTTATGATTGCGTTCAATGATTTGGCGGATGACAAATAATCCCAAGCCGGTTCCTTTTTTACTTGATGATAATTTCGTCGTAAAAAATGGAGTAAATAATTGGCGGGCATGTTCTTTGCGTACGCCCATCCCGTTATCCCGGAAAAATATATGCGTCTCCTCATCTTTAAAAGAGGTCTCAATCTCAATCTTAGGCGAGAATCCCTCTTCATTTAAAAAATTTTTGCGCTGCATCATCGCGTCGTAAGCATTGTCCATGACATTAAAAAAAACTTCCTGCAATTGCGTGTAATTCCCGTAAATTTTAGGATTGGCTTCATGCCATAGCGTCCGGATTTGAACCGTGTCTAACTTAATCTTAAACTTCAACATCTCGAGTGAGGTTTCCAATAATTTCTTTAACTCAATGTGCTCATAATTTTCCGTATTTTTCCGTGAATATTTTAATAGCCCTTCAGTCAATTCTCCGCCGCGTTTAATGTTATCCTGCAAACGAACCAGAGAGTACTCCATTTCGTCGATAAAATTTTTCATGTCAACCGGAGTATCTCCCCACTTCTTGGTCCTTAGAACATCCAACGCGTCTCCGGTAATAAAGCCCATCGCATGCAGCCGGTTTTTCATCTGATGCGAAATGCCGTCCACCATAGTCCCGATCGTTGCCATTTTTTCCGCCCGGATTAGCTGTTCCTGAATCATTCTGGTCTTTTCATAAAATTGCGCGTTTTCAATGGCCAGGCCAATTTGATTAGCCAGAATCGAAAACATCATCAGATCATCATGAGAATATTTGGTTCGGTTAAGTTTATTCCCCAACCCAATGACCGCGATAAGCTGTTGATCAATAAAACACGGCAAAACTGCGACGGCGGGAACCAACTGCAAATCCTTGATTAATTTCAACGCATAATCGTCGTGCTTCTTAAATTCACTGCTGCCGATATACACCGGATTATGCGTGCCTTTGATGTGTTCAATTAATGATGAATCGGCCAGAAGCCCATTCTGAAACTGAATTTGCGGGTCTATGCTCTTCACCGCACGCAGGACAAAACGGCCTGAATCTTCATGCCACACATACACACTGCAGTAGTCCACCTTGACCGCGCGGGTTACGACGTGAACTGTTAATTTCAATAAGTGCTTCAGTTCCTTGATGCGGCCCATACCCAAAGAGGCTTTACGCAGAACTTCCTGATACTGCCTTTTAGCTTTGAGTTGATTACTTTTACGACGACGTTTTAAAAAAATAAAAATAAGCAGGATACCGCTTAAAATGATAAAAATATAACCTGTATACAATAACATAAAATTAACCCATCCTTTAATAGTTAATTATATAAGGTTATCGTTCAGGATTAACAAAAATCTTATGAATTTTTTATAAAGTATCTTGGCAAGTTCCAACATTAATCACGTTCAATGCTTTGTCGATTTTTTTGATAAGACCCTTGAGAACTGCTCCAGTGCCGAATTCAATAAAAGTATCAATGCCTTGCTGTTGAACGTATTGAACTGTTTCGACCCAGCGGACCGAAGAATAGATTTGTTGAGGAAGATTGTGTTTAATAACTGCAGCGTCTTTGGTCGGAGCGGCATCCACATTGCTAATAATCGCGATGTGAGGCGCCGTAAAATTCACTTGATTAACAAATCCGGCAAATTCTTCGCCTGCGGTTTTCATTAAACTGGAATGGAATCCTCCGGCAACAGCCAAAACGATCACACGTTTCGCGCCTTTTTCTTCAATAATTTTACAAGCCGCTTCGACTGCCTCGGATTTTCCAGTGATGACAATTTGATCTAATGAATTAAAATTTGCCACCTCCGCTCCCGTCGATCGGCAAACCTCAACCAGCGCTAATTTATCAAAGCCAATAACTGCTGCCATTTTCCCGGGATTTTTTTCAACTGCTTTTTGCATGCACTCGGCACGTTTAACGACCAGTTCCAAAGCACTTTTAAAATCCAAAGCACCACAGGCAACGAGCGCGCTGATTTCGCCTAAACTATGACCGCAAGCAAAAACAGGTTCCATTTCCTTGACAATATTTCCCGCTTCAAATGCTTTTAAAGCGGCAATGCTGACAGTGACAATGGCTGGCTGACAAAATTTCGTCGAGGTAAGTAATTCTTCCGGGCCCTCGAAAATGACTTTAAGTAAACCAGGCACAATTGTTTCTGCCTGATCAAAAATTTGTTTGGCTATGGGAGAATTATCATAAAGCTCTTTCCCCATTCCAACAGTTTGTGAGCCTTGACCGGGAAAAATATATGTGACTTTTTTCATAAAAGAATTATTGTTGGTTGATGGTTTTTGGTTAGTGGTTTTTGGTTGTTAATTATTATTTATTCAGGTCGACCAAGGGGCGCCCTACGGTTTACCATTTAATGATGTTCGCCGCGCTGACTAGGCCGGCGCCGAAAACTACCAAAGCGATGTAATCGCCTTTTTTTACCGCTCCGCTTTCGACGGCCTCGTAGAGCGCTATGGCGACGGACGCGGCAGACATGTTTCCGTATTTTTCTATATTGACATAAACTTTTTCGCGCGGCGTTCCTAATTTTTTAGCCACTGCGGAAATGATCCGGTCATTCGCCTGATGCGGAATTACCAGAGAAATATCCGCGAGGGATATCCCGGCTTTTTTCGCCGCGATCTCAACGCCCTCAGCCATGGAATTCACCGCGACTTTAAATAATTCCGGCCCCTGCATGACCACATAAGGACTGCGGACCAGCATATTCTTTTGTTCTAAGGGCTTTATTTCTTCCGCTATGATTTGCATATAATTACTATATTCTCCAAGTCCAAAAATATAGTCTGACAAAATACCCTCATTGGGTTTATCACTGGTCTGAATCAAACACGCGGCCGCTCCGTCGCCAAATAACACACACGTCGTGCGGTCGTTCCAATCCATGACCTTGCTCATTTTATCCGCAGCGATCACTAACGCATTTTGATACATGCCGGATAATAAAAATTGTTTGGCGGTGGTCAACGCATAAAGAAAACCAGAACACGCGGCTCCCACGTCAAAAGCGGCCGCCTTTTTTGCATTCAAAGATTTTTGCACTAAACACGCCATGGCCGGAAACGAACTGTCGGCAGTCGTCGTAGCCACCACAATTAAATCAATATTTTGCGGATCAAATTTTGCGCGGGCTAATGCTTCTTCTGCCGCTTTAATGGCCATGTCACTGGTCTTTTCATCATCAGCGGCAATACGACGTTCTTTGATGCCGGTGCGGGTAGTAATCCACTCATCAGTGGTATCCACCATTTTTTCCAGATCTTGGTTAGTTAATATGCGTTCAGGGACATAATGCCCCAATGATAAAATTTCAACACTTTTCATGGATTAACTCGCGGAAACTTCCTTGGCCATCACGTCGAGAATTTTATGTTCGATCTCACGAATCGAAGCCCGGATCGCGTTTTTAATCGCTTTAGGACTGGAACGCCCGTGACTGATCATAACAATTCCATTGACACCAAGAAGCGGAGCACCTCCGTATTCGGAGTAGTCGGCTAGTTTTTTAATATGCGTTAATTTTTTCTTCATCAAGAACGCTCCCAGCAAAGCCACCGGACTTTTCTTGATCTCACGTTTGATGAGTATACTGCTGGCTTCCATCAAACCTTCAGACACTTTTAATATAACATTCCCCACAAAACCGCCGCAGATAATGCAATCACTTTTTCCTTTATAAATTTCATTCGGTTCAATATTTCCGATAAACGTACTGATCGATTCAGACATTAAGCGGTAAGATTCTTTTTGAAATTCCGTCCCCTTGCCCTCTTCTTCGCCGATGTTGACTAGTCCGACAGTAGGATTCTGAACACCTAAAACCGCATTCATATAGGCTTTAGACATTTTTCCAGATTGACATAAATGTTCGGGTTTAGGATCAGCATTCGCGCCCACATCAATAATAAAAGCAACGCCTTTAAGCGTCGGAATAACTAAACCAATCGCCGGGCGGCTGACGCCGGGAAGCATGCCTAAATTAAAAGTCGCGGCTGCGACCACAGCACCGGTATTCCCGGCACTGATAAAGGCATCGTACCCTTGTTCTTTTAAAAGGCGCAGACCGACGGATATAGAAGAATTACGTTTTTTCCGGATCGTTACTGTAGCTGGTTCATCCATGCCTACGACTTCATCCGTATGCACAATTTCAATGCGGCCGGCAGGATAATGATACAGCTTCAGCTCATTTTCGATTTGCTCTTTAACGCCAGTCAAAACAATTTGAACATCAAATTCCTTGATCGCCTCTACAACGCCGGCAATAACATTTTTCGGCGCGTAATCCCCCCCCATGGCATCAACGACTATTTTCATTTTATTTCCCCATTGTGTAAAAGTAACCGAAAATAGGGGACAGCGCCCTATTTATCAAAAAAATTAATTATTTTTTAGGTTCTACTTCTTTAACTTCCGGAGTCATATCAACGATCATCTGACCTTTATAATGGCCGCAAAACGGACAAATACGGTGAGAAATAACCGGTTTTTGACAATTTGCACACACGCTCAAATTAGGAGCAGAAATTTTAAAATGAGTGCGTCTTTTACGTTGTCGTTGAACGGAATGTTGACGTTTTGGATTTGGCATAGCTTAATTAATCCTTTTTACACTGACATTGAACTTGATTTAAATTTTTTCCACACCGGGGACATAACCCCTGACAATTTTCCATACATAAAATTTTGACCGGCAAACCCACTAAAATTTCCTGCCTGATATCATCATCTAATTCTATAGTTTCAACTCCTGCTGGTATATCAAAATCCAGCCAGAATTCACTTTGTAAATCACTCACCACGTCCTCGGCACAGCGGCTGCAAATTGACGCAAAACCTGAATCCACCTTCACTTTAACGACCAAAGTATTATCGACCCGCTGAACTTTAGCCGCTACCTTGATTGGCTTCGTAAACCTGATCGCGTCTTCATTTCCGACGATTTCCGGTTTTATTTCACCGGTCATTACATTTTCTTCCGTACCCAGATCGCGTACAATAACTTTCATCAGCTTAGCTCTTCTTAAATTTTTCTTTTAAAAAACGTTCCGCGACTTCAGGGACAAAAGACGAAACATCCGCGCCTAAGTACGCAGCTTCTTTCACCGTCGTCGATGATAAAAATAAATAATTCTGCGATGGCATCAAAAAAACCGTTTCAATATCTTCCGCCAATCTGCGGTTGGTTAAAGCCATTTGTAATTCATATTCAAAATCCGATACCGCCCGCAAACCACGTATCAACACATGCAAATCATTCTTTTTCGCGAAATTAATAACCAAACCGTCAAAGTCAACAACCTTAACCCGGGGAATATCTTTAACCACTTCCCGGATCATGGCCACGCGTTCTTCCTTCGAAAATAACGTATTCTTGCGCTGATTGCTAGCTACTCCGACCACAACCTCATCAAAAACCATAGCCGCGCGTTTGATCACGTCCAAATGCCCTAAGGTAATCGGATCAAAAGTCCCGGGATACAGTGCTCGTTTAGACATCTGGTTATCCTATCTTAATAGTAACCGAGTAACCTAGTAACAGAGTAACAAAGTAAAAAACAATAAAACGTTAAAAAATCAAAAATTCTTCAAAAGATAAAAATTAATAAAATACGCCTAAACATGAAATAACAAATCTTATAATATTTTTAACAGACTTTTCTTATTAACTTCTATAACAGAACTTGGCCAATCTATCGCTTTTAAGCAATCGCTTTTTCTCTGTTACTCGGTTACTCTGTCACTTGGTCACTTATTTGATTCTCGCTCACATGATATATATCAATCGCTGATTTCCCGTATAATCGGTGCTTATAAAGACAAAATCTACCTAAACTTTCAGGTAGAATCTCGCCTTCTTCGTGTTGTATAATCAGCTCCGAAGTGGGGTGTAATATATCATACGCTTCCAGGGTTTTCAAGCTCTTTTTTCCCAAAGCCATCCCATATGGCGGATCCACAAAAACAATATCAAATTTACGATTTTGGCGGGAAAACTCTTTGGAAGTAAATAAAGCGTCCCCTTCATGAATTTCATATGGCCAACCGGCTTTTGAATCAAATTCCAGCGGCAGCATGCCCAAATTTTCCCTGATCACCTCCAGGCATTTAGGATCTTTTTCCACAAAAATCACCCTTTCCGCTCCACGCGACAAAGCATCCAACCCCATAGCCCCGCTTCCGGCAAAAAGCTCTAAAAAAGTCAAACCCGTTAAATCATGCCCAATAATATCAAACACAGCCTTACGGGTTACCAGCTGCGTTGGCCGGATATGCCCTGGCATATAAATATTCCTACCCCTATATTGTCCACCGCTAATTTTCATAGTATCTTTCTAAATATAGACATCTTTTCTGTTACTAATACGTAAAACAATAATCAAAATTTCTTCTTCTGATATTTTATAAATCACCCGATAATCGCCCCATCGGTATCGCCAATAACCTTGAAATTCCCCTTTTAAAGGCTTACCTAATTCTTTTGGGTCTTGAGCAAGATAAGTCTCGATACGTTTAAGGATTTTTTTAACTGTTGATTTATCGAGTTTCTGAAGATCTTCATCAACTGAATTAAGATAATCAACTTTATACACCAAGCTGTTTCCTTAATTGTGCGCCAGAAATAATCTTGGATTTTGGGTCATTAAAGCGGTCTTTGGCAATTTGGGCATCGGCATAGTCTTCCAGATAATGCGCTAAAGCATCAGTAACATAAAAAGTTTCACTGCGATGCGTAGCTTTGGCTAATGAGGATAATCTATCAACCAATCCAGACGGCAAACGAAATGCTTTTAATAAAGTCATATTCTCTCTCCTTTTACAACAAAAGTATAACATTGTTATACAAGTATTACAAGAAAATTTAAATTACCCTGCCGCGACCATGGCTAGATAATGCGGATAGCGTTTTTTGATGATGGCTTTGATGCGCTGGTGTTCTTTGTTCTGCAAGGCAGGATCTTGTGAAGTTAATGCGAAGGCTTCTTTGCGAGCTAATTCTAATACTTCCATTTGGCTTAAAGGATTGGCTACTTTTAATTCATTAAGACCGTGCTGATGGCGTCCAAAAAAATGTCCGGGGCCGCGGATCTGCAAATCTTCTTCCGCGATTTTAAAACCATTGGTAGTGGAGAGAATCGCATGCAGACGTTTTTGACCTTCAGGTGTTGTGGGATCTGAAACTAAAACACATAACGCGTCCTGGGTACTGCGGCCGATACGTCCTCTTAACTGGTGAAGCTGGGCTAATCCAAAGCGTTCAGCATGTTCGATGACCATGACATTCGCGTTCGGCACATCAATTCCGACTTCCAGTACTGTCGTCGCGACTAACACTTTAATTTTTCCGGCTTTGAAATCCAGCATGACCTGTTCCACATCTGCCTGCTTCATTTTTCCGTGGATCAAACCGACGGGCCAGTCTTTAAAAACATTGGTCTTAAAATCCTGATACATATCTTCTGCGGCTTTTAGATCCAAAGTTTCCGACTCGTCGATAATGGGATAGACAAAATACGCCTGCGTGCCTTTCGCCAAAAGTGTTTTTACTTTTTCATATACAGCTTTCTCTTCTTCATGCGATTTATGGACAGTGTGAATTTTACCCCTGCCCGGAGGCATTTCATCAATCACGGACAAGTCCAAGTCACCGTAAAGCGTGATGCACAATGTTCTGGGTATAGGAGTAGCAGTCATAATGAGAACATGAGGATTTTTTCCTTTTTCGCTTAACAAAGCGCGTTGACGGACTCCGAATTTATGCTGTTCATCAATAACCACTAAACTGAGATTTTTAAAATTTAGCTCTTCGCAAATTAAAGCATGCGTACCGACAATCAGATCAACTTTTCCTTCAGCAATCGCAGCATAAATATCATCCCGCTCTTTTTTCTTGAGCCCGCTGACCAGCAAAGCAACCCTTATACCTTTTAAAGGCCCTTTTTCCGCGAACTTTAATATGCTCTCATAATGCTGGCGGGCTAAAATTTCTGTCGGAGCCATGATGCAGGATTGATAGCCGTTCTTATACGCGGTATAACATCCGAATAACGCTACCAAAGTTTTTCCAGAACCCACATCACCTTGAATCATTCGTAGCATAGGCGATGTCCCTGCCATATCCGCGCGTATATCCCTAATCGATTTTTTTTGAGCATTTGTCAGAGCAAAGGGAAATCCATTGATAAATTCCAACGCCGCCGAATCTGTGCTTTGTTGGGTGATGCCTTTTTTACGTTTAATGCTTAAGCGCCGCAAAATAACTGATATTTGAAAGAAATAAAATTCTTCGAATGAAACCCGGCGTAAAGCTGTTTCTTGCTCTTCGAACGTTTGGGGAAAGTGTATGGCTTCAATGCAATGCTTAATATTGGCTAAATGATATTTATTGCGCAGAGAAACAGGTAGTTCATCTAGAAGCTGATCTTTAAATTTATCAATGCCTTGCTTTATTGTTTTACGGATGTACCGTTGGCCCATGCCCCTGGTCAGAGAATAAACCGGGACAATAGATTTAAAAGCTTGTCCCTCTGCTTCTTCAAGGTCAATCACTTCATATTCGGGGGAAACCATTTGAATACGATTTTTATAAGTATCTGCGCGACCATAGCAAATAACTTTTGTGCCTTTTTTAAAATAGGATTTTAAATACGGCTGGTTAAACCAAACGCACCAGATTTTTCCGCTTTTATCATCTAAGACCACTTCAGTCACAGATTTGCGATTGTAAAACGATCTACGCTCAACACACGATTCGACTGTTCCGCATATGGATTGAAATTCGCCAATTAAAACCTGCGCGATCGGGCATAAATTTCTGCGGTCTTCATAACGGCGGGGAAAAAAATACAACAAATCCTCGACAGATTCAATGCCTAAATTAGAAAACAATTTCTTTTTGGCTGGCCCCACACCTTTGATAAACTGGACCGATATTTGAGATAGATCAGTATTTGTTGTCATAGCTGCTCAACGATCTTTTTTCAACAATATATTGCAGAATTTCTAACTCATCTTTATCAAACCACACCAAACCACAATAAAAACATTTATCTATTTCGACTTGATACGCGGCCGTATAAAACATGCGGTTCATTTTACAACGGTCATTGGCGCATTTGGGGCACGTAAATAAATTCGCTGGACTGCGGTCAATTTTTTGTCCGGCCCAAACTTCATAATTTTTATCAATCTGATCCCCGATTTTTTTAATACGGTCACTGAATCCGACTTCCGGACGGATAATGATTCTCTGGACATCCGTTTCCCCGACTAATGTGCCGCCGCAGGCCAGACAACGACGGACTAAAACGCCTTCATATTCTAAATCACCAAGACCCACATGACATTTGGGGCAGCACATCGCCCCTTCTGCTGTTGCATGTTGTTGTTTAAACATAGTAATTAAATCCTGATCATCATACGCGAATTTGACGGTTTCCTCACCCATGCGCTTTACCCACATATCTGGTCTGAACCAAACCAATCCTGATATTTGTTGCAACCCATACGGCCCTTCCCACTGATTGTCATGATTGACCATCCAGGTTCCAGTCGGTGCCGTATGGTTAGTTAATTCGGGAGCCTCAATCCGCGCATGATCTATTTTAGCGTCCACGTCCTCGACCAAATTCTTAAGATCTGTATGCGCCATGTCCAAAAGAATTTTTATGCGATCCAAAACCGGCGGATGCGTCTGGAACAATTCATCGGTTAAACTATTTCCCTCTTTATCAGGGGTCAGATTAGGACTGACCGTAAAAATAGAATCTAATTCCGCGCTCGGCATGCCTTGTAATTTCCAATGATACGTAATCGCGTAAAGTGCTTCAGCCAGGCTTAAAGGATCCCGAGTAAGACGAACGGCAATCGCATCAGCGCGGTATTCCCGCTCCCGCGCGATAAACATTTTCAGCAAGGTTGCCATAAATCGCGATATGATCAAGACGATATAAATAATAATCACCAATCCCATAAAAGAATTCCGCGAGCTTGAACTCCTGGTTCGTCCAAACATTCCTTCCACACCAGCAATCGCCGCGTTATATCCTTCGAATAAGGAACTGATAACCGTTGTTTGAGCTGAATCACCAGAAGCAATATGAGCAGCTTCATGCCCAACCACTGCCTCTATCTGCTGACGATTCAGACGCGCTAACAAACCTTCTGTGACTCCAATAATAGAGCGGCCCCGGAAATCAGATATAGCAAAAGCATTCATCGCCATAGTCGGCACGACAAAAGGCTCCATCTTTTTTCCCCCAGTCGCAACTGACACCTCTTCGACGATATTCATAAAAACATGATGGTAAGCATCATTTTTATTAGCCGGTTCTGCGTTCAAAATGCCAATAAAGCGATTCATTAATTCAGAAGTTGCCACCAACCATTGCCAAAGCACAACCAACGCCGCAGCCATAAATGCCCACAGCATTTCTTTAAAGGAAAACCATTGCCAATGATAATATTCCGACGAAGACGAAGCCGTTTTATACATAAACCAATTTTTACATATGAGATAAATAATCAGGAAGGAGCAAACATAAATCAGCAATAAAAAGAACAACACCCATTTTATAGTATGAGTTTTTTGTCTCTCTATTTCGACAAAGGAATAAGGCATGGATTAAAATTTAACTTCAGGTGCCTGCTTTTCTGCTGCGTCTTGAATTTGGAAAAATTCCTGGGCCTCAAAATGAAATGTTGAAGCAATGATATTATTGGGGACTGTTTGAATAGCCGTGTTATACCGGCCAGCTTCATCATTATAAAATTGTCTGGCAAAAGCAATTTTATTTTCTGTTGAGACGAGCTCTTCCTGTAATTGCTTCATTTGCTGGTCAGCTTTAAGATTCGGATAATTTTCAGAAACCGCAAATAATGAACGTAAAGTACTGCTCAAAAAATTCTCAGCCTGTTGTTTATCTTTTAGTGTGCTGGCATCGATCGCTTGTTGTCTCGCTTTAATAACTGCCTCAAGTGTCTGGCGTTCATGCGCCATATAACCCTTTGCCACGTTTACCAAATTTGGAATCAAATCATGCCGGCGCTTTAACTGCACGTCGATCTGCGACCAGGCATTCTTCACGCTAACCCGGATTTGAATTAAAGAATTATAAATCGATACGACAGTGACAAGAGCTAATACAAACATTCCGACTAGAATAGCTAAAATAATACCGGCCATTGAATCACTCCTTTCGATTATTCACGCATGTAGTACATGGCATGTAGCATGTCGTAGGGGCGATCTCCCGATCACCCGCTCACAAACAAATTGTTTTTCTAATCGTCATTTTTAATAAAAAAGATAATTTTGTTACGGGCGATCAGGTGATCGCCCCTACGAACATCGTTACAATCTTAACTTGCTCACTCTTTGATTTAAACTTTCTCTATAATCTCGGCCAAACACTTTTTCAAAATCAAAACGATTTTTAAACTGATCAATGTCATCCTGCTCTGTTTTGGATAAAACATTATTATTCACCATATTAAAAACAATATTACCGAAATCCGCAGTTTCTTTCACGCCCCAATGATTAAAAACCGTTTTCGCCAAAGGGCCGAATGACTCTATTGAAAAATCTTTGATACCCCGTAAAAGCTCTTCGCTGGTAACATGTTTAGGAATTTTAAATTTATTCTGGGTATAGGCCAAAGACTCCATGACAAAAATATACACTTCCGGTTTATACCTGGAATCTTTCTCGCAAATCCGTTCCACTTTATTAAAAAACTCTTCGGTCATGAAATTAATATAGCACGTTATAAGGGGACACGAAACTTAATTCAAAAAATTTTCAAGAATTAAGTATCATGTCCCCTAAAGTTAAATTTTTGCGATACATTCAATTTCAATTAAAGAACCCAACGGCAAGGCCGCGACCTGCACTGTCGAACGGGCCGGCTTGTGCCCGGAAAATTGCTGATCATAAACTGCGTTCATTTTTTTATAATCCGCGAGATCTTTCATAAAAACTGTTGTTTTCAACACATGATAAAGAGTCATTTGCTTTTCCGCTAACACAGCTCTAATATTTTTAAAGACCTGATGAGTTTGCACTTCAATATCTCCTGCGGCAATCTGCCCTGTAGCCGGATCAAGTGGAATCTGCCCGGATAAAAACATAAATCCGTCGACCAAAATTGCCTGACTATAAGGCCCGACAGCCTTAGGCGCTTTATCAGAAGAAATAAATTCCATGTAAAACTCCTTAAAATTTTAGTTGTTGGTTGTTGGTTGTTGGTTGTTGGTTGTTGGTTAAGATTGTTAATTTTTAATTATTCGGAATCAATTGCTTTTTCCAAAAACCAAAAACTATCAACCATAAACGACCAAACTTGATTTTATAATCCCACTGCAATTATTTTTATTTTTTAATGACGAACATTATTTTTTTGTCATAATAGACCGCATGAACAAAAAAACAAGTATTTTCTTAGACTTATACCTTATTATCGTCGGTTTTCTCTGGTTTAGAAAACTTTTCTTATTTGTCTGGGAAGATTCTCCCGTTAAATTTTATTTTTATTTTTTGAGAGCTTATCATAATAGCTTTCTAAGCTTATATTGGATTAACTTAATTCAAATCATTCTCATGTTTTTAAATTTAATCGTCCTGCGGCTTTTTATCGACCAAAAACCGCCGGTTCATAAACGCTTATGGAAATATCTTTTTATACTATACCTTATTTTTACTCTGGCAGGAAATTCCTACGAAAAAAACACCTTCTTCTCCGCGTACCACATCAGCTGGTTAGCCGGAAATCTGACCCTCATCAACTTAATAGGCCCCTGGCTGATCGCGGTGTGGATATGGTATGTATGGGCGTTTAAAAGTCAGGCAAGATAAGCTTCTTTGCGGTGCTTGATACGATAAACAATAACTTCTTTAGCTTTGTCGTCAATCCGATAAAGAATCCAAAAATCACCGGAGCGGATACGATAGCCATCTTCATTTGTTAATTTTTGACATCCAAATGGCCGCGGAGTTTCGACTAAAGAAATAATTTTCTTTTTAACAGGTTCAAAATACCGGCTATCCAGCGCGTCCAAATCTTTTTCAGCCTGATGAATGACTTTAATCTGATACTTCATGATTTTCTTTTTTCCAGATACGCATTAAATAATGACGCGTCTTTTTCCTGGGAACGTAATTCTTTAAGCTCAATAATGTCTTCCATGAGTGTCTCTTTATCAAGCTGAGAACGCAGAGCTTTTTCGACAAAAAAACCTTGTTTTAGCCCATGAGCCCGACAAAATTCTTTTGTTTGCTCCAATAACGATTTTTCAATTTTTATAGAGAGAATATTTTTCATTTGTGCTACCTCCAATACAAAAATAACTTGTTCAGTATAAGTTGTCAAGTTTTTACATACTTTTACAAGTTTTTACAAGTAAATAACATTTATATTAAAATTTGAAATTCATCAACGCCGCGGGCCATTGGGCTGGGGTGATGGAGATGATAACGGGGACAAAACCAGTGATGCCTTCTGGATTTAAACCTGAAGCTGTAATTTGGTCAGCAATGGGTTTTCCATTTGAACGCACTTCCAAATCATAATTTTGCGAATTCAGATCAATACCGCCTTTGGTTAATTGGGCGGGATCGCTTCGTTGGGCAATCCGCGCTTCCCAATCCATGATTTCGGCTTCATATACACGAATTTTTTCTTTTTGTTCCGCAACCTTTCTTTGAAAAAATTCTGCGCCTAAGCTAGTTGGGTCTGACCTCATCGCTAATTGAATTTGATTATTTTTTAATTCAATTTTCGCCAATGCAAGATAATCTTTTAATTTTTCCAAATTACCTTCCCCAAAATAATTGTTTATGCTTCCCCTCTGTTCAGATGATGAAGTAACTGATGATTGCGATACTTGTTGCGCCGGGACAACGGAGCTAGCTTTTTCCAGTTCCGCGATTCGATTCTTAATTTGTTTAATGACGTTCGCAAATGCCACAGGGTTGACATTTTCCATTTTTATGATCAGCAAATTTAATTGAGCAATATTATTGCCAATGCCTGAACTAACAGCTGCATTCAATTGCGGCATTGCTGTTTCTAAAAATGTTTTATTCCCTTTCGCAATCGTGATTCTTAAAATCCATTGCCGCACCTGTTCAGGCAGGCCTTCGGTTTCTTTAATAATTTGTTGCTGGGTCAGCATAGCCGCGTCAGTATTTTCTTCTTGCAGCAATTCTTCCGGCCACTGTTTATTTCCGACCACATCTTCGATTAAAGACCGCAGAACTTCATTGAGACGTATTTGATCTTCTCCTGAATAAGCCGGGCCTTTTAAGGAATCAAATCTGTGTGCCTGAATCAATTTCAATATCTGGTAAATTTCCTTAACATTGAAAATCCAGGCTTCAATGGCATCCATTTTTTGCTTGTCTTCGTTTATTATTAAAGCAGTTATTTTTTCTTCCAAAATAGCGATATTTCGGATCACTACAGAACTAAACGGATTTTTTTGCAAAACAGTTAAAGCTTTATTCAACTCTTCATCATTGGTCTTAGGCTTCCTTAATACTTCCAGCGCCGGAACTTTAATTCCGTCAAAATGGAGCAAAGTATCAATAGCATCCGCAATCTTTTTGCCGCCAACAGTCTTCCCCGCTTGGCTGTCCCATAACTTCAATTCCTCAAACACCCCCAGAATATTTTTTCGCCAAGTTAATTTTTCCTGGTCAGTCCCTTCCAAATTAAGCGCGCTGGTAAAAGCCGTATACACTATTTCCTGCGGCGAGTAACCTTTTGCGGCGTAAAATTCATATTTATCAAACAGTTCACGCTTAAGCATATCCTGAATAACCCGATAGCCTATTTCACGATTACGCGGTAATAATTTTGCCAGCCGATCGGCCGCTTTTCGTCGGTTCAGCTCCTGCATTAAACCAATCAACCCATCATATCGCGTTGTGCCGTCAGAATATTTTTGAATTTGTCCGGCGGCATTTTTAATTGCCTCACCTAACAAACGCTGATTGATTTGCTGAGTGCCATTGATAGTATCCACAGTTGATTCTTCAATAAAATATTCCAGCATTTCTTCCGGTGCCAGAGGTTCAAACCTTATGACAATACAACGTTCGATAATATCATCCGGAAACGCGCCTACGCCGACTGAAGAATTCGGATCATTGATCAAATGAATAATACCATGAAGTATGCCATATATAAACGCATTTTGCCAAAAAAAAACCCTGCACCGTTTCCAGTACAGGGTTTTTGTGTCCTGTACCGTTCTGGTACAGGAAAATAAAATCGGCGATAATCTACTCTTCCACATCATTGCTAATGCAGTACCATCGACCTAATAGGGCTTAACTTCCGTGTTCGGAATGGGAACGGGTGTAACCCCCTTAGTATAACCGCCGAATTTTCAAATATTGATAAATCGGGACTGACCCTATTTATCTTTAAATATCCGACAATTATGTAATTAAAGTTTTTGACTCAAAATTCCGTTATTTTAAAAAAAGTCAAGCGTTCAGCTTATTAGTACTGCTTAGCTCAAACCATTTCTGGTCTTACACATGCAGCCTATCAACCTCGTAGTCTACGAGGAGCTTTCACCCTGTACCGTAAAGGTACAGGGAATGATGTCTCATCTTGAGGGGGGCTTCGCACTTATATGCATTCAGCGCTTATCCTTTCCCGACATAGCTACCCAGCGACTACCCTTGGCAGGATAACTGGAACACTAGTGGTCAGTATCTCCCGGTCCTCTCGTACTAGGAAGATCTCCTCTTCAAACATCAAACGCCCACACCGGATAGAGACCGAA
>JADFYJ010000019.1:44294-44707 GCA_015233115.1 Candidatus Omnitrophota bacterium | reverse complement strand
ATTATTTTAAGGACCGCATATATTTCCCCAAACAGAAGGTTGTTGAAGAAAAGAAAGACGGGTCGATTATTATCGAAACCCTTCCCGCCCATCCCGATGAGATCATTCATACCGTTACACACTGGTTACCGCATATCCGAGTTGTCTCGCCAGAGAAATTGAAATTACACGTGAAGGGAATGGTCGAAGAGTATTTGAAAGGTTTTTAACTAAAACCCCGCGTTGCGTAGGAACTTCCTGTTTTTTCCGTTTTCCAACCATAAATTCCATTTTTCGCGACAGCGGCATGTCGTTTAAGGCAAAGAATCGGTTTTAATAGCGACATGATGTTGTCGTTTGGGCTTGAACAATACGACTAGAAACAAATCAGTCCTGGAGTTTGGAGGGGGAACCTGTACGTTAAAAACGAAAAA
>JADFYJ010000019.1:0-44242 GCA_015233115.1 Candidatus Omnitrophota bacterium | reverse complement strand
AAATTAAACAACGAAAAGGAGGAGGTCATAAAGAATAATTGTTTGAGTTAAAACTATTTCATGTCCTGCGTTGAAGGGGGAACCTGGACTCTAAAAAAGAAAAACCTTCGTTATTGGAAAAATCCGTTTAACGAAACTTTTTAGAGGAGGGGGATATGAAAATTAACAATATCGTCGTGATCGTAACCGTTGTGCTTCTTGTCTATGGATCAATAAAAACGTTTGCGTCTACGGGTGCAAATTCGGGAGTGGACGAAACAGAATTCGAGCATAGTTTTTTTCCGATTGAGACGGCTAGACACAACGGTTATGAGATAACGAACGCTAATTGGAATGATCTTAGCGAAATTCAAAAAGCAATGTTTATAAGTGAAGGTGTGGCGGAGATCCAGCGGAAAGAAAATATTGTTGTCAGGCGTGTCGATGGTTGGCAGATTTTGCATGAACTCGATAATTCGCTGGCGGAATCGGCCGGAGAGAGAAAAATCCCAGTTATTGAATTTCTCCGGTCAGTGTTAGATCCGGCGATCGTGTCATGAAAAGCTGAGGTGATAAAAATGGATTTTTTTACAGGGATTGTCATGATCGTTTTTATTGTTGGGGCCATCGCAGCCGCTGCTTTGGGAATAGTTCTATTGATCGTCTGGTGGTATTTGATAATTCCGTTTTTATGCACTTGGTTTGGCGGTGGGATCGGTTTTATTTTTGGCTTGGGATTGGATGCCATTATTTGGGGAATAATCTGTATATTTACGTCGATTTCTGGAGCCGCAAGTCAAAAAGAACCCCCGAAAGATACGGGAAGGGCGTATCATGCCGGATAATTTTAATGCGGAGGTTAATTATGGAACAACCAGCAGAATATGGTCCTAAGCGTAAAGAAGAACCATGCCCATTCTGCGATGGGACAGGGATGTGGCTTGTATCCAAAGAAGAGATCCTCGGACGGATCCGGAAGAAAGCAGAGACCATAGATTCGTTAAGTTATTTTCAAAAAGCAGAGCGGGGCGATAAATTCCGCCAATGCATCGCCATATATCGGCAGTGGAAACGGGACGATGGTTATTTCCGGCGACATCGTGAGATTTGTCCGTATTGCAGTTCAAATTATTTATACGAACCGTGTAACAAATATATTCCAGATAAAGAGGAAGAGGATTATGAAAATAATCGGCGGGCTGAATAAAACAGACAGATATTTTTTGCGAGTTTACCGTCTGCTTAATGACGCCGCAAAATTAGAAGCAGATTTGTATAGTTTGCGGGGGCCTGGTAAAAAATTTATTGAAAGCAATCCCTCTGGCGTTAAAAATTTTTCAACTGCAATAAAAAAGATACATGTCGATGTTCAAGCGGCGATTTATTTCTTGTCACCGCTGAAACCATTTAAAGAAAAACAGATTTCGTTTGAGATAACGTAGAGGTTTCAATGTCAGGGGATACTTTTATGAAAAAAACAAAATATTATCAATTTGTAGTTACTGAAGAAGAAGAAAAAGAACTCAATCAAAGTTTAAAACGGTTGGGTTGTGCGGATTTGATGGACTTCTTACGACTGATGATCAAAAAAGAAGAGAGAAATAAATTCCGCGCAACATTTCGTAACCGAATCATTCGGCATTTACGCCCGCCATCTGAGGGAGGTAATTATGTTTGATTTATTGCTCAAAGATAAATTCCAAGTTCATGAGATGAAAGATTTAATAACAGGCGCGATGGAATCGATTGAGGAAAAGCAAAGTAAAAAGCGCTATATAAGAGGAATTCCTACAGGTTTTCAAAGTTTAGATTATTTTATTTCAGGACTTCAAAAGGGGCATTTTATTGTCGTTGCTGGTAGGCCGAGCATGGGAAAAACATCTTTTGTTTTATCTTTGGCTAAACATGTAGCTATTTATCAAAATGTTCCGGTTTTATTTTTTTCACTTGATTCCTCTAAAGAAGATATCGCATTAAGATTGCTCGTTTCACAGGCGCGTGTTGATATGCAAAAGGCAAGAACCGGTTTTGTATCTTCTTCAAATATACCTAAATTGACAGCGGCAGCAGGCGTTTTATCCGATGCAAAGCTGTATGTTGAAGAGCGGCCGCGATTAATTAGCCAAATTGAAGAGAAAATTGCTTTTTATATATCGAAAAAAAAGATCGGATTAGTCATTATTGATTCCCTTCAGGAAATTGAAGGCGTGGGTTACGAACAAACTAAGGAAAGGAGAAGAAAGGTCGAAGGGTTTTGTAGGAAATTAAAAAATATTGCTCTTAAACATCAAATACCGATTGTTTCAACTTTTTGGGCTTCTCGAGCTTTTGAAGTAGATCATAAAAAAATTCCGCATTTAAATAATTTTTCGAAAGAAGAAGGCGATTTGTCTTCTTATGCCGATGAAATTTTGATGCTTTATCGTGAAGAATATTATTTCCCGACGGATTTAAATAAAGGAGTAACCAATATCAGAATTATCAAGAATGAATTTATGAATTGTGGTATCGCGAACACACATTTTTTCAAAGAAGAGGGGTGTTTTTTTGAAGATGCTGAAGCGCCAAGAACAGGAGATGTTATATGAAAAGACAAGGTGATTTATTAATTATCAGAGTGAAAGAAATCCCAGTGGCGGCGGTAAAGTTGACGCATCGAGTTTTAGCAGAAGGAGAGACAACAGGGCATATGCATGAACTTGATAACGGAGAACTTTATGAAAAGGATGATGTTCTCTATTTTCGTATTTCAGATGACCGACCTGCGATTTTAAAGCATCCAGAACATGGGCCGATTGCATTCAAGCCTGGGCAATACAAAGTCATTCGACAGAGAGAATATGAACCAAACGGGTGGAGAAATGTTGGAGATTAAGCAAAAATATACTTGGTTTAATGGCGATCTTCAGTATATCGAAAGATCGCCCGTTGAATTCGATGCAATCAGCTATTATCCAAATGGCCGTCTAAAATTTAGATACCTTTTGCGAAAGGGCTCTTTACAGGGGCAGTGTGTAGTTTGGTTTGAAAATGGGAATAAAATGATCGAAGAACCATATGTTCGTGGACGTCTACACGGCATCATTAGGCACTGGTATGAAAATGGCATTCTTAAAAGTCAAAGGCAATACAGATTTGGCTTCCCTCATGGAATATGCAAAGAATATTCCGAAGACGGTAGTTTAATTTCCAAAACGCTTTCACTTAGACAAACAGAAATACCTGACCATTTGAAATACTTATTGGGATTAGATGCTATCGAGGCTAAGCATATTATCACTGTTCGAAATGCTGAAATTCGCAGAATATTATTGGAGGATCTGGGATATGAAAGATTTTTGCAGCAGTTGCCTCATGAAGTTGTCCATAAAGACGACGAACAAGAACTTGTTTCAGTAAATTTGCAGCAGGAGGAAGAGCCTATTTTTTTAGTTAAAGTCAAATGCCCATCGACTGGTGCGTTTTATTGTTTGCGCGTTCCTCCGACGATGAAAACGGTCAAGGAGGCTGTCGCTTGGACATTCGAAATGACAGAGTTAGAATATAACCCATTAAAGGAGACGTAATATGTTAGGCGCCATCATCGGAGATATTGTTGGTTCAGTTTATGAATTTGGAGAAGCGATGGGGGAAGATTTTATTTTATTTCCTCCGAATGCTTTTTTTACAGACGACACGGTTATGACTATCGCAGTTGCTGAAGCGATTTTGACTGACGGTAATTATGAGAAGGCGATGCTTAAATGGGGAAAGGCATATCCACATCTTGGATATGGAGGAATGTTTCAATCTTGGCTTTCAGGACATCGTAAGGGCCCTTATAACAGTTTTGGCAATGGTTCAGCCATGCGTGTGAGTCCGGTTGGTTTTGCATTCAATTCCGAGAAGGAAGTGCTCGATGAGGCTAAGCGCAGCGCGGAATGTACACATAATCATCCGGAAGGTATCAAAGGTGCACAGGCCACGGCGTTTGCCATATGGTTGGGGAGACAGGGGGAGAGTAAGGATGTTATTCGCACAGAGATCAGTAAGCGATTTTTTTATGACTTAAATCGAACGTTTGATGGCCTTCGTTTCAACCACAGCATGGACGAAACATGCCAAGGTACGGTACCGGTTTCAATGATTGCATTTTTTGAGTCACGGGATTTTGAAGATGCTATTCGTAAGGTGGTGTCTTTAGGCGGAGACACCGACACGTTGGGGGCGATTACAGGTGGCATCGCGCAGGCATTTTATAAAAAAATTCCAGATGATATGGTTCAGAAAGCAATGGCCCTTCTGCCAACAGATATAAAAAGTATTATTAACGAATTTTACGAGATGTTTAAGGCCGAATGAAAACCTTCGTCATTGCCGATATTCACGGCGCGCATAAGGTGTTACTGGAGTGTTTCAAGAAAAGCGGCTTTGATAAAAAAAAGGACCGCCTGATCTGTCTTGGTGATGTTTGTGACCGCGGTTGGCATACGAAAGAGTGCGTTGATGAATTACTGACCGTCAGAAATCTAATCTATATTCTCGGTAACCATGACCTGTGGGCGATGGAGTGGAATCTTTACGGGCAAATCAGTAAAGATTGGCAAGATAACGGTGGACTGGAAACAGTCAAATCTTATAAAGGGCAGGGTTTACCAAAAGAGCACATGCGGTTATTTGCGAAAGCGCCGCTGTGGTACAAAGATAAAAACCGGCTTTTTGTTCACGGCGGATTTGATTCTGAAAGATCCGTTGAGGAAACGCCGAATCAAATGTTACTATGGGACAGAACGCTGTTAAATCAGGCGCAGGATCTACACAATGTTTCGCCTGATTGGAAGTTCGGCGGATATGACGAGATCTTTATTGGGCATACGCCAACGACGACGTTTGGGGAAGATGTGCCGAAGAAATTTTGTAATGTCTGGGCTATGGATACCGGCGCTGGACACATGGGATGTCTGACGATCATGGATGTTGAAACGAAAAAATTTTGGCAATCGGAGTAGGTAGAAGTTTATTAAAGCGCAAAAATTTAATATTTATTTTTAGAGGGAGTTGAAAAATGAAAAACATTCACCGGCAAAAATGGTTTTGGATCACTTTACTGTTCACGACGATCAATATCGTCGGGTTGATGAAAATCGTGAATGTTTTAGAAGGCGGTGGTGCTTCCAAAGGCTCGAGTATTTTTAGAACAATTAATGCTCGCGTTGAAATGCTGACGCATCTATTCCAGAAGACAGCGAACAATGTTCAAGGCGTTGTTAACGCTATCACAAATGAATTTACTGTTACTGAAATTAACCCAGTAGCGTCGGGAACAGATGTGTCAATTATTGTCAAACTTACGCATTCCAATTTGGGAAATGTTGATGTGAAAGGTTATGTCGATATAAAACCGGAGGTAAAATATTTTGTCGATGCGAATTATTATGAAGGGTTGGAAATAAAGGGGGATTTCAAGCCGCGGCAAAAGTACCATGTGGAAATATTACCAGGGCTTAAGGCTGAAGATGGCGCGGTTCTTAAAGAAGGCTTTTCACAAGATGTTGTTATGCCTGATTACGACCCGACCATCCGGTTTAAAGTTCCAGGCATGTATCTTGGGTTGAATGGAAGTCGCATCATCCCGCTTGAGGTTACGAATCTGGCTAAGGTTAAACTGAGTATTCGTCATCTTTATGACAATAACGTCGTCTATTTTTTAAATAATTCGAGTGATTATTGGATGCCGGAAAACATCGGTATTGATCTTATTGAGAAAGAGATCCCGGTTCGCGCAGATATCAACATCCCGACGGAAATCCAGTTGGATTTTAAGAATCTTTTACCGGAAAAACATCAGGGGCTATTTTACATCAAGGCCGAGGACCCATCGGATGAAGCTGGATCTGATTCCAAGATTGTTTTGGTAACCGACATCGGCATTCTCTATAAACGTGGACCGAAAGAGCTTCTTGTATGGGCGAATTCACTTAAAGAAGCGAGTCCTGTTGCGGGAGCGACAGTCAAAGTTTTTACCAAAACGAACCAATTGATCGTCGAAGGAAAAACGGATGAAAAAGGGCTTATGCATTTTAAAGATGTTGATTTCACTAAAGACCACGAGCCATTTGTCGTCACAGTCAGCACGGATAATGACCTGTCTTTTTTGGAGATCGGGAGCAATGTGATTTCTGAAACCGACTTTGACGTTCAGGGGCGTCCTTATTTGAGCGCTGGTTATGAAGGATTCATTTATTCTGATAGGGGCGTTTACCGTCCAGCGGAGAAAGCGCACATAAGGACGATCGTCAGGGCGCAAGGGGTCAAAACTCCGGAAAGTTTTCCCGTTATTTTTGAGATCAATCGTCCGGATGGAAGGAAGTTTCGCGATTACAACGCGGTATTAAATAATTTTGGGACAGCAGATGTCGATATCGATTTTCCGAATTACGCATTAACCGGCGAATATAAAATTCTTCTCAAAGTTCCGGGGAATGACACGCCGATCGGAGAAGGAAAAATCAATGTCGAAGAATTTATGCCCGACAGCCTTAAGGTTGCGGCGAAGATTTCAGACAAACGTTTTAATAGGGAAGAAGCCATCCCGGTCGAGGTCAATGTTCAACAAAACTTTGGAGCTCCGGCCGCGCAGAGAGATGTCGATGTTTCCTATAATCTTAAGGCAGTGAAATTTGAGCCGAAGGAATATAAAGGATTTTCTTTTTCAGACGATACGCGGGCGTTTTCATTTAAGCGTGAATATATTGCGATTAAAAAGTCTGATGAAAATGGTAACGCATCATTTGAAATCAAACTGGGTGATTTAAAGTTGCCGCCGTCAGCTCTTGAGATGTCTATTCGTATTACAGCTGAAGAGATCGGCGGACGTGGCTCTTCCGTTTATGAGGATAGAACCGTCGATGTGTATCCATATTATCTCGGGCTGAAGTCGGATTTTGATGGCAATGTAGCCGTTGGTCAGGACGCGAAATTTGATTATGTTGCGCTTTCGCCCGATGGGACAAAGGCTTCTGCAGTTGAAGCGAGCGCGGATGTTTGTAAGGTGATCTGGAACAGTATGGTGAAAAAGGATGAGAAAGGAAAATGGCAATGGGTCACAGAAAGCCGCGAAGATTGTTTTGACCATCGGCAGCTTACCTTAAATGATGGTGCAGGTAGTTTTGCGTTTATTCCAAAAGAGGCTGGTGATTATGTCGTTCGCATAAAAGGAGCACAAAATAAATCGCACGCAGCGTCGATGAAAGTCTTTGTGGAAGGCTCAGGGGTTTATGGTTGGTCAAGAGAAAGACCGGATCGGATAGACCTTGCTGTTGATAAAAAATCTTATGCCGAAGGCGAAACCGCTAAATTGACAATCAAGTCACCGTTTGTAGGAAAAGGTTTATTGACCTGTGCGACGGATAAAGTTTTTATGAGCAAGACCGTAGATGTCGGCAACTCCGCCCAGGAAGAACTTATTCCTGTCACGAAAGACTTTTCGCCGAATGCGTATTGTTCACTTACAGTCATCCGTCCTGTCGTGGCGGAAGAACAGTGGGCGTCACATCGTGGTTATGGGCTTATTCCTGTTGTTGTAAATAATGACGCGCACAAAACCACCGTCGAGGTAAAGGCTCCTGAAAGTGTGCGGCCTCACGAGACTGTTAAAGTTGAGATCCAGACTGTTCATGGGAAGCCGATGGAATTCTCTGTGGCGTTGGTGGATGATGCCATCTTACGTTTGACAGGATATAAGACGCCGGATGCATTTGACTTCTTTTACGGCAAAAGAGCCGATGGGCTTTCGACCAGTGATATCTACGCGCTTTTAATGCCTGAATTTAACGAGAAGAAAGCTACATCGGATTCATCGCCATCTGGGGACGGGGCATATAATCCGAAAAACTTTAATCCGGTCAATGCCAAACGAGTGGCAAGCGTTGCTTTATGGAAGAGTCAGCTTGTGACGGATTCTTATGGAAAAGCACAGGCCGAATTTACGGTTCCGGAATTTAACGGCAAGCTTAAATGGGTTGTTGTCGGAGCTGGAGATGGCGATTTTACGTCAGAATCAGGAGAGGTCAAGGTTGTTGAACCTCTCGTGCTTAATCCGTTCTTGCCGCGATTTCTTGCAATGAACGATGAGTTTATTGTGCCGGTGTCAGTCTCCAATATGACAAAAGAGGCAGGTAACGTTATCATCGGTATCGAACCGTCAAACGGTTTTATTGTAATAGGTGATAAAACGCAGAGCGTCTTAATCGAACCTAATAAAGAAGGCGTTGTGAATTTTAAAGTTAAGGCGCCAGCAACACCACAAAAGGGTGAGATAAAAATAACTGCGACATTAGGGAATGAAAAATCGTCCAGCACAACGGAGATTTCTATCCGTCCTCCGGTAAGTTGGCAGACGGTAAACGGAGTGGTTGAAATTCCGTCGGGTAGTAATAAATCATTCGCTGTTCCTTCGGGATGGTTGAAAGGAACCAGTCGGACAAAGCTTATCGTTTCCGGTATGCCCACCTTGAAATTGTCTGGCGGTCTTAATTATCTTTTTAAATATCCGTATGGGTGTATAGAGCAAACGACGTCGAGCGTTTTCCCGCTTTTATATCTACGAGATCTCGCCTCGACAATCGATAGCAAAAAATATAACCCTGACACGATCAATTCCTATGTGAATGCTGGGATCGAGCGTGCTCTTTCGATGCAGACATTCTGGGGTGGATTTGCGATGTGGCCTGGAGAAAAAGAAGAATACCCGTTCGGGAGTGTTTACGCGACAGACTTTCTTGTTGAAGCGAGTAAGGCGGGATATCCAGTTCCGCAATTCGCTAAGATTTTAGCTTTGAATTATCTTGAGAGCCTTCTGTCAAAGAAAGAAGAGGAATGCCCTTCGGAGCTGAAGTCATACGCGGTTTATGTTTTAGCAAAAGGAGGGCGAGTTAATGCATCTTGGATCAGACGATTGCAGGAAAAGAAAGACACAATGAATGCCGAAACACGATTCTTTATAGCGGCGGCTTTGAATATTATGGGTGACAGAAAAGCCGTTCAGGAAATTATCGGTAAAGGTTTTCCCGAAGAAAAAATTGAACGTAATACGACTGGGATGTTGTCGTCGTATGTCCGACAAAATGCTGTTGCTTTGTCAATGACGATGGATATTGAGCCGCAAAGCCCGATGGTTCCTGTATTGGTTTCCCGTCTTGAAAAGGCGATGACAAATGGCCAGTGGGCATCGACGCAAGAAAATGCTCAGGCGATGATTGCTCTTGGAAAATACGCTAAATACTTTACTCAAGAAAACATTGAGTTCAACGGTACTGTAAAAGTAGGCGATGTTGTCCTTGAATTTAATAGTCGCGACCCTTTAGAAATTTCCGATATCGATCTTGAAGGAAAAAGCTTCGATGTGTCGGTAATGGGTAAAGGAACGGCGTATGTCTATTGGACATCTGAAGGCGTGCCGACAGTAGAGCAGGCTCAGGAAAAGGATAGCGGCATTAAAGTTCGCCGTTCGCTTTTGGATCGTGATGGCAAATCTGTCGATCTTAAAACAATTAAACAGGGTGAAACGTTAGTCGTTGATCTGGCTATTGAAGGCGCTGCTGGGTTAAACAATATTGTTGTCGAGGACTTATTGCCGGCAGGGTTTGAGATAGAAAATCCTCGTCTTAAAACAACAGAAAAAACTGACGAGGGAACAGATGATATGGTCAATCTCGCTCATATGGATATTCGAGATGACCGGATAGTGTTGTTCCTTGATTGCGTAAAAAATGTTGAACATTACCGTTACATTATTCGCGCTGTAACTAAAGGCGATTTTGTTCTGCCTGCGGTCAAAGCTGAAGAGATGTACGATCCGTCGATCTTTAGTGTTAGCGGTCAGGGGAGAGTGAAAATTGGATATGAAGAGAACTTGAAAAAAAGTAGTACCACTGAAAACTGATTTTAAGAATAACAGGCAGAAAATATTATGAATCGATGGGGTATTCCGAAATGGCTTGAAGAAGAAGTTAGAGCTCGAGATAAAGTTTGTATTTATTGTAGTGTTCAATTGCTCGAGGCTGTTCCGGCTAGAAGTTCTCGGAAGTCTCTGGCGACATGGGAACACATTATCAATGACGCAAGCATCATCACACCTGAAAATATTGCTCGATGTTGTGCTGCATGTAACTCTAGCAAGGGCACAAAACTCCTTTTCGATTGGCTAAACTCAGACTACTGCAAGAAAAGGAATATCAATAGGCATACGGTTGCTCCAATTGTAAAGAAAGCGATGCAAAAATGAGAATCCTAAAGGCGGCAAAGATCGGATTGTGGGCATGCGGTGGTGTCGTAGCAGCTTTGATAGCTGTTTACGGAATCGTGCTTCTTGCTATTCCTTTCCCGCGTCAGGCAATTAAAGACATTCACTACTCGACAGAAATTCTCGATAAAGATGGAAGGCTTCTTTATACCTTCCTGAACGATAAAAGCCGCTGGCAACTTCCGATTGAGTTATCGAGACTTGATAATCGTTTTATTCAGGCAACTCTTTCCATCGAAGATCGCAATTTTTATAAACATTCTGGGGTGGATGTGTTGGCGGTTGTTCGTTCAGCCTTTCTTAACATTAAAAATTGGCGGAAGATATCAGGAGCTTCAACCATTAGTATGCAGACCATTCGTATTCTTGAAGGCCGCAAGCGAAGCCTTTTGAATAAAATAATCGAAATGGTTCACGCGGTAAAACTGGAGCAGCTTTACAGTAAAGAACAAATTCTAAAAATGTATTTAGAGCTCGCTCCATACGGCGGGAATATTCATGGCGTGCGTGCGGCATCTCTTCGGTATTTGAATAAAGAACCGGGGGACTTGACCTTGGCAGAGGCGGCATTGCTCGCAGGTCTGCCACAATCTCCGTCACGTCTGCGCCCGGATCGTTATCCGGACCGCGCTAAAATCCGTCGAGATAGGGTTCTGCAAAGCATGGTTCGTCAAGGCGTGATTGATTCGAAGACGTATGCCAGTGCTGTAAATGAGCCGGTTATTGTCGGGCATTATGAATTCCCCAAGCAGGCGCCCCATTTTTCATTGTATGTTAAAAGTCGTTACCCAAGCGAGAAGGCTGTTCGTTCAAGTCTCGACGGACGAACGCAGGATTTTGTCGAAGCAACCCTTAAAGAAACAGTCGATCGCCTTCGCAGGCAAGGGGTCACAAACGGGGCCATTGTAGTAATTGAAAACAAAACGGGTAAGGTCCGCGCCTTTGTTGGTTCAGCTAATTTCGCTTCAGTGGCCGATGGCGGCCAGGTAAATGGAGCATTAAGCCCTCGTTCGCCGGGATCTACGTTGAAGCCATTCACCTATGCTCTAGCACTTCAAACAGGGCGGTATTCGACCCGCAGTGTCCTTGATGACGTGCCTTCGCGTTATGCAGAATACTTGCCTCGGAATTTTGATAAAACTTTTAGGGGAAAAGTAAGCCTTCGTGAAGCGCTCGTTGATTCCTTGAATATTCCCGCCATCGAGCTTTTGGATGATGTCGGTTATCATGTTTTGCATGAGTTGTTACGTGACGTGGGGTTGAAGACCATTTCACCAGACGCCGATCGGTATGGCTTTTCTTTAACATTGGGCTCGCCTGATGTTCGATTGCTTGATTTAACGAATGCATATGCGATGTTGGCACGTCTGGGTATTTATAAGCCAGTTACCGTAATCGAAGATGATGCAGGTGCATTAGGAAAACGACTTTTGAATGATGGTGCCGCTTATGTTGTTACGGATATTCTTGCGGATACGAGCCGCTTTCAGGCGGCGAACGTTTACAGTAATGGAAAATCAAACCCAAAGATCGCTTTTAAGACGGGAACATCTTATGGGCAGCGTGATGCGTGGACGTTTGCATATAATCCGGAGTTTACCGTCGGTGTTTGGCTTGGGAATTTTGATGGTAAGTCATCAAAGGTTTTAGTTGGTGTAGAAGTGGCTACTCCGCTAGCGGCTCGGATTTTTGACTGGATCTATGAAGACAGGGCATTAGTCTGGTATGACAAGCCGGATACAGTAATAGTTGTCGCCGGCGATAATCTGTCGGTCAAAACGACAGGATTGGCAAAACAATCTTTCTCTCGCGGATCATTTATTGATCCGGCAAAGAAACCTGAAATCGTTTCACCTGCCGGGGGAGCGGAATATTTTATTTCCGGTATTCAAGGTAGCGCTCGTGAGATTAATTTACAAGCTAAAGTGGCAAGCGAGGCGGAGAGATTATTTTGGTTTGTGAATGGCGCGCTCTACAAAACAGCTCTGCCCTACGAAAAGATTGTTCTGCCCATGACGCCCGGACGGTATCAAATTACCTGTGCGGATAATTTTGGGCGGAACTCGTCTGTGTCTTTTTATGTTCGGTGATAGGTTTATGAGGCTTAAACTTCAGAACGCAAGATTTGAATTGGAAAATGCGATGCGGTGTTTGCTTGATTCTGGGGGAAAATCGAAGAATAAGGATTACCCAGAGGCACAAGAAAAGTTGTTCTGAGGAAATGCTTGGCGTCGTTGTAGGGCTGTAAAGAGTATGTTATAATTTCGCATTATTTAAAATTGTCGTTTAGGAGAATTTTAAATTGAAAAAGTTGGGTAAATATTTATTTTTATAATGTGAATACGCCGGGACTTTGTGCCCGGTTTTTTGTTTTATCCGACGATATAAGAGTGTTTTTACGAAAACAAATTATCAAGGAATGAAACAATAGTTGGAGGATAAGATGAGTTTTAATGATGAAAACATAAAAGCGTTGTATGGCCAATTTCTATCAGAATTTGATCAAGATGTAGCTAATGAGACCTGGGCTGAGCAAAGTAGGGAATTTAGGGAATTTTGGGACGAGATCCTTCCGACAAAAGGCAAACTCGATCCAGAGGACATGGATCATAATATTTGTTTTTTAGATACAAACGCTAAAGGTATCCGCGATACAGGTATTGAACCAGCGGGGAAAGTGCTTATCCCGCAAGGAAGCTGGAGACGCATTTTCGAAGAATTTAAGGAGAATAAAAATCTTTATCAGTTAGTTACTTCAATCCTACGCTGTAATTCTGATGATGAGCAAATAGAGTTGCTGAATAAGCTTTATTCTATTAACACTGAAAAAAACAGGCTTACCGGCAGTAACGCCAATATGATAAGTGATTTAATGTTTGTATATAACCCTATGAAAAACATAAGTGTCTTCTCTCTATCGCATAGATATAAGATTATTGAAGTGTTTGAGTTGGGCCAAGTTTCCTCCATGAAACAGAAGAGTTGGGGTGAGCAAATTGTATTAACCAAAAAAGCAATTTTAGAATTTCAGAAAGAATATCCTTTTAAGAATTTAAGATCCTTATCTCGCTTTTTTTATAACGTGCATGTCAAGGAACTTTGGAGCGACCAAGAGGTTGTTTCGTCTTCTGAAGATGTTGATTTTGATGAGAGGCTTGAAGAAGAGGGCTTTTTTGATATTCCTCTAAAGGATAGAAAAATTATTACAGAACCTGGAGATCCTCCCATAAGGATGCTTTGTGAGAAAATTGATAGAGGTCGACTTATTGCTCGGGCAGATTTTCAAAGATATTACATTTGGGATAATAAGCCAAAGCTTAAAAGCAGGCTTATAGAATCGGTTCTATTGCGTGTTCCCATTCCAGTTATTTACACAGCTGAAGAAGATAGCGGGAAAGAGCTTGTTGTCGACGGTCAACAGCGGTTATTAACTTTTTATAGTTTTACAAAAAAGGGGGGATTTAGTCTCTCCGGGCTTAGAGTTCTTAAGGAGCTGAATGGTAAATCTTATATTCAATTAGATGAGAATTTACAAAATGCCATTGCAGATTACCCGATTAGGGTTATTAAGATTTTAAAGGAATCTCATAAGGATATTAAGTTTGATATTTTTGAAAGACTTAATAGGGGCTCCGTTAAATTGAATGAGCAAGAACTACGTAATTGCATATATCGAGGTAGTTTCAATGATTTGTTAAAAGAATTAGCTGAGAACAAAGATTTTCAAAGATTGCAAGGGATTAGAGGAATTCATAATCGCATGGTTGATTTGGAAAGAATACTGCGTTTTTTTGCTTTCACGGATCTAACGGAAAAAAAATATAAAGGACCGTTGACTAGTTTTTTGAATAATTATATGGAAAGTAACCGAGAAATATCCGCAAAGCAAAAAGAAGAGAAAACGAATCTCTTCAAAAAATCTGTAGAGTTGTGCCAAATGGTATTTGGGGATACCGCTTTCCGAAGATGGCAACTCGGGGGTGAGGAAGACGCAAACGGATACCGGGAGGATAAAATTAACGAAGGTATCTTTGATGTCCAGATGTATGGTTTTACTGAATACGATAAAAGAGTAATATCCAAAAAGGCTACGGTAATCAAAGATGCGTTTATTGAACTCATGACTAAAGATAGGTCTTTTATTGAGTCAATTGAACGAGGCACATACGATACTCAAAGGGTAAAACTAAGAACAGAAAAATGGTGGCAACGTCTACGAGATATCGTTGGATATCCTGAAACAGACAGAAGGCTTTATACTTTTGAAGAAAAAAAGGCGCTTTATGAGGCCAGTAAAGGTGTTTGTTACCATTGCGGTGGGAATATTGCCTTTATCGAAGACGCGCATGTGGATCATTTAGAAAGATTTTCGGAAGGTGGTATGACGACTATTAAGAATGGCAAAATATGTCATCGGTATTGTAATTTACAAAAGGGGTAACAGACAGAGCCTGGTTAATGCGTGGATTTTTTATTTAGGGACAAGGGATTTTAAATCACGACTTGAATTGTTATCGACGAAGAAATAGTTTTCTAAAACTGAGATTATAATAGGTTGAAGCTCGAGTTATCAAAATTGAGATTATGGAAAAAGAAATTTCAGCAGGCGCTATAATTTTTAGGAAAGAAAATAGGTGCCCGATGTTTTTGACGCTTTTTAGCGACAGAAACTAAGAATGGGGATTTCCTAAAGGTCACATCGAACCAGGTGAATCCGAAAAAGAGGCCGCTTTAAGAGAAATAAGAGAAGAAACAGGTTTAACGGACCTAACATTTATTACTGGGTTTCGTGAAGAGCTTGTCTATAAAGCGAAAAGCAATCAGGGTTTGAGCGCGGGGAGTGAAATTGAAAAGCATTCAGTATATTTCTTAGTCGAGACAAAAGAAAAAGACGTTAAACCCGATGGGAAGGAAATAACGGAATATAAATGGACGAGAAGTATTGATGCGCAAAAGTTTCTGCCTTTCGATAATTTAAAAATCTTGATTGAAAAGGCTTTTACCTTTGCCTGCCTAAAAATTCCGTTATACGAAAAATGGAAGAAGATAGCTGTTAGTCCGACGGTTGACAGATATGTTTTAAATATTTCAGAATATGGATTGCCGTATTATGAGGTTGACCGCGGGACAGTTTGTAGTGAAGATCATACGGTTTATTTTGTCGTTCCGGAACACGGTTTTTCCACTAAGGATTTAAAAGAGGTTATCGACGTATGCAATAAATATGCACCGGGTCCGTATTATGATCATATAAAAGCGATTAGGGGTGATTCTGCAAAACGAGGTCTTCCGACGGAAATTGAGGAAGAATCAGTGGGAACTTAACTTATCAAAATTGAGATTATGGTTAGTTGAGAGTTTTATGAGAAAATTATTATCGATTCTTTTGGTTTTTTGTTTATGTGGATATGCAATTACTAATAGGAGATTAATAAATGTCTTCTGACTTAACCTTTATCACTAATGAAAAAAATAAAAATTTGGCCGAACGCTTCCGTGTGCTGATTAAAAGCACGCGTTTTTTTGATGCACTTGTTGGTTATTTTTATACAAGCGGTTTTCATGCCCTTTACACATCTTTGGAAGATACTGAAAAAATTCGTATCCTTATTGGAATAAATACTGATAAACAAACACACGATCGAGTTGTGTCAGCTCAGCACGAAATTGACTTTAGCCATCCGGAAGCCAGAGAAACATTCGGAGACATTGTTGCTGAAGAGCTTAAAACATCTGATGATTCTGTCCAAGTTGAAAAAGGCATCCAAAAATTCATTGAATGGCTTAGGTCGGGTAAGCTGGAAATCAAAGCCTATCCATCAAAAACCCTTCACGCCAAACTTTATATTATGACGTTTTTGGAAGATGACCGTGATACTGGGCGCGTTATAACGGGATCAAGTAACTTCACACAATCTGGACTAATAGATAATCTTGAATTTAATGTTGAGCTAAAAAATCGCGCGGATTATCAGTTTGCACACGATAAATTCAATCAGCTTTGGGAAGATGCAGTTGATCTTAAAGATAAATATCTTGAAACAATCAATGATCGAACATGGCTTAATGATTCAGTTACTCCTTATGAATTGTATCTGAAGTTTTTATATGAATATTTCAAGGAAGACCTTGCTCAAGGGCAAGATGTAATCATGAAATATATTCCTGAGAGCTATAAAGAATTGGAATATCAAAAGCAAGCGGTTATTAACGCAAAAAAGATATTAGAAGAATATGGCGGGGTCTTTATTTCAGATGTTGTGGGTTTGGGAAAAACATATATCGCGACATTATTAGCTAGTCAGCTTCGTGATGGGCGCACACTGGTTCTTGCTCCGCCTGTGCTTTTAGAAAGAAGCAATCCTGGATCATGGCCTAACGCGTTTTCTGATTTTAAAGAAGCGGCTGATTATGAGTCTATCGGTAAACTCGATTTACTTATTAAGCAAGGTGTTGAGAAGTATAAGAATATCATCATTGATGAAGCGCATCGCTTTCGCTCGGAAAATAATGTTACTTATACTAAACTTGCGCAAATTTGTCGAGGGAAACGAGTCATACTCGTTACGGCCACTCCTTTTAACAATTCTCCTCTGGATATTCTTAGCCAAATAAAGTTATTTCAAAATACACGCAAAAGTACAATTCCAAACGTTCCGGATCTTGAGCGGTTCTTTAATGAATTAGACAGAAAATTGAAGAAGCTTGATCGAAAGCGTGACCGTGATGAATATATGGCAGTCGCCAAAGCCAATGCAAGAGAGATTCGTGACAAAGTACTGAAGCATTTAATGGTACGGCGTACACGTAAAGAAATTGAGGCTTTTTTTGGCGATGACCTGGCCCGACAAGGCATGAAGTTTCCAGATGTCGCTTCGCCTAAGCCTTTGCTTTATCAACTCAACGATGAAGAAGATGAAATATTCACCGATACAATCGAACTGATCGCGCAGAAATTTACATACGCACGGTACATGCCTTTAACCCTCTATAAAGGTGAGATTCAACAATCCGATGAACAAGCTCAGAAAAACATGGGTAAATTTATCAAAATTTTGTTTATTAAACGTCTGGAAAGCAGTTTTTACGCTTTTAAACAAACAATTGAGCGAACGATCATTTCCTATGAAAAATTTATCACCGAGTGTGAGAATGGGAATGTATATGTCAGTAAAAAATATATTAACAAAATATTCGAACTCATTGAATCTGATGACGACAAAGCTATTCAGGAATTAATTGATTCTGAAAAAGCTAAGCGTTATGACGCGAAGGATTTTAAACCGGAGTTTTATGACCGCCTAAAAAATGATCTTAAAATTTTGAAAGACATTCAATCTTTGTGGAAGCAAATCACACGCGATCCGAAACTCGAAGAATTTATCCATGCTTTAAAGAATAAAGCTGTCTTGAAATCTAATAAGCTTATTGTGTTTACCGAGTCAAAAGAAACCGCTGAATATATTTCCGCGCGTATTCAAAAAGAACTCAAAGAAGAGGTTTTGCTCTTTACGGGATCAACTTCAAACACTTTTCGGCAGATAGTGGTGGATAATTTTGATGCAAAAGTTCGTCATCAGGCGAACGATTATCGCATTCTTATCACAACCGAAGTGCTTTCTGAAGGAGTCAACCTTCATCGCTCCAATGTGGTTATCAATTATGACATTCCGTGGAATCCCACACGATTGATGCAAAGGGTGGGGCGTATCAATCGCGTTGATACGACGTTTGATAAAATTTACACATTCAATTTTTTCCCTACTGTTCAATCTAATGATCAAATCAAACTTAAAGAAGCCGCTGAAGCCAAAATCAACGCGTTTATTTCAATGCTTGGTGCTGACGCAAAACTGTTAACCGATGGAGAAGAGATTGAATCTCATGAACTATTCAGCCGTTTGGTGTCAAAAGAAACATTAACCGGAGAAGAGAATCTTGATGAAAGTGATTTAACCTATCTTAAAGTTATTCGTGATATTCGGGATCAGGAGCCGGATTTATTTGCCAAAATAAAACGCTTGCCTCAAAAATGCCGCACATCACGCAAAGTCAAGGCGCATGCCGATCAATTACTAACTTATTTTCGTAAAGGAAAACTAGAAAAGTTTTTTATTACTGACGGGCAAAAGACAGACGAACTTGACTTTATTGCCGCGGCTAAAATGCTTCAGGCTTTACCTGAAATACAAAAAATGAAACTAACGGATCATTTTTATCAATGTCTTGAAGAAAATAAACAGGCGTTTCTTTACGCCACCATGGAAGAGGCAGTTGAATTAAAAGGCAAAGGTGGACGGGATACTGTCACAAAAATCTTAAAACTACTCAAAGCTATCAAAGATTTACGACAGTTAACGGATGAACAGGAAAGTTATTTGAAGACGGTCATAAGACGCTTGGAGGAGGGCGCAATCCCCCGGCAGATAGCTAAAACAGTTCTTCAGCTTTTAGAAAAAGAAATTAAGAAAGAAATCAATGCCGTTAAGATGGTTTCAATTTTGCAGGTTAACATTGCGGAAGAATTACTGGAAGAACATGCCGTAGAATTTTCTGCGCGCACAGCCGGACCGCGTGAAGTTGTATTGTCAGAGTATTTTATAGGATAATAATTATGAATAAAGACCAGGCCAGAAAACTGATTCAGGATACGTTTCAAGGCGAGTTTAACAAAGATCAGTTGATCGTCTTTCTGAAAAACTCGTTTCACACTACTGACTTTTCCAAAACATTTCATTATCACGGGCAATACATCAAAGACAGTTTTAAGGAATTTATCAAATCTTACGAGTGTGTGGGGCAGTATAAAGACGCGGGCGACAAAGTGCTGGACATGCTTGTTGTATATCTGCAAAAAGAAACGTCTTTGGTTCGAGCCAGAACGGCACAGCGTAATTTTGTCGCCAGATATTTAAAGGACCGTGGAGAGAAAGATGCCGCTTTGGTAGCTTTTGTTGCCCCGGATCCGGCGGACTGGCGTTTTTCATTTGTGAAAATGGAATACACATTTGAGCAAACGGACAAGGGATCGTTTAAAGCAAAAGAAGATTTTACCCCTGCCAAGCGCTATTCATTCCTTGTCGGTGAGCATGAAAACAGTCACACTGCCCAGCGTCAATTGGTTGCTCTTCTGTCTCAGGATGTTAATCAGCCTTCATTTAAAGATATTGAAGAAGTATTTTATATCGAAAAGGTTTCGCAAGAATTCTTTGAACGTTATCGCGAGCTTTATTTACTAATTAAAGAATCTCTGGATGCCAATGTTGAGAACGATACCAAAATTAAAGCGGATTTCGAACGGTGCGGGGTTGATACGGTTGATTTTGCCAAAAAACTTCTTGGGCAGATTGTTTTTCTTTATTTTCTACAGAAAAAAGGTTGGTTTGGCGCTGATAAGGGGGAATCTTGGGGAACCGGGCATAAGGATTTTTTGCGTCGGTTATTTAATAAAGAAATCGTTGATTATAAGAACTTCTTTAACGACGTGCTTGAACCGTTATTTTACGAAGCTTTGGCAACTGATAGGGGGCAGAACGCGTATTGGGATAAATTCCAATGTCGCATTCCGTTTCTTAACGGAGGGTTATTTGAACCGTTAAATGGCTACTCATGGCAAACGACTGATATTCTTCTCGATAACGAATTATTCTCAAATAAAACAAAAACCAAACAAGGCGATATTGGCACAGGGGTGTTGGATGTCTTTGACCGTTTTAATTTCACGGTTAAAGAAGATGAGCCGTTGGAAAAAGAAGTTGCCGTTGACCCTGAAATGCTCGGTAAAGTTTTTGAAAATCTTTTGGGCGTCAAAGATCGCAAATCCAAAGGCGCGTTTTATACGCCCCGTCAAATTGTGCATTACATGTGCCAGGAAAGTTTGATCAATTATCTGGCAACCGAATGTGGCGAGAAAGTGAACAGGAAAGAGCTGGAAGAATTTATTCGCCACGGTGAAATGATTATTGAACATGAAGCGCGCATCATTAAAGAAGGAAAAGAAACCCGTGATTACCGTCATGCCATTGGCGAGACAATTCGCGCGAACGCGAAAGAAATTGATCAAAAACTCTCTGATGTGCGGGTGTGCGATCCAGCGGTGGGTTCTGGCGCGTTTTTGGTTGGCATGATGAATGAAATTTTTCGTGCCCGCAATATCCTTACTAATTATCTTTCTACAAAACGCGATCGAACACTCTATGACTTTAAACTTCAGGCTATCGGGCATTCCCTTTACGGGGTTGATATTGACCCCGGTGCGGTTGAAATTGCTAAACTGCGGCTATGGCTTTCCTTGGTTGTGGATGAAGAGGACACGGAAGAAATCAAGCCATTGCCCAATTTGGATTACAAGATCATGCAGGGTAACAGCCTTCTGGAAGAATTTGAAGGAATTAAGTTGTTTGATGAATCATTGATCGAGGATGCGCTGGATAATCATAAGCATATTGAACGTCTTGAAAAAGAGCGTGACGTATTGGGTAAAGAAATGTTTTTGTTAAATGAAAAGAATAATCTGACGAAGGATAAGCGAAAGTTATTTGATGAGCAACTTAGGAAAATTGATAAGAGAATTAAAAAGTTAAAACAGCCTTCTTTGGTTGCGGATGATGAATTGTCATTTTTTGAGATGCAAAATGAAGCAAAAGAAAGACGCAAGGAACTACAAAGTTTATACGACGAATTTCCTTCCGCTGTCAGCAAAACCCGCAAAGAACAGCTTAAAAAACGCATTGAAGAACTGGAATGGGATTTAATCGAAACAACGCTTAAAGAACAAAATAAAGAAGACGCTTTAACACGTATTCGTCAGCATAAAAAGGCCAATATCAAACCATTCTTTTTATGGAAACTGCACTTCGGCGAAGTGTTTAAGGAAAAGGGAGGGTTTGATGTGGTCATCGGTAATCCGCCGTATGGGTTTCATCAGATACATACTAAAGAATTGAAAGATTCCTATAAAAAAAGTTTTAAGACGATAAAAGGAAGTTTTGATCACTACCTACTTTTTTATGAGAAGGCAATTAAATTGATTACGGGTAAAGGGGTTTTGTCTTTTATTGCTCCTGTTACATGGTTGACTATTCCATCTGCTAAAGCTTTAAGAAAATTTATTCTGGATGAATATTACATTTCAGAGATATGTTGGTTTGATGGAAAAATATTTATGGGCGCAGATGTTAATAATTTGATTTCGCTTATACAAAGAAACCCTTGTGACATTATTAATGTTAAAGTTTTTGATGCTCTTGAAAATTTTCCAAGTACTCCAGTAAAGCTAGTAGACTATTCAAGAATGAAATTTATTAATAACGATTATTTTATCGGAGTTTTTGAAAATAATTCAGACACAAATATAATACAGAAAATTTGGGATCAATCGTCTCCCTTAGAAGACTTTTCTAAACCATGTTCAGGATATAACCCCTATGAGGTTGGAAAAGGTGTAAAACCCGAAGGTGGGACACATACAAAAAAGACGGTTGAAGAAAAACCATATCATTCTAACGTTAAATTATCTCAGGAATGGAAGCCAGAAATAATCGGTAGGGATTTAAAGAAATACTGTATAGATTTCAAAGGCGATCGGTGGATTAAATATGGAAGCTGGTTAGCTGCTTCGAGAGATCCAAATAATTTTGTTGGGAAAAGAATTTTGGTTCAGGAAATAACAGGTGGAAAGAAAAAAGAGATTGTCGCGGCTTACTGTGACGCTGAGCTTTACCATAGCAGAGACGTTATTCCTATCAAATTAAAAGAAACTTCATTACACCCCTATTATATTCTCGCTTTTATAAATTCCTTTTTAATTACTTGGCTTCATCATAAAAGAAATCCTAAATCACAGAAGAAATTATTTCCTAAGGTTTTAGTTTCTGACTTAAAAAAAATACCTATTAAAGTTATACCAGAAAAAGATCAAAAAACTTTTGTTCAAATGGTCACAAATATAATAAAAGTTAGAGAAAAAGATTTTGATGTCGATATTGCAGTCTATGAAAATAGAATTAATGAAATGATATTTAATCTTTATGGTTTAACCGAAGAAGAAAAGAAAATCGTGAGGAATGGTTAAAATCAGAAATGAAAATATTTAAAATTAAAATTGAAAATTATCACCTACTCAAAGGCTTTTCAATTTATCTGGAAGTAGATCTTTCTTTGATAATTGGGAAAAATGGATCAAAAAGATTAACAAAACTGAGATTATGGAAAGTCAGAGTTGGAACATGTTAGGGCAAGCAGGGCATGATGAGTAAAAAGGCAATAAAACCCGGTATTACATTTACACTAACCTTCGAGGAATACTGGCTCTTGTTTAAGGCCGCGACGTCGGATACGGGCGTGGTGCTTGCTTTATGTAAGGCTGGTGATGACGGGGATGGGAGAAAAGTTCATTTTGCCTTTGAGGATTTTGCGCCCTGCTTGAAAGCTCTTTCGGTGGCGACTAAGAGGACGACTTCGGTGAAGAAGAGGGACATGCTGTCGGCATTATCCAGGAAACTGGCTGGGTATGCTGCACTGCGAGGTCAGGTGCGTGTGCATGGCCGCGCGGTTGTCCAAAAGCCAACATAGTTCTGAGATTATGAGAATTAGAGTAAAGAAAGCCCAATTTAATCATATTGACTAATTTAGCTAATTTAGCTATACTTGTTGCGGGAGGTAAGAAAAATATGAAAATAACAGCTACTGAAATTAAAAATCATTTTGGGCAATATTTAGAAGAGTCTATTTCAGGGCCCGTGTTTATTGAAAAAACCGGACGATCGGTTGCGGTCATGGTTTCTGCTAAAGAATACGAAAGATTGACTTCGTTAGAAGATGCTTACTGGGCTCAAAAGGCCAGTAAAGCAGAGAAGACAGGTTACATCGGGAAGAAAGAATCCGCCGAGTTTTTAAAGTCCAAATAAAATGCTTTCTCTTGACCTTACACATCAAGCAAAGAATTTTCTAGGCCAATTAGACCCCAAACAATTCCGTCAGGTTGTTAAGAAGATCTTCTCGCTCATGGAAGATCCAAAACCAGGGGACGCCAAACCGTTACACGGGTATCCTTATTGGCGGGCGGATATTGGAGAATACCGAATCGTGTATAGGGTTGAACAAAACACTCTTAAAATTGCGCTGGTTGATAAACGTAACGATGACGAAGTTTACAAAAAATTAAACAGGGGGTAGGGCGGACGGTTAACATTGAAATTGACATTTATAATGGGACATAGTGAATTATGTTCGTAATAGACGTTATTGAAAAAAATTTAAACCGTCGCTTGGCAAATGCTGGGCACGGGTTTTTCTTTTCCGACGGAAAAATAGGTTATTAAACGGTGATTATGATAAGGGAAGATCATGTCGGATCGACGAAGGCCGCCTGTTAAAAAACCGGATGAAATATTGGAAAATGTTTTTGCAGGGCATCGCGAAGCACTGATTGGCGGCAGGGAGAACGGGAAACGGTATCTGCTGAATTTTCTCGAAAAGTTTAACTCGATCCCCAACGCGGTGAAGTTTTTCATCTATGATCTTTTGGCCGAAGACGCCTATCAGGTCGACGATCTTGTCTTATGCCGACAAGCGGTAGACCGTGCCGGCGAATATTTGGAGGAAGCGCGGGGAAAAAATACCCGCCAATTAACAGAATACCTGCCCTCACTCCGTTTTATCGAACGGGGAATATCGATCTCTGTCGAAGCGGGTGAATATGAATCGGCTCTTTCTTTTTGTGATCTGGCCATTGAAAACGGTTTGGGTAAAGCGTATGCCGCTAAAAGGGCTTCTATAGAAAATATGCTGTAGTGATGGTGGGCGAAACGAGAGCGTATAGGGTCTTTACATTTTGTTCTTCCCCCGAAAAAGTGGTCATGGTGTACGGTCGGGCTGATCGAGTTAGTCAGGGCAGTATATTGTTATTAAAAATGGAGGGTGTTATGGGAAAGTCAGGTAAGAAACCAAGGCAGAAGATCAATGCCCGCCAAAGTGAGACAACAGGCGCTGCTCCCCAGAAGAAAGAGAAGGATTGGAGTTTCAATGAAATTGCGCATTCAAAGACGAAACGAACATGGTGAGCAAACCGCAATTAATAGTTGTATGGGCGACGGGGAATTGAGGAAATATGGCGGATGAAAGATGCGTGGTATGTGGTTTGAAGGTTAATCCTAAAAAGGTTGTTACACATAAAGGGAAACAATATAAGCTGTGTTCTTACCGATGTAAAAAGAAATTTGAGGCAGATGCGGAACTATATGTAAGTTAAAGGTGATCTTCCCACGAAAAAGCAAGCACAACTAATAGCTCGTCTGGGGGATCTGCTTATCAAAACGGTTATTATGATGATTAAGAGTTTAAACCTTCGCTTGGGTAACGTTCTGCGATGGTTTTTTATTTAAGGCTCCCTAAACTGAAAGAAGTTGTCCCGCCAAGGCGAATATTTTTTGTTGACAATGGAACCGCCTGTGGTATCATTTTACTTGCAAAATGGTTCCATATATGGTACCTTTGAGGTGATGAATGAAAAGAGAGTCCAAAATTTATTTTCAAGCACAAAACTCACAAGCGAATGTTTCTTTTGATGATCTATGTTTTCTTATTGAAAAAATAGGGTATGTTCTTCGCGCGGGGGGAGGTTCTTCCCACGTTATTTACAAACATTCAGAAATAAAAAATATAACTGATAGCATGTTGAATGTTCAAAAATTTAAAGATGGGAAAGCAAAACCATATCAAGTAAGGAAAGTTTTAGAAATTATAGATTGTTACGATTTGTTGGAGAAGATAAAAGAAGGAGGGGGCGAAAATGGATAATAATATAGAAAAATACTCTCTTAATATTGTTTGGAGTGAGGAAGACAAATCTTTTGTTGCTACATCGCCAGTTTTCAACGGACTTATGGCGTTTGGCGATACGAAAGAAGAAGCGCTCCATGAAGCTTCCGTTGCGATTCAGGCCTTCTTAAAGACATTCCAAGAAACGGGAGAGCAATTGCCAGATCCTGATGTGGCGGAGACGTATAGCGGTCAGTTTCGCATTCGTATTCCGAAGTCATTACACCGGAGGTTGGCTGAGGTTGCTGCGAAAGAAGGCGTTTCCTTAAATCAGTATGTTGTTGCAAAACTTTCTGGTGCGGAAGCAGAAGAAAAATTAAGGCGCATTACAAATATTTATTCTCACAACTTTTCGGTTAATTTGGTACAAAACAATGCGGAGGAAGGTTTTCTCTCTTCATCTCGGCAAGGGGACAACCGTTTTGTAAATGGCAACAAATAACACCCAAAGACAACTACAGACTACTGATCCCCGAAAAAAGGCTTTTAACTAAGAGTCGTGACCGTATGTGATATAGCGTCTGTGGGTATTTGTTAACCAAGGAGAGTTTTAATGAAAATTTTAATAGCCGCTGTAGCTGAGCATGCTTGGGTGGAGAATGGGTGTTTATCCCTTTGTAGAACATTTGACACGATTAATGCTCCACAGTTTCCTTACCAAATGCCAAGATTGAGTATTGCCTTACGGTTACTTTTTGAAAGAGCAGAAGGAGGTGCACATAAATTAATTCTCTCTCTCTCAGATGCTGACGGGAAAAAGTTATTGAACGTAGATTTAAATATCCCAGTTAATGCTTTAAATGAATCATCTTCAAAACCTTCTTTTTCTTTTGCGTTAAATGGGCAAAGTGTTGTTTTTCCAAAAGAAGGTGAATACGTTGTTGATATCGTGGTCGATGGAAGGGTTGAAGCGAGTGTCCCAATATATGCTAGAAAGAGCACTAAGGATCTTCCCTCAAAAAAATAAACAAACCAAAGAGCTAATACCTCACCCGATACGTCGGGGAATCCTCCGGCCGGTTGTCCCGCTTGTCATACATCGCAGTAGTCTGAATATTCGCATGCCCCAGCCATTGCTGGACCTTCCTTAGATCTTCACCATTCAATAACGTGTTTGTCGCGGCCGTCGCTCGAAGAGAGTGGGGAGAGATATTCGAAACATCAATCCCGACTCTCATGCCATAGTGTTTAACTAAATCATAAACAGCGATAGGAGAGAGGCCTTTACTTGGATATGGAATGTTTCTGCTTAAAGGCCTAAAGAGCGCGAATTCTTTTTCATTTTTATGACCAGCGGTTTCTAAATAGTCGGCAATTCGGGTAAGCGCCGTCGGGTGGACGGGGACATATCTTTCCTTAGAACCTTTCCCATAAATTTTGAAATGTTTTATGCCTTCACGTTCCTGAATGTCTTTAACCTGTAGTTTACATAACTCGGAGCGTCTTAAAGCATGATATAAAAATGTCGCTAAGATCGCTCGATCACGTTTTCCTTTTATTGTGGTTGGATCTGGAGCATCCAGCAGGTCTTTAGCTTGACGATCGCTGATAATTGACGTTGCTCCTTCGCTTGTTGTTAATTTGGGCCGCTGAACACCAAGGACAACATTTGTTTCGACAAGTTTTTGATCACAAAGATATTCGAAAAATTTTGAGATAGTTGATATCCTTCGCTTAACCGTCCGCGGTGCATACCGAGGATTTTTTTTATCTCCAATCAAATAATCGCGCCAATCGATGATGTCTGATCGTTTAATATTTTTAAAATCATCAATAGATTTGACTTTAGTATAAGAAAAAAACTGAATCAGATCCGTTTGTTTGCTGCTTCTTGAGGCCGCGGAATTGATGTTCTTAAGCCAATATTTGACTAGGTCATGGCTTAAGAGAGCTAAGTTCGGGGCTGTAGGGGCATTTTTAAGCATATTTGCTCGGGGTTTCGTTATATTATACCTCGAAAATTTATTAAAAAAATCAAACTTTATTAACTTATTATAATATACATTATCACCAGTAAGGTTTTTGTGATACAATTCTTTCATGCCCAAAGAAACCAGCCCTCAAAGGCTAATCGACAAAGAAGACTATCACACCTTAAAAGATGTTCCTCCGGAAACCGATTGGATTAAAGAACGGCGCAATCGTAGCGAGCGCACGGCGTCTGCGTACGAGTTCGATGTTAATGAATTCAAAAATTTTGTCGGCATTAAAAATCCGGAAGAATACCGCAGGGTTACGCATAAACACATTGCCGAATGGATCGCACATCTCAAAAAACAAAAATTAACCAACGAGACAATCTCGAGAAAAGTGTCGGCCGTCTCCTCCCTTTTTAAATATTTTTGTGAACGATCCGCGTTAAAAGACAATCCCTGCACGAACATCACGCGTCCTAAAGTTGAATCCAACATCGGGAAAACGGACGCGATCAGCGACACCGAAGCCAAGAAGCTCCTTGACGCGCCGGATGATTCTTCCATTCGAGGATTGCGGGATCGGGCGATTCTGTCGGTATTTTTATATCACGGATTACGGCGATCAGAAGTCAAAGACCTTAAAGTGAGCAGTATTCATACGGTTCAAGGCGCGCCATACTTACGCGTAAAAGGCAAAGGGTCTAAAACGCGGGACCTTCCCCTCCACCCTTTTACGGTACAACGGATCCACACATATTTAGAAAAAGACAGGCGGATGGACGATTTAGAGTCCCCCCTCTTCTGCGCCTTGAGGAGACACAAAGACAGCGATGGGCAAGTGAAACACATGTCGAGCAACGCGATTTACGAAATCGTCATGTTTTACGCTCGAGCTGTTGGGATTAACACGGAAAATTTTCATCCGCATAGTTTGCGAGCGACGTTCGCGACTAACACCCTGACCAATCATGCGGATTTGGGGAAAGTCCAGGATTATCTTGGCCACGCGAACATCCAGACGACGAGAATTTACGATAAGCGTGGAAATAATCTGGCCGACTCCCCCACTTTTAAAGTCAATTATTAACGTTTGACACAATGTATCAAATATGATACATTCTAAATAGAAAAAGGACGGGATTAAATGTCAGCTCATTACGAAAATTTTCTTGTATATTCTGGCGAACGATATTCGGTCTTTTTTCATGGGGAAACCAATGAATCTTCGAAAGTATATGACTATTACAAAGACTGCAACGATGCGACAAGAGCGAGCTTATTATTTCTTGTAAAAAGAATTGCGGATATTGGTCATATTTATGATGAGACGAAGTTTCGTATAGAGGATCGGGCGAACAAAATATATTGTTTTAAGCCCAAAAAAGAACGGTTCTTCTGCTTCTTTTTTTCCGGACAGAAAATAATTATCACATCAGGCCACACAAAAAAGAAACAGAAACTCGATCAAAATGAATTACAAAAAGCGATAAAAATACGAGAAGAATATTTATAAGGAGGCAAAAAATGCGCAAATCAATATTTGATAAAGAAATGGAAAATTCAAAATTTAAAGCTGTTTACGACGAAGCGTCCGCAAATATGAGCATTGGAGAACAAATAGCGGAATTAAGACATAAGGCGAAGATGAGCCAATTAGAACTTGCCCAAAAAGTGAAGACAAGTCGGACGGCCATTGTTCGTTATGAGAGCGGAAATTATAAAAATTTCAATGTTGGGACATTAACGAGAATTGCGAGGGCGTTTCGGAAAAATTTGAAAATATCGTTTTCATCGTAACTTCCGTCGAGGAAAGCTTTTCAACTTATCTTAATATACATTATGATAAGTTGAAGATAAATAAAAAAAGCTGGTTTGTTTTAACCAGCCTTTTTTAGGGGTAAAACCAACAGTCGTGCTCTGTAGTGCCATTTGAGCAGAAAATTACCTTTTTCCACTAATCCGGGTGTGGGATTACCGTCAAAATACTGATCATTCTTTTTCCCGGGCCATAAGAGAAGAAAATTCTATACGCGCCTGGGGTATTATTTTCTGCATATGCTTCCCAAATTTTTTCGCCACGAGGACCTAAAAATGATTCGAAGGGATGTACGTTCAAGCTCGGATGCTTCGGATTTGTTTCTAAATATTTAAGCGCTTTGCTGACTGCTTTATAACGTTTTTCTAATCCTGGATCGTGCTTTAAGTTTGCCAATTGAAGTTTGGATTCTGGGGAGAATTCCAGTTCAAAAATCATATTTTTTTCAAGAAGGCGTCCAGATCTTTAACAACCTCCCCCTTCCCTTCGTCGATTTCCTTGATGCCCTTCCCGAGACTAGCTAATGCTTTAGGGTTTTCAAAGATCCAGGCTTCGCGGGCCGGAATAGTTACTTCGGGCCTTAGCAAAATATCACCATCTTCGTTTTGAAATATTTGAAATGACCGGATCGGGCGCGAACTTATGCTTTTTGTCCACGTCGGCGAGAGAGTAATCCGGCTTTTTGCATCAATTGTTCGAGAATCTAAAGCTTTAAAATCTTTTTTTATTTCAAATTTCCCGCATTCACAAGACTGAGTGTGTTTAAAGCCGACAGATCTAAAGCCCCTAACCTTGGCGGCTACCTTCGCATGTGGTTTTATTTTTAATACCGTCATAATCCCCCCCTTCTGGTTAATAAAAAAATACCATGAGTGGGATGATATGTCAAGTGGGATTTCCCACTTTATAAACCATTCACTATAAATGTTCGCATAATACAGATTTTGCGAACAAAACTATTTGGCTATTCGTGGAAAGAGTCTTTGAATTGAATCATTGAGCTTTTTGAGATCAATCAATTAAAGGGTTGGGGGGCAAAGCGGGTCTTTGCCCCAAATTAAAAGTCAATTCCAGAGGGTATTGTAATGTGGGATAGTGGTGCTAGCGGGACATACGACGGACGGAATAGATCGTAATCAGTGAACTCTCGATAACATACGTTATGATGAGTTGGAAGTAAATCAAAAAGGCCAGTTTTTTAAACCGGCCTATTTTCCTTAATTAATTTACTGCATATTCATGAACTTCTTTTACTATTTGATTTCCTACTTCATCGATCTCAAGATCTAAATCGAAAGCTGATTGCAAGTTCATCCAAAACTGAGGCGATGTTTTAAAGTAACATGCCAACCGTAGCGCCGTGTCAGCAGTAATGCGGCGTTTCTTTAAAACGATTTCATTGATCCGTCGCGGGGGCACTTTTATATCTCTGGCGATTTTATTCTGGCTGATCCCGAGAGGATTTAAAAATTCTTCATTCAATACTTCTCCTGGATGAATTGGCGATAATTTTTTAATCATATATCTCACTCCTTAATGGTAGTCAACGATTTCAACATCGTAGGCGTCATTTTCGTGCCACTTAAAACAAACGCGCCACTGGTCATTGATCCTAATACTGTGTTGGTCCTTCCGCTCTCTTTTCAATTTTTCCAGCCGATTGTTAGGCGGAACCCTTAAATCAGCGAGAGTAATTGCACTGTCAATCATTCTTAATTTCCTTAGAGCTACTTGTTGAATACTTCCAGGCAGCTCTTTAGAAAAGATCCGATGATAAATTTTTTCGGTTTCTTTATCTTTAAATGATTTTATCACGATATAAGAATATAACGTATAACGTTATATGTCAACATTAAATTTAAAGGAAGGTAAAATATCCTAATTTTATGGCAGGTTGGTTGGAGCGGCGTTTCCGATGGGTGCTGTCGTATTTATATCATTTTCACTAACATCGCCGGATATGATTGTCGGCTTAAGAAATATTGCGATTTCAGTTTTTTTCAATGATTCGCTGTTGCTTTTAAACGCGGCGCCTAATAACGGGATTTTTCCTAAAATAGGGACCATTTTATCTGTTTTTATTTTTTCTTCTTTAATCAGCCCTCCGAGGATAATGGTGACACCATCTTTGACCATGACTTTTGTTTCCGCTTCGGAAGTTTCAACGATAGGGATGGTATTATTACTACTGGTTGGAAAATCTCCCGTCTTAGAGCTTACTTCCGGTTTAATTTTCATCGTTATAAATCCATCATTATTAATTGTGGGCGTAACGAAAAGCTTAACGCCCACATCGATGAAATTGACACTTTCAGAAGTTGTTGCTGGGCCAGATGCCGCTACAGTCGTCGTTGATGTCACGTAAGGTTCCGTTGACCCGACAAGAATTTTTGCTTCTTCATTATTTAATGCGGTAATTCGCGGACTGGAAAGAATATTGGTTGAACCGATCGTATCGAGCGCTTCAATCAGCACTGTAAAATCGTCGTCGGATAACGTGCCGATAGACACCGTCCCTCTTTTGTCAGAACTGCTAAGAACATTAAAATCGCTTATAAAAGTTAATTTTTTAAATTTCGAGATCACCGCTTCCCAATCAATGCCAGTTTTATGCGCGTCATCTAAAACGATCTGAATAATCTTTGCTTGAATAAGAACTTCTTTGTGCTTCGCATCAAAGGCATGAACGATATCCCGGACTCGTCTTAAGACTTGTAGCGTGTCGGTGACAATAATCCTGTTTGATCGTTCATCAAATTTAATCATTCCCAAAGAAGGCGTCAAAACCTGACTAATTTCAGTGGAAATGTCTTTTGCTTTTGAATAATTTAAAGCAAAAACTTCCGTAACGGTTAGCACATCTAAGCGATGAATCATCTCGTCCATTTCCGAGAGTTTTGCCGGGGTATCAATCAAAATTAATGTATTGGATTTTTCGTCGACGAGCACTTTGCCAGATGGGCTTTTTACTTGAGTCAAAAGCGCGGAAATGCTTGTAGTATTGCCGTAATTAAGATCGTAAATTTTTGTGTTAAAAAGCTGTCCGAATTTTTGTCCAAATTTTTCTTCATACTCCTGCGCCGTCATGACTTTGATAATATCCTTCTCTTCAACGAAAGCCCATCCGTAGGAGTCCACAATAATTTTTAAAGCATCTAAAACACTGACGTCTTTCAGATAAACAGTTATACGCCCTTTGACGTTTTGAGAAGCTGCAATATTACGGCTAACTTTTTGTGAGATCAATTTCAAAACATCCGCGATTTCGACTTCAGTAAAATCAAGAACATCAATGATGGGCGAGGGTTTGCTTTCGACTATTATTGTTGCGGGGCTGGCGGCAGACGGGGCATCTTCAGCGAAGACTATGTTATTGAAAACAACTAGGATTGATAAAGCAATAACGGCAGAATATGCGAGCACCTTAATTTTTCGTTTTAGCATAAAAACCTTTACGCTGAATGTTGAGCCGGTATTGGATGATGTATTTTACAGTATTTTTGCAGTACTGATTGAAAATATCTATATAAATTGTTTAACGGACGAGCTCAACCGCCTTATCGCGATCTCGAAAAATAACACGGTTTTCTTTGATATCTTCTAAAATAGCACCGTCGACGTTTTGTCCTTTTTTTACAAAAAACGTTTTATGATTTTGTAAATTTTCAAGAATCGCAGTTGGATTGTTATCGAGCATTATTCCGACAAGTTTATAGCGTTCCGAAAAAGCTGGCGGCACTTGTACGGGCGCCACAGCTTCTTCCTTTTTTTGTTCGAAGGTTGCGGAAAAGATGTCTCTTCTTTGAGTAACTCCTACGAAATTTTCATTCGTTGTTTGATTAATTTCACTCTCAAAATCGGTTTTCTCATCCAAGGTAGCCATTTGAGAAGAAATGTCCGATACGGATAAAGCGGCCTTCTTTTCGATATAAAATTTAATACAAATGACGACGAGCAAAATGATAGAGATCATCAATAAAACTCTATTAATCCATATCCAAAAAAGAGGAATGAAACCGGGTTTTTCTGTAGATCTCCCCTCTTGTGTTTTTGATTTTTGCCCGGATGCGCTGACGGTCTTTTTTTTTCGGATAAGATTTAAGAGTTTTTCTTCAGCAGCAAGGTTTTTGTTCATTAACAATTCCAGTCTTTGTCCTGCCGGATGACTTTTTCAATGATATCCGCCGTGATAGTGCGGCCTTCTTCCATGATCAATAGCTCAAGAGCGTTATGACAAATTCTGGCAATCTGACGCGGGTATCCTTTTGTATATTCAAAGATCTTTTTTATAGAATCAGATGAAAACAGGCTCGTTGGAGCTGCATATCCGGCTTTACGTAAACGAAATTCGATCATCTGTCCTGTTTCATACTCATCGAAAGGTTTTAGCATATATTTCAACATAATCCTGTCGACGAAATTTTTGATTGGTTCGAGCCGGGGCATCAGCTCTAATTGCGCGAAAATAATAAGTTGAAGCAATTTTCGGTCGTTCGTTTCGTAATTTAATAATGTCCTTAGAATCTCCAAGTGTTCTTTTTTTAGTTTCTGCCCTTCATCAATCACAAGAATAACCGTCTTATTTTCATCGACACATTTTTTAAATAAATACTTTTCGATAGCGTCGCGATGATCGACGGTGGAACGGAAAAATGGCGATATCCCGAATATTTTTGTCAGATGTGTGTAAAACAAATTTTCGGATTTAAACGTTGGATCGAGAATCATGTGAAAAATAAAATCGTCGCCTTCTTCTTCGAATGTCTGAAGTAAAGTCCGGCACAGTGTCGTTTTTCCTGTCCCGACGTCCCCCAAAATTAAACTGAGACCGCGTTTTAATCGAATGGCGATTTCTAAATGGTTCAACGCGGATATATGCCCAGCGGACTTGTAAAAAAATTCCGGGTCAGGATTTGTTGAAAAAGGTTCTTGTTCTAAATGAAAGGCTGATAAATAGTTCATAAGTTATGGATGTAAGATAAGAATTTTCGACAAAGTTAGATTAACGTGTAAATCCGAACTGTTATTCCCCATTTGCTTTGTAAGATCCATTTCATCGACACTAAAATAATACGGCTTCTTCTGCAACAGATCTAAAAATTCTAATATTTTCACAAGTGAGGAATCAAGCGTTAACGTAATAGAAAACAGGTTGAAGTTGTCTTGCCGTTTCATTGATTTCGGCTTAAGTTCAGATATATGTAAATCGGTCTGGGTCGCAATCTTTTCAATACTCGAAATCGTTTTTGCCATGGTCTCTTCATCTGTTCCGTCTTGTCTTAAGATATCGAGATAATATTTCTCTTTCGCTTTAACTTCATCGGCTTTCCGGATAAGCCGGGAGTTTTTTTCCAACAGGCGCTGATTTTGTCCGATCTGCTGGTCGAAATTTTGTGATTTATTTTTCAAAGGTTTTATCGCGAAGTTCAAAGTGATAAATATCGATACGATTCCTACACAGATGCCGAATATGATTTGTTCTCTATCCGTTAATGGGCGCATAGGATTATTGAGATCTTTTTAATTTTAATTGAATTTTAAATTCGATAACGTCTTGGTTAAACAGCTTCCGTTTCGTCGTAAACTGTAATGAAACATCAGAGAAATCCGGCGACGCTACAAGGCGTGACTGGAATAGATTGACAGACGTTCCAGACTGAGCGTATCCCCCGATAACAACATCTCCCGTTTGATTGATATTGAACGATCGAAAAGTAATGTCCTCAGGCGTCGCTTGATATAATTTCGCCATCAATGCAGGGACAAAAATCCTTCTTGAAAAATGTTCTTCGACATTTTTTACTAAATTAATTTTTGCTTCTGCAGTTGTTGTGTCCGCATTCATCTCTGATATGCGTTCATTTGTTTTGTTCAGAGTTGTCATTTTAAACGCAAGGTCCAGGCCAACAATACAGACCGTAAGAAACAACGCAAGAAAAGTGAGGCCAACAAATTGGTAGAGTTGTTTTTGTTTTCCATGGGCTATTTTTTCATCACGGATATGTTTCGCAATCAAATTAACAAGCGATTTTGAATCGGACGCTCCAAGCCCCAAACATACACTAAGAGATAATCCCGGGTGTTCTTTAATCTGGTTGACAATCGGAACGCCTGAAGAAAAAACGTTATCAACTGGAGAAATAAATTCGATGGGTAAATGGAATCGTTTTTCGAGAGTCCCGGCGAGCTCGGTCATTTCTTTTAAAGAAGAAACGACGAATATTTTTCCGATTTCATCTCCGAATCGTTCTTTGCGGTATAGTTTTAGACTGAGTTCGATCTGGTCGAAGAAATTGATAAAAGTATCACTTCGCAGGTCTTTTAACCCTTGATGGATGTTTCTGGAAAAAAGAAGGCGATGGTGTTGAATAAAACAGAGTTCCGTGTGAAGTAAATCTAAATTTAAAAGCAATATTGGGAATGATGCCTGGATATCCAATTGACTTCTTTGGAAATTAAACCATTCAACGATCCCAAGGGAACTTAGAATAAATTTTGAGGGGGCAATTTTTGTCCGTTGAAAAAGATTAAAATACTTTTGGGTGACGTCCTTATGAACAATATAAACAATGAGCTTCACATATCCGGCGTCTTCTTTTTCCAAAATTTCATAACCGTAAATAAGATCCTCTATGACATGGGGCATCATGTGGCCGATTTGAATCGGCAGCATTTTTTTGATTTCCTTATCGGTTATCGATGGGAGACGCAATCTTTTTACGGACGCCAGTCGCCGCGGGAGGACCAGGGTGAAAGTTTCTGGGTCGATCGTATGGGATTGAACCATTTGTAAAATTATTTCCTCAATCTCCCCGTCGAGCTTCCCTTCGATCGGGGAAGCGTCAAACGCAACGATCAACAGCTTCCCCTTCCCTTTTTTAGCTTGAAGGAATTTGATGTGTGTATCTGTGATTTCAATGACTGTTCGAATATTTGAAGCCATAACGTGCGTTAAGGGGTTGTTTCTTGCCACGACAAAATGTTTGAGGTTTGAGGATCGACAACGACTTCGATATTTGTTTCAACATGGCTCGACGGTTCAGCGCCTTGGATGTCAAACCGGACGACTCCTGGTTGAATGGCGCGATAAGGGTTAATCGTTAAATATATCGCCTGTTCTTTTGCGTTCAACTTAATGTCATTGAAATCCATCTTTTTATCATTGTTAGAGAATTGCGACGATAATTCTTCTTGGTAATCCAAAATTTTTCCAACTAATGAATCAGCATCTTCGCGGGTTGTATTCGTTTGCGGGCCAACCACAGACCTGGCCAAAGCTTTAAGGACTTCTTCCGATGCTGTATTAAAGTTCTCTCGCAATCCGCTATATTTTGGGAAAACCGTTACATAGGGTTTAAGTGCTTGAAAAATATCGCTTGTTATACCTTTAATAAAAAGCAGCTCTTCAATCGAATCCAAAGGAAGGTTTTTACAATGATACGGTTTTGAAAGACTCATGTAATAGCTGTCTTCGGCCCCCTGCCCTTGTTCAGCGGGCGTATTATCCCGATCTATCCAATCAACAACTGATGCAGCGACATTCAATGCAACAGCATTATCAAACCCTAAAATGATCAATAATTGCTCGAGGACATGATAGTTATTCAATGTCAGCCCGTTAAGATTGATCCGGCCTGTTTCATCTTGGAACCCCTGATAAATGGTATACGGATCATTGTCTGCCAGTCGCGTGCGATAACCGATTTGAAAATATCCTGTATCGACGGAAATTTTGGTCGCAAGATTTTGCGGCGCAACTTTATTATTTTTGGAAAACCAAAAATATTTTAATTTGTTTTTCTCCGTGGAAACATCTTTTGTTAATTGATCCAATCCGAAAATAATGCCTGCCCACACATACTGTTTTGTTTTAACTTTAGCAACGCGATACTTGGCATAAGAAATTTCGGTTCTTGCCCCCCATCCGACAATAAAAACAAAAATACTTAGGATCGCCAGAATCCATAAGACAACAATGAGTATTATACCAGAGTCGTTCGCTCTTAAATTGCGGCATCTTATGAATTTTCTATGGGATAATAGCAGCATTTATTTTATTCGTTTTATCTTGATTGCCGACGGGACTAAGACGATTTTTTCAAAATCGAATGTCTGGGTTTCCTGGTCTTCATTACGAACGATTTTCACATCCATTTTGACCGCAAGAGGGCGCTCTGAATCTTTCCAGTCTTGTTTCCACACGATTGTCCCTTCGTCATTTGTTTGACTCGTATATGAAAATCGTACGCCCTTCTCTGGAATACCCTCTAAAAGTATTTCTTTTTGGCCGTTCATCTGAAAACCCCCGGAGATGTAATCAATAAAATCCATTTCTTCTCTTATTAAACAGAGAGTTATTGCGCTCTCCTGTTTACTTTGGGTTACGGTTGTATTTCGTTGATAGTGTTTTCCGATGACAGTTTGTTTTATTTCGATCTTTTGTGGCGGGGAAAGATAATAGCTAATCACTTTTAAAGTATCCTCAGAGCGGGAAATCAACGTCAATTTTTCATCAAGGCCTTCAAAGGATAAATGACCCGCGTAAGAATTGGAAAAATCATAAACAGTTGACGCTTCGATGTCATGGGAAAAAAGGTCCATCGCGAGTTGTGCCTGTCGGGAAATATCTTTCTGATCTTCAAAACGACGGCTTAGATCTATCCCGGTCTTTAGCGTTCCATAAACGCACACGATAATAAGAGAAAAAATTAATAAGCCTAAAAGGGTTTCAATTAATGTGAAACCTTTTGCTGGGATCTTTTTATTTGAAATAAAAAGGATATGATTATTGTGTTTTAGCATAATAAAGAGTTTGGGAGCTGATATCGTTTTTTGTCTGACCGTTTCCCCATGTGACCGTCAATAGGATTGACTGTAAATCATCGTTCTCTTCAAAAAGTTTATTGCCGCGGGATAACTGAAAAATATAGTCATGGAGGTTACCTTTTATTGGGACTTCTTTCCCGTCGACAAGAATTTGAGGGGATAAAATAAAAACTGAACTGTTATTTTCTAAAATATTCGAAGCTTCGATATAAGTTTCAGCACGGGAAGAAGCGCGTGATGCCGCTGTCAGTGATTGGAGAACGATAACAATGCTGACCGATAAAATTGCGACGGAAATGAGCGCTTCAACCAAAATAGTTCCCTGTTTGGATCGGCTATTTTTACGGATTTTCATTTCGCTGACCATTTCGATATTTTAACGTTACCGTACTGTACTTTTGTAGAAACGAGGAAACATTCTTCTTCATTGCAAACGGAGATTTCGCCTTGGCTTATACCCCCGTTCGGCAAGAACAAAATTGGCAGGCCTTCCGCCTCAACGTGCATTTCAGGCGGAATATCAACAGTTCTGTTGAGCTCTCCGGGCATCCGCGTATAACTATTATCTTTTTTTTGTTCAATCCAAAAAGATGATCGATTCGCGTCGGATGTTATTCGCAACTCATAACCTTGGGACATCGTGCGCGTTTGAGCGCGTTGCATCAAATATGAAATTTCATAAGCGACCCTTTTAATCAAAAGTTGTCGGTGCAGATTGCTGAAATTCGGAATGGCTAATCCGACGATAATGGATAGAACAACCAAGACCAATAATATTTCGATGAGAGTAAAACCGGGAGATTGGGAAAAGGAGGATTTTGTTTTCAATTTTTATTCTCGACTTGCGGGAGCTAAGCAACTATTTTTTGCTCTCCCCCCAATTCGTAACATCGTCCGCGCTTTCGATTCCGTCAGGGCCTAATGACGACAGGTCGTAATTTTCCAGATTATGCACACCAGGGCAAACATAAACATATGCTTTTCCCCACGGGTCGAGAGGAAGGCTTTTTTTCTTTAAATATGGTCCGCGCCATTTATCTGAGCCGTCCGAGGGTTTCATTGATAAAGCCGGTAGACCTTGTCCCGTTGTCGGGTATTTCCCGTTATCGATTTCATAAAGGTCTAAGGCTGTTACGAGATTGCCGTCGATGTCTGCTCGAGCTGCAGCTAGCCTTGCCTGCTCCCCCCGCCCGACCAGGTTCGGAACAATCATCGCAGCGAGGACGCCGATGATGATTACGACCAGCATGATTTCGATGAGGGTAAACGCTTTTGTATTTTTTATTTTCATAATGTTTTTCCTGATAATTAATGGATAAGTTGATTCATTTGTAAAATAGGTAACATAACGGCCATGATAATAAATCCGACAAATATTATAACGATAGTTAAAACGATCGGCCCTAAAAGAGAAACGGCCGTGTTCATCATCCGTTCTGATTCCTGCTCATAAACGTCAGCGATTTTGTATAAACCTTTTTCAAAGCGCCCGGACTCTTCTCCGATCGCAATCATATCGACAGCCATTTCAGGAAAAAAAGGATCGCGTTTTAATGCATTACCTAACGACGTTCCCTGGGCGACTTCCGATGAGACTTGTAAAAGTTCTTCCTTTAGAACAGAATTACCGACGGTCTCCGTAACCGTTTCTAACGCGGTGATGATGGTCACGCCACTTTCGATTAAAGTCCCAAACGTCCTGGCAAATCGACCGATTTCGACTGTCTGGATGAAAGGGCCTAAAATCCAGACTCGCAAAAGATAGGTATCGAGCCATTTTTTCCCCGCTTCACTGCGGGACCATTGGTGTAAAAATTTGAAAATAACCAAAAGAGCGATAATCATCGCCCACCAAAATTTCATGAAAAATCCGCTGATATGCATAAGTACGATCGTCATAAGCGGAAGAGATTGGTCAAAATCTTCAAACATCACAGTCAAACGCGGTATGACGAATGATAATAAAACGAAAACAGTCAGACAGCCGATCACTAAAACAAATGCGGGATAAGCTAAACTGGCTTTTACTTTCCCAGCAATTGCTTGTTCTTTTTCCAAGTAGCCGGCCAACCTACCAAGAACGACGTCAAGCTTTCCTCCGACTTCGCCAGCCCGAACCGTATTGACATAATACGATGGAAAAACATTTTCATATTGGGCAAGCGCATCAGAAAACGCCGACCCATTTCGAACATTTTCTTCAACTTGATGGATAATCTGATTCAATTTTTTATTGGATGTTTGGTTTCCAATGAGTTGGACGGCTTTGAGTAATGGGACAGCGCCATCAAGAAGGTTGCTCATTTGTCGAGTGAAGACAGCTAATTCGCTAAGAGAAATCTTTTTGGTCAAGGATATCGATAATATTTTACGAGAAGCTTTATCTTCCGAGGGAAAATCAAGCACGCTTTCCTTAACTTCGATTGGAGTTAATCCTTTAAGAGTAATTCCATTCACAGCCTGGGCGTAGTTGTCCGCGTCGATGGTCCCTTCAACAATTTCATTGGGACCGTTTTTTGCTTGATAATGGAATTGGGGAGACATAACTAATCGATTTTATCCTGAGACGCAACTCTTAAAATTTCCTGGGGGGTCGTAATGCCTGCTTTAACTTTTTCCCAACCCGAGTGTAGCAATGTTTTCATTCCATTGATGATGGCTGCTTCCCGAATCCGTTCGGCAGAGGTCCGCTCTAAAACAAGTTTTCGAATATGATCATCGATCAAAAGAAATTCGTAAATAGCTTGGCGCCCGAAAAATCCAGTATGGCTGCACTTTTCGCAGCCTTTCCCTTCATAGATAATAACTGGCTTCCCCTCCGCTTGGTCTTTAAACCCTTCAAGCGGCTCTTTGCTGATTTGTTTACAATGCGGACAAATCACCCGGATAAGCCGTTGCGCAATAAAACACTCGACGGTGCTGGTAATAAGATACGGTTCAACGCCCATATCTAAAAGACGGGCTACACCGCTTGCGGCGTCGTTAGTATGGAGCGTTGAAAAAACCAAGTGTCCGGTTAACGCGATTTGAACAGCGATTTGAGCGGTTTCAGTATCGCGGACTTCACCGATCATCATAATATCCGGATCATGGCGCAACATAGACCGTAACCCTTTAGCAAAAGTCAATCCCACGCCAGGATTAATCTGAATCTGCATGATCCCTTTCAATTGATATTCAATGGGGTCTTCGATCGTAAGGATCTTGTGGTCTTCCGTGTTGATTTTCGATAAACAGGAATAGAGAGTCGTTGTCTTTCCGCTTCCTGTTGGGCCGGTTAGAAAAATGATTCCGTGCTGTTTTTTAATGAGTGTCTCTAAGATAGTTTTCTCATCGGGGCGAAGGCCTAAATCTTCCAACGAATAAAGTTTGGCGGTATTCAAAATGCGCAAAACCAAACCTTCACCGAACTGGGTCGGTAAAAAAGAAACTCTCAAATCCAAATCGATATTTTCCGCACGGACTTTAAATCGCCCGTCTTGTGGTGTACGACGTTCTGCGATGTTTAAATTAGACAGGACTTTTATTCGCGATACGATGGAATCTTTAAAGTGTTTGATGTCTTGAGGAATTTTGGCATTATGCAAAACCCCGTCGATGCGATAGCGGATTTTCAATTCATCTTCATAGGGTTCGATGTGAATATCCGTTGCACGGCTTTGATACGCTTCCATTAATATTTGATTGAGAAATCGGCTGATGGTGGCTTCTGATCCGGGATCGTCCAAACGGCTGACTAGTTGTTCTGGCTGTTTCGTCGGTTGGGCGGACCCCATCATTTTCTCTATCGTCTCCGCGCCAACACCATAAAATTTTCGAATCGCCTCGAGAATATCTTTTTCCGTCGACAAGACAGCTTTAATCGGGCAGTCTGCTTCAGCTGCGATCTCATCTAAAATTTGTATATTAAGAGGATCAGCTGTCGCGATTACAAGATGGTTTTTGTCTAAAGAAACAGGGATGATTTTATAATGGAGAGCGAGTTTCGCTGGAATTTTTTCAATAACACCACGAGGGATGATGAAATTATTAAGGTCAAGATATGGAATTCCGCATTGTTCAGCTAGAATCGGAAAAAAAACTTTTTGTTCATCGACGAAACCGAGCTCTAACAAGACAACGCCCAGCAACTGCCCTGTTGATTTTTGTTTATTTAATGCGGCGGCCGATTGCTCTGGCGTAATAATTTTTTTATTAACAAGCAGTTGGCCTAAATAGGACGTTTGCACGTGATTAAGTTTCCCTCCGGATTAACAGCACACTAGGGATATAGAGATAGTATATAATTTTATATCAAGGGAAGGAAGAGAAAGTGATGAAAACGAACAAAAAAGGTATTAACTTAAAACTTCTTATGTAATGGGGGCATTACAAAAAGACATGCACCTTTTTTAAAAAAGTGTCTGTCTTTACTCGAAGGTCTACTGAAAGAGTTATGCCGAACTGGCGGGGCTTTGTTGCATTTCTTTTTTGACTTTGTCGACATATTTTTGCGTGTAGCGATCAAAATGGAACTGACAGTCTTTTGGTGCGTGGTTTAAGATTTCAGCCATGGCTTTCTTAGGAAAGCTTTCGATGGGGATGTCTAACGTCTTTTTACCCGACGAGCTATAGGGGATCAATCTTAGAAGAGCAACTGAAACAATGTAGGCCCCCTCTATTTTTTCAATATCATACCAATAAAGTTCTTTCTTACGGTTTAAAACCCCCGTCCCTCCACAGGCAATTTTTATGTTATCAAATTCAATATAATTATTAAATATTGCGTAAACACCCAACATGCAAAATGCATTCATCAAAATTGCTATTAGTTGATCTGTTATTGAGTTGTTTTTATTATCAACCATTAAATATATTGTTAAACTTAAGACCAAAACTGCAAAGACTATAAAAATAATACGAATGGAAATTTTTGTTTTTATCATCTATGGCGCCCCCTCTATTCCGATTGCTTTAAAGGCTTTATTTTCAAAATATTCAGCAACACCATTAGAAATAAAACCACCACCAACACTCCCGACGAAGCCCCCGAGTACAGGATGTCCTACAAGCCATCCAAAATTTAATTCTTATCCTTCGAAAATTCTCCTTTGATATGTTTCCCGGATTTTTCTTGGATGAGTTTTAACAGCTCGCTCATGTTCTGAAACATATCCTGAATCCAAACGAATTTGTTGTTGTCGGTGTAAATGTAATAAGCATATCCTGAATAAATCGCAAAAATCCGCCGGATTTTTTTCACGTCTGACCATTTAACCTTCTGGATTCTCCACGGGCGTTTAATAATCATCTCGTCATCAGTAATCACGACGCGAGTACTGCCTAGGTAAAGCATAAAGAACATGCCTCCGACCGTAATGAAAAACAAAAATGCTGTAGCAAAAAACGCATTTAAAAAATCTTCATTGTTTAAAGTATGCCGAAAAAACAGAAGAAAAAATTTAATCGAAAACCATAAACAAATTAAAAACACTATAAAATAAACGGTTTTATAAAAAGTAATTTTGAATTCTTTTTCATTTTCGGTCATATACTTAATCTCCCCAAAATTCTTGTAACACCATATTATCTTGAATGCCAAGTCCTGGAGAAAAATCAATCGAGAGGATTATGAATTACTGGCGGAATGTTGCTGCATTTCTTTTTTGACTTTGTCGACGTATTTTTGCATGTAGCGGTCAAAATGGAACTGGCAATCTTTGGGTGCGTGGTTGAGGATCTCGGCCATGGCTTTTTTCGGATAAAGCTCGATGGGGATATCCAATATTTTTTTGTCCGACGAGCTATATGGAATTAGTCTTAAAAGTGCAAAAGAAACAATATAGGCCCCTTCAATTTTTTCAATGTCATGCCAATACAGTTCTTTCACGCGAGGCAAAAAGCCAACGCCACAATGAACAATTTTATTTTTTTCAACCCTTAACTCGACAGTAAACAGTGCATATATGCCACCTAAAAACAAAATATTCATCACACATATTATTAATTTATCAATCATCGAAATGCTTTTATCGTCAATCATTATACTTATTGATAGGCATGACACTAATAATATAAACGCTATAAACATTATTTTTATCACAATTTTTATTCTAAACATATCAATAATCTCCTCCAACCCCAATAGCTTGAAAAGCACGTTTTTCATAATGATTTGCGATTATATTTACGACGGCTCCTCCTCCTAAACCAAAAACGAGTCCTCCTGGCCATCCACCTACCGCTGCCCCAAAGGTCGTCAATAACCCTGTACCTCCAACTCTAATCGCATCTCCCGCCGTCTGAATCCGTATGGCGGCTTGACCTTGAGCCACGGATAATTCACCGCTGAATACTCTTTGATAAATCATCGCCTGCCGTGTGACGTTAAGGCCAACCGTCAGAACGCCTAAGGCAGTTTGTGTTCGTTCAGGGGACATCATCTGTGAAACTTTATACGCGGTCACAGGTCCCTGATTTAACGTAAACAATTGTCCGTCGACGGCGCCTCCTACTCCATTCAAAGTTGCTTCTATTGAATTACGGGCTACAATGGCTCCTGCAACTCTAAAATTATTTCCTGTTGAGAAACCGCTCGCAGTCCCAACATCAGCTCCACCCTGG
>JADFYJ010000018.1 GCA_015233115.1 Candidatus Omnitrophota bacterium | reverse complement strand
AAAATGGAGCATGTAAATAAGTTGAGCGATATTCAGCACCCGGCGGCGAGGGAGGTTTTGAAATTTTTAAAGATCAAACAGGGTGTAGAAATTCATCATGACGGCGATCTTCCGGCGCGGACGGGGTTGGGGTCCAGTTCAGCTTTTACGGTGGGATTGTTGCACGCGTTTTATGCTTTGAAAGGGGAGATGCCAACTAAAGACCGTTTAGCGCGGGAAGCGATTTATATTGAGCGGGAGATGTGTAAAGAATATGTGGGGTGTCAGGATCAAATTATGTGCGCGAACGGTGGAATGAATCTGGTTGAGTTTAAAGGGGAGGATGAGTTTGATATTCGCGAAGTGACCTTGAAAAAAGAAATTATACAGAATTTACAAAGTCATTTAATGTTGTACTTTACGGGTTTTTCCCGTTTTGCGTCAGAAATAGCTTTGCATCAAATCCAAAATATGGAAAACCGGAATGTGGAGATGGAGCGGATGAGGGAGATGGTTTTTGAAGGTTTGGGACATTTGCAGGGGAATGACATGAAAAGTTTTGGCAAATTGCTCGACGAGGGATGGAAAATAAAACGGACTTTGTCGGATAAAATTTCCAGTACGCATATCGATCATATTTATTCCACGGCCCGTAAAGCCGGAGCATGGGGGGGGAAATTGTTAGGAGCAGGCGGCGGCGGTTTCATGATTCTATTCGTGCCTCCGCATAAACAAAAAGCGGTTAAAGAACATTTAAAAAAATTATTATTAGTGCCCGTTAAAATCGAGAACATGGGGACAAGGATTATTTTTTATCAGGAAGAGAATGGATATAAAGTTTAAAAAGTCAGAAGTCAGAAGTCAGAAGAAAAAACCAAAAACCAAAAACCAAAAACCAAAAACCAAAAACCAAAAATCATCAACTGATATGTCAAAAAATATAAAAGCAAAAGAAAAAACTTCAGAACTTTATAAAAAGGCGCAGTATCAGGTTCCGTTTGGGACTGTTTCTATTACGGATAAAGCGCAAAAATTGATTAACGAAGCCATTGCGTCACGCTGGTTGACCCGGGGAAAATATGTTCAGGAATTTGAAGAAAAATTTGCCGCTTTGTTTGGCGTTAAAGAGGCGGTGGCTGTCAGCAGCGGGACTGACGCGGACGCGATTGCCTGCGCTGTGCTGTATGATTTTGGAGCGCAAAGAGGCGACGAGATTATTGTTCCGGCGCTCACCTTTGTGGCAACCGCTAACGCTGTGCTGCAGGCAGGATTTAAACCGGTATTTGTCGACGTTGAACGTGAAACTTTGAATATTGACCCGGATAAAATAGAAGCGGCAATAACTGCGAAGACCCGGGCTATTATGCCGGTGCATTTGATGGGAAAGCCGGCCAATATGGACCGGATTTTGGCGATAGCTCTAAAGCATAAATTATTTGTGATTGAAGACGCGGCTGAAGCGCATGGGGCAAAATATCGGGGGCAGAAGATTGGTTCAATAGGCGATATGGCCGCATTTAGTTTATACGCGGCGCACATTATCACGTCGATTGAAGGCGGGATGTTGACCACGAATAATCCGCAGATGGCAGAGGCCATGCGGTCTTTGCGTAATCATGGGATTGTGAATAAGTTTGAGTTTAAAAGGATCGGTTTTTCCGCGAAGATGAATGAGATCGAAGCGGCGGTAGGGTTAGGGAATATGGAGATATTCGACGAGATACTAAATAAACGTCGTGAAAATTTATTGTATTTGATTAAACAGTTTAAAAAATTTGCAGATTATTTTTTATATGTGAAAGAAGAGGCCGGAGAAGTAATTGGCCCTCACGCGTTTTCCATTGTGGTTAAAGAAACCTCTCCTTTTACGAAAGATGAATTTGTTGCTTTTATTGACCTGCGCGGCATTGATTCACGGAATTTGTTTTATTCTATTCCGACGCAATGTCCGAGTTATCAATTTTTAGGGCATAAGCCGGGCGATTTTCCTGAAGCGGAATATTGTTCGAATAATGGGACGCATATTGGGATTCATCAGGATCTGAATGAAGAACACATGGATTATATAACCACAACAGTTACCGAATTTCTAAAAAAGAAAAAATGCTTATGAATTCGAATGTTTACGCGGTGATTTTAGCGGGCGGATCAGGGACAAGGTTTTGGCCGAAAAGCCGGGCTTCAAAACCTAAACAATTTTTGGATGTGACTGGGCAGGGAACTTTTTTAGATATGACCATCCGCCGGATTTTGCCGCTGGTGCCGAAGGCAAATATTTGGGTGGTCACGAATAGCAAGCATAAAGGTTTGGTTGCTGATTCGTTGAGGAAAAATGGTGTACCATCAGGGCAGATTTTGGTTGAGCCGTGCGGGAAAAATACGGCGCCGGCCATTGGCTGGGCCGCGGAAGTCATTAACCGCCAAAATCCCGACGCTGTCATGTGCGTTTTGCCGTCAGATCATTTGATGACCAATGAAGAAAATTTTTTGGTATCTGCCGCGCATTCTGTGTCCTTAGCTGAGCAAAATTTTTTAGTGGCCATGGGCGTTAAACCAACGCGGCCCGAAACTGGATATGGATATTTGAAAGTGAAGCCGGTCAAACTGCCGGCCGGTATCATGTTAAAGGTTGAAAAATTTATTGAAAAGCCGGACATGAAAATCGCGGAGCAATTCGTTCGTCAGGAAAATTATTTGTGGAACGGCGGAATGTTTTCGTGGAAAACCTCAGTGATTTTGGCTGAGTTTAAAAAATATCAACCCGCGATGTTTAAAATTTTGAAAGATTTGAAGTCTGCGGCTAAGGCCAGCACATGGTGGAATAAAATGACGGCTATTTCCATCGATTACGCGATTTTAGAAAAGTCTGATTGTGTGGCGGCCGTTGAGTCATCCGGTATGGGTTGGTCGGATTTAGGCAGTTGGCAGGCATTGTCTGAAGTTTTGCCTGCGGATGATAAAGGAAATATTTTTAATGGAGAAGTTGTTTCAGTAGACGCGAAAAATTCTTTCGTGTGGGCAGACAAACGATTAATCGCTTTGGTCGGCTTGGATAATGTGGTAGTCGTAGATACGCCCGACGCCTTATTAATCTGCGACAAATCCCAATCCCAAAAAGTCAAAGCCGTTGTCGAACAATTGAAGCAGAATAAAAAATATCAAAAATTGGTATAATACCCGTAGGCGAGATCCTCTCGCCCGGTTAACATATGATCTATAAAATACCCAATAAAATTCTTCTCATAAACATCTTCGGCATCGGCGATGTGTTATTTACGACTCCGTTGATCGCGAATTTGAAAAAAGCTGATCCTCAGGTTCAGATCGGGTATCTGTGCAATCACCGGGCTGAGCCTATTTTACGGTCTGATCCTTATGTAAATAAGGTTTTTATTTATGACCGGGATGAATTTCACGCGGTACAGCAAAAATCTTTATGGGCGTATGTTCAAAAGGTCAATGGGGTGATACAGGAGATTCGGCGGGAAGGGTATGGGTTGGTTTTGGATGTTTCTATGACGGATTTAATGGGATTTATTAGTTGGGCCGCGGGAATTAAGGAGCGGGTGGGATTGAGTTATAAGCGCCGCGGGAGGTTTTTGACTCGAAAAATCGGACTGAAAGGCTTTGAGGGCAGGCATGTGGTCGAGTATTATTTGGATTTGTTAAGGGAATTGGGGCTGGAACCGCAGGAAAATAGGATGCGGTTATGTGTGTCCCCAAATGACGTTCAATGGGCGCAAAATTTGTTTAATGAGTTGGGGGTTAAGCCGGCCTCGACGGTGGTCATAGTTCCTGGTGGCGGCGCAAGCTGGGGCAAAGAGGCTTTATATAAGCGGTGGGGCCCGGAAAATTATGCGAAATTAGCCGATAAAATCATTGAAAAGTGTTCTGCAGACATTATACTGATGGGTGATCAGAATGAAATGGCCCTCTGTCAAGAGGTCGCTTCGGCGATGAAAAATCGTCCGAAAATGGCTGCTGGCCGGACTACGGTTATGCAATTCGCGGCTGTAGCAAAAGCAGTAAAATTATGTATTGTCAATGACGGCGGGCCGTTGCATATCGCGGTGGCTTCCGGAGGAAGAATTTTATCGATTTTTGGCCCGGTGGATGAAAAAGTATATGGGCCGTATCCGGCGGATCAGCAAACAGTCGTAGCGGCATCTGTCGCTTGCCGGCCGTGTTACCGTAATTTTCGCAGGGCGTCCTGTGATCATATAAGTTGTCTTAAACAAATTTCAACCGATGAGGTTTTTAGAAAGGCAGAAGGATTATTATGAACATTCCGTTTATTGATTTTTCACAGCAATACCAAACTGTCAAAGACAAAGTTGACACGGGCTTGAAAGATGTGTTTGAGCGTGGGGCATTTATCCTGGGGCAGGAAGAAAAAAATTTCGAAGAGGCTTTTGCCAAGTATTGCGGCGCAAAGTATGCGGTGGGAGTGAACTCTGGGACGGACGCGTTGTATTTAGCTTTAAAATCTTTGCACGTTGGTCCGGGAGATGAAGTAATTGTTCCGGCCATGACTTTTATTGCTACGGCTTTGGCGGTTTCTTACACCGGGGCGACTCCGGTTTTTGCTGACGCGGAAGAGCATACTTTTAATTTGGATCCGCAAAGTGTGAAAGCGAAAATTACCTCCAAAACCAAAGCGATCATGCCGGTGCATCTTTATGGGCAGACAGCGACCATGGATCAAATTTTGGCTATCGCGAAAGAAAAAGGAATTTTTGTGGTAGAAGATTCTTGCCAGGGGCACGGAGCTCTTTATAAAGGCAAGCGGGCTGGTTCTTTGGGAGATGCTGGATGTTTTAGTTTTTACCCCACCAAAGGGCTGGGGGCGTTTGGAGACGGTGGTATCATTGTAACGAGTAATAAAGAATTGGCAGATCAGGCCAAGATGTTAAGGGATTATGGCCGGACTGACCGTTACGCGCATAAATTTATCGGGTATAATTCCCGTTTGGATACAGTGCAGGCGGTCGTGTTAAATGCGAAATTGCCGTATTTAGATGAGTGGAACCAAATGCGTATTGATCACGCGGCGTATTACGGAAAATTGCTAAAAGGGATCAAAGGAGTGGTTATTCCGACGGTAGCAGCAGACCGTAACCATGTGTATCAGACGTACGCGGTGCGGCTGACTCACCGGGATAAGGTTCTGGAAGGTTTGAAGGAAAAGGGAGTCGGGGTTTTGATTCATTATCCGATCCCTGTCCATTTGCAGGAAGCTTATGCTAATTTGAAATATAAAAAAGGTGATTTTCCGGTGACGGAACGTTTGGCGGATGAAGTGTTGTCTTTGCCGATGTTTCCCCATATGACAAACGCGCAAATTGAATATGTATGTGAAAGTTTAAAAAACTGTATGTAGTATGTGGTATGTAGTATGTGGTGAAAAGCGAAGCGTGAAATACCGATATTTATTTTGTTGGTTTTTGTGATTTTTGGTTTTTTTCCCACATACTACATACGACAGACCACATACTCAAAAAAGGAATTATATGAAAGTTCCCGTAAGCGTCGTCGTTATCGCGAAAAACGAAGAAGATAATATTGAAGAATGTCTGCGCAGTGTTTATGGCTGGGCGGATGAAATTATTTTGGTGGATGATCAGAGTACGGACAAAACTGTGGAAATTTCCGAGAAAATTGCGGATAAAGTTTTTCTCCGTAAAATGACCAATGAAGGGGAGCACCGTAATTGGGCGATCCAGCAGGCGCGCAACGAATGGGTATTGAGCTTAGACGCGGATGAACTAGTGTCTCCGGAGTTGCGGGACGAAATTACGGGATTACTGACGAATTGTGATGTTCAGGCATTCTCTATACCGTTAAAAACTTATATTGGATCTTATTGGGTCAAGCATTCTGGCTGGTATCCGGCGAACAAATTGCGTATGTATATGAAAAGTAAAATGAAATTTGAAGCAGTGGGTGTTCATCCGCGCATTTTTCTTGATGGCAAAGAGAAAAAGTTAACGAAAGATATTATTCATAAGGGATATCCAGATTTCGAACATTTTTTAGGAAGTTTGAATCGGCAGACCACGTTGGAAGCTCAAAAGTGGATTGCAGACGGCCGTAAAATGCCGCTGGGAAAAGCCATGTGGCGTACTCTGGATAGATTTCCTAGGGTGTATTTTGGCAAAAAAGGTTATAAAGACGGCATGATCGGCTTTATGATCGCTTTTTTTGCTTCATTCTATCAATTGATGAGTTATGCCAAATATTGGCAGATGAATCAGGAAGCTAAAGTTAAAAAATCATAAATTGTTTATTATATTATGAGCATTATTTTTTTAGATAGAGATGGGGTCATTAACCAGTTTCCCGGTGACGGCAAATATGTGACCCGCTTAAAAGATTTTCATCTATTACCGCGTTCGGTTGAGGCCATTCGTATATTGACCGAACAGGGGTATGCTACTTTTGTGGTGTCAAATCAGGCGGGGGTGGGCCGTAAAATTTATAGTCGTCATAAGTTGGAGGTGATTACCGGTAGTATGATTAAGGATATTACAGCCGTTGGAGGAAAGCTTACTAAAGTTATGTATTGTACTCACCGGTCCGATCAGGGTTGTGCCTGCCGTAAACCGGAAATCGGGAATATTGCCAAGGCTTTGAAATCCATTGGGAAAACTTTGCGGTCTGCTAAAGATAAATTTTTTGTTGGAGATACGAAATCCGACATTTTATGCGGCTATAACGCGGGATGCAAAACTATTCTCGTGCTGTCTGGACGGGCTAAACGTAGTCAGATCAAGAATTGGGGCGTTAAGCCGGATTTTGTGGCCCCGGATTTATTAACAGCGGTTAAACAAATTGTGTTGCGTGATCTGCCGGTTTCAAAGCGGTTAAAACGTTCCAATGATGCGTATTTTAGAAGAGCGAAGTTACACGAGGTTTTAAAAACTGTCGGATAACGGATCTGATAAAAATACGGAGGGATCATGAAAATTTTGGTCATCCACGCTACCGCCGGAGCAGGCCATCAAAAAGCGGCGGAAGCCGTTACCAATGCTTTGAAAAAATATACCGGGCATGAAATTGTTTGCGTCGATGCTTTGGATTATACCAGTCCTGCTTTTAAAAAACTCTACTGTAAAAGTTATTTTTTTCTTGTTTCAAAAGTTCCGTTATTGTGGCAGATATTTTTTGGCTTTTTGGATTGGCCCATTGCTCAACCGTTAATGTGGATAGGGCGGCGGATATATAATGGGATTAATGCCGGAAAACTGCATAGATATTTAATTCAAGAGCAGTTTGATTGGGTTATATCAACGCATTTTATGCCTATTGAAGTGGTGTCGGCGCTAAAACAGACGGATAAGATTAAATCTAAATTGATTGCGTGCGTAACAGATTTTGATGTTCATCGGATATGGCTGGGCAGCGGGGTTGATTGTTATGCGGTGGCTACAGAGTGGTCCAAACGAAAAATTGTACGGATGGGAGTTCACGCGAACAAAGTTTTTGTGACGGGTATTCCGACGGATGAAAAATTTGCCACACCTAAAAATGTCGGAGAGTTAAAATATAAGCTGGGAGTTGAAGCTGGACGTTTTACCGCTCTGGTCGCGACCGGATCATTTGGAATCGGGCCGATTGAAGATATTATCAAGGCTGTACCACAGACTCAATTTGTAGTTATCTGTGGACATGGCGAGAAATTGTATAAAGCTTTGATGGAAAAAAAGTATCCGAATGCCCGCGTATTCGGTTTGGTGAACAATATGGATGAAATGATGGCGGTTTCCGATGTGATGGTGACGAAGCCCGGCGGGTTATCGATCTCTGAGGCGTTGGTGGTTGGCTTGCCCATGATATTTTTTAGCGCAATACCGGGCCAGGAAACCAATAATATCAAAGTGCTTTCGACTTTCGGAATAGGCGCAGGGCCGGCTTCAGTCTCGCAAATTGTCCAGATGCTGGACGCATTCCAAAAATCTCCGGAAAAATTGTCTGCTGCCAAAGAACGCATAAAATCAATGGCCCATCAAAATTCTGTCAAAGAAATAGTAGAATTGATAAGATGATTTAGGTCAGAAGGTCAAACGTCAGAAGCCAGAAGAAAAACCAAAAAAACCAAAAAGTAAAAAAAAGTTCCAGCCATTATGACGTCAGCTAAAATTGCAAAAATTGTTTTTGGCCTTCCAGTCGAAGGTCCTTTTGATTATTCCATTGGGGAACAATTTAAGGACAAGATTGCTCTCGGCCAGCGGGTGAAGGTGATGTTTAACCGTAGAATGGCTATAGGGTACGTAGTCGGACTGGATAATAAAAGTGATTTCCCTAATTTGAATCCCATTTTGGAAATTTTAGATGAGGGATCTCCGGCTTTGGATTTAGCGGCACGAGACTTAGCGAAAAAAATTTCGGAACAGTTCGGCTGCTCCCTGGGTGAAGCCATGGAAATTCAACTCCCGCCGGCGTTACGAAAAAAATCTTTTTATGATTTACCAGTTATATCCCCTGCCCTGAACCCCACGCGGTTCAGGGTTTCCACCAGGTCAATTTTATGCGAAACCGACCGCTCTACATGCTGGTCGATTCTAAAGGAAAAAATAAAAATTAATATTGACCAGAAAAAATCTGTTTTGATTCTGGCGCCTGACACCTATGTTTTGCAAAACGCGCTGAAAGAGTTGAAAGAATTTAAGTCGATCCTCTTGGTGTTTAAAAAACCGGTGACTGCCAAAAAAGATTTAAATGGCTGGGTAACCGCCCGCACAGAGCCGGGGCATATTATTTTAGGAACCAGGTCAACGGTTTTTACGCCGGTCAAAGATTTGGGTTTGATCATCATGCTGGATGAAGAAAATACGTCCTACAAAGAAGAACAGCCTCCGCATTATCATACCCGCCAGGTGGTGTTGTGGCAGAGCGACAGCCACGGATGTGAGGTGACATTTGTGAGTATAGCGCCGAGCGTGGAATTATGGTATCTGGCGCACAAAGATCAGTGGACCATTGATTTTCCCAGGAATGCTGGGCATCCGGTTCAAATGAAATTAGTAGACCAGAGCAATTATAAAAGGCGATACGATAATTTAATTAGCTATCCGCTGCAAAACGAAATCAATGCGGTTTTGAAAAATAACGGAAAAATATTATTATTTATGAACCGCCGGGGATTTGCGTTGGCAACCCGCTGCAATCATTGCGGTTTTACTTTAAAGTGCCCGCGCTGCGCGGTTAATCTGACGTATATGTATTCACAAAAAAAAATGTCCTGCCGTTTTTGTTCTCACAAAGAAGAGATTCCCAAGATCTGTCCGTCCTGCGGCAGTGATTATATGCGTTCGACCGGAACCGGAGTTGAAAAACTGCAGAGCACGATCGCAATGCTTTTTCCGACGGCAAAAATAGGATATTTTGATAAGGAATCCGAAAGTTACCCAACGGATAAAGATATTGTAATAGCGACGCAGGCCGTCCTGCGCTGGAAAGATCAGATTAAAGCGGACTTGACCGCGGTTTTAGATTTAGACGCGGAGTTGAACCGTTTTGATCATACGTCATCGCATAAAGTTTTTAGCCTCTTGATGAATCTGCGCCAGATGACAAAAGAGGCTTTGTGTGTTCAAACGCATATGCCGGGAAATTATTTAATCGCGTGCGTCGGAAAAATGGATTGGGGGACTTTTTATCAGCAGGAATTATTGCAGCGGAAAGAACTCAATTTTCCTCCGTATAAAGATTTTGTTTCGATTGGCTTGCGTGGCTTGAATGAGGACCATATCCTCAAGCAAAGCGCGGCAGTGTGCGAAGGTTTAAAGCGGGCATTTGAAGGAAAGGATGTCGAAGTCTTTGAGCCCCAGCCGGATTTGGTGCCAAAATTGCGGGATCAGTACCGTTATACAATCATGTTGCGGACCGAGAATGCTGTCGCACTGCTTCACGATATTAAAAATGTGCTGCGTTCCGTAAAACATTCGCGGGGTGTGACCATGAGTTGGGAAATTATTTAATCTGGGTTCAACGAAGGCGGAAGAAAATAGGATGCGATCATGTTAAAAATATTCAAAATCATCATTATAAATCTGCTGATATTGGCGGCGTTGTTTTTAGCGGCAGAAGTTTTTTGCCGTTTAGTTAAAATACCGTATAAAGAACGGGAAATGCCGCCGGAAACGCATGTGTGCCAATTTGATCCGCTATTAGGCTGGACGTATGAATCTAATAAAGAGGTAAATTATAAATTTGGGAATCCTCCCCGGACTGTTCCTCTTTATTTTGATCAGGAGGGCATCAGGGTGCCGTCTGCCGGATATCAGTTTGATCTGAAAAAGCCCAGCGTACTTTTGGCGGGCTGTTCATTTACCATGGGGCATGGCGTCCCTTACGAAGAATCTTTTGCCGGACAATTGGCACAGGATCAGGCTTTTCCTTATCAGGTGGTTAATTTGGGCGTGCAAGCTTATGGGACGGATCAATCATTGCTGCGGCTTAAACAATTGATCAAAAAATTTAATACCAAGTGGGTGGTGTACACGTTTATCGATGATCATATCAGCCGTAATGGCAATTATGACCGGCGCATGCTTTACAAAAAAAGTATATTTCCCGGGACAAAACCGTTATTTGCTTTGGACAAAAATAAGGAATTGTGTCTGGTAAAAAATCCTTTATTGTATAAAAATTATTTTAATTCATGGTTTGCAGACACGATTCAAATGAGATTAGGCCGCCTATTAGGGCTGTTCCCGCCGATGCCGTACGATCTCACTGAAGCGTTGATTAGAGAAATGAAAAGGGTAACTGAAGATGCGGGCGCGCGTTTTGTCATTGTGGATTGGTTTATTGGCGGGGAAAAGTCTTACGGATTTATTCAAAATTTATCCGGTGTGGATGTCATAGGGACAAAAGATATATTTGGCACATGGGATGACCGGTTTCGCATTAAAGGTGACGGACACCCCAATGCTGTTGCCCATGCCCTGATAGCGCAAAAAATAAAAAAATATATAAATGGACTCCCAAAATGAAAATAATTTTTTTTGGCAGTGATAGTTTCGCGGACATTCATTTGCGGCGTTTGATTGACGACGGATATACAATCGCGGCTTGCGTCACCCAGCCGGATAAGCCAAAAGATCGCGGCATGAAAATGTCCGTGTCTCCGATTAAAGAATGTGCGACTTCGTGTTGCATTCCCGTGCTGCAGCCGGAAACATTAAAGGCAGATGATATTGTTTACGCTCTGCGGGTGTTTGACGCGGATGTATTTGTGGTGATTGCTTATGGCAGGTTTTTAACATCGGCGATATTAGCCCTTCCCAAAATATGCTCGATTAATGTGCATGGATCGTTACTCCCGAAATACCGGGGCGCGGCTCCGATTAATTGGGCGATTTTAAATGGTGAGACCGAATCTGGGGTGACGATTATCCGTTTAAACGCGCAAATGGACGCGGGCGATATTATAAGTCAGGTAAAAATTCCGATCGGTCCGGATGAGACTTCAGTTGATCTGCGCAGGCAAATGATGAACGCGGGTTGTCAGTTACTTTCTGACACACTGAAAAATTTAAATATACAAACGACAGGTCAGGCTCAGGATGAGCGGCTAGTTTCTCTGGCGCCTAAATTAAACAAGTCATTGGGTTTGATTGATTGGACTAAATCTGCGCAAGTCATTCATAATCAAATTCGCGGGTTACAGCCTTGGCCATTGGCTCATACGTTTTTAAAAGGTAAATCTTTATCAGTTTTTTCTTCTCAAATATTTGATATACCTGCTTCCCAGAATGAGCCAGGGACCATTATTCAAATTATTGATCAAGGCGCAGTTATCATGACCGGACAAGGCGCGCTTCTTATTAAAGAAGTTCAACCTGCCGGTTCTCGTCGTATGGATATGTTGTCATTTTTAAATGGAGCCAGAATAGGGCTTGGCGCAAGATTTGGTGTATAGGACTTTGGGCCATTTTGACATTTTTCAATTTACAATTAAAATAAAAAATAAAAACATCGCGTAGGTGGACTAATAATTTTCTTGGGCCACCTACGCGGTGGTCCATCGGTTGCAGGAGTTAAAATGAATAAACCTTTGAAGTGGTTGATCATTTTTGTTGTTGTCATTTTTTGTTTGAGTCTGGCCAAGAATTTTCTTATCAAATCCGCGATTGAGTGGGGCGCTAAAGCCGTTGTCGGCACTTCGGTTAAAATTCAGCAATTTTCTCTCGGTATGTTTTCTCAAAAAATCCGTATAAAAGGTTTTCAAGTTTATAATCCTCAAGGGTTTCCCTCGGGAATTTTGGTTGATATTCCGGAGATCGGCGTGGATTGCGATATTCCAAGCCTATTGAAAGGCAAAAATCATATTCCTTTATTGATCATTGATATGAAAGAAATGATCGTGGTTAAAAATAAACAGGGTAAATTGAATGTTAATTCATTGAAGGTGTCTCAGAAGCCGGAAGAAAAAAATAAAGCTTCCAGTGGTAAAAAAGCAGAAAAACCAGTGGTTATGCAGATCGACCGCATGAAATTAACTGTCCGGAAAGTGATTTATAAAGATTACACGTCAGGAGCTAAAGAACCTAAAATAAATGTTGTGGATGTTGGCATTCAGGACAAGGAATTTAAAAATATAACCAGCGCTCAACAATTGGCGAGCCTGGTGTTATATGCCACGTTCAACTCAGCCGCGTTGAAAAGCATTGGTTTGTATGGCGCGGCCACAGTGATGGGAACCGCGTTTTTGCCAGTTGGTATTGCCGCTATGGTGCTGATGGACAATTCCGCGACGCAAGTCTTTGACCATCCTTTCAATGATGTCTGGAATAATGTCAAAATGTTTCTGGATAAAGATTCACAAAATGTTAAGGCGGATATGGCCAGGGGCATGATGACCGCGGTCAGAAATAAATACAGCATTAATGTGCACATCATACGTAAGGGCCCTCAACAGGTTGAAGTCAAAGTGGAAGCCAAAAGAATGATGCTCGCCAATAAACAAGAAGCCGAGCGCGTGCTTTATGAAATATCGGATGCTGTGAAATAAAAATTCAATTCCCCTTTTTTTCTATAAAAAATCGTCCTCCCTGATATAATAATAAAAATTATAATTTTAACTCTATCATAGGTATAAATATGGCTCTAGAAAAGTTTCCTTTAGGGAAAATGTTGATTGAGCGCGGTGTTATTACCAATGAACATTTGGATGCGGCTCTCCGGCGGCAAAAAGAAAAAGGCGGGTTGTTGGGGGCGATTTTGATCGAATTGGGGTTTGTGACAGAAGAAAAGATTTTTTTGCCGGTTTTGGCTGGTCAAATGGGTGTGGATTTTATCAGTCTCAAGGATATGGATATCCCTCCGGTGGTGATTGCAAAAGTCCCGGCTAAATGCGCGATGTACTATAAGATTATTCCGTATGATCTTAAAGATGATGTGCTGCATATTGCCACGACTGAGCCGCTCGATGTCGCGTTTTTAGATGAAATTCAATTGGTTTTGAATACAAAATTGTCAGCTCATCTTTCTAGTGAAAAAGATATTGCGGAGCATATCCGCAAATATTACGGGGTCGGTGCTGAGACGATTGAACAGATGATGGGGACAGTTCAGGCGGCGGAAGAAGTTGACAATGAATCCATTCTTCAGGAGATTGATTCAGAAGCCTCCATCGGTAAATTTATTAATCAGATTATTATTGAAGCTTACCGGGAACACGCGACGGATGTTCATATTGAACCGTTCGAAGATGAATTAAAAGTTCGCTATCGCATTGACGGGCTTTTAAAAGACGCGAAAGTCCCGTCGAATTTAAAGATTTTTAAAGAAGCGATCAATTCCCGTATTAAAATTTTGTCTAACTTGAATATCGCTGAAAAACGTATTCCCCAGGACGGCCGGTTTAAGGTCCGGGTTAAAGAGGTGGATATTGATCTTCGTGTTTCTTTTATTCCTGCGATATATGGCGAGAGTGTCGTTTTGCGCTTATTAAATACGTCCCGTTTATTCCAGTTAAAAGATTTGGGTTTGGGGGACAAAGAATTGGCGATCCTTGAGGATTTGATATTAAAACCGCACGGCGTGGTTTTTCTTACCGGGCCGACGGGAAGCGGTAAAACGACTACGTTATATTCTTGTTTAGCCAGGGTGAATACTGAAGATAAAAAAATTATTACGATTGAGGATCCGGTCGAATATCAATTAAAAGGGATTATTCAGCTTCAGGTCAATCCCCGAGTGGGGCTTACTTTTGCGCAGGGCTTAAGGTCTTGTTTGCGGCATGATCCGGATATTATGATGGTTGGCGAGGTGCGGGATTTGGAAACCGCGCAGATTGCGATCCAGTCCGCGTTGACCGGGCATTTAATTTTTTCAACTTTGCATACGAATGACGCGATCGGCGGGATTGCCCGTTTAATGGATATGGGGGTAGAGCCATATTTGATTACGTCGACTGTGGAATGCTTTATCGCCCAGCGGTTAGTGCGCGTGTTGTGTCCTCAATGCAAAAAGCCGGCTAAAGTTTCCGCGGATATGGTGAGTGAATTGGGAAGTTCCGCGTCTTTGGTGCAGACTGTTTATGAACCATTGGGATGCGAGGCTTGTCATCATACGGGGTATAGTGGACGTATTCCTATTTATGAATTTTTATTAATGACCGATGATATTCGGGCTTTAATTATGAAGGAAGCATCCAGTGTCATCATCAGAGATAAAGCTTTAGCTAATGGGATGAAAACTTTATGGGATGTCGGTTTAGAAAAAGTTAAGGCAGGTATAACTTCTTTATCAGAAGTGGTTCGGGTGGTTAAGGATGAGGGCGCAGAGAAAAACGTGACAATGTGACAGTGTGACAGTGTGGCAGTGTGACAATGAAAAAAAGAAAAAAAATTAACATGAAGCAATTTTATTACAAAGCTAAAGATGGTATGCAAAATGTGGTAGAGGGGCAGGTTTCGGCTTTGTCGAGAGAGCAGGCTATTGCTCAATTGGTTCAGAAAAAATTGGCGCCGCTTTTGGTCCAGGATGTTTTGGAAAGGGTGGTGGTTAAACCTCAGGTAAAAAAAAATTTGCTTCAAGGGTGGTCAGCATTTGTTAGCCGGGTGAGGACCAAAGATGTGGTGTTGTTTACCCGTCAAATGAGCGATTTAATTGGAGCGGCGGTACCCATTCTGCGTTCTTTGCAGATCGTTGAACATCAAACCCGTCATGAAGCTTTAAAAGAGTGCGTGCAGGGAATGTATGAGGCGGTCCGTGACGGAGCCGCATTTTCTGACGCGTTATCTCAATATAAAAATATTTTTTCTGCTCTTTATATTAACATGGTGAAAACCGGGGAATTAAGCGGTAAATTGGAATTGACCCTGGAGCGTTTAGCCGACCATTTGGAGAAAGAAATGGAGGTTGGACAGAAGATTCGTGGCAGTTTAGCATATCCAGCTTTTATTCTAGGCGTAGGGGCGTTAACCGTATTTGTGTTGTTGTCATTTGTTATTCCTCGTCTGACGGTTATATTTGAAGATATGGATCAGGCGCTTCCGCTGCCGACGATCATTTTATTGAAGGTGAGTGGTTTTTTTGCTGCTTATTGGTGGGCCGTTTTACTGGGAATTTTTGTGGGAGGCGGCTATGTGTGGCAATGGAGCAGAAGCGATCATGGCCGGGTCTGGATTGACAGGAAAAAATTACAGCTCCCGTTGCTCGGCGAGTTTATCAAGCAGGCAGAGATGGGCCGTTTCGCGCGGACTTTAGCTACTATGCTGGATACGGGTGTATCCATTACCATTGCATTAAAAGCGGTGGCTCGGATGATTGACAATGTGATTTTGCGGGAACAAATTATGCATATTTCTGACTTGGTTGCCAATGGAGCGAGTTTGCGTAATGCTGTGGCGCAGGCTAAATTTATTCCGGAAATGGCGGTTAATATGATTTCTATCGGCGAAGAAACCGGGAAATTGGAAAAGGGCCTGTATAAAGTCGCCGACGTCTATGAGAAACAAACCGCAGAAACCATGAAGACCGCGATTACTTTACTGGGGCCGGCTGTTCTAGTTTTTATTATTGTTATCGTGGGGTTTGTCGTCATAGCGATGCTGTTGCCGATATTCCAAATGAATACGATGATCAAGTAAAATATGATCTTTAAGTTATAGAAAAAGCATATAAATGGAGATGAAAATGGATCCTAAAGTACAAATGGCGATTGACGATATGAAATTAGTTAAAGATAAGCCGCGAGAAGAATATAAACGTTTTTTGACAAATGCATTATGTCGTTTGACGGATTCAACAATATCTTATTTTGCAACTGTCAATGCCTCGCAAAATGAACTGACGATGATCGGCTGGTCTATGTCAGCGATGATGAATTGCACGATGATCGATAAACCGCTGGTATACAAAATGGTTGACACCGGACTTTGGGGTGATGCTGTGCGGGAAAGAAAACCTGTGTTCACGAATGACTATTTCAATTTGGTTAAAGCAACCAAAAAAGGATATCCCAAGGGCCATGTGAATGTGCGGAGGCATTTGAATTTGCCGATCAGCGAGGACGGTAAGGTGGCTTTTGTGGTCGGCGTGGGAAATAAAAAAGAGGCTTATAACGATGAAGATGCGTGTAATATTGAAATTTTGATGAAAAATATTTTAGCGGATTTAAAAACAAAAATATAGTTATTGAAGATGGAGGTTTAATGAGAAACAAAAATGGATTCACATTGGTGGAAATTTTGTTGGTGGTGGTGATTATCGGGATTCTGGCCGCCATGGTCATCCCGAATATGGCCGGACGCAGTGAGCAGGCCAGGCAAGCCGCGGCCAAGGCGGACATTGAAGCTAATTTGTCGACGGCTTTAGACCTGTACGAAACTGATAATGGTAAATATCCGACGACAGAACAAGGGTTAAAAGCTTTGATTGCTAAACCGACGTCTGGGCCGGTATCAGATAATTGGAATGGTTCTTATTTGAAAAAGAAAAAGGTGCCGCTTGATCCGTGGGGACATGAATATAATTATGTTTCTCCCGGCGTTCATAATCCAACCGAATACGATTTATCTTCTTACGGCCCGGATGGAGTGGAAAGTGATGATGACGTGGTTAATTGGGTTAAGGATGCCAAAACAAAATAATACAATTTGGACCAAAATATCCTGTCTGGCCGGGTTCACGATGTTTGAACTGATGCTGGTGGTGGTTATTTTATCCGTGCTCGCGGCATTGGCTGTGCCGAATTTCCGTAAAACGCAAAGTTCGGTTGTTCTGCAGAAAACGGCTGAAGATTTACGTCAGAATATGCGATACGCGCAGATATTAGCTATGTCAAGAACTGAGCAAACGCGCTTAGTGTTTTCTAAGGACTTGAGCGATTATCAATTGTTAGAGCCTTCCTCTGCACCTCAGACTCACCATCCCCGGGTGGATTCCCAATATTTTGATGAGAATGGAAAATTAATTTCTGAATTAGCTCAACATTGGAATGACGATCAAAATGAAATGGCGTTTGCGCCGGTAAAAGGCCGAATGGGACAACTGTTTCACATCCCGGAAGGCATTCAAGTCACCATGGATCCGTCTTTTATAAATTTTTTTCCTGACGGCCGTCCGGATAAGATGATGATACGGGTTTGTCAGGCAGAACAGTGTTATGAAATTTCGACTCAAAAACAGCGTGGTTATATATCGTTGGAGCAAAAGGGTACAGTCAATGGTGTTGAAGCGCAATAATTTTGTCCGGTCTCATCAGGATCAAGGTTCGGTCTTGGTAGAAGTATTGCTATCCGTTGTTATCATATCCATTTGTTTGACTGTGATTATTCAATCGATGGGAGCCGGGTTGCGCGCATCTCAAAGAGCGGGTGATTATGTTTTAGGCGCGGTTTTTTGGGAAAATTATTTGATGGCTTCAATGCGTGATGGTTATACAGACCAGTCTTCTTTGCAAGGAACAGGACTGTTGGAAGGTTTTGGGTTGGACGCAAAGGAGGAAGATCTTTGGGCTGATGAAGAGGCTAAACAGAGTAAGGTCAATTTAGATTTTAAAAAATTAGATGTCCGGATTCATTGGGGCCAATTCGAACATCCGCATCAATACACAGCAGAGACCTATTTAGTGGAAAAATCTGAAGCTGGAAAAAATTAATGATGATTAAATGTCTCAAAAATTCTGCTTTTACTTTGATCGAAATGCTGTTGGCTTTAGCCATTTTAGGGGTCGTGGCAGCAAGCTTATTTAGTATTTTTGCCGGAGGGATGAAGATTTCTCAGCGGTCTACACAGGGCGACCGCTTAAATCATGAAATTTTTTGGGTATCCAGGCTGTTGAGTACGGATGTGGAAAATGCGGTTTCCGTAAAATTAGTTGACACCCAAGGTCAGCCTAAAAATATATTTGAAGGAACCGCAGATCATTTAACGTTAGCTTTAGACACAGAAAATGGGTTGAAAAAAATAAGTTATTATTTAAATCCCATTGAAGGATCAGGATTGGCCAATCTTATGAGGGAAGAAAAGGATATAATTTTGGATGAAAAAAAATCAGCGGAACCGGAAATTATTGCGAATCATTTAGCGCTAGACGGTTTAAAATTTTTATATGGATATCAAGAAAAAGATAAACCTGTGGAGTGGCAGACTTCTTGGAAACCAGATGGAGTACCGGCGAAAATGAAAGCAGAAATTGATTTTGTGCTGGATCCTAAAACCTTGGAAAAAAAGACTTTAACATTAGAAATCTATCATCCTAATGGTACTTTAAATGAATAATATTCACAATTTTAATGAACATAAAAAGTATTTATTATCAAATCAATCTGGTATAATACTTATAACAACATTATGGGTAATTTTTATTATATTAATAATTGCTTTGGGTTTATCACGAAAAACCAGCGTGGATTTGGCTTTTGGTAAATTTGTTTTTTCTAAAGTTCAGGCAGATTATGCGGCACAGTCAGGCATAGTCTATGCTTTGCATGAGATACGTAAAGACACGGAAGATGAAGAATCAACAAAAATAGATACGCATTTCGCGTGCGGAGTTGTGTTAAAGCAAGAGCAGGGCCTGGAAAGTGTGTGGGATAAAATCGCGGTTGGCAATGATGCTAAATTCAGTGTTCTTTATAATGAGAAAAATGGTTCTTCGGTTCAAAAATTTTTAGGATTGTCAGATGAAGAACGTAAAATTGATATCAATACCCTGCGGCCGCAAGATGTGGGGGTGCTGACTTTTCTTTTGACATTACAAGGAGTGGATGAAGCTCAGGCGCGTATCGCTGCCGCATCCATCATTGACTGGAAAGACCCGGATGAAGAAGTGACAGAGTCACCGTCGGGTGCGGAGACGGAATACTATAAAACCCAGGGTTATTCATATTTATGTAAAAATACGCCGTTTGACTCGGTCGGAGAATTGAAGTTGGTCAGAGGGGTAACACCACAGATTTTTCAAAAATTAAAAAATTATGTCACGGTTTTTCCGAAAGATGGCAGGTTTCAGATCAATGTGAATACGGCGGGTTCGCTCGTGATTAAAGCGGTTTTGATGTCCGTCGTTGGTGTTTCAACGAATACTGAGGAGGCAGACGCGGATTCTCTGGTGCAAAAGATTGTCGAACAGCGCAACGGAGATGATGGGATTTGGCATACAGCTGATGATCAGGTTGTTGACGAGAAAAATATATCAATGAATGCCAAAGAAAAGACGTTATTTTATTTTTTAATGCAATACCATACGCCAGTTTCCAGATATTTGAGAATAACTTCTGAAGGGGTGGCGGGAAGCCGGGGCGTTACCACAAAAATTACCGCCATTGTTGACCGGGAAGATTTTTCGACGGTGTATTGGAAACGGGAATAGAGAAAAGCACAAAAGTACGCAGAGGCGAGAGCACCGAGTAAAAAAATTAAAAAAATATGCCAAAAAATATTTATTCAATAGTGGAAATCACAGACAGCCATGTGAAATTGGTTCAGGCCCGGGTTGGAAGTAATCAATCGGTCATTACGTGGTGTGACGCGCGTCCCTTGCAAGATACTTCAGATGAAGAATTGCAAAAATATCTTTCTGAATTATTGGTCAGCCGGAATATTCAAGAGGACTGTTTGCAGGTGATTATTCCGCGCCGTTTATGTATTGCGAAACAATTGGATTTGCCATCGCAGGATCCGCGAGAGATACAACAGATGGTGGATATTCAATTGGTTAGTCAGATTCCTTATGCGTTAGAAGAAGTGGTTTATAAATATCAAGTTTTGGAGCAGACGTCTGCCGGCCAAAGTAAAGTCATGATTGTCATTGTGCATAGGGAGCTCATTGATAAATATTTACAGATGTTTAAAAAAAGTGGCATCAGGGTCGCGGATTTGACATACAGTTCGTTAGGGTTGAGCCGGTGGTGGAATTATCAACGGCAAAAAGACAGTTTGTTGGAAGATACGCCGGTTTTGCTTTTGAATATTGATTATAGCGGTTCAGAAATTGCGTTTTGTTTTAAGGGGCAAGTCTGGTTTAGCCGTAATATCGACGCTGGATTTAAACAATTGGCGAATGAGAACTGGTTTGAATTTGAAAATCAGATACAGCTCAGCATGGCTGCTTATAATAAAGCTAAAATGGGACCTGAAATCAAGCAGATCAAGGTCATTAGCGCGTCTTCTGAAAGTGAAAAATTATGCGCGTATTTGAAGGAAAAATTTCGTTTGCCAGTAACTGTTTTGGCATCAACCGCCCATCTTCAATTTGAAAAAAAAGCGGATTTAATGGCTGTAGAACAAGATGGTATTTCTGTGGCTGTCTCTGCGGGATTATCCAGAGGCGAAATGTCGTCGGTTTTCAATTTAGTGCCTAAAGAGATTGGGCAACAAAAATATTTAAAAGCCCGCAGGGTCGAGATTATTAAATTGTTGTTATTGGCTCTTGTTTTGTGCGGAATAGGACTGGCGTTTGATGGTGTGGATATCATTTTAAAGTCACAAACTTTAGCCCGGATTCAAAAGCGGGCAGAACTGGTTAAGCCGCGTTTAAAAGAATTACAAAAGAAAAAAGTTTTTCTTGATGCTTTGAAATTACAACAAGCGACGCGTATTGATATGCCGGGTTTTTTAGTGGTTATGCAAGGGTTAGTGGGAAAAGATATTTCTTTGCGTAGTTTATCTGTCGACAGCCAGAGGAATTTGGTTATTATGGGTTACGCTGAAAGTGATACAGCTGTCAATATGTTTCAAAGCCGGATGGTTCAGTCCAAATTGCTTTCGGATGTTAATTTGCAGTTTGCGACCAAACGCAGAATTTATAATATGGAATTAACAGATTTTAAAATAACGGCCAAAATAAAAAATAAATAATTTTATGCGACGCTTGACCCCAAGAGAAAAACTGATATTTGGAATCTGTACAATAACAGGCGTGATCTATTTTGGTTATAATTTTGTTTATAAGCCTATAGAAAACCGTAAACAACTGTTGAATAGTACGGTCACGACACAAATGCGTCATTTGCAAAAAGATTTGAGGCTCATGCAGGATAATCCTTCTGAGGACGATCAATATGCACAGTTAGCAGAATATTATAAGCAAAAAAATAGTAACGAACAGGTGATGTCCGCTATGATCGCGGATATTCAGGCTGTGACGAATCAAATGTCGCTTAAAATATCAGATTTAAAACCGCAAAAAGATAAAACAACCGGGTTGTTTACTCAGTTTTCGGTTTCGTTGACTTTAGATTCTTCATTTAGCGATATGATAAAATTACTGGCGGCTTTGCAGAATACTCCTCATAATTTGGACGTTGATGAAGTTTCATTTGAAAAAGGCAGTTCACGGGTCAATGATCTGTTGCGGGTGCGGTTGAGTTTGAGTAAGCCGTATTTAGCGAAGGAAGAGGTGAAGTAACTATGGGTTATTATTCTGCGGTCCAATTAGACAAAGAACCGTTTTCGACCAGTCCGGATCCTCGTTTTTTTTACCGGTCGACAGAGCATTTGACGGCGTTAAACCGCTTGGAAATTTCTGTGCGGCTTAAACGGGGGTTAAGTGTCATCTTGGGGGACGTAGGGACAGGAAAGACCACACTGTCGCGGGCCTTGTTTCAGGCGTTTACGATGGAAGAAGACTATGAGTTTCATATGATTTTAAATCCTTCGTTTGATAGTGAAGAAAATTTTTTAATACATCTGACGAAATTATTCGGCGCTAATACATTCAATCCCGGTGAATCAGATCATCGGAATGTGATTGAAAAATATCTTTACCATAAAAATATTGAAGAGCAGAAGACGGTAGTTTTGGTGATTGATGAAGCCCAAAAATTGGCGCCGGCCTATCTGGAAACTTTGAGAACTTTTTTGAATTACGAGACCAATGAGTACAAATTTTTACAATTGGTTTTATTGGGACAATTGGAATTATGGTCCCAGATCCGGGAAATGGATAATTTCCGGGATAGGATAAATTTTAAATTTTTGCTACGTCCGTTGGATGAATTTGAGACGGGAGAAATGGTCCGTTACCGGTTGAAAGCAGCAGGCTGCGCGGATTCGCGGCAAATGTTTACTCCTGACGCAATCCATTTAATTTATAAATACAGCCGGGGCCGACCCCGCCGGATTAATATGGTGTGTCACATGGCGGTTGAACGTTTGGTGATGGAAGACCGACGGATCGTTACCGCCGGATTAGTAGGACGGATTATAGACGAAGACAAGAAATGGGAGTGGTAATGGAGCAACCCGTTACATCTGAAGAAAAATTATTGAAGTTGATCCGGCAGGATTCGGCTAAGAAGCAAAAAAAAATGGAAACGAAAATTCCGGTTCCTGCTTTGGCTGTTCCAGCGGCTTCTCCGGAGAATGTACCTGGCGGTGTGCGGGTTTTAAAGCAGTTCAATTGGATTTTGGTTATGGTTTGTCTGGCTGGAGCTGGCTTGATTGGATACCGATATTTTGAATTGAAAAGTCAGACATTGGTGTTGCCGGAAATTCAAACACCGCACCAAAAAATAAAAACCGAAGTTAAAGCTTTGGTTTCGGAACCATCCTCCCCGCCCAGGTACGTCGTAGGGGAACAGGATATTTTTGAGTCTCCTTGGACTAAAGCCCCAGCTTCTGCTTCCTCTGTACCTGCGGCGAATCAAGCGTTTTCTCAATTGCAACAGGATTATAAAATAGCGGGGATTGTGATTGATCAGGAGCCGCAAGTGATTTTTTTGAATGCTAAGACGAACGAGACGTTTTTTGTTTCTAAAGGAGAAATGATCGCAGGGGCAACGGTGAAGGATATACAAGAAAACAAAGTCGTCATGACGTATAATGGAACAGAGTTTGAAATGAACCCATAACCTTAAGGATGGAGAATGAACAGACGAATCATATTTGTTTTATCATGCCTGATAATGGTTTTTTTGATTGGCCCCCATTTTAGCTGGTCTGATCAGAATGATAATCAGCCGCAAGAATGGGACGCGAACAGTTTTCCGGAAGGTGTGCCGCCTCCCAATTATGTTCCGCCCGCGCAAAATACTAATGCTAATTCGGCGTCAGATGCAGTCATTTCTTCCATCAGCATGCCCGATCAAAAAACCGGTAAAGCGGGATTAGCGAACCGTGACCGGACGATTGATATGTTAGATCTTAAGGGGCTGGATATTAATGATGTGATTAAACTGATTGCTAAAAAAAGCGGATTGAATATTGTGGCAAGTCAGAATGTGAAAGGTCAGGTCAGTGTTTATTTGCGCGATATGAAGGTCATGGAAGCTATGAAAGTGATCGTAACGGCGTATGGCTGGGCATTCATAGAAGAAGATGATGTTGTTAAAATTATGACCGCGCAGGAATACGAAGAACGCTATGGACGGAAATTCGGGCGTAAATATGAAACGCGCATTAAATCCGTTTATTTTGCCAAAGCTTCTGAGATTTTGGCTTTGTTGAATCAAGTTAAAACCAGCGGCGCGTCCTTGATTGCGGATGATAAATCCGGGACTTTGGTTTTGATCGACGATGCCACAGCTTTGAATCGGATGGAAGCTATTATTAAAAAAGCGGACCGGCCGATTGTGTCTAAATCTTTTAAACTGAGTTATGCCAAAGCCGCGGATCTTGCGCCTAAAATCACGGCTGTTTTAACGCCGGATATCGGAAAGATGAATAGTGATGACAGATCCAACACCTTGTTTATCACAGACTCTGCCAAAAAAATGGCGGATATTGAACGCATGATTAAGGCTTTTGACCAGAAGACCGCAGAGGTTTTGATTGAAGCCAAAGTCGTGCAGATTACGCTAAATAAGGAACATCAATGGGGCGTGGATTGGTCGAGTATTATTAAAAGTTACCATGGGATGTATTTTAAAAGTATTTTTGATCAAGTTTTTCCAGTAACAGCGTCATCTTCGTCGTCTACAGATTCAACCTCCAATGTGACCACCACAACGACCACGCCCGCGGCAACACAGGGACAGATGGGGATTGGAACGCTCACGGCGAATGAACATGTTATGCTGCAGGCCTTAGATTCGTTTGGCCATACGGATATTCTTTCCACTCCACGGATCACGACGATTAACAATAAAAAAGCATCCATCCATGTGGGGACTAATCAGCCCTATACTACGTCACAAACGACGACAACTACCGGCGCGCCATCAACAACCGCGCAAAGCGCTAATTTTATAGAGGTCGGTATTAAGTTAAGCGTGACTCCAACCATCCATGATGATAATTTTATTACCATGGATATCAAACCTGAAGTGAGTTCTGTTCAAGGAAATTATACTTCAGGCGATAAAAGTACTATTATTCCGATAGTTCAAACCACGGAAGCGGAAACCAATGTGACAGTCAAAGACGGGGCTACGATTGTGATCGGCGGTCTCATGCAGAATACGGTTCAAAAGAATGTGAGCAAAGTTCCGATTTTAGGCGATATTCCCTTGATAAAATACGCGTTTCGAAATGAAGATAAAAAAATGGAGAAAAAAGAACTCGTTATTTTCTTAAAGCCGACAATTATAACCGGTGAAGTGGAAGACACTCGGTACATTGATAAATTCTTGGGCGATAGAAAAGATGAGATATAGTTTTGTATGCGGAAATTAAAACATGAAGAAATTCAAGCCCGGCAAGGGGAGTTGAGCCAGACGCCGAGGGTTCCTATATCTATATTGCTGGATAATGTCCGTAGTTTGCATAATGTGGGCGCAATATTTCGAATTGCTGACGGGGCAGGGGTTGAAAAAATTTGGCTTTGCGGAATCACCGGTTATCCGCCAGATCAACAGATTTCTAAAACAGCGTTGGATGCGGAGCAAAGCGTTCCTTGGGAACATCATAAAAGTGCTGTAGATACAGTGAAAGCGCTCAAAGCAAAAGGTGTACAAATTGTGGCCCTGGAACAATGCCGGCACAGCGTCTCGTATTTTGATTTTGAAATAAAACCTCCAGTGTGTTTGATCATGGGAAATGAAGTGGGCGGCGTATCGGATGAATTAGTGGCTTTGGCGGATGCGGCAGTCGAAATTCCCATGCTGGGCATTAAAAATTCTTTAAATGTTTCGGTGGCGTGTGGAATTGTGGTGTTTTGTTTTAGAGAACAGTTGTTAAAAAAGGATTAAGTAACAGAGTGACAATGTAACAGAGTAACAGAGAAAAAGCGATTGATGAGAAAAGAATGGGTATAAAGCATAAAATACAGAATGCAGAAAAAAATAATAAATAAAATGTTAAGCGTAAAGAAGAAAAATAAGGAGTCACGAGAAGCAGGAGCAGTATAGATTGGATATGTTTTAATAAAATTTTGATATTTTAATGTTTATGTGAGTTTGTTTTTTTATTCTGCGTTTTATTTTTTGTTTTTACTTTGTTACTCTGTTACTTTGTCACTTTGTTACTATTATGAATAGGTTCCAACATGTCAAAAAAGATATTGGTTGTCGATGATGATCCGGTGGTGGTCAAATTAGTATCCGCCACTCTGCAAAAAGAAGGATATGAGGTTTTAACAGCTTCGGACGGGTTGGATGCCATGGTTCTGATTGACAAGGAAAAGCCGGATCTTTTGGTGTTGGATATCATGCTGCCAGAGATTAATGGATATGATATTTGTTACAATTTGCGTTTTGATGAACACTTTCCGCCTCTCCCGGTGGTGTTGATTTCGTCATGCGAACCAGTGATGCATGAGATGGTTTTCCGCCGGACAAATATTTATTTTATGGGGAAGCCGATTAATACCAAATTATTGCTGGAAAAGATCCACTTAATGCTTTCAGTAAGATAACTATGATTGAATTAAAAAATGTGTGCAAACAGTTTGGCTCTGTTGAAGTGTTGAGCCAGATCGCTCTCGAGATTCAAACTGGAGAGATTGTGGGGTTTTTGGGCCATAATGGCGCAGGCAAGACTACCTTGATGCGGATTATGACGACATATTTACCCGCCACGTCAGGACAAGTTTTTATAGACGGTAAAAATGCGGCGACCGCCTCGCTCGCGATCCGTGCTAAGATCGGGTATTTGCCGGAAAAACCTCCGCTTTATCCGAATATGACGGTGAATGAATATTTGACTTTAGCCGGAAGGTTGCACAATGTTCGCCCTCGTGATTTGAAAGGCGCAATCGCCTCAGTGTGCGCGGAATGCTGGTTAACCGATGTCCAGAATTCCCCCATTGCCATTTTATCCAAAGGATACCAACAGAGAGTGGGAATCGCGCAGGCCATCATCCATAATCCAGCAATTTTAATTTTAGATGAACCAACCAGCGGGTTAGATCCATTGCAGGTCGTGCAGGTGAGAGCCCTCATTAAACGCTGTCAATCGCAGAGAACCGTCATTGTCAGTACGCATATTCTTTCCGAAATTGAACATTTAGCCACCCGGGTCGTCATTATCAAACAAGGTACTATCGCGGCGGATGCTTCGGTTGAAGAAGTGATCCGGACGCAACAATCCAACACATTAGAAGAAGCTTTTTTAAAACTTAATAGGGGACGGAGCCCTATTTCTTGTTAAGAGAAGGAGAAATAGGGCTCCGTCCCTGTTTTAAAAATGAGAAAAATTAACGCTATTGCTCAAAAAGAACTGCTGGCTTTATTTTGTTCGCCGATTGCCTATGTGATCCTGTTTTTATCTACCGTCATATTCAATGTTTTTTTCTTCATGATCATTGACCAAAACCGTGAAGCACAGTTGAAAGATGTGTTTACGGTCGTGGAATTCATGCTGGTTTTTTTTGTGCCCATTTTTACCATGAAAATTTTTTCAGAAGAGCGGGCGTCTGGAACCTTAGAGTTCCTTTTGACTGCTCCGGTGAAAGACATAGAAATTGTTTTGGGTAAATTTTTGGGTTTGAGCATTTTTTTAACGTGCGTGCTAGCGCCGACCCTGATCTATTATTTTATTTTAAGCCGGTTCTCTGATTTTGACCGGTTAGCCGCTTTGTGGGGATATTGTGGTTTGTGGTTGGAAGGGTATTTATTTATTGCCATCGGGATTTTTTTGTCTTCATTATGTCGTAGTCAGATCGTCGCCGCTATGAGCAGTTATATGGTATTATTTTTGTTGTATTTCACGCTAAGTTTTAAAACTTATACCCAAGGGATGTGGTCCTCGGTGATTGGATATGCGGCCGTGATGACTCATACAGAAAATTTTTTTACGGGAATATTTTTACTTTCTGATTTGGTCTATTTTGTCAGCGGGATTTTGTTTTTTTTATTATTAACTAAACTCGTTTTAAAGTTCCGGTAAACGCATGAAAAAAAATATATTACTTGGTTTTAGTTATTTTTTGCTTTTTTCAGGATTCGGGATGGGCTATGTTTCCACGGAGTGGTCCTGGCTGCCGCTGACTTTATTGGGGGCGGGGTTATTGTGTTTGATAATATTTTGCCTGGATGTTTTTAAAAATGTTCATTTTAATTCGTCATTGGCGAAACAAAATTGGTTTGCGGCAGGGACAATCATTTTTTTGAGCGTTTTTTTAATTTCTCTAAATTGGACAGCCAAGTCCCGGGATATCCGGTTCGACTTAACCCAAGGACAACAACACACCTTAACGGATTTTACCCGGCAGATTTTATCCTCCCTTAAGCAAAAAATTAATATCACTGTTTTGTACGTTGGCATTCCCCCGAAGTATATGGAAGATAGATTGCGGGAATATCAGGCCGCGGGAAAGGGAATGGTGACTACCGAGGTCATTGATCCGTTGGTGGATTTGGGCCGGGCCGCGCAATTTGGATCTATGGTCAAGGGGGACGAAAAAAAAGTTATTGTGCAATCTGCCCTGGTGAAAAAAGAGTTGGATCTTGCTTCGGATGATGAAATGACCGAAGAACGGCTTACTAATGTGGTCATCCAGGTTAGCCGTCCGTCTAAAACCGTGTATTTTTTGTCAGGTCATAATGAGTTCGACCCGAAAAAAAGCGGTGATAATGGAATGGATCAATTTAAAACAGCTTTGGAAAATAATAATTTTATCGTGAAGCCTTTGTTGCTGGGAATCAGTTCTGCGCCAATTCCGGATGATTGTGATGTTTTGGTGATCGCTGGTCCTAAAGAACCCTTATCTTTTACGGAAGAAACAGCCATTGAAAAATATTTGGAACAAGGCGGCCGCGCGTTTATTATGGTTGAACAAGTTTTAGTGAGTACGGAAGATAAGCCATTAACCGTCGAACAGCTAAAGAAAAATCCTTCCTTGAATTCTTTGTTGAATCCCTGGGGAGTTAAAGTGGGAGATGATGTGGTGGTTGACCTGGCTAGTCATGCCAGCGGCGATGTAGGCAGTCCGGCGACCAAACGGTATCTGCCGCATAAAGGTATTATTCATGATTTGGATTATACTTTTTATTTGCGTCCGCGTTCAATTTTGCCAGTTCAGGCAATCCGTTCGACGATTAAAACCACGCCATTAGTGTTGACCATGTCCGCGCAGCAAAGCTGGGGGGAAACTAACCGATATTTAAAAGTGAAATATGATCAAGATGATCAGCTTGGACCTGTGCCGATAGCTTTTGTAATTTGGGAAGCACAATACGGCTTTAAGAAATCGGATACGCGTATCGTGCTTTTTACAGACGCAGATTTTTTAACCGACGCTTATATTACGTATTATAGCAATATGCAAATGGGTCTGAACGTCATGAATTGGCTGGCAGAAACGCCCTATCAGGTATTTTATAATAAACAAGCTTTTAATAAGGTGCCCAAGGCGGATATGACCAGCCGGCAAAAAAAGGAAGTTGTACTGATATTATTGGCTATTCCATTTTTAATTATTATTTTAGGCGTGATGGCGCGGATGGGGAGAGGCTAAAAACGGAGGCCCTGAACCACGTTGGGTTCAGGGTTAAAATAAAAAATATGGATTTAAAAGTGAATCAGGGGAAGCAAAAGGTGATTTGTGACGAGGCTTTGCGGCGTATTGAGGAGATACATCAGTTGTCGCGCCAATATAATGGGAAAGTTTCGGGTGGGCATCAGGGTAAATTGCTGGAACTGATGCGGCATCATATTGATGAGATCGAAGAATTAGCCCAGGCCGGAAATCAACATTTTTTAATTGAGACCGGCGATCTTTTAGTTTTATGTTTTGAACTTTTGCTGGAAAACAAAGCTGATGTTAATGATGTTTTGGGTGAATGTTTTGGCCGCTATGAACGAAAATTAAACTCATTGCTCCTTCGACGAGCTACTCTTGCTCAGGATTAATACCGCACTACATTTTCTTTCATTAATTTGTTTTTGAACTCTTCAAAAATCTTTTCCTTTTTAAAATTCAATACCGTGTCCTGCATTTCTTTTTTGCTTTTTTCAAATTTGGTCATATCAGCGGGTTTTAAAGCATTGACAAAAATAATGGCGGCGCCATTAATGGAAAGAACAGGATCGATTACGGTGCCTGCCTGTGCGATTTTAACCAGCTTGTCTTGTGCGTTTTGATCAACATCCAGAGTCATGATTGCCTGCTGAATGGGAAGTTCTCCGGAATCTTTAACCTCATAGCCTAAATCTTTGGCGATTTGTTTAAATTGTTCAACCGTCGTTATGGCTTTGAATTTATCGAACAGGGTTTGTGCTTGTACGAGCGCGGTTTGTTTGTCCTGATTTTTTTGGTAGGCTTTAGCCACTTTTGTTTTTACTTCTTCAAAACTTGGCATATGCGGCGGTTTCCGGTCTAGGAGGCGGACAATCACATAGCCTTTGTCTTTGATTTCATATGGATCGAGAATGGCTCCGGTTTTCATTTGTAAAATATCATTGATCAGGGGTAAGGGCCATTCTGGCATATCTGTGCCGGTTTCTGAAAGATCAATGTAATCCGTCATTTTAGTTTGGAATTTTAATTGCTGGGCCGCAGAAGTTAAATTTTTACTTTTATTATATTCATCCATAATCGCTTTGCCCTTGTATTTCATTTCTACCTGCTTTTGAATGCCTCCGTCAGCCGGAAAATCCAGAACGACATATTCGAGCTTAACTGTGGAAGGAAGATCAAAATTCTTCACATGTTGCTGAAAATAATTTTTTAAAGACGCTTCATCGACTTTAGCGGGTACTGGTGATTCTTTTACCGGAATATTGATATAGAAGAGCTGGGCGGATTTGTTGGTTTTTTGGAATTCATCCATGATTTCATTATCTGACACCATGATATCGCGGGTTACTTTATCGAAAAGGGCTTTTAAAATTAAGGTATCGCGGATGCTTTCTTCAAAGTCCGGGATTTTGGCATCGAGAGAATGGACGAATTGTTTATAGTAAATTTTATTGAACGTGCCATTGGCAAAAAATATATCATAGCTGGCGATATTATCGATGATTTGCTGATTCTTGATTTTAATGCCCTGTTTTTTTGCTTCTTTAAGCAGACTGATTTTTTCCCAAGTCTGTTCTTTTAGGCGCAGCAACGGTTTGAATTGTTCAAACAATTGTCCGTATTGCATATGTGAAGCAATAATGTGGCGGTTATAAGCCTGGTCAAAATCTTCACAGCTGACTTTGGCGTCATTAATGGTTCCCGCAACACAGGAAGGAAAGAGTTTTTTGTAAAAGATCATGCCATAATATAATAGGGAAGCGCTGATAATAATGGTCAGAATAATTAGGTATAATTTTTTACCTGGATCTTTAACTGACATAGGTGAAGAAGGAGTATTCATGTCTGTGTCCTTTTTAGTTATTAAAGTAAAAAACCACTTTCATATTATGAAACAATTTTATTTTTTCACAAGATTTTTTTTATTTTGTCGTCGGTAAAATAAGCACATAGATCCCTTGCTTTTTTTAAAAACGTGTGGCATACTAAAAAGGTAAGAGGAGGTAGGAATAGATAGCGCAAGCAATTAAAGGTCTATCGCCTTATAGGAACGGCTCCCTGAAGTCATTACTCGGGAGTCGTTTTTATTTTCGGAAACTTTTGCAAAACGCCCATCTGCGGCGTTATTCCTTTCGTTCTCTTGTGCGACGTACGGATCTGTACTTCTCCGCGGTCACTCGGGAATGCCTTGCATCTGGGCATTTTTCAAAAGTTTCCGTTTATTTTGAAAAACGCTCATCTGCGGCGTTATTCCCTCACGAACTTGTGCGACGTACGAGTGTACGTCTGCAAAAGATATTAAAATTTAATATCTTAGCGTAGTGCCGTTTCAATAGATATTTAGAGCGACAGCCTCCGCGGTCACTCTGGGAATGCCTTGCATCTGGGCATTTTTCAAAAATTTCCGTTTTTGGTTGTCTAATTATTTTATGCAAAACGGTCATCTGCGGCGTTATTTAAATATTTTTGCATAAAAGAATATCTTGTGATATAGTAGGCCGCTTATGTCGGGGAGTAGCGCAGCTGGCTAGCGCACTTGCTTTGGGAGCAAGGGGTCCAGGGTTCGAATCCCTGCTCCCCGACCATTTTTGATATTATTAAGAGGGATGAGAAGGGAAACCCCAAATGCGACGAATAGGAGCATTGGTTTTTGGGGTTGAGTGGCCGACCCGTAGTGAAACGTAGGGCGCCGAATCCCTGCTCCCCGACCATTTTTTCACCATGAGGCGCTCAAAAACATGACTGCCAATAAATCAAAAACTTCTTTTATCTGCAGCCTTGCTTTAGGCTTGCTTGGCGCCATAGCCAGTCTTTTCTTCACCATATATCTATTTGTCTTTTCCGTATTTCAACTTAATCAATATTTTATTCATGAACAGCATTGGCCCATATGGGTGACCATCATCATGGTCATGATTTATCTGGCTGTAGCATTTTCTGTTATCAGCATCACTGTTAAAGCCGGCGCCCGTTTAGGGATTATTTTAGACGGTATGGTCAAATCAAAAATTTATAAAAATTTATTGGTGACTGTCATTGTTCTTTTATCTGCCGCCTCTTTTGTTCTGGGTGTATTAAGAATTTTTGGCCTGACGAGTGAGCCAATCCAGGTGGAGGATGCTCCGGTAGAATTATCCAGCATCAAATATTTAAATGTCAATAAAACCAAAGAAGGTTTGGAATTGCGGGTAGGGGTTACCGGCCCGAATAAAGACAAATATAGATTAGACGTGGATTTATCTGTTTCAGGGGATAAGGCAAAAGGGACCATAAAGCATAGCTCGGAAATTGTTCCTCTAACTTTTCCCATGCAAGAATTTAATGTTCCGGTCACATCGGAAGAGCTGGGCTCCCAATACGCAAAATTATTAAACGCGAAAGACGCGTCATTTGAAGAAGATCAGGAATTGACCGCGCAGGCGGTTTTAACTGTCATATCAACTGAGTATAATACTGCTCAGGAAATAGAAGAATACCATATTCCGCCAGATCGAAGGGATGCTGTTATAAAAGTGACCATAAATTGCGCATCCGGCCAATGCCGGGTAAAAGATTAGGTTTCAAACCCATTTATGCTTTACAGAATGAAGTAATTTTGGTATAACCATGTTCAATTTTATCGGCCCCGTAGCTCAGATGGATAGAGCAACAGCCTTCTAAGCTGTAGGTCGCCCGTTCGAATCGGGCCGGGGTCGTTTTATTTTCTACTTCCTTCCTTTTTCACATTGTGGTCACAAATATTCTCCGTGCTCTTAGTGTTGACAATCAGGGGACATATGGTATGCTTATCATAAGGTTAACCTAACGAACGTAAGGAATTGCTTATGACAGGTGCTCGTCCTTTAGAAAAAATTTTGGATTCACAAACCAAAGTTGCCATAATGCGTGTTCTATCTTCTGGTGTTGACCGGCGTATGGGCGGCAGTGAGATCGCGCGTGCCGCCGGATTTTCCATTCCTTCAACCCACGACGCATTAAAAGCTTTAGATGCCGCAGGTATCGTCACGATGGAATTGATAGGTAATCAGCATGTTTATTCTTTAAACCGTAAAGACCGGATTGTTCAGAAAGTCATTCTACCGATGTTCAAGGCAGAGGATAATTGGAAGAATGACGCCCAAGAAAAGGTCATTCAGGGGATGAAAGATGCAGGGATTTTGCGGGCTGTTGTTTCTGTCATTCTTTATGGCAGTGTTCAGAAAGGCAGTGCCAAGCCAGGAAGCGATCTGGATTTAGCCGTTATCGTGAAGAAAGCCGCGGATCTTGAGAAAGTTGAAGATGCATTCTTTGGGCCAATAGCATCGGATTTCTTTGCTTATTTCGGGCTACGGCTTGACGCTTACATTAAGATGGCTGATGAATTCAGCAAAATGTTAAAAAGAAATAGCCCGCCGGTATCGACGCTCATAAAATCGTATTCTGTTTTATATGGTAAAGAACCATTGGAGATCTAAAATGACAGCCAAAGAAACAAAAGTGCGACAAGAAAACCGTTCTGCAGCCCGTGATTATTTAAAGAAGGCACAGGACAATTATGATCAGATGATCCATGCTTTTAATTCCGAGAACTGGAACGCCGCGGCAACCCTTGCCGTACAATGTGCCATATCTTCAGCAGATGCCATTTGTGTCCATAATCGCGGTGTGCGCTCGATTTCTCAGGATCATCTTGATGTTTGTGATTTGGTATCTCAGTTGGATTTTGAGAATGCTCTGGAAAAATCCAAACAGCTTCGCAAAGTAATTGCCCGTAAAAATATGGTCCAGTATGAGAGCCGCAGCGCCAGACACGCGGATGCGGAAGAAATGGTTAAAGTAACGACACGTTTTTACCAATGGGTGTTGGAAAATTTTAATTAATTAAAATTTAAATACTTCCAGAAAAAACTCATTCCAAAAACATCTTCTAATTGATTTACAATTTTATACTATCGAATAGGCAATGCCAAAAATTAGCAATTTTAAAATCTATATGGCATACTTTTACCACTATTTCACAAAAAATATTCCTGTAGAAATGAGGAGCACCATATGTTTTCGATAAAAAAAGTTATTTCCAGTATTTTGCTGATCGTCATTTCATTAACCTTCACAGTACCGCCGCAATACGCACAAGCACAGCTTGCCCTGAGCTCGTCGAATGGGCTTGCTGTAATGCCAGGTATTGTTACTACTGCAAATTTTGTGCCAGCGATCATTAAGGGTGTGAACCTTGATCCGCAGAATCCACTCAAGTTCGACTTTATTGTAGATAAAGGGACAGAACTTTTACCAAATGATGCGTTTAAAAAAGAAACACAAAAGCTGGTGCGCTATTTCTTAGCTTCTCTTGAAAAACAAAAAATTTATAACCAATATGTCGAAGCCTTTCGCAAAGGCGCGAGCAATGCCATTAAAGAAGAATATGATCCGAATACACAGCAGATTGTTGCGCGTAAATATTTCTCAGGCGGAATTCCTTTAAGTCAAGCCAGCCAGGCTATGCTCGCATCAGAAGCGGAAGGGAAGCTGGCGGCAGGAAGCGTCCTCTCCCCTGTAGAACTTTTAATTGAAATTAAACCAGCTGATGTTAGTGAAGCTCCAATGTTTTCTCGATTGAATAGGTTGGGAAGGATATTATTTATGTCCGCTTGTTTATTATTAACGGGCAATCATTTACCAGCAGCCGAGTTATCGGCGAAGCAAACACAGAGCCGGGGAGTAGAGCTGGAACGGAGTTATGTCTTTCCATCATTAAGAAATGCTTCTATTGGCTCAGCAAAAGTTGTTAATGAAATTGCGTTGCAAGAGAGTAATATCAAAAACATCACGCAAGGCAATCCGGTTATTATTGGAATAGACCCGGATAACAGTCTCCGCAAGTCTGTCACGTGGGAATGGCAGAAATCAGGCGACATGTGGACGACATTTCAATGGGCCAATGGAAAAGAAACCATAGATTTCTCCGATAATTTAAATAACCTGGTTTTTCGATTCACTATCTCCGGAGCTGATGGATCAGGATATGATGTTGTATTTGAGGATGATCAAGGCCGTGAAATAGGTTTTTCATCAACGGAACATATTAGTGTGAATGGATCAAAACAATTTGCGTTGATCCGGCTGGACGCGATCAAAAATCGGAATTCAGAGTTTAATTGGTCTGCTGTTAAACCGCTTAAATTTAAAGCGGCTTCCGAAAGAGGAAAAGTGCTTATTCAAAGTCCGATGATCTTAGATGTTGGAACAACTCGTCAACGAGGAATGGGTATTGGAATTTTTGATGGCGGCTATGTTGGAGGAGAAGCTGGAGAAGGTGAATCCGTTACATCAAAATTTGACCATCGAATACCGGGACCAGGCGTTCTTCCGGCTTCTGTACTTTTCTTCACCAGTATTTATGATAAGCCCATCACAGATCAATGGAAGCGGCTAAAAGAAAATCAGGTGCCTCATGAAGTTTTAGAGTTTGGTAAGGGTCAAGTTTTAGATATGATTAATGGCGGGAAATTCGATGCTCAGTTAAAAGTCAGGGCAGAAGCGGCGGCAGAATATGGAAAGAAAGTCCTTATACGTCCCATGCATGAACCAATGGGGGGTTGGTACGCTTGGTCAGTAAAAACAAGACAAGACGCTGATAATTATATTAAGGCGTGGAAAAGGATTATAGAAATATATAAAAACAACGGCGCGGATAATGTGCTTTTTGTTTTTTCACCTCACAACTTCGAGCCTCAGGGAATTGAACAAAAAAGCAACTATCAATTATTAGACTATATTTTATCAAATATTTCCAATGAGGTGGATGTGATTGGCCTGGATGCCTATAGTTATCCTCCAGGGGGAGGTAATTTTAACGGATTAACGACGGGGATGATCAGTAAACTAAGTAAATATGGCATTCCAATTATCATGGGAGAAATGGGCTCTGCTATGCCCGATGATGCTAAGAATGAATTTCGGAATTACCTTAGACAGGATCTCAAGAATGGGATGTTTCCTGAAATCGTTGGGTTAACTATTTTTGATATTAGTAAATTTGAAAATGGCGCGCAACGTGACTTTCGTCCCCCGGTTGAGGTGATGCAACAATGGCAACAAGATCCATTTTTTACCAGGGGAAATCCTTTCAACGCATTGACACATATCCGACATGATGCGGATTCCGACGAAACAAAGGCCTTCGGATACATTAATAAATTGGCCGAAGAAAAAACCGAAGATACTGTGAATAGCGAAAGTTATAAGCAGCTCGTCAGAATGGGGAGCAGAGCGGTTCCGGCTTTGATAAAAAATCTTGCCAATTTGTACGCTGATACTAACTCACGAAAATGGTCGGCTCTGCTTTTAGGAGAAGTAGGGGGACAGGAAGTAGTTTCTGTTCTGCAAGATGTTATCAACAGCGACCAGTATGAGCTATGGCATAAGATTGAAGCACAACATGCTTTAGAACGTTTAAAAGAAAGAGGCATAACGGTAGCTGCCCCGGTACAGCCGGCATCTGAAATACGACCAAGTACTGATGCAAAAGAAAATGAGAGCGCAGAAGGATATATAAGTCAGTTGACGAATGAACATCCCGAAGAAACTACTAATAGTGCTCCGTATAATGCCATTACAGCCATGGGAGAAAAGGCTGTCCCTGCATTAATAAAAAATCTGAAAAATGTTTCTGCGGATACGAACTCACGAAAATGGTCTGCCCGGCTTTTAGGTTACATCGGGAGTTATGATCAGGTATATGCGCCGTTAAAAGAGGCGCTTAAAGGCAATGATAATGATTATCCACTATGGATAAAAGCAGAAGCGCGGGAAGGTTTGCGAATGTTGCAGTATAGAAACAAAGATAAGGTCATCGAAATCAATGAAGTTATAGAGCCTAAATCAGTTATGGTTGCGGAAAACGGGGGTATTGATTTAAACGCCGCGCATTTTTCCGTCGGGGTTGACAGGCAGGGCAAAGGTTTTGAATATAGTATTGACCCTGTTATGCTGCAGCAATTCTTAAACGCGCCAGGTGTAGCTCCGGTGATATTGAACATTCGAACGATCCCTGATTTGCCTGTGTTTTTGGGATTAATTTAGGGCGCAGGCATATATTGGATTTTTTTAAATCTCAAAGCGGTTTGCGTTTAAGAGTGTTAGCTGCTTTTCTAATGGGTCTTTTTTGAAGATTTTAATCTTGACAAAATAAAGTAGTACTTTATAATTTCAAATATGTACAGCAAGCGAAATCTTGAATCAACGATCACTCAGGCAGCGAAATCGTTTCCGGCGTTTTTTGTGGGGGGGCCGCGCAGAGCGGGAAAAACTACGCTGGTAAAACATTTATTTAAGAATTACAAGTATGTGCTGCTTGATGAAATGGATGTTCGCGCTTACGCGACTGAAGATCCCAGAGGATTTCTAGAAGAATATGCTCCGCCAGTCATTATTGATGAAATACAAAACGTCCCTGAACTTTTTTCTTATATTAAAGCCAGAATCGATAAAGATAACAAGCCTGCTCAATGGATACTTACCGGGTCGCAGCAATGGGTTTTAATGAAAGGGATCAGTGAATCTCTGGCTGGGCGGATAGCGGTGTTGCATTTATATCCATTTGGAATAGATGAAACTTTGCAAATGACTGATCAAAAAATCAAAGGAATAGAAGACTATATTTTTGATCTTAAGAAGGCAACGGTGGTCAAATCTGATAAAATTTCTGTCGGAGATTGGATATTAAAAGGAGGATACCCCGAGAGTGTATTGAGCAATAAGGAAACCAGAAAGTTATGGTTTAAAAGTTATGTGCAGACCTATATTGATAAAGATATCAGGGGTAATATAAAAGAGTCTAACTTAAGAGATTTTGAGCGATTTGTTCAGTTGATAGCCGCCCGGACAGCTCAGGAAATTAACACGGCTGAGTTATCACGGGAATTGGGGGTATCACTACCGACGATAAAACAATGGCTGACCTTGCTTGAAGCCAGCGGGTTGATTTTCTTTTTAATGCCTTATTATAATAATTTTGGGAAAAGAATTATTAAAACGCCGCGTTGTTATTTTATGGATACAGGACTTGTGTGTTACCTGGTTGGCTTGCAAGAGGCAGAGCACGCATTAAAAGGGCCGATGGCTGGAGCATTGTTTGAAACGGCATGTGTGGCCCAGTTGTATAAAAAATTATCTGGTTGGGGAGATGAAAAGCATCTATATTTTTTTAGAAGCACGGATGGCGTTGAAGTGGACATTCTTTTGGAATCGGAAAACAACATATATCCTTTAGAGATCAAATTGTCTTCAACCATAGTGTCATCGAAGGTGAAAAATATTTCAAGATGGTTTAAATTAACGGGAAAAGTCAAAAGTCCAAGTTTTGTTATCTCAACGTCTAAAAATATAGTAAATGTCGCGGAAGGCATAAAAAATATTCATTTTTCACTATTATAGGTTTTAAAAGATATGAAACTATTCAGCATATTTTTCCGCATATTATTCGTGGTGGCTGCTTTTTTATTAGGTGCGTTCATTTCCGTCAGCCTGTTTATCCGGTTTTACGGTAAAACCTTCGTTGAAGATTTTTTTACGGCCGCGCTGGACCGAAAAGTGGAATTCTCCGCGATCGCGTATGAATTTCCTCGGGGCATGAGCATTTATACGCCGCGAATCGCCGGGATTATGCAGGCTAAGCAGATTTCGTTTCAGTTTGATATTTCGGAAATATTGTCCCGCAGGTTAACCGTGGATCATCTGATTGTCCGGGAGCCTATGCTATTAACCCGGGAAGGCAAAGAGAGAACTCTTTCAGTTCAGAATGTGTCGATGCCTATCCGACAGTCAACAAAAGAGGGATTGGTCAATACACATAAAAATTTTCAGATTTTAATTCGTCAGGTTGATGTATATAACGCGAAGGGAAAATTTTATTTTAATTTTTTAAGCCAAGACCGGATTGTGGTTGCAGACCGGATACGCATCTCACTTCAGGATGTGGTTGTTCCTGTGGTCGCCGGCCCGGTTCCGTTTCAAATTCTAGTAAAACTTCAAGCTATTAAAGATCTTTGGCCGGAATCATCTTTGAGAGGGGCGGGATGGGTTGATCTTTTGACGAAAAATCTGGACGGGCGGGTGGTAGCAAAAGAAAGCAAAGGAGAGTCTTGGCTGGAAAGTGAGATCACGATTAAGGATAAAGTCGTGAGTGTTAAAGGTAAATTGACCAAAGATAATGTCTTTCCCCAAATTCAAAGGTTAGAAGGAGTAAATCTTGGGTTTTTATCTTCGACCGAGCTGATCAATAATGTCGTGTTGCAAGGCCATTTTCAATTTCAGACTCAATTAGATAATTTTAAGGTAAACGACGTATTGTTCGATATGAAATTGGACGCGTTGCCTAGGAGTTAATTAAGTGAATAAAGTGCCGGTGTAAAGAAAATATTGCTCCAAAATTTTTTTGTGTTAAAATGTGGCATTCTTGAAACAGATTTTTTAAAAATTTTATGGTGGCCCTTCGGCAGGCTCAGGACAACCTGAATGTATATTTTTAATTTTTGGTGGCTGTAGCGCAGCGGTAGCGCACAAGATTGTGGATCTTGTGGTCGCGGGTTCGATCCCCGTCAGCCACCCCATTAATAAACCTCTCGGGACGAGAGGAAGATAGTAAAAAGCCTTAATCGGTTAATACGGTTGGGGCTTTTTTTATGTCTTGATGTTCCAAAAGGCGGCAGGTACAAAAATTATACACGTCCTCTAAACAGGAAGGAAATCGGTGTTTTTTAAATAAAGAAAATTATATTTTCCTTCTAAATTTGCTTTATAAATTTAAATTCGTCGGTGAGGCGTAGTCTTTTGGCCTCAAAGACAAAGCTCCGCCCGATATTTCCTTCGTTAATTTATATGCATTTGTTTTTATCCGCGGTAATAATTTTTGATCAGCCCTCCTAGTTTTGTCTGGCATTTAATTTCACCTATGTTTCTTTTACTCGTTTTAATTCCTTCGAGCGGCGCGTTGCCCATTGATGAGTGGGGCCTGCTTTTATGGTAATAATCCACGTATTCACTTATGAGATATCTCAGGTGTCGTTCACCGAAGACAAGAAAATGATTTAGGCATTCGCGCTTAATCGAACCCACCCAGCTTTCGGCATAGGGATTCATATTGGGTGACATAATGGGATTTTTTTGCACATAAAAGCCGGAATTTTTAAACAATTCATCAAACTCTTTGGAAAACTTTTTATCTCTGTCACGAATTAATAAGCATTTATCGTCTTTGTTGCCACAGAGATGAGGAAGGATTTTTTCCGTCTGTTTATTTACCCACTCCCGATTGGGGTATTGGGTTGATCCTGTGACATAAACACGCCTGGTTTTGATATTTATAAAAAACAAAACGAAAAATATCCTTGGCCCTAGTGCAGTAAGAACTTGTTTGGTGAAAAAGTCACATGCCCATAAAGTTTGAAAATGTCTTTTGATGAAGTTATTCCAGGAATCTTGTGATCTTTGAGGAACAGGATCAATATTGTTTTCTTTTAAAATGTTTTTTACAGTGGTTTTTGACATACGTTTGATGCCGAGTTTATTTAGCTCTCCGATTATCCGAACGTATCCCCAGGAGTTCTCTTTGGCTAGTCGCACTATTAACTGCCGGATTTCTGCTAGGGTTTTAGGCCTGCCGCGTTGTTTATTTCTTTCAGAATCTTTTTTACGTTTGTATTTCCTAACCCAAAGGAGAAAGGTTTCATATGTTACGACGGTGATAATGTTCTTCAAATCTTTGCCAAGGGGAGCGCCGAATCTTAAAAGTTTTCTTTTTTCAATAGGCGTTGGCCGGATGCTTTTGCCGACACGTTTACGCAATATCTCATTCTCAATTTTTAGATATTCGATTTGATGAGTTAAGTTTTCTTGGGTCATTCTGCCCAGAAAAGACAAAAGTTCGCTGAACATATTTTTTTCCGTGAATTCCCAATACTTTCGCATGGTTTTCTCCTTAACGACTAATAATATGGTTGAACGATACATTATAAAAACAATAGAGTTAATATGGTGATATAATTTGTTGTGACATGTAGATAATAAGTGCTTTTTAATAGTTATCATTGACAGTGAGAACTATGTGTGATATGCTCTCATCAGTAATGAGATAGGAGAAGCCTAAATGCAAAAATCTTTATTAAAAGAAATAATCCTTGAACAGGCAGAAGACCGTCGAAATTTAAGCCCGGGTGTTCCCAGGGGGGCCTTGAGCGTGGTTGTGCGGCATGCTGCTTTACCCCATGCTGTGGTTGTTTCCGGTGTGCGTCGTTGCGGTAAGTCAACCTTGTTTAATCAGGTTATAAACGATCTCTATAAAAATGGTATTTATTACCTTAATTTTGAAGATGAACGGCTCATCGAGTTTACCGTTGATGATTTTAATGATCTCTATGAAGTTTTTTTAGAGCTTTACGGCGATAAAAAAGTTTTCTTTTTTGATGAAATTCAAAATGTTGCCAAATGGGAGGTTTTTGTCCGCCGGATGCAGGGGAAGGGTTGCAAGTTTTTTATCACGGGTTCAAACGCTTCTTTGTTAAGCAAAGAACTTGGCACAAAATTATCCGGCAGGAACATCAGCGTAGAATTGTTCCCGTTTTCATTCGTGGAATTTCTTTCATTCAAAGGTTTTAAATTGTCCAAGCAGGGATTATCTCTTACTGTAGAAAGGGCTGCAGTCAAAAAGTATTTTGCTGAATATCTTCAGCATGGCGGCATGCCTGAATATTTAAAATATCAGGATCAAACCCTTTTGAAACGGGTTTACGAGGACATTCTCTACCGGGATATTGTGGCAAGATATGGTATCAAGCAAGTCAAGCCGTTGCGTGAGTTGGGACTGTATCTGTTAAGCAATATCGGTGGGACGTTTTCGTATAACAATTTGAAGAAAGTTCTTGGGGTTGGCAGTATGAACACGATCAAAAGTTACGCGGATTATTTAGAGAATAGTTATTTGATATTTCTTATCAATAAATTCTCATTTTCTTTAAAAGAGCAGTTTGTCGCTTTAAAGAAAATTTATTGTATCGACAATGGTTTAGCCGAGTCGGTCGCTTTTCAATTTTCCAGAAATAAAGGTAAGTTTTTGGAGAATTTGGTATTTCTTGAACTGAGGCGTAATTATCAGGAAGTTTATTATTATAAAACGTCAAATAATCTGGAGGTCGACTTTTTGGTTAAGTTCGGCCGGAAGGATTTGAAGCTGATTCAGGTTGCTGATAATTTGCGTAATGACAAAACGAGGCAAAGAGAGATCAATGCTCTTGTGAAGGCCATGGATGAACTGAAGCTTAAAACTGGGCTTATTTTAACAGATGATGTGGAAGAGCAATTGCAAATCGCTGGGAAGAATATTGAAGTTGTCCCGGTTTATAAATGGCTTTTTGGAAATTAAGGAATCAAATGAATGAATTCCGCGATAAGGATGATCTTGAGAGCCGGATCAAACAGATTGATGAGCAGATCACGTTTTTGACCAATCTAAAAGCACAATGCCTTCAGAAATCGCAGTCATCTCAAGCTTTACCTCGCGTCGAAGAAGGCACACATCAACAACGCACATTTTGTGATGATAAAATCATTTTATTTCAGAGTTATTTCCGTGGCCGGGGTGATGTTTATGCCCGGTTATGGGTTAACAACCGTACTGGTAAACGTGGTTATAGTCCTGCCTGCAAGAACGAATGGGTAAGGAGTCTTTGCAAGAAACCTGCTGTTAAGTGTTCCGAATGCCCCAATCAGCAGTTTTTTCCTCTCGATAATATCGCCATCAAACAACATTTGGCTGGAAGTCAGGTCGTGGGTGTCTATCCAATGCTTAAAAATGAAAACTGTTTCTTTTTGGCGATGGATTTCGATAAGGAGCATTGGTTGGAGGATGTTCGCGCTGTCATTGCGACTAGTCGTGAGGAAGGTATTCCTGCCGTTGTGGAGCGATCGCGTTCCGGAAACGGAGGACATGTCTGGATTTTTTTCAATGAAGAAATCCCCGCTGTATTGGCACGGAAACTGGGAAGTTCTTTGATTACAAAAACCATGGCGAGGCGTTATCAGATTGACATGAAGAGTTATGACCGCCTGTTTCCGAACCAGGATACTTTGCCAAAAGGCGGGTTTGGTAATTTGATTGCGCTTCCGTTTCAGAAAGAAGCCATGTTAAAGGGTAACAGCGTTTTTATTAATGACGACGGCATGCCTTATTCAGATCAGTGGATATTTTTGTCGTCTATCAAAAAAATGTGTTACAAGGAGGTAGAAACGTTTGTAGGTGAGGCGACAAAAAATGGTCAAGTCATTGCTGCCCGACATAGTCCGGTTGAAGAGGATGATGAACCGTGGATGAGGCTTCCTTCTGGAAAAAAACGGTTTAAGGTTGAAATTAGAGAATTACCTAAGGTGCTTGAGGCTGTTCTGGCTAACCGGATATACATCAAAACCGGAACGGGGCCATCGGTTTTGTTCAATCAGCTTAAACATTTGGCAGCATTCCAGAATCCGGAATTTTACAAAAAGCAGAAGATGAGGTTTTCCACGCATGCCACTCCTCGGGTCATTTGTTGCGCGGAAATTGTTGACGAATATCTTTCGTTGCCGCGAGGATGTCTGAATGATGTGAATGCGCTTTTAGAAGAGTATGGCGTTGGTTTGAAGGTTGAAGATAAGCGCTGCATTGATCAGCACGTTGATTTTGAATCTAAAGGTGAGCTTAATGAAGAACAGGAGACTGCTCTGAAGGAAGTCATCGAATCGGACTTCGGTGTGTTTGTGGCGCCGCCGGGCATGGGTAAGACTGTCTTGGCTCTCGCGGCTGTTGTTCAACGAAAAATGAACACGCTTATTTTGGTTCATCGTAAACCTTTGATGGATCAATGGAGGCTTCAGATATCTTCCCTTTTGGGAATCGACAAAAAAGAGATTGGGCAGATAGGCGGGGGAAAGAACAAATCAAATGGAATTATCGATATAGCGATGGTTCAGAGCATGGATTTAGCTGATGGGGTCGATAATCGTATTGCAGATTATGGTTTTGTTATTGTAGATGAGTGCCATCACGTCGGAGCAGTTTCTTTTGAGAAGGTTCTTTTGCAGGTAAAGGCGAAGTATGTTTTGGGATTAACAGCCACGCCATACCGGAGGGACGGGCATCAGCCGATTATTCACATGCAGTGCGGACCGATATCTCACAGGATCAAACATAAAGATCTTTCAGCTCATGTGTCAGCATCTTGGGTTATCCCGCGGGTTACAGATTTCGAGCATGAATGGAACGATAATATTAAAATTCATGATGTATCAAGCAGAATGATAGAAGATACTGAAAGAAATCAGCTTATTGTGCAGGATGTTGTGGAGGCATTGGAGGAAGGAAGATTTCCATTAATTTTGACAGAAAGACGGGAACATTTGGAATTTTTGGCGAAATTATTGGAGGGCAAGGTTGATGTTTTATTCCAATTGCACGGCGGAGTGCGTCAGAAAGCAAGGCGGGACGCTTTTGAAAAAATCAAAGAAAGTCCTGAGAATTGCCGAAAAGTTATCTTAGCGACGGGGTCGTATATCGGAGAAGGTTTTGACGCGCCGCGTTTGGACACACTTTTTTTGACCATGCCAAGTTCGTTTAAGGGTAAGATTGTTCAGTATGCAGGACGTCTTCACCGATATCATAAGGATAAAAAAGATATTCGTATATATGACTACGTCGACAAAAGCGTGTCCGTGTTGGAGCGGATGTTTCAGCGGCGTTTAAAGACGTATAAAATGCTTGGGTATGAGATTAGAACTGAGGCAAATTAACCCCAAAAACCCTTGTCCACCTCTAAACCCTGGACAACACTCAAAATATTACACGCTAGAGAGTTACAGTTTTTTGCCCTCTCAAAAAGCGGACATTTTGGACAAAAATCTTGAGGAAAAACTCTCTGATTTGAGAATTTGACCTGCAAAATGGTAAATGTTTCTATAGTAATGTTGGGGAAAAACAGAGAGGTTTTTACTCGTGACCCCACCCTGGGACCCTGATATGAACCCGTTGTGAGTCCATGACTTGCAGCGGGTTTTTCATTGACCCTTGATAGGATTTAGAACTTACAATTAGTGTTATTGCTAATTTCGATGGTTTGCGATATTATTTTGAAAAGGAGATTAGCTTATGGTCAGATTTAATGACAAAGGACAAATCACCAATTTCAATTATTTGGTGATTATTATTTGTATGCCGATTGTCCTTATGTTTCTGACGGCTTTATGTCATTTCTTCTTTCCTCCGTTAGAAAAGGTTTTTGGTTATTGTAGTTTCGGCTCTTTTGGCTTGATATTGTTTGGGTTTTTCTTATCGCTTATTTTCTTTGCAAAGCCAATTAAAAGTATCCGGAGGGATGAGTTACGGAAGCATCCGTATCGAGGGAAAAATTACTTTTTTGATATTATTGAGGAATCCAAAAGATATGGCTGGAGTTGTCATGAGCTTGACCGCTATCAAATACACGTTAAAGGCCATTTAGACTCGCAACAATTTGAAGTATTGGCATCTTATAAATGGGAAGGGTCTAGTAGTAAAACCCGGCATCAAAACCGAAGTGAAAACATCTCTGTTGTGATTCCCATTATCGAAAGTCCAGATTTTTACCTCACGCAGGGGAATTTACCTGGTTTGTTGGGTGAAAAGATTATTAAAATTCCTAATTTTGAACTTCAAAAGGTGACGGCTATAGGTGAAAAAAATCAGCATATTGAATTTTTTCTGCAAGTTAATAAAAATACTATTGAACAATTATTTGCAGGGGTTTTTTGGTTGTCAGATTTAGTCTTTGAAAAGAATCAGATGGAGGCGATTATTGGAAACGATACTAATGAGCAGGGGGAGACGGAAATATATAAAATCGTTAAAATGCTTTGTTTGTTGAGCGAAAGTTTTAATAAAAAGTAGGGATTAACTCACACACAGGTTCGATCGTGTAAGGGTGATAAGGTGTCGTTCCAAGTAAAGATATTGACTATTAAGTATGACCATGATATCCTTTGAATAAATAGGAGCAAAAATGATCATTACCGCTGGAAAATTTAAAGCCGGGTGTTTGCGGATCATGGATGATGTGCAAAAACATCACCGGGAAGTTATTATTACAAAATACGGGAGGCCTGTCGCGAAATTGGTCGGCGTTGATCCGCAAATTAAAAATCCGTTGTTTGGGTTTTTAAAAGATACTGTCGTTATTAAAGGAGAGATCATTTCTCCAATCAGCGAGTCATGGGATGTCCAATAATCCAAAAAACAAAACAAAATATTTACTGCTCGATACGCATATCTGGATATGGTTATTAAATGGCAGTGAAGAACTCAATGATAAAAAGTATCTTTCCCTTATAAATCAATATGCTTCACACGAATTAGTCCGGATCTCTGCCATTTCGGTCTGGGAAATAGGAATGTTGGTCGCGAAAAAAAGGATATCGTTGTCCAAAGATGTAACGCTTTGGGTCAAAGAATCATTTAAAGGTTATGGATTATTTCTTGAACCATTATCGATTGATGTCATGCTGGACAGTACGCAGCTTGGAGATTCGTTTCACGGAGATCCTGCTGACCGGATGATTATTGCGACGGCAAAAAATATTAACGCGGCGATTATGACAGCTGACGAAAAAATAAACAACTATTGTAAAACGCATGGTTTGGCTGTTGAGTTTATAAAGAAATAAAAAGAGGCTAACCCCTATTTTAATTTATTTTAGTAAAATGTTTAAATATTAAAAATTAACAAAGGAGGGCGTGTGAAAAAAAATTTAGGAATAGCTTTAATGATGGTGTTGGTCCTTGGCGTGGCCATGCCGAGCTGGGCTGCAAAATCGGGCAGTAAAAATAAGGCGGAACAGAAGTATGACCGGATCGTGGCGGAAGTAGTTTCTATCGATACCACAGCAAATACCATTGTGGTCAAAGAAGAGAAGACTGGAGAATCAAGGACTATAAAAATTAGTGCTAAGGCAGCGGCAGAGATTAAAGTTGGAGATAGGGTGAGAATTAAGCTTAAAGTAGGCACGAATGAATCTGCCGGGGTGAGAGTTCTTAAGGGTGAACAACCCAAGGTAGAAACAGCGGTTGAACCTAGCGTCGAATCCAAAGGCATACCCGCGGCTGGGGCTGAGAAAAAATAATTGTATTTTAAGGATTTTTGTTTTGTAATAAGAATGGAGAAAAAAGTTAGCAAATAGGGGAAATAAGTCATTGTTCTTTTTGGGCTGATCATTACGATAACATCCATATGGATATGGACATTGATGAACGTGAGGGTGCGAGCGCGTTTTACCTTGACGAAGAATAGAAATCTGCTAATATTAAAAAAATAGACGGCTATTAAAGGTCGTTGGGCAATGAAGCTCGAATGCAATGGATAATTGCGCTCGAGCTTTTTTGCTTTATGAAGATTTGAATATAGAACGCTTAATTTTCTTGAGACATCTTCGGATGTTTTATGGAAAGCGGGGAAACCAAACAGGACCGTAAGGTCCGGGGGCTAATATCTCACACTCTCGCGCATGAGGAATGGCGCGAGGTGTCCGCTAACTGCGGAGGATTAGGGTCACACAACCCGAGCCCGTCAGCTAACCTCGTCAGCTCAACCATGTGGATATAAACCAGGGGTGAGCTCTTGGTTTTTTTGTTTTTGAAAGGATTCTTTCAAACACATCCCGAGGATACGTGTGTTCTAATAGAACCCCGAGACGAGGGATATTTAAAGGAGGATGGTATGTCTTTTTTAAAATCGATGAAGAACGTTATTATTGGTAAAGCGAAAGACCCGCAGGATAAGAATGTCTTTCATCATTTATCATTGATCGCGGTTTTGGCGTGGGTTGGCTTGGGTGCGGATGGGTTGTCGTCGTCTTGTTATGGGCCAGAGGAAGCTTTTTTGGCTCTTCACGGGCATACATATTTAGGGATATTTGTGGCGATACTTACGGCTTTGACGGTTTTTGTTGTCAGTGCCAGTTATTCGCAAATTATTGAACTTTTTCCATCGGGCGGCGGAGGGTATTTAGTCGCCAGCAAGCTTATCAATCCGACGGTCGGGATGGTTTCCGGTTGTGCCCTTTTAATTGACTATGTTTTGACCATCGCTATCTCTGTTGTCAGCGGCATGGCCGCACTGTTCAGTTTTTTCCCTTCAGGTTGGCAGGGACTTCTTGTCCCTTGTTCTTTGACAGGAGTTTTCCTTCTTATCCTCATGAACTTGCGAGGCGTCAAGGAGACAGTAGTTCAATTGACCCCGGTATTTATGACTTTTGTATTAACGCACATTGTGGTTATTGTTTATGCCATTGCGACTCACCTGAGCCAAGTTCCTCAGATTATGAGCGCGGGAGCAGGGGAAGTTCGTTCGGTCAGTGCAGAAGTGGGTTGGTTTGGTTTGTTGTTTATTGTTTTACGCGCGTATAGTCTTGGGGCAGGGACGTTCACCGGGATTGAGGCGGTGTCTAATGGGTTGCCTATTCTTCGTGAGCCTAAAGTGTTGACAGGGAAAAAAACAATGCAGTATATGGCGGTCTCCTTGGCAGTGACGGTCGCAGGACTGATGATTGCGTATTTACTTTTTAATGTGCAACATGTTGAAGGCAAGACGCTGAATGCTGTATTATTAGAAAACATGACCATCTCTTGGGGAAAAGGGGGGCAGGTGTTCTTGTTGGTGACATTGGTTTCGGAAGCGATGCTGTTATTTGTAGCGGCACAGGCAGGTTTTGTTGACGGCCCGCGCGTGTTATCAAACATGGCTATCGATCGCTGGGCTCCGACTCGCTTTTCCAGCTTGAGTGATAGGTTGGTGACTCAGAACGGTGTCATTTTGATGGGATCGGCAGCGTTGCTAACTGTTTTCTTGACCAAAGGATCGCTTCATCTACTCGTCGTTCTTTACAGTATTAACGTGTTTATTACCTTTTGTCTTTCTCAAATGGGGATGGTTCGGCATTGGTGGAATTGCCGTCGAGAAGAAAAGAAGTGGTTCAAGAAGTTGCTGGTAAATGGCGTGGGTTTTGTTATGACCGGTTTTATTTTAGTCACCATGGTTGTTTTAAAGTTTAATGAAGGCGGATGGGTGACGCTGCTTATTACAGCTGTTTTAGTCGTTGGGGCTATTTTAATTCGGGCCCACTACAGGCATACGTTGTTCTTATTGAGACGCCTTAACATTTTGGTTGAGACGGTAGCCAGTGCTATCAGTAAGAACTCCGGGACTTCTGGTAAGCTCGACCAG